>SVHJ01000001.1 GCA_015055835.1 Clostridiales bacterium | reverse complement strand
AAAGAAAAAGATGATTTCTCATCTTTTTCTTTTTTTTAAAGACAATTTGGGTTGAAAAAATCTTTAAAATATTATATAATAAATAAGTTATTTAAATAATGCTAAAGATAGGAGAATTTATGGACAAACTTGTTAAAAAGGTTGAGGGCGTTGAGTTCTTAACGGGTAGAATATATTCAAGAAAAGAACTTACTGATGAAGAAAAGATAATTGATACTAGAAACCATCGTAAATTTCCTGAGGCAGACGTTTGGGGTACTGACCTTGGCGCTCTTTTTTATAACTCCAAAGATGATAATATGTACGTGATTTTTGGTGATACTTTTGGTGAACGTGGTTCTGGACTTACTAGATGGCGTTCAAACACTTTAGCGTATAGTAGAGATTATAAGAATTTGTCTAATGGTTTTGAATTTGACGGTTGGTACACGGAAGGAAAAAACGACGGATATGCGCGTGCAGTTTCTGACGGCAAACACTTCCCTAGAGAAGAGTTAAAAGAAAGAACTAAAATTCACCAAGCAGGTATTGAAGTAAACGGAACTTGTTACGTTTATTGTGAGGCAATTAGAACTTGGGGTACGCCTGGTACGTGGTACGTTAATTACGAAGGTGTTTTTAAATCAACCGATAACTGTAAAACGTGGGAAAGAGTACACGATTTAACTTGGTTCCCTTCAACTACCGACGAATTTTTTGATTACGCTTATGAAACTGCAACGTGGGATTACTGGGGAAACCCAACCGACGTTAAGATTGATAGGGCAAAGGAAAGAGAAAACCCTTATTTTGCACAATGTATTCCTACTGACGGTAAGGACGGATATATTTATATATTTGGTAGAAAGCCAGGTCGTCACACGGGTGTTAAGGTTGCAAGGGTAAAATATGAGGATATTGAAAAGTTTGCTGAGCACGAATATTACTGTGGTAACGACGATAACGGAGAACCTATTTGGATAAAGGGTTACGAGGGATTGAAGGCTATTAACAACGACACGGTTGGTTTTATTTTAGCAACTAACGAAAACGAACCTACTTCTAATATGACCGTTATGTGGAATGAGTACTTGAAAAAGTGGATGTTCGTTTACTTTAGACCTGCAAAATTTGATGAAGAAGGTAATAAAATTTACGATAATTCTATGGGCTTTAGACTATCAGATACTATTTGGGGTAATTATGGCGAATATCATCAAATTTTCGATAAATCATTGTTTACAAAGGACGGAGAACATCACTCTTTTATCGGTGTTGATTGGGTATTTAAAAGACCTAACTCAGTATTCTATGGCGCTTGTGGACACGAAAAATTCCAAGAAGAAAACGGAAAAATTTTCTATCTAATAGTTTCAATAACTAACCCTATTTACAATACCGTTTTGGTGAAAGTTGAACTTGAATAATTAATAAAAAATAAAAAGCTTTTGGCAAAATTGCTGAAAGCTTTTTTGCTTATATTTTTATTAAAAAAGAATAAGTATTTTAATTAATAAGGTTAATAACCAAAAAGCCAAAATGACAACTGTCCTATTAAATAAAAAAACATATAATAGCCGTTTTTATTAGTATTTTACTGAATATTGTGGGTGTTTATAAATTTAACAAATCTTGTCATCATTATTTAACAAATCTTGTCAATTGGTAAAATTATTTAAAATATATCATTTTTTTATGATATAATAACTGTATGTATAAATAAAAATAAATAGAAGGAGAAAATGAAAATGAAAAAACACGTAAAAGCACTAGCTTTATCGCTTTGCTTAGTGATGGGTTTTGCCGTTGTTGGTTGCTCTACTCCAGCACCTCAAGGGATAGACGAAACAAGACTTAGTAAATATACTAGAGATAGTTATATTATGAGTGTTGACGGCGTTGAACTTATTACTGGCGATAACCCTTATGCTGTTAGTGATAGTGGCGCAACATTCCGTTACGATTCAAGAAATCACACAAAGTTTATGAATGACGACGTTGGTGGTACTGACCTTGGTATTCCATTCTATAACAGTAAGAATAATACAATGTATATTCTTTACGGTGATACTTATGGTACTGGTCGTGCTCAAACCCCTGACGGTCAAGATAGAGGTTCTAACTGGCGTAGTAGCGTTATGGCTATTAGTAAGGACTATAACCTAGCAGACGGTTTAACTTACGACGACTGGTGGAGAGGTGGTTCAGACCAAGCCGAAGCAGTTATCGAAGGTAAACACTGGGATAGATCTATTTGTGTAGCAACTGGTGTTGAAGGAACTAAAATTCCACAAGGTGCAATTGAACTTAACGGTAACGTATATATTTATTATGAATCAATCAGATATTTCGGTGCTGGTGGTACTTGGAAGGTTAACTACCAAGGTGTTATTAAGTCAACTGACAACTGTCAAACTTTTGAAAGAGTACACGACTTAACTTGGTTCCCAACTGCTAGCAAAACTGATTACTTTAATTATGCTTTATATTCAGCAGCAGAAGATTGGGATGAAGCAACTTATATGGGTATTGAAACTGAAGCAGACATTACTCCACAAATTTTAGCAGAAGCAAAAGCTAAAATTCCTAACGCTGAAGAAAGAGTTGCTCCATATTTTTCTCAATGTTACCCAATTGACGGTAAAGACGGATACGTTTACGTTTTCGGTAGAAGAAGTGGTCGTCAAAACGGTATCAAAGTTGCAAGAGTTGCTTACGAAAATATCGAAAAATTTGATGAATACGAATATTTCTGTGGTAACAGAGGTAACAACCCTAACCAACCTATCTGGAAGAAGGGTACTGAAGGCTTAAAAGCAATTAACAACGACGAAGTTGGTTTTGTTTTAGCAAGTGGCAAAAACGAACCTGCATCTAATATGTCAGTTATGTGGAACGAATATTTAGGAAAGTGGATGCTATTCTACTTTAGACCTACTAAGTTAGCTGCTACTGGTGGCGAATATTACCCAATTTCTATCGGATTTAGACTTTCTGATACAGTTTGGGGTAACTACGGCGAATTCCATAAGGTGTTAGAACAAGATTTCTTCTTACCTGACGGACCTGACGGTGACTTCGTATTTAGAGGTTATGACTACTTAGAAAAGGGTTATGCTCAATTTAACGGCGACGATGCTGCAAGCTTTAACATGGGCAAAAAGAAAGTTAAGTTCTATGCAGGTTTCGCACACGAAAAGTATCAAGAATTAGGTGGTAGAGTGTTCTACTTTATTCTAACTCTTGAAGGAGTTTACAACTCTTGCCTTATGAAAGTAACGTTAAACTAGGAGGGAAAGAAAAATGAAAAAAAGATTTTTAGTTTTATTTACCTTAATAGCATTAATTTGTACTACTCTTTTTAGTACTACTATGATGGCTTCTGCAGCAGAAGTTTGGGAAGACGTTGGAACTTATAAGTTCGAAAATATAACTGTTGGTCAAACGTCTACTAGCGCAGGTGCTTATATCGCAGTTAATAGTGGTATCTTCTCAAAGGTTGGATTACAAGGTTCTGGTAAAGTTGAAATTATGGAAGAAGAGGGCGTAAAGTTCGCAAGAGCAACTTCAAGTGGCTCTAGTTTCGTAGCACTATCTTGTATTCCAAGAGAAAACCAACCTATCACAAAGTTTAAACTTACTATTACTTATAGATTTAGCGATGGCTTAAATTTCAAAGACAAGAACAGAGGTTTCGTTGGTAGAATTTGGGACGGTAACGCACAACATACTGCTGACAAACAATTTGTTCTAAAGAGTGCTAACCCTGCTAATTATACTGACTGGACGACTTCAGAAGTTGTAATTGAAACAAAGTACGTTAGTAATTCAATTTGGTTCTTCACTTTCACAGATGCTGGCGAATACTTTGACGTAAAAGAAGTTTCTTTAACAAAAGTTGGAACGCCTGAATTTACTGAAAAGTATGACTATGATGCAAGTAAGAACGAAGACTTAGTTGTTAGTTGCGACCTAAAAGGACACACTATCACAAAGATTGATAACTGGAGTGACCCAGATAACGTTAAGGTTGTAGATTTGGCTAACTACGTTATTGCAGATGACGGCAAGTCAATCACTTTCAAAAAAGAATTCTTACAAACCTTAAAACCAGGCGCTAAGAGTTTAGCAATTACAGTTAAAGGTTTAGACTACATAGTTGTAGTTAACGTTTACAACTCAACTGTAGCAGATACTCCTGTTAAAGGTGGTACTGACGTTGTTATTGAAACTGGCTGTGGCTCTGTAATTACTGCAACTAGCGCAGTTCTTGCAAGCGTATTACTTGCAGGTAGCATTGTTGTATTAAAGAAAAAACACTAAGAATTAACTTATAAAAAAAGAAAAAGATGATTTCTCATCTTTTTCTTTTTTTTAAAGACAATTTGGGTTGAAAAAATCTTTAAAATATTATATAATAAATAAGTTATTTAAATAATGCTAAAGATAGGAGAATTTATGGACAAGCTTGTGAATAAAGTAGAGGGCGTTGAGTTCTTGACAGGTAGAATGTACTCAAGAAAAGAGTTAAGCGACCCTGAAGTTATAGTGGATTGTAAAAACCACACAAAATTTTTAGATGCTGAAGTTTATGGTACTGACCTTGGCGTTCCTTTTTATAATTCCAAAAATGATACTATGTATTTACTATTTGGCGATACTTTTGGACCTCGTGGTAGTGGTATTACTAAGTGGCGTAGTAGCGTTATGAGTTATTCAAAAGATTATGATTTATCTGACGGTCTAACTTTTGACGGTTGGTTTTCTGATAAAAACACGGCTTACGCAACTGCCGTTTCAGAAGGTAAACACTGTCCTAGAGAAGAGTTAAAAGAAAGAACGAAAATTCCACAAGGTGGTATTGAGGTTAACGGGGTTGTTTACGTTTATTACGAATCAATTAGAACGTGGGGGCAACCTGGTACTTGGTACGTTAACTATCAAGGGGTGTTAAAGTCAACTGATAACTGTAAAACCTTTGAAAGAGTGCCTGATTTAACTTGGTTTAATTCAACGACTGACGAGCATTTTGAATATGCAAAATATTCTGCAACTTGGGACTACTGGGGAAATGACACGGACGACGTTATTGACAGGGCTGAGGAGAGAGAAGCCCCTTATTTTGCCCAATGTTATCCTGTTGACGGCAAAGACGGTTACGTTTATATTTTTGGTCGAAAGGCTGGCCGTCATAACGGTGTTAAGGTTGCAAGGGTAAAATATGAAGATATTGAAAAGTTTAGCGAACACGAGTATTATACTGGCAACGATAAGAGAGGTAAACCTATTTGGGTTAAGGGTTACGAGGGCTTAAAGGCTATTAACAACGATACCGTTGGTTATATTTTAGAAAGCAATGAAAACGAGCCTACTTCTAATATGTCGGTTATGTATAATGAATATTTAGGCAAGTGGATGTACGTTTACTTTAGACCGGCAAAAGTTGATGAAAACGGTGATAAAATTTACGACAACTCAGTTGGATTTAGACTTTCTGACGTGCCTTGGGGTAATTATGGCGAATATCATCAAATTTTCGATAAATCATTGTTTACAAAGGACGGAGAACATCATTCTTTTATGGGCGTTGATTGGGTATTTACAAGACCAAATTCCGTTTTCTATTCTGCTTTCGTTCACGAAAAGTACACGGAAGAAAAGGGAAAGATTTTTTACCTAATTATTTCTATAACAAACCCTGTTTACAATTCAATCTTATTAAAAGTTGAACTTGAATAGAAGTTAAAGGTTTTTGGTTAATACCAAAAGCCTTTTTTTGTATGCTTTTTTATATTTTACGCATACTTTTTATATGTTAAAAAGACTTAGAGGTTTTGTTTTTGTAATACTAGTTCTTTTAATAATGCCAACTAATATGGCGTTTACCCCTTACGTTATTAAAAAACAAGGCTATACTTTAAGAAGTTCTTTTTATACTTCATTTGACACTAGTAAAAAAGAACGAACGCATAATATTTCGCTTGCCGTAAAAAGCCTGGATAAGACTTTTATTGACGTTATGGGCGAGTTTTCTTTCAACAAAGCAGTTGGCGAAAGAACGGAGAAAAGAGGGTATAAAAAGGCAACAACAATCTTAAACGGGGAATTTACAGAGGGTGTTGGTGGTGGCGTGTGCCAAGTTTCAACAACACTTTATAACGCCTTTATTTTAGCCGATTTAGAGGTTACTGAATGTCATAGACATACTTTGGCTGTAAACTACGTTATGCCCTCTTTTGACGCTATGGTGAGTTATGGCTACGCAGACTTAAAAGTTATAAACAATACCAGTAGCCCGGTGGTTATAAGGGCGTTTGTTAAAGATAATAAAATTAAAATAGAAATTTATGGCGAAAGGCTTGATAAAAAAATTGAAAGGGAAAGTGAAGTAGTACAAAAAATATCTCCTAGCGTAAAGGAAATTTTTGATGATAAAGGGGAATATAATCTTCTTGAGGGGGAGAAAAAGATAGTTTCTTTTGGCAAAGAGGGGGAAAAGAGTGTTGGATACTTAAAGATAACTAAAAACGGAAAGACGGTTAAAAAACTTATAAGAAAAGATTATTATTTACCTATTGATAAAGTAGTTTATATAGGCGTAAAATCAAAAGAAGGGGATAAAGAGAATGAAATCGAGCAAAATTTATAATTTTTTTGCTTTTTAGCGTTAAAAATAAAAAAATATTTTGACATTTACAAATATTTGTGCTACACTAATTTAGCATTGATAATAAATTTCAGCATTTATGGAGAAATACTTTAAATCGCTGAAGGTCACTGCCGTGCCAGTTCCAAGTATAACTTGTTCACGACTTTGGCTACAAACAGTTATTAACTGTTTGTTTAACGCATCGTCCCCCTGCTTCGGGAACCCTTAGCAGAGGAGCAAAAACTTAATAACAAACTAAATTTTAGCATTTATGGAGAAATACCCAAGAGGCTGAAGGGGCTCCCCTGCTAAGGGAGTAGTACGGGGTAACCGTAGCGAGGGTTCAAATCCCTCTTTCTCCGCCACGAAAAACCTAAACCATTTTTTGGTTTAGGTTTTTTGTTTTGTGTGAGTTTGTAAGGGGGATTTGAACGAGAACGTTAAAAAAACGGTGGACACCCACCGTTTTTAGTGGCTGACCGAAGTGTTTTGCAAAGCACTAGTTTGAGTTTTAATTTTTTTGCTTTGCAAAACACAAGAGCAAATCCCTCTTTCTCCGCCAATCGTAACCTAATCCGAACTTTAGTTCTGGGTTAGGTTTTTTATTTTAATTTATTGTAAATTTAACGTCATAAAATATTGATTATCAAAAATTTGCATGATATTATCTTCTTAAATAAGGAGGTAATATGAATTTACGACAAGCAAACGAATATATAAGAAGATTATTTGACACGAACTGGGTAAAATGGGTGCATGAAGGAACAAAACCTGCCGATACAAGCGCAGAGAAAAGTGCAAACGTTTTAATAGGTACACTTTCAAAACATTGTGCAATGTGTTTGAATCTCAATGGATGTTGTTTTGTGGTGAACAATTGCCCACCAAAGCCTTTACACCCAAACTGTCACTGTTACACGATTAATATTCCATCAATAACGGCAAAGGCTGAGTGTCCTATTGAAAAATTTACTAAATACGTTTTTGTTCCATCTTTAATAGATGATAAAAAACAGTTGTTTGAACTTTGGGGATATGATATAATTGATTCACAATATTTACAACAAGAGTTTATTAAGCAAGCAAAACTTGCCTATTCAGTTGGCGATTATGAGTTGGGGTTACTCAATGATTTCGGTCAGAGAATAAAAATTGAAATTACACTAAAGAAGAAAAACAAGAACGAATACGTAACCTTTATGTCGGGCTGGATGGTATATCCTGATGGCAAAATAATATTAACAACGCCATATGGAGGAAAATCAAAATGAAAGAATATGATAGAGTAGAATTAATAGTAGAAAAAGAAAAATATGCAAAAGAAGGCGTTTACAAAGGAATGGATGGATGGATTTGTGACCCAAGAAATATTAATGGTCAATGGCTTGTATGTTTTGACCACGCAGATGATTTGCCAGAATATCCAATCATAGCAGTAAAAGAAGAAGACTTAAAAGTAATTTGGGAATGTCCGGACTAAAACTCTAATATGAGTTCAATGAGTGAAGCACACACTCCGCCATGAAAAACCTAAACCATTTTTTGGTTTAGGTTTTTTGTTTTGTGTTAGTGAAGTTCTTTAATTTACCACAAAGAAAAAAGATTATAAACAGATTTATTTTTTTATTTTTACCTAGTTACTTTTATTGCTTTTTGCTTTTTGTTGGTATATAATAACTATCGCATAAAGGAAATTGACCATGAAATTATTTCAGCCCAAAACGTTTACAGTATTTAAAACTTACAAAACAAAAGACTATATATCAGATATAATTGCAGGGATAATCGTTGCAATTATCGCTTTACCACTTTCTATAGCGCTTGCTATTGCATCGGGCGCTACTCCTGAAACTGGGTTGTTTACTGCAATTATTGCTGGATTTGTAACTTCCCTTTTAGGTGGTAGTAGGGTTAACATTACAGGGCCTACTGCTGCATTTGCGACTATAGTTGCTGGAATTATTCTTACGCAAGGTATGGATGGGCTTTTCCTTGCGACTATTATGGCAGGTATTATACTTATTATAATGGGGCTTTTAAGAGTTGGCTCACTTATAAAGTATATTCCACATACAATTACCGTTGGTTTTACCTCTGGTATAGCCGTTACGCTTGCGATTGGGCAACTTAAAGATTTTTTTGGTTTAACCTATCCATCAGGCACGGTTGCTATTGAAACGACGGAAAAGATAGGTTTAATTATAGAACATTTTTCAACCATTAACCCTTGGGCTCTATGTGTTGGTATATTAGGGCTTTTAATACTTATATTTCTTCCAAAGATAAAGTTTTTAAGCAAAGTACCTGCCTCACTTATTGCTGTAATAGTGGGTGCTTTGGTTTGTATTATACCGTTTGTTAGTGCAAATACCATAGGTTCGCTTTATACGATATCTTCAGGGTTGCCAAAATTTAACCTACCAGTAATTACGGGGGAAAGAATTTTATCTTTACTACCAAACGCATTTACAATTGCTTTACTTGCAGGGATAGAATCATTACTTTCTTGCGTGGTTTCAGATAAAATGATAAACGACAAGCACAATTCAAACACCGAACTTATTGCACTTGGTACAAGTAACCTTTTAGTAGGTTTCTTTGGGGGAATACCAGCAACGGGGGCAATTGCTAGAACGGCTGCAAACGTTAAAAATGGTGGTAAGTCGCCACTTTCTGGTATGGTGCATGCTATCGTGCTTTTACTCGTACTCGTTATTTTAATGCCACTTGCATCTTATATACCTATGCCTATTATTGCTAGTATTTTAATTATGGTTGCTTACAATATGAGTGAGTGGAGGCAGTTCGTTGCAATAATTAAAAGCAAGAAATGGAACGATATTTTGGTTTTAGTGTTGACTTTTGCGCTTACCGTAATATTCGACCTAGTAAAAGCCATTGCCGTTGGACTTATCGTGCATTATTTAATTGTGCTTATTAGGTTTATAATAGAAAAAAGAAAAGCAAAAAAGGTTGCCCCTTTAACTACTGAAACTGAAGTTAAAGAAGAACCTAAAAATGAAGAAAAAAATTAAAATTAAAGACCGTTTTTAACGGTCTTTTTTGTTTAGGGGAATATATTTAACTTTTCTGAATAAAATTATACAGGGTGATTTTATGAAGAAAAATTTATTTATTTGGCAAATGGGTGGTCTAACTTTTACTGCCGTTTTAGGGACGATACTACATTTTTTATACGGGTGGACGGGCTTAAAAATATTTGCTACTATTTCTGCCGTTAACGAATCAACTTGGGAACATATGAAACTTGTTTTCATACCATCTTTTATATTTGCTCTTTTTCAAAGTCGTTTTGCTAAAGATTATAAATCTTTTTGGTTTATTAAACTAATAGGAATTGTAATCGGAACTATTTTTATATCCATTTTATTTTATACCTTAGGTGGAAGTTTTGGAAAACTTTCAGCCATAGTTAATATTGCAATATTTTTTGTTTCAGTAGCGATAGGGTATTTTACCGAACTATATTTATTTAACAAAATAAAAGGCAAAAAATGGTTAAACTTTGTTTCTATAGGGTTACTTATCGTTATACTTATATTATTTATAATATTTTCATTTAACCCACCAAAAATTCCACTCTTTTTAGACCCAGTAACCAACGGCTACGGCATAACAAAATAACTTTTATACAAAAAGGCTTGCTGAAAAATGGTGGGCCTTTTTATTTTACCTCTTTTCAAAAGGGAAAATTAGGTGTATAATGAAAATAGCATTTTTTAATAAAATGCACATACTATAACTAAAGAAGGTAAGATTATGCTTGTTAGAATGTTTAATTTCTGGTACTTTTTTTGGATATTAATAGGGGCTGGATTAACTGCTTTATTGTATTTTTTATTAAAAAACAAAAGCGATAAGGTTAAAAAGTGGGCGATATTTTCCATTTTAGCATTTGCTTTAGTTCTTCACTTTTTAAAACTTTTAATACCACCTTACTCTACTGACGAAACGGTTAGACTTAGAGATATTTGGTTTATAAACATTTGTGGCGCTAACATATTTTTATTTCCATTTATATTTTTATCAAAAAGTAAATATGCAAAAGATTATATGTTCTATTTAGGCGTTATAAGTGGTTTTCTTGCTTTAGTTTATCCAACGGAGGCTATCGGTAAAACGGTAGAAAATCCTTTTGTTTTAGATACTATAAGATTTTATATTCACCATATAATTATATTTATGGGTCCACTTCTTATGGTGCTACTTGGCGTTCATAAAATAAGTTATAAAAGGGTATTTAGCGCACCTATCGGGCTACTACTTGTAATGCTTTTTATAATGCTAAATCAAGTTTTACAAAGTGAAATAGGCTTTACAAACTTAAGAAATGAAGACTTTTTTGCGATAGGATATAGAAACAATTCATTTATTTGGGGACCAGGGGAGGATGCCCTTGCACAAATTTTTGTAATCTTTTCTCCTAAAATTTTTAGGGTTATACCTTTTGGACCGTACGCTGGACAAGAAAAGTTTTGGCCATGGTTTTGGATAATAGTTCCTGTATTTGTCTACGTAACGCCACTTGCATTTTTACTTTGTATGATTTTTGATAGAAAGGCGTTTATAAGTGATATAAAAAATTTGTATATAAAAATAAAAAACAAATTTAAAAAAGAGGCTTAAAAGGCCTCTTTTTTTAACAAAACGTTAAGTAGAATAATAAACTATAAATTAGACAAAATAAAGATAAAAGGGTTTTTAATGGTTAAAAATGCCGTTTTTTTGTTTAAAATAAGTGTATATATTGGCAAAATATGCAAAAATACACCGATTTTCTTGACAATGATAAAATAAATGGTATAATTTAGCGTAGAAGACTATGTAAAGGTAGAGATTATTTATGAAAAAAGGGTTATTAGGATTTCTTGCTATAGTCGTTGTTTTAATGACGGCTGTTTCAATGTATTTTATTTCCTTTTCAACTTCATCTTATATAAATTATAAAGACTACGTAATGAGTTTTGAGTCTGAAGATTGGTTAAAAGAGGGGGAAGATGTATATTCTTTCTCTAACGGTGAAAGAAATAACACCAAAAACTGGAACAGAACTTGGTACGGTCAAGAAATTAGAAAGGAAAACGGTGAACAATATATGTATCTTTACGACGCTGATAAAGATATGTTAGCCGTTAATGAAAAGGGCGAATCTGACCTTTCTTACGGGGGAGAGTCAAGTTTTTATTATTTAACTAACGTTATAACAGAGGCGTCTGGTAAAGAAGATCCGTTAAAAATTAAACTTACCGTTTGTAGAGATGGCGAAGGGTGGTTTGGCGACGGTGGCTGTTTATTGTTTAGAATTGGTTTTTTCAGCAAGAACTCTTTAACAATGACGGAAGAAGAGTTTGCCCTTTACGGATTTACTAAAGAAGATTTTGAAGACGGTTGGTATTATTTCGATTTTACTAATAAAGTAAACAAAGCAACTGAAAAAGACTGGTTTAATATAGATGCAGAATTTAGCGTTCCAGAGTTTTTTAACAACACTAATGAAGAAACTGGCAAGGTTGAAGATTACGTTAAAATTCAATTTAAGTATAGCGACGGCGCAACTGAAGAGGTTGAGGACGTTGCATTAAAAATTAAAGACATTATTTTAACTGCTCCATCTACCGTTAAACTTATTTCTGAAAAAGGTACTTTTGACTTTAGAAAACCAACTGACGTTGCCGTTCAAATTGATATGGAAAAACCTAACGTTCAAAAGGTTTATTTTGAAGGGGTGGCTAGAAGATATCTTTTAGGAAGTAACGCTTATTATCTTGAAGATAATAAAGTGGTATTTAAAAAAGAGTATTTAGAAACGCTAAATACTGGCGATAATAAATTCGTTATCGTAGTAGACGGCGCAGAATGTAATTACACGATAGACGTTAAAAGTGCTATTTTAGCGCTTGAAGCATAAAAAAAGCCCTAAATTTTAGGGCTTTTATTTTACTTTTTTATTAAACTTTCAAGTAGGGCAGTTAGCCCTTTTTTTATATCAAGATATGTTCTATCAAAATCGCCAGAGTACCACGGGTCGGAAATATCCCCACCACCACAAAAGTCAAGTAAACGAATTATTTTGTTTTCTTTATCTTCTTTAAAAATTCTAAGTAAATTTCTGCTATTAGAACTTTCCATCGTAATAAAAAGGTCGAACTTATCATAATCTTCCTTTTTAACTTGAACGGCTCTTTTACCACTTGCGTCAATACCGTGTTCTCTTAATTTTCTAAGAGCAGGGGGATAAACTGGGTTACCTATACCGTTCCACACCTCTTCACTACTGGTTGCTGAAGAAGAGATTAAAAAATCATCTTCAACCCCCATTTTTTTCACCATATCTTTAAACATAAACTCAGCCATCGGCGAACGACAAATGTTGCCGTGGCAAACAAACATAATTTTTTTCATATTTAAATTATAAAATTTATTTAATATATTGTCAATAAACGAGGCTATTTTAGATGACTTTTTTTAATTTTATGTTATACTTAATAACTGTTAGGTAAAATTATGAAAAAAAGTATAGTAAATAAAAACTTTATAAGAACTGCGCTTTCTTTAGCAATTCCTATTGCTATCCAAAACCTTTTGACAAGTTCAGCCACCTTAATTGATACGGCAATGGTAACGGGGCTTGGTGAATTTGCTATTTCAGCGCTTGGCGTTGCAACTAGATTTTCTTTTTTATTAAACGTTATATGTTTTGGTTTTGCGTCGGGGGCAGCGGCTCTTCTTTCACAATATTGGGGCGCAAAAGAAGAAGGCAATATAAAAAAGACCTTTGGGTTTAACCTAAGCATATCTTTATGTTTTGCTTTTATTTACGCAATACTTCTTTTTGTTTTTCCTAAAACTTTAGTTCATATATTTACAGACGATAAAGAGGTTATTAGACTTGGCTCAGAATACTTAAAACTTTTTTCATTAGCCGTTCCGTTTTTAGTATTTTCACAAGTAATGTGTATATCTTTTAGGTCTATTGAAAGGGTAAAAATTCCGTTTATCTCTTCAGGTATATCCGTTTTAGTCAACCTATTTTTCAACTACTGTTTAATTCACGGTAACTTAGGTTTCCCTGCACTTGGTCTTAAGGGTGCTGCGATAGGTTCAATTTTAGGTTATATTTCACAAACCATATTTTTATTTATCGCTTTAATGGTCACTAAAACTCCGTTTAAGGGTAAGTTTAAGGAAATATTTGCATTTAGTAAAGGGTTTGTTGCAAAATATCTTAAAATTGCAATGCCTGTTTTAATTAACGAAATTTTGTGGGCAGTAGGAACTAACACTTACGTAACTGTTATTGCAAGACAAGGCGCTATAAATCACGCAGGGTACACTTTATATGAAAACATTCAACAGGTATGCTTTGTATTCTTCGTTGGTATTTGCTCGGCTTGCTCGGTTATGGTTGGAAAGTCTGTTGGAAACGGCGAACACGAAAGGGCGTATAAAGAGGCTAAGTGGTTTGCTATCGCAACCCCTATTTTAGGGGCTGTACTTGGAATGATAATGATAGTTTTAAGAAACCCTATTTTATCACTTTTCCCAATTCAAGCAAATAACCCTAGCGACGTTGACGCTATAAGAAAGGTTGCCTCTAACTGCTTATTGTTTTACAGTTTCTGGGTAGGTATGCGAAATATTCCTTACACTTTAGTTTGTGGAATATTTAGAGCAGGTGGCGATACTAAGTCTGGGTTACTTATAGACGCAGTTAACCTTTATGGGTTAGGAATTCCTGCCGTTGTCGTAACGGGGCTTTTATTAAAAACACCTTTTATAGTAATTATAATGGCAATGTTTATATTTGAAGATACAATAAAAAGTATTTGGTGCATACGCCACTTTAAGTCTAAAAAATGGATAAAGCAAATTACTGATAAGAAAAATTAAAAGGCAAATAGAAAATTAAAAAAGGTAAATAAAAAAGGCGAAGATTAAATCTTCGCCTTTTAATTTTAAGTTAATTATTCTGTTACTTCAGTATCTTTTTTTGCGTACATCTTTTTAGTGATATATTTTGTAACGAAAAGTGATGCAATCATAAGTACTAATGCAATAGGAAGTGCTATAAACGCGTTAGGAATAAAGCCTGCGATAATATAACATACGAAAGAAATTATTGCAACGTAAATAGCGTAAGGTATTTGGGTTGAAACGTGATTTAAGTGTTCACATTCAGCACCTGCACTACTCATAATAGTAGTATCTGAAATAGGTGAGCAGTGGTCGCCACAAACTGCCCCTGCTAGACACGCTGAAATACCAACTACTTGTAGTGGGTCAGTTGTGTCAAACATTGCTAAAACGATAGGTATTAAAATACCGAAAGTACCCCAAGAAGTACCGGTAGCAAACGCTAATACGCAAGCAACTATAAATATAACTGCAGGAAGTAACTTTGCTAAAGTTGCAGGGAAGTTACTCATCATATTACCAACGAAGAATGCAGCACCAAGTTCGCCTGAAACGTTCTTTAAAGCAGTAGCAAAAGTTAGAATTAAAATTGCAGGAACCATTGCGATAAAGCCTTTTGGAATAGCATCCATAGCATCTTTAACGGTGCAAATCTTTCTAATTGCAAAGTAGATAATTGTGATAACTAAAGTTAAAACACCACCCCAAGGAAGGGCAACAGTTGCGTCAGTATTACCAAATGAACCGATAAAGTCCATATAATATTCACTTGCTTTATCAAACATACCACCGTTATAAACTAAAGCGAATACGCTTGTGATAAGTAATACGACGATAGGTAAAACTAAATCAAGTACTCTACCACGTTCGCTTACGTCAGCATCTTCGTTAGAGGCAACTTTTGCGCCACTAAATAAATCGCCGTTTTGTGCGTTAATTTCGTGCTTTCTCATAGGACCAAAGTCAAACTTCATTAAAATTAAGCCGATAACGAACACTAAAGTTAAAAGTGAATAGAAGTTAAATGGTATTGCCGCAACGAAAAGGCTTATACCTTGACCGTCAGCAGCGTATTGAGAAACTGCTGCAGCCCAAGAAGAGATAGGTGCTATCATACAGATAGGAGCAGCCGTTGCATCAATTAAAAATGCTAACTTAGAACGAGAAATTTTGTGTTTATCAGTTACAGGCTTCATAACAGAGCCAACCGTTAAACAGTTAAAGTAGTCGTCAATGAAAATTAAAATACCTAAAATAAAGGTACAAATACTTGCGCCAACCTTAGTTTTAATGTTCTTTTGCGCCCAGTTACCAAACGCGCGTGAGCCACCTGCTTTATTAATTAAAGCAACTAGTACGCCAAGTTCAACAAGGAATACGAATATACCTGCCGTACCCGAAACGGCGTCAATAATACCGGTGGAAACAAGTGTGTCAACCGTGCCTGTAAATGAGAATTTGTTAGCAAGTATTGCACCTGATAAAATACCGATAAATAGTGAAGAGTAAACCTCTTTAGTGATAAGTGCAAGACCTATTGCAATGATTGGTGGAAGTAATGCCCAAAAAGAGCCTGTTACTTCGTGAGCGCCACCGCAAGTTTCACAACAGTCAGGACAAGCGATAGTAGTTAAGAATCCATCTTCACATTCTTCACAAATATCTCCGCCACAGTCAGGACAAAGGTAGGCATCTGAAGTGATTTCACCTGTGTCGTTACAAGTAGTACAATAAATACCTGCGTCGTTAGCCGTACAGTCTGGGCATTTAACAGTATTATCAAGTAGCCCAGTAGTTACTGCAACTATTAAAAGTGCTAAAATAACTACGCCTGCAATCAAAACGGTTAAGGTCTTTTTGTTAAAGAAAGACTTTTTAGTTTCGTTTAACATTTATTTTCTCCTTTGTAAAAATTTTTATTAAAAAAATAAAAGCACAATCACTTGTGCTTTACTTATATAATGTTATATGTTTTTTTAAGTTTTGTCAATAGGGTTTTTAGTTTTTCTATTCTTTTTAACCCCTAAAATTATAAAAATAATTGATATTATAACCAAACCAGCGCCTATTAAAATGGCAGAGTTCATAAAAAATTCTTGGGGAAGTACTTTTATAATTTCGTCTTTATATGGGGAAAACTGCCAGTTATCTTTACCTGGGAAGAATATTTTATGAAAAATAGTGAAAGCCTTGTTAAAGTTTATGCTTGCAACAGCGCCTATAGTTAGTGGAAGAACAAGGTTTATTATTCCACTAAAAAAGCAAGGTTTTTTATTAAAAAACTTGTAAAAACTAAACACTTTTTTTCTTTCTAAAATAATTAGCGTTAAAGTTATTACGAAAGAGATGATAAGAACTATTAAGTTTAGGTTAAAAAGTTTTTTGCAGTCGGCAAAATGACTTGCTCCACTAGGGGAAAAGGCTAAATCACCCGTAGAGAAAGGAACGCCCGGCAAGGTCAAATAGTTCATCATTTCATCAAATGCGCATTTAATAGTTTGATAGTCGTATCCTGTTGAATTAGGTAAATCAAGAGCGTTTATGTGAAGATAATAAAAAAACCTAAAGTAGATTGGTAGCCCGATTGAAACGGTTATCGCTAAAAAGGTTAAACTTATTATAAAAAGTATGGTTAAAATTTTATTTTTCATAAGTAAGAGTATATATTAAAAAAAATATTTTGTCAATTAAGTTTATTTTAGGTTAAAAGTGTTGAAAAAAAACGGCTTGTATTGTATAATAAATACAAATTAAACAAAACGGGAGAAGACAAGATGTTAGATAAATTATTTATGCCTAATAAAGAAGTTTTTAGGTCAATCAGTCCAGAAAATTTTACAGGGGAAAAGGGCAAAGGTGGTATGGCTACCGAAGGTGCTTCTGCTCCTGCTGCTGAAGGTTTAGGTCAAGGCTGGAAGGTTAGCCCTAGAATTTTTATTCAACCAGGTGAAACGGTTACTATTGCTGATATTAAAGGTAGTGGCATAATTAAACATATATGGTTTGCAAAAACCGGTGATACTAGAAAACAAATTTTAAGAATTTATTATGATGGGGATACTAACCCTGCAGTAGAATGTCCTATGAGTGACTTTTTCTGCGCAGCGCAAGAATCTTGGCAAATTAACGCATTACCTATCTGCGTAAACTCTTATAACGCATATAACTGTTATTTTGAAATGCCTTTTAAAAAGAGCATTAAAATAACTATTGAAAACTTAAACTTTGACCAAAGAACTCTTTACTATCAAATCGACTACGTTGAAGTTGACGTTCCAGAAGACGCACTTTACTTCCACGCACAATTTAGACGTACTAACCCACTTCCATATAAAGAAGATTACACAATTATCGACGGTATTGAAGCAAGGGGTAAATACGTTGGTACATATTTATTCTTCGGCACAACTAACAACGGTTGGTGGGGCGAAGGTGAAATTAAGTTCTTTATGGACGGAGATAAAGATTTCCCTACAGTTTGTGGTACTGGTACTGAAGACTACTTCTGTGGTGCTTGGTGCTTTAATAAGGATAGAAAGTATATTGACTACTCAACTCCTTACAGCGGTTTCCACGCATTATATAATGATGAATTCTACGCATCTCAACAAAGATTTTCAATGTATCGTTTCCACATAACTGATGCAATTAACTTTGAAAAAGATTTAAGAGTAACAATGCAAGCAATCGGCTGGAGAGCAGATAAGAGATACTTACCACTTCAACCAGATATGGCGTCAGTTGCTTATATGTACTTAGATAAGACAAGCGTATATAGAAAGCCACTTCCAGATGCAGACTATTTAGAAATTATCTAACAAAAAAAACTAAAAGCACTTCAAACGAAGTGCTTTTTTTATTTACTATTCTTCTAAAAGTTGATTTACGGAAAGGTTAAAATAACTTGCAATTTCAACTAAAGTGTCTAAATCAGGCTCTCTACTGCCGATTTCCCAAAAACTGATTGTTTGGTTGCACACGTTAAAAACTTTTCCTAATTCTCTTTGTGATAAGCCTTTTTCTAAACGCAATTCTTTTAATCGTTTTCCAAAAGTGTTGTTTTTCATACAATTATTTTACTACAAATCGTAGGAAAATGCTTGACTTCCTACAAAATGTAGGATATAATTAGGGCATAAAATTTTTTAGGAGGAATTAAAATGAAAACTTTAAGTAAATTATTAGTTGTGCTTTTGGCTATTGCAACTTGCTTATCGGTGTTTGTTGGTTGTGGGAAACTAACGAAAGAAGATATAGCGTACAATATGATTTGTTATGTTGCAGAAGACAATCAACAAGATATTGCAAACATAACTTTAATGTCTGGTACATTAAAAGAAGATGAAAATGGTAATTATGAAGCGTGGTTTAAGGTGAAAGTAGGATATTTTACTTTTTACTATATGGGAACTTATTATGTGGATACAGAAAAAATAGACTATACGGATGTGAGTCATTTAGTTAATTTAACGCCAACAGGAGCAGGACCTTTATATCTTGCAACTGACTCTTTTAATATAGATAAAGTAAATAATAAATTGATTAATAGTAAATAAAAGGGGGATATAAAAATGGAAACGAAATTACCAATTATAGATGAAAAGGTTGTTAAAGAAAATGAAAAGTGGTTTAATTTTTACAAAATATTTCCAAAAATAATTTTTATAGCAATAATTGCTTTATTTGTTATATGGAGTATAATTGACGTGGCAACTTTCCAATACAGTTCAGGTTATCTTTATGGTCCAACTACAAATTATTTTGGAATAATGATGATACCTTCTGCGTTTTTAGCCTTACTTATATGGTGGGTTATAGGTGGCGTATTAGGTACAATAACTTATTTTTGTACAAGAATCTCGTGTTCTTACAAAATCCTACACATTACTTATTTAAAAGAATTATTAAAAAAATAATACAAAAAAACTAAAAGCACTTCTTTTGAAGTGCTTTTTTTGTTGTCCTTTTGAGTTAAATTTCTTTTTGTTGGCCGTGGAAGTTTATTTCGTATTCATAGGTGGCGACTTTTAATAAACTATCCTTATATTTATCGTAATATTTATAGTTGTGGCGATAAAGTTTTTTAATTAAATCAAAAACGTCAACACCCTTTTTGCTTTTTTCTACTATATTTTTTAGGTTAGTTGTTAGATTTTCCTCTGCTTTTTTTGCAATTTCTTCAGGTACGAAAGAATTGCCTTGTCCGTTTAAGTCGGTGTTTATAGAGTTTTGGTCGTCAATTTTAACAAAAACGTCTAAATTAAACTTTACCTTTGGTTTGCCGTCTATAAACTTTAAGGTAATTTTTTTATTTACCGAAAGTATGTCAAGTAAAACGTTAAAAGTTTCCCCTTGATAGGTGCAATCATTTACTTCTAGTGTAGAATAGTGCACGGGGGTGGTAAAAAGATTGACGGCAAAAGTTTCCTCTCTTTTTAATGTTTCTACCATTTTACCTTTATTAAAAAGTAAAGTTGTAGTGGCGTCAAAAACGTTTTGGCTTTTGTTTTGGCCTTGGTTTTGACTGTTAGGACTAGTGTTTTCTTCGCTACTTCCTGTGTTTGTGCTAGTGTTGTTTTGGCTTTGATTTTTACTGCTTTCGCCCTCTGGGGGAAGTGATTTTATATATGGTAAATAAGAATAACCTGACTTTCCGTAATAACCTATTGAAAAGGTTTTAATATCCGTTTCTAAAATATCGTTATTAAGCCCAGTTTTTTTTAACAAAATTTTTTGTATCGCAAAGGACGATAGGTCGTCAAGTGGCGATTCTGTTTTTAAAATTTCTTTTGCACTTCCTTTGGTTACTGCAATTAAAGTAGAATCTTGTATATTTAATGTTTTTGTAAAGTAGTTTACTAAGTTTATAACGTTTTCATCTAAAAAACTTTCGCCAATTAAAATAAGGTTGCAAAAAGAAAGTTTAGGATACCACCCTGAAACTGAGCCTATGCCCGTTATGGCAGAACTTACCGTACTACCTTTATAAGAAATTACTGATTTTTCGTTTTTTGCAGCCGTGTTTTTGGCTTCAGGCAGGGCGATTTGCGCAGTTATTTCATACTCGTTTTCATTTTTGTCTATACCGATTGCAGTTATTATGGCAGTTTTTTCAATATCTATTATTCCAAAATCGTTAGAAAAAAATAGCAAAAAGCAAAAGCATACCGTTATTAAAATAATTCTAACTTTAAGACTTGACATTTTTTCTCCTTAAAAATATTAGTAGAATGGGTATTAAGTTGCTAAAAACTAAAAATACCAATCCTAAATAGGTGTGTATAAAGTTTTGTATTATAACAGAATAGTCGTTTAGTATAAATATTAGTAAAAGGTTTAAAAAAGTAACTATTATTGCAGGGTATATTCTTTTTTTGAAAGGTAAAATTTCCATTAAAATTTGTGTTTGGAAAAACATTGGTAAGGATAATGAAATAGTTCCTACTAAAAGTAGTCCAAATACGGAGATATAATCTACCCGTCCTACGTTATTTATAACGGTTGAATATTTTGAAATATCCGTTATTGCAAAAAGAGTTCTGTGGGCGATTGAATCAAAGGCAAGGTAAAAGGTTATTAAAAAAAGTATAACTAATAAAAGGGAAATTAAATAACTTATTATAATTTTAACCCTACTTTTTTTGCCTAGTTCAAAACTACCTAAAAGGAAAAGCAGATAAACTCCGTCGCCAAACCACCCTAAAGAGTAGTATGAAGAAAGAGGAGCACTTTTAAGATTTACGCCAACAGGAAGTATTGCACCAAAATCTAAGTTTGAAAAACTTAAAACAAAAACTAAAATAAGGCTTAAGGTGGTAACTAAAAAGAATAAATCGCTAAGCCTACCTATCGTTCTTACTTTTGTTATGCAAACTAGTAGCGCAACTAAAAAGAAAGGTAAAAAGGATAGTATTGTCGGCGCAGTTTCATAAAGGGTTAAGTTTACGTAATTTTTTTGTTCAACGAGTAACGGAAACCCTTTTATTAAAAAATATAAAAAGTAAAGGATTAGTATTATATTTTTAAAAACCTTGCCAAAGTTTACTTCAAGTAATTTAAAAAAACTTAAACCTTGTTTTTTGTACAATTTTAAAATCATATACATAGTAAAAAGGTCTAACGCGCCCGTTAAAATAGCAGGAATCCATAAATCTTGAGAGGAAAACCCTGATAAAACAGAGGGCATTAATATAAGTTTTGTTACAGGCATAAACGCTATAAAAAATAGGCAAACCTGTCTAACGGTCAGTTCTTTTTTCATTTAATTTTTCCTTTATTTTTAATCTTGTTTTATTTTTACTTTTTAAAACGGTTGGACGCTTGTTTAACGAAATAAGCGTTTCTTTATAAAAACTGTCTTTTAAATCCTTTTTAACTAAGGGCGAAAAAGGCGCAAGAAGTGGCGTTTCAAAAGTTTCAAAAGAAACCATATATATTAGTAATGATGCTAGCCCCAAAACAAGCCCGTATCCACCTAACGTTCCTGCAATTACCAAAAACAAAAATCTTAAGATAGAAAAGGTTTGCAGTAAATCTGGCACGGTGTATAAACATATCCCTGATAACGCAATTATCATTAACGCTGGGGCAGAAATTATACCTGCGTTTACAGCCGTTTCCCCTAAAACTAAACCACCTACTATTGAAACGACCATTCCAACGTATTTCGGCATACGAAGACTTGATTCGTTTAATATTTCAAAAATTAAAAGGGTAAAAAACATTTCAAGGCTTGGGGATAGGGGTATTCCTTTTATGCTGTTTACTATGGTTAATAAAAATGGCAAGGGTATTAACTGCAAGTGGAAAAGTTGCGCCGATACGTAAAAACTAGGTAACGCTAAAGATAAAAAGACGGAAATTACTCTAATTAGTCTTGCGAAATTAGTTTTGTAAACTGACGTGTAATAATCTTCAGGACTTTGAAAGTCTTCAAGTAGCATATAAGGTAGTGTTAAAGCCATAGGCGAACCGTCAACTATTATTGCAAGCCTACCTTCTAAAAGTTTTGACACTAAAACGTCCGGCTTTTCCGTCGTGCCGATTTGTTTAAAAAGCGCGTGTGAGTGTTCGGAAATTAGCCTAGTTATATATGAAGAATCTAAAATTGCATCAATTTCAAAACTTTTTAGTTTCTCTCTTATTTTTTTTGGTAGTCCCTTTTTTACAATACCTTTTATATAACATATACAAACGGTTGTTTTTGACTGTTTACCGATAGATAAATTTTCTATTTGAAACTTTGGAGTTTTAAGTCTTCTTCTAAGTAAACTTAAATTACAAGTTATATCTTCAACAAAGCCCTCTCTTGGTCCTTTTAGGACGACGGAAGTAGGTGGCTCGGTTATTGCTCTTTTTTCAATTCGTTTTGCGCCAACGCTAAAAGCAGTAGTTAGCCCGTCAATAATAAGTAAAGCGTTGCCGTTTGTTATTGTGTCAATGCCCTCTAAAAGTTCTTTGACCTTTTTCAATTCGGCATTTAAAAGTAATTTTTCCACCTTTTTTTCGTCGGTTATCGATTGATTGGAAAGGGGAGAAAGGACGGTTTTTGATAAAAGCATTTTATCCGTTAAAGAATCAATAAAAATCAAAACGCCTTTACCGTTTTTTAAGGTTATATCGTGAAAAATTACGTCAAACGAAGTAAATTCCTTTTTTAATATTTTTAAGTTTTTATCTAAACTAGTTGATAATTTCATACAACTAGTATTCTTTTTTTTACAAAAAAAATACAGCCCTAATTATAGGACTGCATTTTTTACTTTTTTAAAGAACTTACCGTTTGTATAACCACGCTCGCTATGACGGCTAAATCTTCGTTAGATTTTTCTGAATACTCTTTTAAGACTGCAATAATTTCGTTTTTTAAAATTTCTTCTTCTAAAGGTTCTTCAAAAAGAGCGTGTACCCTTTTTGAACTCTCTAGTACGTTTTCTTTGCCAACCACCTTTTTTACTCCGTTTTGAATTGTTAGTAGGGCAAGATTAGAAGAAAAACTTCCTCTAAGTAGGTTTTCAATTAAAACAACGTAAACGGTTGATAACGCACCACATAAAATTCCTTGATAAATAGCGTCTATCGAAAAAGGAGCGCTTTCAAATATTAAAAAATATATTGAATAGATGCCAATTCCTAAAATAAAAGGAATATAACTTAAAACGGCAATCGACACCCTTTTGACAAAAAGCTTTTCAATAATTAAAGTGAGTACGCCAATTATTATGGAAATAATAACTATCGGCAAAGAGTAGCCTTTGAAAACTTCTAAAACACTTAATAAATCCATTTTTTCCGTCCTTTAAGGGAGGTGCTTCTCCCCGTGAAAAAGGGCAAAAAACTCAGAATACAAAATTTTTACCTTGAAAATAAGCTTTTAAAGTTCCCTCCCTTTAAAAATATTTTTTCCAAACGCTAAAAAGAGTTTACCACTAAAATAAAAAAAAGAAAGATTTATATGACACTTTTTATTTAAATGTATATTTTTTATGTTTATACTTTATTTTATACAATATTTTGTATATTTTTGAATATTTTATTAAAAGTTTTTAAAAAATTTTGCATAAAACGTTTGACAAAACCATTTTAAAGGGGTATAGTAATCGTACAAAATGAAAAAATAAAACTTTTTAGGAGAAAAATTATGAAAAAGTTATTAACTATTTTATTATGTGTAGCACTTTCAGTTGTTTCTGTTTTTGCTATTACTGGTTGTAAAAAAGACGCAATCGTTTGTCATACGAACGCATTCTTTGCACCTTTTGAATATTACCAAGGTACTGAAATCGTTGGTGTTGACGTAGAAATTATGAACAAAGTTGCAGACAAAATGGGTAAAGACTTAATTATTGAAGACAAAGACTTTAGCACCCTAATTGACTCTACTTCAGACGGCACTCTTTGTGACTGTGCTGCTGCTGGTATTACTATTACTGATGCAAGAAAGGAAAAGGTTAACTTCTCAATTCCATACTATACTTCAGTTCAATACGTAGTTTTTGCTAAAGACACTATTACAGTTTCAAAGAACGCTAATAACGAAGACGTTGTTTTATGGGAAAGTTTAGCAGGTAAGAAGATTGGTGTTCAACTTGACACAACTGGTGATATCTACGTTGGTTTAGAAATTGAAGGTGAAGAAGATTACGAAGGCGCACTACAAGGTAAAAATGCTGAAAAGAAGCCTTACGACACTGCACAACTTGCATTTGACAGCTTAAAGGCTGGTACAGGTGCTATTGACGTTGTAGTTGTTGATAAACTTCCTGCTCAATACTTAATTAAGAATGATACGGCTAATTACGTTGCTCTTCCATTATATTATGATGCAAACACTGCAACTGAAGAACAATACGCAATCGCAGTTAATAAAAACCAAACTGATTTATTAAATGCTATTAACGAAGTATTAACTGAACTTCTTAACCAACAAGACGCTCAAGGTCAAAATGGTATAGAACAATTAGTTATGAAGCATTTCGCTATATAATTAATTTTGATTGTTAATTAAAAAAAGATGATGGACAAAGCAGGAGATAATATCTTCTGCTTTGTTTGGGTTTAATGTTATGAAGATAATAAATGGATTTATAGAAATATTTAGCACAAGCGATTACATAACGACTGTACTAGATGGTTTAAAATTAACCTTAATAATAACAGTTTGCGCGCTTGTTATCGGTTTAGCTTTGGGCTTAATATTGGCTATTATAAAAATAATGGCGCTTAATATGCCTAAAATGAAAATCCCTGCAAAAGTATGCGACGTGTATATTGCAATTATAAGAGGAACACCGGTTGCATTACAATTATTTATAATGGCTTTTGCTGTTTTTGCAATTCGTGGTTTCCCACTAGAACTAACGGCTATTATAACTTTTGGTTTAAATAGTTCTGCATACGTTGCTGAAAATATTCGTGCAGGAATTTTATCTATCGATAAAGGGCAAATGGAAGCTGGTAGAAGTTTAGGGTTAAGTTATGGTACGACTATGAGCAAGATAGTTGTTCCACAAGCAATTAAAAATATTATACCAACTATCGGTAACGAAATTATTGCACTATTAAAAGAAACTTCAATAGTAAGTATGATAGGTTTAATTGATTTAACCTTTGCTGCAAAAATTATTGGCTCAGGTCAAAATATGGCAAGTTATATAGTGCCTATGCTATTCGTTGCAATATTCTATTTAGCAATGGTATATTTAATTACGCTACTTATTAATTATATTGAAAGGAGGTTTAGAAAGAGTGATAGACAATAAGGCTCCTTTAAGAGAAAATGAAATTGTTAAGGTAAAAAACGTATATAAAAATTTTGGCAAGGTTGAAGTATTAAAAGGGGTTACCTTAAAAATTAAAAAGGGGGAAAAGGTTGTTATTTTAGGACCGTCTGGTTCAGGTAAGTCAACACTACTTCGCTGTCTTAACCTTTTAGAAGACCCAACTTACGGTGAAGTTTGGTTTCACGACAATCTTTTAACGCCAGTTGACCCTTATATACACTTTGATATTATTGAAAAGTCAAAAACTTTCAAAAAAATGAAAGAAGAATATTTACTAACTACAAACCTAACGGAAGAAGAGTTAAGGGAAAAGATTATTCTTGAAATTAAGAAGGACGACTTACTAAAGAAGAACGAAGGTAAAGAGTTTAAAAAGGCTGTTAAAGATTTTTATAACGAACACGTTTTAGATGCAAACAAAGCCCGTGCAAAAATAGGAATGGTTTTCCAACACTTTAACCTATTTAACAACCTAACCGTTTTAGAAAATTTAACTTTAGCGCCTGTTAAGTTAAAGTTAAAAAGTAAAGAAGAGGCTGAAGAAAAGGCTTACGCATTATTAAAAAGAATAGGCTTAGAAGATAAAGCGAACGTTTATCCGTCAACTTTATCTGGTGGACAAAAGCAAAGAATTGCAATTATTCGTTCACTTGCAATGGAACCTGAAGTTATACTATTTGACGAACCAACTTCTGCCCTTGACCCTGAAATGGTAGGGGAAGTACTTGAACTTATGAAAGAACTAGCAGAAGAAGGAATGACTATGGTAGTAGTAACGCACGAAATGGGCTTTGCTAAAGAAGTAGCGACAAGGGTAATTTTTATAGATGAAGGTATTATAAAGGAAGAAAATACCCCTAAAGAATTCTTTGGTGCACCTAAAGACGAAAGATTAAAAGAGTTTCTTTCAAAAGTTTTAATTTAAAAAACCTTAAAAAATTGATTGACAAAGTTAAAAAAAAGTTGTATTATACTAGAGCGTAAAGAGAAAGTAACCCTTTCCACCTTGCTAAAAGGATAGACAAGGTTCAATATTCTAGTAAATAATCTTTTATTTAAGGGATATTATCGGGTTGCTTTTGCGACCCGATTTTTTAATATTTTTGGAGAGGTATAAAGCTATTAAAAAGCAACATCAAATTAACGAAGAAATTCGTGATAGAGAAATTAGAGTAATTTCTGAAACTGGTGAACAATTAGGTGTTATGAGTGCAAGGGAAGCACTTGAAATTGCAGATGAAAGGGAATTAGATTTGGTTAAAATTTCACCAAACGCTAACCCACCTGTTTGTAAAATTATGAACTACGGCAAGTTCCTTTTTGACCAAGTTAAAAGGGAAAAGGAAGCAAAAAAGAACCAAAAGACTATTGAAGTTAAGGAAATTTGGCTTTCAATGACGATTGACGTTGGTGATTTACAAACAAAAGCAAAACAAACGCAAAAATTCTTATCACAAGGAAACAAAGTTAAGGTTTCTATAAGAATGAAAGGTCGTCAAATGGCTCACGCAAGTTTAGGACTTGACGTTATGACGAAGTTTTACGAACTTGTTAAAGAGTTTGGCGCAAAAGAAAAAGAACCGCTTACTGAAGGCAGAAACATCTGGATGATGTTAGTACCAGTAAAAGCGTAATTATTAAAATTTTAACGGAGGGTAAACATTATGCCAAAAATGAAAACTAAAAGTGGTGCTAAAAAACGTTTCCGTTTAACTGCAACTGGCAAAGTTAAAAGAGCTCATGCAGGTAAAAACCACATCTTAACAAAGAAAAATAGAAAGAGAAAGAATAACTTATGTAAGGGTGCGCTTGTCGACGCTGGTCAACAAAAGACTATTAAGACCTTAATTTACAATAAGTAAAGGAGATAAATTATGCGTATTAAAAGAGCTGTTAACGCTGTTAAAAAGCGTAGAAAGATATTAAAATTAGCCAAAGGTTATTTTGGTGGTAGATCAAAGAGATATAGAGTTGCTAGAGAAGCCGTTATGAAGGCTCAAAAGTATGCTTATATCGGTAGAAAATTAAGAAAAAGAGATTTTAGATCACTTTGGATTGCAAGAATTAACGCTGCTGCAAGACTTAACAACTTATCTTACAGCAAATTTATGTTCGGTTTAAAGAATGCTGGTATCGCATTAAACAGAAAGGTTTTAGCTGACATCGCTGTTAACGACCCTGCAACTTTTACTGCTTTAGCTGAAAAGGCAAAGGCTAATTTAAAATAACCAAATAAAAAGAGTTTGCTTTTAATTTTTAAGTAAACTCTATTTTATTTTAATTATGATAATTTCTAAATCAAACCCAAAAATTAAAGAAGTAAGAAGTCTTAAACAAAAAAAGTTCCGTGATGAACTTGGGCTTTATTTTGTTGAAGGGCACAAAATGGTTAAAGAGGCAGTTAGTTTTAACCTTCCTATAAAGTACGTCGTTGGCGTAAAGGAAGAGTTAGATAGAATTGACCTTTCTTCTAAAGAAGTTTATGAAGTTTCTAAAGAGGTTTTTTTAACCATCACGGATGAAAAAAATCCTGAAGGTATTATTGCCGTTATTGAAAAGGAAAATAAACCTTTTATAGCGCCTACTTCAAAATGTTTACTTCTCGACGGCATTTCGGACCCTGGTAATTTAGGTACTATTATTAGAACGGCTACGGCAAGTGGATTTAATCAAATTTATTTACTTGATACTGTGGACGAATATTCTCCAAAGGTTATAAGGGCTAGTATGAGTGGCATTTATTTTTGCACTGTAACTAGAATAACCAAAGAAGATATTGATTTAATTACTTTACCTAAAATTTCTGCCGATATGAACGGCGAAAGTGTTTTTGAGTTTAATAAAAAACTTGATAAATTTTGTTTAATAATAGGTAGTGAGGCGCACGGCGTTTCAACCTACTTAAAAGAAAAAAGCGATTACATAGTTAGTATTCCTATGCAAAGCGTTGAAAGTTTAAATGCTGGCGTTGCTGCTGGGATACTTATGTACTTACTATAAGGAGGACGATATGTCAGGACACAGTCATGCTGCGAACATTGCGGCTAAAAAAGCTAAAATCGACGCTGTAAGAGGTAAAATTTTCACAAAAATCGGTAGAGAACTTGCAGTTGCTGCTAAACAAGGTACAGATCCAACTACTAACTCTAAACTTGCCGATGCTATTGCTAAAGCAAAGGCAAACAATATGCCTAACGATAATATTCAAAGATGTATTAAAAAGGCATCAGGCGAACTTAGTGGCGCAAACTACGAAACGTTAACTTATGAAGGTTACGGCCCTGGTGGTAGCGCAGTTATCGTAACTACTTTAACGGACAACAAAAATAGAACGGTTGATATGGTTAGAACTTCTCTTAGAAAGCACGGTGGCGAAATGGGCAACTCTGGTTGCGTATCATTTATGTTTGATAACCTTGGCGTTTTAATTATTGAAAGAACACCAGACCTTGAAGAAGACGTTATTATGGAATATGCTATTGAAGCAGGCGCTGATGACGTTATTACTTCTGACGACGCTTTTGAAGTTCGTACTTCAGTTCAAAACTTTTCTACCGTTAGAAAGTATTTAGAAGAAAAGGGACTTTCTTTCTTTGAAGCATCTCTTCAAATGGTTCCACAAAACGTAATCACGTTAGATGAAAACGCAATCGTTAAGTTTAGAAAGATGATTGACGCGCTTGAAGACCTTGACGACGTTCAAAACGTTTACCATAACGTAGATAACGCCATCGAAGAATAATTTTTATTTTTAAGGTATTAAAATCGTTTTATTGAAGATACTTTTACTATCAGCAATAAGACGATTTATTTTTTTTAAAGTAAAACGCCTAAAAATTGTTGTTTAAATATAGTTTTTGGGCGAAAAGTCGTCTTAAAAACAAAAGAGGAGGAGAAAACAGGGGGTTTTTCTCCTTCTTGTTAATTTTAAATAAAAAAAATTTTTTTAAAGTTTAATTCAATAATTGTATGCTAAACTGTGTATAATAAGAAAAAAGGCTTATGTTTAAAGAGGTTTTATGAAAAAATTAAAAGCAATAATAATTTCACTAGTTTTAGTGTTAACGGTTTGTTCGCTTTCTGCTTGTCAAATTTTCTTTACGGAATTTCCACCAGAAAAGACTGAAACACCACAAGGCACGATTAACGTTTCAGACGTTAATATAAATTATTCAACAATCACTCCTGATAGAGAAAAGGGTGATTTGGTAGAGGCCGTTGCTAAGGTTTACGATTCTGTCGTTTGTATTGAAAACTTAACTTCCACGCAAATTGGCGAAGGTTGTGGGGTAATAGTTGACGTTAGCGTTATAACGGAAGATAATACTGAAGAAGAAAACTGTTTTTACGTTTTAACTTGTTTCCACGTTATCGAAGGGGCAGACGAGTTAAAAATAAAGCTTGCAGATGACAATTTAAATTATTCTTACGTATTTTCTAGTAAAAACTTTGCCGTTTCTTTAGTTGGTGGGGATGATAAAACGGATATTGCCATATTAAAACTAGATATATCAAATAACACTTACGGGCTAACTAAAAACGATATTACCGTTGCTAAACTTATGGACGTAAGAAACACTAATTTAGTTTTAGGTGAAGACGTTTTTGCAATAGGTAACCCAAGTGGTACTTTGCCTGGCTCAGTTACGAAAGGTATAGTTAGTTATATAAATAGAGACGTAGAAATTGAAGGAAATCCTATGACGCTACTTCAAATTGACGCTGCGTTAAACCAAGGAAATTCAGGTGGTGGATTATTTAATCTTTACGGTGAATTAGTTGGCATGGTTAACGGTGGAAACGTTAGTTACGAGGGTTTAAATTTTGCTATTCCTCTTGAAGTTGGTGAGATAAAGGAAGATGAAACGGGAATTATTAAAATAATGACCGATTTAATAAAAACACAAACGGAAAATTCTTACGGATACGTTGAAGGTAGATGGCAACTTGGCGTTGTAGTTACCGAAGGCTCTACTTACGGACCTTTTGGGGCGCAAGAAAAGTACGTTTACGTTCACACTATAGTTGAAGGTGGCGCTATTTCAAAAGCCACTTCAAGTAACGGGGCTAAAATAAAGGAAGGATATATTATTGATGCCGTAGAAATTGACGGGGTTAAAACAGCTATAACCGATTTAGCAAGTTTTGAAACGGTATATGCAAAAATGCAACAAAACTTTAAAATTGGCGATACTTTTAAACTTCATTTAAGAGAAAGATATTCTTCTCTTTCAACAACGGCTTTCACGGTAAGTATTGAACAATTTATTTATAACCCAAACTTTAATTAAACCACACGAAGAAAACCTCAAATTTTCTCCAAAAATTTTTAAGGAAAACGGCGTTAAGCCGTTTTTCCTTTTTAAAAACTATTATTGACTTTTTTAAGAAAATTAAGTACAATATAAAGAGTGGATTTTTTAAGGGAAATATATAGTGATAGTAGTTGGTTTTGACCCTGGACTTGCAACTTTAGGCTACGGGGTGTTAGAAAAAAAAGGGAATATAACTAAAATGCTTGATTACGGCGTGGTTTTAACGCCTAAAGAAGATAATTTAGCAGTTAGACTTAAGATGGTGGAGGAAGGGGTTACAAAGATTATTGAAACTTTTAAACCTGATGAAATTGCCATTGAAGAACTTTTCTTTGCTAAAAACGTTAAAACGGCAATAGCAGTTGCGCATGCAAGAGGGGTTGTATTACTTACTGCAACTAAATATTGTGATAAAATTTTTGAGTACACGCCACTTCAAATTAAACAAGCGTTAACAGGATACGGTAGGGCTGATAAAAATCAAATTCAGCAAATGGTTAAAACCTTTCTTAAACTTCCGTCTATACCAAAACCTGACGACGCGGCAGACGCTCTTGCAGTTGGGCTTTGTCATTTACAAACTAATAAATTAAGTGGGTTGTTTAGATTATGATAGGATATATTAAAGGAAAAGTTTTAGATTTTGATAACGGTATGGTTTTACTTGAAAATAACGGGATAGGTTATGAAATAACCTGTTCTGCTAGCGTTTACGCAAAACTAGTTAATCAAAAAGAGGGGGAAGTTTATACTTACCTATCGGTTAGCGATCAAGGGGTTAGCCTTTACGGATTTATTAGTAGAGAAGAAAAGGCAATGTTTCTTAAATTAATTTCCGTTAGTGGCGTTGGTCCTAAAGGTGGTATCGGCATACTTTCTAATATAAATTTAGAGGGACTTGCTTTAGCGATTGCTACTTCTGATATTAAAACCCTTTCAGGCATTAAAGGTTGTGGCAAAAAGACGGCTGAAAGAATTATAGTTGAACTTCGTGAGAAGATGGGGGAAATTAACCTAACCACCACCGATAAAAAGCAAACTATTACTACAGTTGAAGCAAACCCTGATGCCGTTATGGCGCTACTTACTTTAGGTTTTTCTAAACAAGAAAGTACTAACGCAGTAAAATTAGCTGAAGAAAACGGTGCAAAAGGACTTCAAGAAATTATTGCCTTTGCACTTAAGAATATGAGATAGAATTATGGAAGAAAGATTAGTAGTTTCAACAAAAAACTTTACCGATAGCGAAGTGGAAAACGTTTTAAGACCTAAAACGATTGACGCTTACGTTGGGCAAGAAAAAATTAAAAACAACCTTTTGGTTTTTATAGAATCAGCAAAAAAAAGAGAGGACGCTTTAGACCACGTTTTACTTTACGGTCCAGCAGGGCTTGGTAAAACTACTTTAGCGCATATTATTGCAAACGAACTTAATTCTCAAATAAAAATAACAAGTGGACCTGCCATTGAAAGAGCAGGGGACTTAGCCGCAATTTTAACAAACCTTAACGAAAACGACGTTTTGTTTATTGATGAAATTCACCGTTTAAATAGAAGCGTTGAAGAAATTTTGTATCCTGCTATGGAAGACTATATGCTTGATATTATTTTAGGTAAAGGTCCGTCAGCGCAAAACGTGCAAATACCACTACAAAAGTTTACTTTAGTTGGGGCAACTACTAAAGCAGGTATGCTTTCAACCCCACTTCGTGACCGTTTTGGCGTAGTTTGTAGGCTAGAACTTTATTCTACCCCTGAACTAACGGAAATTTTAATAGGCTCAGCAAGAAGACTTCAAATTGATATTGAAAAAGATGCTGCAACTGAAATTGCAAAAAGAAGTCGTGGTACGCCAAGAATTGCAAACAGACTTCTTCGCCGTGTTAGAGATTTTGCTTTAATAGAAAACCATCAAACGATACTGCTTTCAGACGCAAAATTAGCGCTAAAGAGATTAGAAATTGATGAACTTGGGCTAGATAATATTGACAACAAACTACTTTTATCACTTGCTGAAAAGTTTAACGGTGGTCCTTGTGGGCTTGATACTTTAGCAGCAACTATTAACGAAGACGCAAACACTATTGAAGATATGTACGAACCTTATCTACTTCAACTTGGGTTTATTGCAAGAACTGCAAGGGGTAGAGTGCTACTTAAAAAGGGTTATGAACATTTAGGACTTACTTACGTTGAAAACGACAAGGTAATTAAAGATGATGAGAACTGATGATTTTGACTACTATTTACCTGAAGAGTTAATTGCTCAAACGCCAGTTTTTCCAAGAGATTCTAGCAGAATGTTAGTTTTTGATAGAAAGACGGGGAAAATAGAACATAAACATTTTTATGATATAGTAGATTACTTAAAAGAAGGGGACGTTTTAGTTAGAAACAATACTAGGGTTTTACCTGCTAGAATGTTCTTTTATACAAAAAACGGCGCAAAAGTAGAAATTTTATTACTTAAAAGACTTTCAATCGATACTTGGGAAGTTTTGGTTAAGCCGGGTAAAAAGGCAAGAATAGGCAGGATATTAGTGGCAAACAGTGAACTATCTTTAGAGGTTTTATCTATTAACGAGTTAGAGGGTAGTAGAATTGTTAAGTTTAACTTTAACGGCGTGTTTGAAGATATTATTTCTAGAATAGGCGAAATGCCACTTCCACCATATATTAAGGAAAAGTTAAAGGAAAAAGAACGCTACCAAACGGTTTATTCTAAAGTTGACGGCTCTTCAGCAGCGCCAACTGCAGGGCTACATTTTACCGACGAGTTAATTGAAAAATTAAAGGCTAAAGGGGTTATCATAGTTGACGTACTTCTTCACGTTGGACTTGGAACTTTTAGACCGGTTAAAGAAGATGATATATTAAAACATCATATGCACTCTGAATACTATGAAGTTAGTAAAGAGGCATCTGAAATTATAAACAAAGCAAAGTTAGATGGTAGAAGGGTTATTTGCGTTGGTACGACAAGCGTTAGAACGGTTGAAAGCGTAGCAGATGACAAGGGTTTATTAAAAGAAGAAAAAGGAAATACCGAAATTTTTATTTACCCTGGATATACCTTTAAGTGCGTGGATAGTTTAATAACAAACTTCCATTTACCAAAGTCAACTTTACTTATGCTAATATCAGCATTTATGGGTAGAGAAAACGCACTTTCTGCGTACGAAACTGCCGTTAAAGAAAAGTACAGGTTCTTTTCATTTGGCGACAGTATGTTTATTTTATAGGAAATTATGGAAAAATTTTGGTTTGAAACAATAAAACAAGATAAAAAAACGGGTGCAAGGGCAGGGATACTTCATACCCCTCACGGCGATATTGAAACGCCCGTTTATATGCCGGTTGGTACGCAAGCAACGGTAAAGGGGGTTATGCCAAGGGACTTAAAAGAGGCTAACGCCCAAATTATACTTGCAAACACTTACCACCTATATATGCGTCCTGGTGATGAACTTGTAAAAGATGCTGGTGGACTTCATAAGTTTATGGCGTGGGACAGACCTATTTTAACGGATAGTGGTGGGTTTCAAGTATTTTCACTTGCAAAACTAAACAAAATTAAGGACGAAGGGGTTTACTTTAACTCTCATATAGACGGAAGTTTACACTTTATTAACCCTAAAAAAGCGATAGAAATTGAAAATAATTTAGGGGCTGATATTATAATGGCGTTTGACCAATGTAGTGAATACGGCGTAGATAAAAAGTCAGCAGATATCGCTATGAAAAGAACGTTAAAATGGCTTGATGAGTGTTATAACTACCATAAAAACGATAATCAAGCGCTTTTCCCTATCGTTCAAGGGAATATGTATAAAGATTTAAGAGAAACAAGTTTAAAAGAAACTATTCCTTACGCAAAATACGGCATAGGTATAGGTGGGCTTTCAGTTGGCGAACCTAAAGAAATTATGTACGATATACTTGACTTTTTACAAGATAAATATCCAACTAATATTCCAAGATATTTAATGGGTGTTGGTAGCCCTGACTGTTTAATTGAAGGGGTAATGCGTGGGGTTGATATGTTCGACTGCGTTTTAGCAACAAGAATTGCAAGAAATGGTACGGCAATGACTTCTAAAGGTAAAATAGTTGTTAGAAACGGAAAGTATAAAGACGACTTTACACCACTTGACCCTAACTGTGATTGTTACTGTTGTAGAAACTATTCAAAAGCCTACCTACGCCACTTAATTAACGTGGGCGAAATGATGGGTGGAATGATGCTTTCTCTTCACAACATAACCTTCTTAACAAATTTAATGAAAAATATGCGTCAGGCTATTTTAGAAGATAGATTTAGCGAGTTTAGAGAAGAATTTTACCGAAACTATAATTAATTCGACAAAAACAACAACTTTTACTTGCAAAAGTTAAGTAAATTTTATATAATAAAGTTGTAAAATTTAAAGAAAAGGGGAGCGTATTTATTATGTTATTTAATTTATTTGAAGAAGCACAACAAACACCTTGGGGTTCATATATCATTATGGGTGTTCTATTCGTTTTAATTATCGTGTTCTTTGTTTTCTCTTCAAGACAAAATAAGAAAAGACAAAAGCAACAACAAGATATGATTAACGGAATTAAAAAGGGTGATACAATCACAACTATCGGTGGAATTATCGGTTCAGTTGTTGAAATTAACGACGACAAAAACTATATCGTTTTAGAAACTGGTACAAGCGCTGATAAAAACTATATTAAATTTGACAAAGCTGCAATTTACAGAGTTGACGCTAAAGATAAAGACTAATTAGTTTTTGGTATAAAAAACAAAATCCTTGCATAAGTTTAGATATCTAAATTTTTGCGAGGATTTTTTTATGTCAAAAAAAGGCAATTTGTTTTCTTCGATAGCACTAACGGTTATATTAACACTTTTATTCGTTTTGCTTTTTGGGTTTATTATAAAACTTTGTAAAATACCCGAAAAGGTTATCCTGCCAGTAAACCAGTTTATTAAAGTTATAGCAGTATTTATCGGTTGTTTTTTCACAATAAAAGGGAAAATGGGGTTTTTAAAAGGACTTTTAACAGGGCTAGTTGCTACGATTATAATTTATACTATATTTTTTATTATAAACGGAGAGTTTTTGTTTAACTATAAATTTTTTATCGACCTAATTTTCGTTAGTGTAATAGGTATGATTTCCGGCATTTTAACGGTAAACTTAAAAAAAACGGCTGATTAGCCGTTTTTTATTTTTTATAATATTCTTCAAATAAATCGTTTGGAGAACACTCTAAAATGTCGCAAATTGTTTTTAAATTTTCAAATTTAATGCTTGAAGTTTGGTTATTTATTATTTTATTAAAGTTTTGATAGCTTAAACCTAGTTGAACATACAACCAATATTTTGTTTTACCTTTTTCTTCTAAAATTTCTTTTATTCTTAATTTCATAACTAACACCTACATTATCTATTGTGTACATTATATAACACAAAAATGTTTGACAACTAGACTTTTACATTATATAATGTACGCATTAGATATAAGGAGGCTTAAGATGAAAAAAGTACTGGTAAAATTTTTGGCGTTGACTTTAACCTTGTCAGCATTGTTTTCCTTAAGTACGTTGCCGTTTGGTGCTACGGCAGTTGAAACTGGTAATAGTGCTATTGCAGTGCTTGATGTTGGATATAATATTTCTTATGAGGTAGAAGGAACAGTAATTGATACCAATACCAGTAGCGTATTACTTGACGCGCCGAACTATAGTGAAGAAGGTTATCAATTCATAGGTTGGTATAATGAAAGTTTAGGTTTGTATAAAGCAAACTCGATAGTAGACGTTACGAGTATTGTAGAAGACGTAACCTTTGAAGCCGTATTTATTAAACTCGAAATGGTAAAGGGAGCGAGTATAAAACTTGTACAAAACAAACCAACAGGTTTAGAATTTAGAACGAAATACGATATAACGAACACGAATATTGCAGAAAAAATTTCGTGGTATACGTTGATAGCGCCACTTGATACTGTAAATGATGAATTTACAATTGAAAATTATCCAAACGGCGAAAAGGGATTATTAACAAATTGTAAGAATATGTATTACGACGTAGAGGGAGATTACAGTTACGTAAAAGGTAGTATCGTAAACATTTTAACGTACAACTATGCAAGAGATTTCGTAGCAAGAGGCTTTGTAACGGTTACTTATGCTGACGAAAGTACTTTTGATATTTATGCAAACTATGATGAAAAATGTGCAAGAAGTATATACGAAGTAGCATTAAAAGCATATAAAGATAGGGTAACTACGTTAGATGAAGTTTATGTTACGGATACTAGTGACGGATATTATAGTAGATTTACAAGTAAGGAACTAAAAATCATAAAGAGTTATATAGACGGGGTAGTAAATATAACGATAGTTGGAAGTAAAGTAGAAGTAACTAATCCATACGCAGATATAATTGAAGGATACAACACTTACGAATCGCCTTATGAAATTTTATATAATGGAAATATCGTTACGATAAGTGCAAAAGAAGGAAGCGATTGGTCGTATTACCAAGAACTTGAAGGGAAGAGTGTTTACTACAGAGTATCGATAATAATAAACGGCGAAAGAAAAACTCTAACAAACGATGAAGGTTACGTTATTAGCTCAAGCACAAGTAGTGAGAAGGCTTTAATTGGTATTATTGAAGGAGTAAATATTTTAGGACCTGGCGATGCTGAGGATATTTTCCCTGAAGAAGAACTTTCTTCTCACAAACACGTTTACGTACAAACGGTAATAAACCCAACTTGCACTGAACAAGGCTATACTGAATACAAATGTTCTTGTGGGAAAAGTTATAAAGATAATTACGTTAATAAGTTAGAGCATAGTTTTACTAACTATATTTATAACAACGATGCAACCGACAAAAAAGACGGTACAAAAACGGCAACTTGCGATTATGGTTGTGGCTCAAAATATACTGTAACTGCATTTGGCACTAGACTTGTTTGCGACGCAACGTTTAGCGATATTAGCGTGTTAGGTTCGTTTATATGTGAAAACGACGATGCAGGAAACAACACGCTTGAAACTTGGGATATAGGTGGTACTGACCTTGGTATTTCAGTTAACCTTTCAAACGGTGAAACCTTACTACTTTTTGGCGATACCTTTAGCGTTGAAGATAATGTTTCAAGTGAAAACTGGCGTAGTGGCGTAATTGGTAAAACAAGAGATACTGACCTTTCAGATAACTTACAACTTGAATATTTTTGGACTTCAAATGGTTGGTCAAGTACGGAGTATGCTGAAAGTCCTTTAGCATCACTACATAACGGCTCTTATGAAACGACCAAAATTTATTCTGGTGGTATTGAAATAGACGGTGCAATTTACATATTCTATTTCTCAAGACACGGCACGTCAAACCGTATTGACAAAAACAACTATGGTGGTTGTATTAAGTCGGTTGACGGTGGCGTAACTTGGGTAAGAGTGCCTGACCTAACTTGGGTTGACCACTCAGAAGGTAGTGGTATTAACGGCACGGGACTTAATGCAACGACTTTGCAAAAACTTGTTAATCTTGATATTGATGCGACAAGTATTTCTGCAACTCAAAAGTTTAACATAAATTTAGCAGAGCACGAAGGTTATCATTTTACACAAATTTACCCAATTAATGGTAACGACGGATATATTTATATATTTGGTCGTGGTGGATATAGAACGAGTGGTTTAAAACTTGGTAGAGTTAAGATAGAAAATTTTGAAACTTTTAGTGCTTACGAATATTTAGTAGGATATGATGGAAAAACTCCTATTTGGAGTAAAGAAATTGACGATGCAATATTTATCGTTGATGAAAAACTTTCAAATATGTCGGTGGCGTATAACCCTTACATTGATCAATGGGTTATGAGTTATTTAGACGTAAACGCAGTTGAAATTGTAGTTCGCTACTCTGCAAGTTTATACGGAGAGTGGAGTGATAAGCAAACCCTGCTACAAAACAAACTTATCGGTACGCAAGACACTCGTAATCTTTACGGCGCATACCTAAACGAAAAGTGGGTAGATAATAACGGCAACTTCTACTTTGTGTTTAGTAGATGGAGAGATGTTGATATGGTTTACCGTTCATACGTGGGTAAAGGGCTTATAACAAAATCATAAAAAAAAGACTAACGAACTCGTTAGTCTTTTTTGTTGCCTTCTTTTTCAGTTTTTGCTTTTTCCTTTTTTTCTTCTAACTTTTTAACTAAATATTTGTATAAAAAAGATGCGCCTATTATTAAGCATATACTTAAAATAAATACCACTAAGTATAAAATATTGTTCCCTAAAAACTTAAAAATATTTGCCATTTTTACTTTCCTTTATTTTTTATAAACTTTAACATAAAAAATATTTTTAGTCAACTTTTTATGGAAAAACTTTAAAAAGTGTGTTATACTGTACTAAATAAACTTAAGGAAAGAATAAAATGGTAAAAGAAGTTGCCGTTATCGGTGGTGGCGCAGGTGGTATTTTTGCCTCAATAAATTTAGCAAAGGCTCTTGGCGCGGAAAATATAATTTTATTAGAACGCCTAAATAGAATTGGTAAAAAACTTGCCGTTACTGGTAACGGACAAGGCAATATCACTAATAAAAACCTTTCAAACGTTAACTATTATAGTTATAACGACGGCTTTTTTAACTACGCAATATCTAACTTTACAAATAAAGACTTAATTGCTTTTTTTGAAGAATTAGGGTTAGTTACAACGGTAAAAGATAATAAAGTTTACCCACTTTCTAAACAAGCCTCTTCCGTTTTAGACCTTATGCGTTATAAACTTGAAGATTTAAATGTAGAAGTAAAGACGGAGTTTTTCGTTAGTAGCGTTAAAAAGGAAAAAGATTACTTTTTAATTACTAACGGAAATGAAGTTATAAAGGCAAAAAAGGTTATTTTTGCTTGTGGTGGTAAATCTTCAAAACAGTTTGGAACTGACGGAAAAAGTTACGACCTATTAAAACCTTTTTCACATAAATTAACTAAGTTAACCCCTGCGCTTGTTCAACTTAAAACGGAAATAAAAGACATCAAGGGTTTACACGGACTTAGAATTGACGCTTTAGTAAAAGGGTTTGTTAACGGCAAATTCGTTAAGGAAACGGCTGGCGAACTACTTTTTACTGAGTACGGCGTTAGTGGGCCTGTTATCTTCCAACTTTCAGGGCATTTACTTAAAAACGATAACGCTAAAATAGTTGTTGATTTTATGCCTAATTTTGAAAGCGATAAAATTATTGAAATATTAAAAAACAAACAATTAACTGCGCCTTACTTAACTGATGAAGATTTGTTTACAGGTATAATCAATAAACAAATCGGTAAGGCAGTTATAAAAAAGGCTAACTCAAATAAAATTGAAGATATAGTTAAAACTTTAAAGGCGTTTGAAATTAAAGTTACTGGTAGTTTAGGGTTTGACTATGCTCAAGTAACTAAGGGTGGCGTAGATACGACTGATATTAATGAAAAAACTATGGAAAGTAAACTTGTTAAAGGGCTTTACATAGTTGGCGAAATGTTAGACGTTGACGGAGATTCTGGTGGATATAATCTTCAATGGGCGTTTTCAAGTAGTTATTTAGCAGTAAAGGATATTTTAAAATGCAAGGATTAGTTATTACTAACGGATACTTTTCTAATGAGTCAACCATAAATCAAGTGGAAAGGCTAACCGAAGAATTTAATAAATTAGGCGTTTTGTTAACCAAAAAAAAGGGTAACGAAGTTATTACTTATATTGAAAACGGGGTTGTTAAAAGTAATATAGGCAAGGTTGATTTTGTAATTTTTTTAGACAAAAATATTCACGTTGCAAAAATGCTTGAAAAGGCAGGGTATAGGGTATTTAACAGCGCAAACGCAATTGAACTTTGCGACGATAAAATGATAACCTATATTTTTTTGGCTAACAAAAATATTGCTATGCCTAAAACTTTGCCGTCGCCTATTATGTACAAAAGCACAGATGACGATAAGTTTATTTTAGAAGTGGAAAAAGAACTTTCTTACCCGATAGTGGTTAAAAACGTTTACGGCTCAATGGGTAGAGAGGTTTACCTTGCAAAAAACAAAAAAGAACTAAAAGATTTATTTGATAAACTTAAACTTTATCCACACTTATACCAAGAATATATCGGTGACGGACTAGGTAAGGATATTAGGGTAATAGTAGTTGGTGGTAAAGTAATTTCTTCAATGCAAAGGGAAAATGAAAATGATTTTCGTTCAAATATTGGGCTTGGTGGAAAGGGTAAACTTATTTCGCTTTCAAAAGAGCAAGAAAGTTTAGCACTAAACGCAGTTAAGGCGTTAGGACTTGACTACGCTGGTGTTGATATTATATCTAAAAATCAAAAAGATTATATTTGTGAAGTTAATTCAAACGCGTTTTTTAAGGAAATTGAAGATATTTCGGGAAAAAACGTCGCAGGGGCTTACGCTAAGCACGTTTTTAACGCAGTTTATAATAAATAATTTATAAAAATTGTTTTCAAAAAAAATTTTTTGTGGTAAAATAATAGTAGCCTTTTCTTAAGGCGTTTTATTATTTTAATTTTTTTCTATTTAAGTAGTTTAACTACTTTCAATTATTTTTTAATTTTTCCAAGAGGTATAAAATGAAACAATTAAAAATCTTTACGGCTGAGGAACTAACAAGCCTTCATTTAAGTATAGTTCGTGAAATTGGTAGTGTAATAGGGGTTAAGTCTTCTACTTCGCTTTCAAAAGAAGAACTTGTTGAAACTATTATTAAAATACAAAATAAAGAAATATTGCCAACCACTCCAAACAAAAAGGGCGCGCCTAAAAAAATAAAGATAGATTTAACGCCTTATTACGTTGAAGATGATGAACTTTTGGCAAAAAGAAGTTTAGATTTTGCCGACAACCCTGTTGAAACGGAAGAGTTTATTGAGGCAGAGGGCGTTTTAGAACAACACGTATCAGGTTACGGTTTTTTAAGGGTTAATAATTACGAAAACTCTAAAGAAGATATTTACGTTTCTATGCAAAACATAAGAAAGTATAATCTTCGCCGTGGCGACAAAGTTAGGGCGCTTGCAAAGCCTTCTAAGGATAGTTCTCCTGCTTTACAAGAGGTTTTAAGAATAAACGACCTTGACCCAACTTTGTTTTTGAAAAGAGAAAATTTTGATAATTTAATTCCTTACTATCCAACCGATAGATTGAATTTAGAAATTGAGGGAGATGACGATTTAGCAATTAGATGTATCGACCTATTTTCTCCGATAGGGCTTGGACAACGTGGTTTAATAGTTGCTCCACCAAAAGCAGGTAAAACAACGTTACTAAAAAAGATAGCAAAAGCCATTGAAACTAATCACCCTGAAGTTAAACTTATGGTTTTATTAATTGATGAAAGACCTGAAGAAGTTACCGATATTAAGCGTTCTGTTAAAGGAGAGGTTATTTATTCAACTTTTGACGAAAACCCTGAACATCATATTAGGGCGGCTGAACTTGTTATAAATAGAGCAAAAAGACTTGTAGAAGTTAATAAAAACGTAGTTATTTTAATGGATTCTATTACAAAATTAACAAGGGCGTATAACAACACCGTTCAATCTTCAGGAAAGACCCTATCCGGTGGTATTGATCCAGTTGCTTTATTTATGCCTAAAAAGTTTTTTGGTACTGCAAGAAATATTGAAAAGGGTGGTAGCTTAACCATTTTATCAACGGCGCTTGTTGAAACGGGTAGTCGTATGGACGACGTTATTTATGAAGAATTTAAAGGTACAGGTAATATGGAAATTCATCTTTCTAGAGAGTTAAGTGAACGCCGTGTTTTCCCAGCAATTGACCTTTATAAATCGGGTACTAGAAGAGAAGAATTACTTCTTTCAAAAGAAGAACTTGACACCGTTTATAAGTTAAGAAAGATTTTATCAGAAAGAAACGATGCAACCGACTCACTCCTTGAAATGATGAAAAAGAGTAAAAACAACAAAGATTTAATAGCAAAATTAGATACTTGGATAGAACTTTATAAAAAGTAAAACTAAAAAATACGGTGAAAGCCGTATTTTTTTATTTTTGGTATTGAATTTTATAAAGAAAAATGATATAATATGTCTAATAAATTTATTATTTTTAAGGAGATATGATTATGAAAAAATTTTTAATGAGTATGCTAGTTTTGCTTATAGTTGTATCTGCTACATGCTTTGCTGTTGCGTGTAAGCAACCTTCTCAAGTAAGTGAACCTGCGCATAGACATTCGTTTACTAATTACGTTTTCAACAACGACGCAAAGTGTGGTGTTGATGGAACAAAAACTGCAACTTGTAGTTGTGGCGAAACTAATACTAAAACGGCAAGTGGTACTGCGCTTAGCCATTCGTTTACTAATTACGTTTTCAATAACGACGCTAAGTGTGATGTTGATGGAACAAAAACTGCAACTTGTGATAATGGTTGTGGCACTAAAAAAACTGTTGTGGCATATGGAACGGCTGTTCACCATGCGTTTATTAATTACGTTTATGATGAAGAAATTACTTGTGGTAGAAACAGAACGAAAACTGCTGTTTGCGAAAAGGGCTGTGGCGCAACTGAAACGGTAAGAGTAATGGGTACTATGGTTGAACATAGTTTTACAAAATACGTTTTAGATGGGGAAAAACTTGTTGCAACTTGTGATAACGGTTGTGGCGAAACTAAAGAAGCCCCTGTAGTTAAGGAAAATTCTACGACTGTAGGTAAAGACCTTGCGATTAAGGATAAAACTGTTCCTGCTGACGTTGAAACTTTTGAAGATGCAATGGCTTGGGTAAACACTTTAGATGATAACGGTAATAAAAAGAAGAACGTAAAGATTAAGTGTGAAATTGGCGGTGTAGAAAAAAATGGTATTTTACTTGACAGTGACGTTAAGTTAACAGAAGACGTTATTATTGACGTTTGGGCAAATGCTTCTACTCTTAACATAAATATTATTGGCGACGTTACTATTGACTTAAACGGTTACAATATTATTCAAAAAACTTATCAAGGTTTATCTGTTTCATTGTTTACTGTTAGAGATGGTGCAACGTTAAATATTATTGATACTTCTATAGAACAAGACGGTGGCATTTACGTAGGTTTCTCTGCTTTCCAAATTGATGAGGGCGCAACTCTTAACCTTTATTCTGGTACTGTTGGAGTTTCTAGTGAAAGAAGTACGGCTGACGTTGAAAATGGTTGTCAACCAGTATTCGTATATGGTGGTACGTTTAATATGTACGGTGGTGCTATTGAAACTGTAGAACATCAATATGAATCTTGGTCAAGTTGTATGGGTAATTCATACGGCACAGGTGGGGACGTTTACTTATATGGTGGTAAGTTAAACGGTTACATTGATGCTACTGTGTTTGACGTTTTCGTTAATAACGGTGCTAAAATTAATGGTACTGTTATAAAATAATATCTACAAAACAAATTAAAAAGACGGTTGAGTTTATCAATCGTCTTTTGTTTTTAAAAATTTTTCGACAATTTTTTATCAATATATATAAAATGATTGACAAGGGGTTATTATATAAATATAATATTTTCATCAAGTTTAGTTTTATTAAACTTTTTGTTAGAAAAGGCTAAACTTTATAATATAAGGAAATTGCAAAAATGGTTATTGGTGAAAAGATTAAAAACTTAAGGCTTCAATGTGGTTTAACACAAGAAGAACTTGCCGATAGGTGTGAACTGACTAAGGGGTATATTTCGCAACTTGAAAATGATTTGACAAGCCCTGCAATCACTACTTTACAAGATATACTTTCTGCAGTAGGCAGTAGTTTTACGGAATTTTTTAGTGAAGAAGTTGAAGAAAAGGTGGTCTTTACTGAAAACGATTATATAGAAAAGGCGACTGATGAGTTTACGCTTGACTGGTTAGTGCCGTCTGCGCAAAAAAATATTATGGAGCCACTTAGGATAACCTTAAACGCTAAATGCAAAACGGAAGAAGATTTCCCACACGAAGGGGAAGAGTTTGGCTACGTGCTTAAAGGGGAAGTTATAGTAGTTTTAGGCAAAAAGAAGTTTAAGGTTAAAAAGGGACAAAGTTTTTACTACCTAACCGACAAAGTGCATTATATATTAAACGATAGTGATAAGGACGCTACTTTTATTTGGGTTTCAAGCCCACCAAATTTTTAGGAGAGAATTATGGCAGAAATCAAAAGAGACGATATTATAAATTTAGTTGATTTAAGAAAGGAATTTGACGACGGTTTCGTTGCCGTTGATAATATTAATCTTTACGTTAGAAGGGGTGAGTTTATTACCTTTTTAGGGCCTTCTGGTTGTGGTAAGACTACGACACTTCGTATGATTGCTGGGTTTGAAAGACCAAGTAGTGGTAAGGTTTTACTAAACGGTGAAGATATAAGTATGCTTCCACCACACAAAAGACCGGTTAACACCGTTTTCCAAAGATACGCGCTTTTCCCACACCTTAACGTAAAGGAAAACGTTGCGTTTGGGCTAAAACTTAGAAAGGTTGAAGTAACTTACGAAGATGAAAACGGAGATAGATTTAAAAGAATTGAAAAGTTAACGCGTGAAGAAATTGACGCAAAAGTTGAAAAGGCACTTAAAATGGTTGACCTTGAAGGGTTTGAAAGCCGTAGCGTTTCAACACTTTCTGGTGGTCAACAACAAAGAGTTGCTATTGCAAGAGCAATTGTTAACGAACCGGAAATTTTACTTCTTGACGAACCTTTAGGCGCATTAGACCTTAAAATGAGAAAGGATATGCAACTAGAACTAAAGGAAATGCACAAAAAACTTGGCATAACCTTTATTTACGTTACGCACGACCAAGAAGAAGCCTTAACTATGAGCGACACGGTTGTAGTTATGAAAGACGGTGTTATTCAACAAATAGGAACACCAACCGATATTTACAACGAACCTAAAAACACCTTCGTTGCCGACTTTATTGGGGAAAGTAACATTTTCTCTGGCACGGCGCTTGGGGGTAAAAAGGTTAGATTTATCGGCAATACTTTTGACTGCGTTGACGACTTTGACAAGAACGAAAAGGTTGACGTTGTAGTTAGACCGGAAGACGTTTACTTAGTTGATGAAGGCTTAGGTCAAGTTAACGGTAAAATTATAAGTTCTATCTTTAAAGGTATCCATTACGAAATGGTGCTTAAAGTTGGCAAGACGGAAGTTATTATTCAAGACACTAAAGAAAGAAAGGTGGGCGAAAAGGCAAGTATAATTATTAGACCTGAAGATATCCACCTAATGCATAAAGAATTTTCTTCAAACAAGTACGAAGGTTATATTACTAAAAAGAATACCGTTTGTTTTGGCGACGGCGAATTTGATTGCGACGTTACCACTTTATACCCTAACTCTTTCTTAGATGAAGAAGGCTATTTAATAACGGAAAACGGTGAAAAGATTGACTTAACCGACATTGACGTTGAAGTTGAAGTTGGCTTAAAAGATATTGAAATTTCAGACAACTTAGAAGAAGGTGGCGCAAGTGGTCAAATAGTTTCTATTATCTATAAGGGCGACCACTACCAAATTATCGTTAGAACGGAAGAAAATGAAGAAGATTTCGTTTGTGATACGGAATATACTTGGAACGAAAATGATATAGTTAGCGTTATCATTAAGCCTGAAGATATTCGCCTTAAACTTAAAGAGGAAGTAAAAAGATGACGAAGGGCAAGGTTATATCAAAAACCGTTTATAAAGATGATAAACCTGTTAAAAATAGGAAGTGGATTTTTAGTAGAAAACAACTTTGTATTCCTTACGGACTATTCCTTTTTATGTTCGTAATTTTCCCACTACTTTTAATTGTGTTTTATGCGTTTACTGATGAAACGGGCAAAATTTCATTTTATAATTTTATTGACTTTTTCACAAACCCTACTTCTATAACAAACCTATTTATGAGTATAGGGCTTGCAGGTATAACCACCGTTTGTTGTTTATTAATAGGGTACCCTGTTGCGTACATTTTGTCTAAAATGAAACAAAGGGTGGCTGGTGTTATAGTTATGCTATTCGTTTTACCTATGTGGATAAATTTCGTTCTTCGTGCAATGGCTATGAAAGAACTTTTAACACTTATAGGTATGTTTGGAAAAAACAATTTCTTAAACACGGTAATCGGTATGGTTTACGACTATCTTCCGTTTATGATTATGCCACTTTACACAACGCTAATTAAGCGTGATAGAAGTTTAGAAGAGGCTGCAGCCGACCTTGGCTCAAACAGAGTTGGCGTCTTTACAAAGGTTATATTCCCACTTTCACTACCTGGTGTTTTAAGTGGTATAAATATGGTGTTTTTACCTACAATGAGTTGTTACGTTGTTTCTGATACTTTTGGTAATGGTAAAGTTACCATTATAGGTAAACTTATTGAAGAACAATTCGGCGTTGCCGCTAACTGGAACTACGGCTCTGCACTTGCCCTTATTATGCTTGTAATTATGTTCGTTACAATGCTACTTACAGGTGGCTTTAAACCACAAGAAAATATGAGGGGGGCTAATTTATGATAAAAAAGTTTTTTAGCAGGGGATATATCTTCCTTGTATTAGCCTTTATTTACGCTCCTATATTTTTACTTGTTATTTACAGTTTTACCGACTCAACGGTAGTTGGTGTTTGGAGTGGTTTTTCGCTTAACCTATATAAAAGGCTACTTACCGACGGGGAAATTACGCCAGTTATAGTAAATACTTTAGTTTTAGCGCTTGTTTCTAGCGTGCTTTCAACAATTTTAGGTACTTTAGGTGCGATAGGTCTTCACTATAGCCGTGGTGGTTTTGGTAAAGTTGTTAAAGGCGCATCAAGGGTTTCTATAATAAATGCAGAAATCGTTACTGCTATTTCTTTAGCGTTAATATTTTCGCTAATATTAGGTACTAGTAGGTCGTATTTTTCCGTTTTAATAGGACATATGGTGTTATGCACACCTTTCGTTGTGCTATCCGTTACACCTAAACTTGAACAAATGGACTCAAGTTTATACGAAGCGGCGCTTGACCTTGGGGCAACGCCTAGTAAAGCACTATTTAAGGTGGTGCTACCTGAAATTTTACCTGGTATTTTTAGTGGTTTTTTACTATCAATTACCTTGTCGCTTGACGACTACGTAGTAACTGCGTTTACTAAACCTGCTACTTTTGATACCATAAGTACAAAGGTTTATAACTCACTTGCAAAAGGTGGGGCAAACTCATCACTACCTGTGTTTAGAGCGCTTACCACGGTAATATTTGTAGTTGCGATAATAGTCGTTATAATAATGAACATAAAATCAAAAAAGAAAAAGGAGAAGTAAAATGAAAAAGATTGCAAGTTTATTTTTAATGTTGGTAATGGCTTTTACTTTGCTTTGTCCTTGTTTTAATGCCGTTAGTGTTTCGGCTGATACAAGCCTTAGTGGCGTTTTAAGAGTAGGTAACTGGGAAGACTATATTGGGGAAGAGGTTATTGCTAGTTTTGAAGAAAAGTATCCTAACGTAACGGTACAATACTCTACTTTTGGTACTAACGAAGATATGTATAACGAACTTCAAATTAACCCAGGTAGTTTTGACCTTATGTGTCCATCTGAATATATGATTCAAAAAATGTTAATGGAAGATATGCTTGAATCTTTTGATGCCCCTGAAAATTATTTAAAATACGGTTCAGAGTACATTATTGATAAGTTTAACTCTATGGGATTACAAGATGAAAACGGAAAGTACTACACCGTTGGTTATATGTGGGGGCTTTTAGGTTTAACTTATAATCCAGAGTTCGTTTCAAGCTACGATATGGAAAGTTGGAGTAGTTTATGGAATATTGCGTATAAAGAAAAGTCAACCATTAAAAATAGTGTAAGAGATTCTTACTTTATAGGTATTGCTTTTGCTTACCGTGATGAACTTTTAGGTCTTTTAGAACAAGTTGAAAATGGCGAAATAACAAAACAAGAATATACTGCTAAACTTGAAGAAGTTTTTAACAACACTTCTGATGAGGCAATAAAAAGGGTTGAAGATGCGTTAAAGTTATTAAAGTCAAACATTTATGGGCTTGAAGTTGATAATGGTAAAGACGACGTTGCAAGTGGTAAAATTACCATTAACTTTGCTTGGAGTGGAGATGCCGTTTATGCAATGGACGTTGCTGAAGAAGAGGGCGTTTTCTTAGAATATGCCGTTCCAAAAGAAGGCTCTAACGTTTGGTTTGACGGTTTCGTTATGCCAAAAGGCGCAAATAAAGAATTAGCAACTGCTTTTCTAAACTATATTTGTACGCCTGAAGTTGCCGTTTCTAATATGGAATATATAGGTTACACAAGTTGTATTGCTGGCGACCAAGATTTTTCTATTGATTATGAAGATGAAAATGGCGAAACGGAAACTATAGAATACACCGGCGTTTTAGACTGGGTTAAAAAGACTTACGGCGTTACTGAAGAAAGAACTGAAGAAAATATTTATGAAGCAAATTTAGGATACTTTTTTGGCAAAACTTTATACTCAGCAGAAAAAAATAGACAGTTTAACACTCAATACCCTCCACAAGAAACTATTGAAAGATGTGCCGTTATGAGATATTTTGATGGAGAAACTAACCACAAAATTAACGATATGTGGGAAAGGGTTAAAGGAGATACTTTACCTACTTGGGCTATTTTATCTATTATAGGTGGCGTAATACTTCTTATTGCAGGGGTAATAGTTTACAAAAATAGAGATAAAATATTTAAGCCAAAAAAGGCAAAAAAGAGTAAATATAAAATTGTTGATAAAAGATATATCTAAAAGATAGATTTTGTATTGACACTTAAAAGAAAATATTGTAGAATAAAATAGAACTTAAATATTGGAGGAAAACTATAATGGCAAAAATTAAATTAGTTGCTACACCTAAAAAGAGAACTTCAGTTGGCTGTGGTGAATGCAGAAGCACTTGTCAATCTGCTTGTAAAACTTCTTGTACAGTTGGTAACCAAAACTGTGAAAAGTTAGAAAGAGAAGCAAAGGTTAACAATAAATAATTAAAAAAAGGAAAACGTAAAGGAGCAGTAAATTTTACTGTTCCTTACTTTTGTTATTAAAGATGGTACATACTTTTAATATTGACGACAGATATTATCTTTTTGACGTTGAAAGTAGTTCACTTCATATTTGCGATAAATTAGTAACCGAAGTGGTTAAAAAAATGCAAGGGGAAGAGTACGACTTAAACGGCGTTGATAGTACTGTTATTGAAGAAATTGAAAACGAACTTAACGAAATAAAAGAGCAAGGCTTACTTTTTTCAAAAGAAATTAAAACTTTACCTATAAAAAGTAATTTGGTAAAGGCGCTTTGTTTACACGTTTGCCACGACTGTAACTTAAAATGCAAATACTGTTTTGCTGGTCAAGGTAATTATAAAGGCGCAAACGAATATATGTCTTTTGAAGTTGCTAAAAACGCAGTTGACTTTTTAATTGCAAACTCTGGTAACCGTGAAATTTTAGAAATGGACTTTTTTGGTGGCGAACCACTTATGAATATGGACGTTATCAAAAAAACGGTTGAATATGCTAAAGAAGAAGGTAAAAAGGCAGGTAAAACCTTTTTATTTACTACGACTACTAACGGTCTTCTTCTTGACGGGGAAACTGCAAGTTGGCTTAACGACGAAATGGAAAACGTAGTTCTATCTATCGACGGTAGAAAGGAGGTACACGACGCTGTTAGAGCAACTAAAACGGATAAAGGTAGTTATGAGTATATTATAGACAATATCAAAAACTTCGTTAAAAACCGTGGGGACAAGCACTATTACGTTAGGGGTACTTTTACCAACAAAAATCTAGATTTTGCTAACGACGTAACAACACTAGCAGATATGGGATTAACGGAAATTTCTTTAGAACCTGTAGTTACAAAAGAAGATGACGAACTTTACATCTCTAAAGAAATGCTCCCTACTATTAAAGAAGAATACAAAAGGCTTGAAAAGGAATATCTAAAAAGACTTAAAAATGGGAAAAAACTATTTAACTTTTTCCACTTTGCAATCGACCTTGAAAACGGCGTATGCTTAAATAAGCGCGTTAGTGCTTGTGGTGCTGGTAACGAATATTTTTCAGTTACGCCTTGTGGGGATATTTACCCTTGCCACCAATTTGCAAATAATAAAGATTATTTAATGGGTAACGTCTTTGAAAAGAAACTTAACGAAGATATAAGAAAGGTGTTTAAGGAAACGAATTTACTTTCTAAACCTACTTGTAAAGACTGTTTTGCAAAATATCATTGTAGTGGTGGTTGCGCTGCAAATAACATTAATTTTAACGGCGATATCAATAAGCCTTACGAAATGACTTGTGAAATGATGAAAGCAAGAATGGAATGTGCACTTGATATTTTTAGCCAAAAGAAAGAAATTGATGGTTAAAAGGGATAAATTCATTCAAAATGTAAAAAAATATATCTTTTTTTATTGACTTGAAATATAAAAAAGTTATATAATTAACAAGTATAAATATAATTTGTAAAATCGGGGAGAGTAATCTTTCTGGTTTTATATGCTCATAGGAGGCTATGATGAGTAAGAAAAAGTCAATAACTTTGCTTTCAATCATAATTGCAGTAATTTTAATTTTATCTGCTATGACCTTTGCAAAGTTTGAAATTCCCGGCATTAAAAACGGAGTTTATAACTACAACTCTATTTTAGGTGCTTTGGAACTTGATGCCGATTTTACTGAAAGCGCATCTTATACGCTTAAGTTAAAGGACGGTGTCTCTAGTGAAGATGAAGAAATTGAAGTTTCTTCTGTTTTAAAAGTTTTAGAAAATAGAATTATCGGTTTAGGTTACACTAACTATAAACTATCAACTTTAAAAAGTTCTTCAAGTGATAACTACGACATAAGAATTGAAATGCCAAATACTTCTGCAACTGCAGGGGATATTGGTGCGATAATCACTTATGGCGTAATAGAAATAACCGACGGTGATGGCAACCTTATTGCAACTGGCAATGAAGCAATTAAAAACGCAACCGTTCAAAGCTTTGACGCTATGGACCAAGCAGGTAATGAAGTTATTGCATACGCAGTAATCGTTGAATTTACAAACGCTGGTTACGACGCAATCGTTGATAGAATTACTTCAGGTGGCCACGACCATGCAGAAGGCGAAGAACACGACCATTCTGGCGATTCTCTTGCGTTAAAAATTAAACTTGGCGATACTGAACTTTTCTCACAAGAAGTAACGGTAGATGCGCTTAGCGCAAAAACGATTAGCATCAATAACTACGGTACTGATAAGGCTGCTGCAAACAGAGCTGCTTTACAAATTAAAACTGGTGGTTTCCCTTACGAATACGAACTTGAAGAGGGCGTTGTCGTTAATCCTTTAATGGGTAACAAGGCTGCTTTAACCGTTATGATTACGGTTGCAAGTTTAATTTTATTAGCACTTGTTTTATTCGCAATTAAATATAGAGGTTTTGCTATTTCTTCTTTAATTTCAATTTTATCGTTTATTTTAATTGAATTAATAGTTTTAGTTTTAATACCAGGAATAAAAATTTCACTTGCAAGCATATTAGGTTTTGCAGTTGCAACCTTATTCGTTTGCATCGGTTTATACGTTTTAACTCAAAAAACTTACGTAGAGTTTAACGGTGGTAAGACCTTTAAGGCGGCACTTAGAAATGCTTATAAGAAAGGTTCGTTACTTTTCGTTGATATAAGCGCTATACTTGCAATATTAAGTTTAGCAGTATTCTTTATCGCAAACGGCGTTGCAAAGAGTTTTGTTATAACCTTTGGCGTTGGCGTAGTAGTTGCGTTATTCATTATTGTAGTATTCTCAAAATGGATAGTTAAGCTTTTATATCAAGCAATTAGTAAGAAAGAAGCCTTCTTTAACTTAAACAGGGAGGACGCTGAATAATGAAAAAGTTTGATTTTTTTAAAATTTCTAAAATAGTAGTTGCAGTAGTTCTTGCAATAGTAGTGGTTGGTGCTGTTTTAACGGCTACACTTGGTTTTAATAAGGGCATTGAACTTTCTAAAGGTTATGAAATAAAGGTTGAAGTTGACGCTAACTTTGGCGACAACCAACAAAAGATTGAAAAGGCAGTTGAAAATACTTTCGACGCTGAAAAGGTTGATTATAAAATAGAAAAGGTTTTAGATGAAGGTAATATTTTGATTTATCAATTCAAAGAAGATATTACTGAAGAAAACACTAAGGCTTTTGATGAATTAGCAGTTAAAGTTCAAACGGCTGTAAACAAAGCGCTTGAATCTTCAACGGTAGAAGCAACTGTAACGGCTATGGAAAGAGAAGGTATTTTTGGTTCTTCTTCAATATGGTGGACTTTATTAGCATTTGGCGTAGCAATGGTACTTGCGTTTATCTATTTACTAATAAGATATAACTGGTTACATTCTTTACTTTCAGTAGCGCTTTCTATAATTGAAGTTATTTTACTTCTTTCACTAGTAGGTCTAGTAAGAATTCCTGTTGCACCAAGTTTTATCGTGGTTTCTTTAACAGGCGTAATTCTTTCATTAGTAAACAGCGTTATCCTAATAAACGGCGCTAAAGAAAAGGCTAAACTTGACAAGAAAGCCCCTGTGGAAGAAAGTATAAACGATTTATTAAACGGTGCTTTAGTTAGAAACTGTGCGTTATTTATCGGCTTAGTTTTAACGGCTGTTGTGCTTTTAGTAATTGGTGGAACGTTCACTTCGCTTGCGCTTCAAATAATTGGCTTAGCAGTCGCTACGTTAATAGTAAATCAATTTGTGTTTGCGCCTTGTTTCGTTTTAGTTGAGAAAATGAAAAACGGTTCAAAATAAATAAAACGTTAAATATGGTTTAAGCGGGAATTTTCCCGCTTAAATATTTTATGGCAAAAAATGAAGAAAGTAGTTTTTAATGAGTTTTCATCAGAACAATTAAATATTATTAAAAGAATTTCTTCTAACCAAGGCATTACTTTTAGTATTGCCAAACTTTTGTATGCAAGAAAAATTGACACCGAAGAAAAGGTTAGCCGTTTTCTAAATCCGGGTAAAGAAAATTTTTACTCTCCTTTTTTAATGGACAACCTTTCTGAAGGGGTGGAAAGAATTAAAAAAGCAAAAGAAAATGGGGAAAAAGTGCTAATTTTTGGTGACTATGACGCTGATGGTATTTCTGCTACCGTAATACTCAAAAAGGCTCTTTTAGAGTTTGGAATAGACGCTTTTACCCTTATTCCTGAAAGAAACGACGGATACGGCATAAATCAAGAAATGATTTTAGATTACGTTAAAAATTACGGCGTTTCTTTAATGATTACGGTTGACTGTGGTATAAGCGATTTTGCTAAGATTGAAGAGTTGAAAAAGGCTGGGCTTGACGTCATAGTAACCGACCATCACGAACCACCTGAAATTTTACCTGATTGTCTTTTAATAAATCCTAAAATAAAGGGGAATAATTACCCTTATAACGGACTTTGTGGAGCAGGCGTAGCATTTAAGTTAGCAACCGGTTTAATCGGTGAAAAGGCTAATAAATACCTTGATTTTGTTGCCCTTGCCACCGTTGCCGACAGTATGGACCTATTAGACGAAAATAGAGATATAGTGTTTGAAGGGTTAAAAGTATTTAATTCGCCTTTCTTAGACGAAGGATTTAAGGCTTTATTAAAGGAAAATGGGGTGACTGAAGTAACTGCGCAAACGCTTGCGTACGTTTTAGCGCCTAGAATTAACGCCTCAGGAAGAATGGGCGACGCTCGTTTTGCCCTCAATATGTTTTTAGAAAAGGGTGATTTAGTTAAAAAGGCAAGAAAGCTTAACGACTATAACGGACTTCGTCAACAAGAGTGCGATAATCTTTATAAAGAGGCAAAGGAAAAACTTTTATTAGAAGGTGCGAATAAAAACGTCATAATGCTTTACGACGAAAACTGGAAAACGGGTTTTGTTGGTATAGTTGCTGCAAGACTTACGGAAGAATATTCTAGACCGGTTATTATGTTTGCAGGGTTATCTGGCATACTAAAAGGTTCTGCAAGAAGTGTTTTTGGTATAAATATTTTTGACGCGATAGATGCGCAAAAAGATATTTTAGAAGAATACGGTGGACATTCTCAAGCGGCGGGCGTTGCTATAAAAAAGGAAAACTTTAACGAGTTTTACGAAAGGGTACATAATTATTTGGAAGAAAAGGTTAGTGAAAAGTTTGTTCCTACCATTTTTGTTGAAGAGGAAATTTTTAAGCCTTTTTCTTATAATTTTATAAAAGAACTAGAAAGGTTAGAGCCAACTGGGGTTGGCAATAAAAAACCACTCTTTTTAGTGGAAGAAGAAAATCTTTATCCAACTAGGTTAAAAGCAGGTAAGCATTTAAGTTTTAAAACACAAATTTTAGAAATGCTTTATTTTAACGGAGAATGGGCAATAAATACTTTAAGGTTCCCCGTTAAAAAGAAAATTGTGTTTGAAGCAAACGTTTCTACTTTTAAAAATAAAGAATACGTAAAGGGGTTTGTTAAAGCAGTACTTCCAAGTTTTGCAAGGTCTGAAGAGGTTGACGTTGGAATTTTCGACCGTTCTTTATTGCCTACTGAAGAGGGAAATTTTTCATCAAAAAACACTTTAGAAATAAATGAAATTATTAAAGATAGCGTAAAGAAAAAGTACGGAACGCTGTTCGTTATAACAAACGTTGAAAATTTAAAAGAATATCCTATACTAAAGGATATGGAAATAAATTTATTTGCTTTAGAAGAAAGGAATTTATTTAACGCACTAATAGTTGCACCTGAAAGTTCTGTTTTTGAAATAGGGTATGAAAGGGTGGTTTATCTAGATACTCCATTATTTGTAAATTCTAGTTTAAAAGAAGTTTACGTAAATAGGGAATTGACAGGACTTAAAAATATAGATAAAATAAGTATAGATAGAAGTGTTTTTGCAACCTATTTTAACACGCTAAAAAGTTTGGTTAATAAAAAATATCTATCTATTGAAGATTTTATAGCAAAAAACAAAGACAGTTTAGGGGTTTTAAATCCATACCAACTAGTATTTGTTATGGAAGTTTTCTTTGAACTTGGCATTTTCTTCGTTGAGGACGAAGTGTTTAGGTTTAACTCTAAAATTAAAAGCGACTTAAATAATTCAAAGATATATTCAAAAGTAAGAGAACTTAAAAATGATTGAGTTAATTGAAAGAATACGTGATACGTATAGTGGAGAAGAACTTAATTTAGTAGAAAAAGCGTACGATTTTGCTAAAAAAGCGCATATAAATCAAAAGCGCGCGTCTGGGGAGGAGTATTTTACTCATCCTTGTGCCGTTGCGCTTATTTTGATTGATTTAGGACTTGACGCATCAACTATTGCAGCCGCTTTTTTACACGACGTTATTGAAGATACCCCAGTTTCTGAAGGTGATATTGAAAAGGAGTTCGGCAAGGAAGTTTTAGAACTTGTTGAAGGGGTTACTAAATTAGAAAAGATTGAGTTTTTATCTAAAGAAGACGAGCAAGCAGAAAACTTTAGAAAGATTTTCGTTGCGATGGCAAAAGATATAAGAGTTATTATTATTAAACTTGCCGACCGTCTTCACAATATGCGTTCGCTTAACTTTTTATCAGAAGAAAGACAACAAAGATTAGCAAGGGAAACTTTAGAAATTTTTGCGCCACTTGCAGGTAGACTTGGTATTTCACAAATAAAGTGCGAACTTGAAGACCTTTCGCTTAAATATTTAGATTCTAAATTTTACGACTATTTAGTTGTTAATATGAAAGAACAAATTCAAGAAAGAAGGGAATTTGTTGATTACGTTGTTAAAGAACTTCAAAAGATTTTAGAAAGTTCTAACATTAAAGGGGAAGTTTTTGGTAGACCAAAGCATTTTTATTCTATCTATAAAAAGATGAAAAACCAAAATAAAACCTTAGAGCAAATTTACGACCTTACTGCCGTTAGAGTTATAGTTAGTAGCGTTGATGAATGTTATGAAGTTTTTGGCAAAATTCACAATAGATGGAAACCTATTCCTGGTAGAATTAAAGACTATATTGCAACTCCAAAAGCAAATATGTATCAATCTCTTCACACTACCGTTGTTACTAATATCGGTAAAACTTTTGAAATTCAAATTAGAACTTACGCAATGAACAGAGCCGCTGAGTACGGTATCGCTGCGCATTGGAAATATAAAGAAGGAAAGAAAGGGGACGACTTTGATGCAAGACTTTCTTGGATAAGGGAGGTTATGGAATGGCAAGGTGGTCTAAAAGATAGTAGAGAATTTTTAACTTCTCTTAAAGGGGACGTTTATAGTTCTGAAGTTTTAGTATTTACGCCTAAAGGGGACGTTATATCGCTACCTAAAGATTCAACGCCTATCGACTTTGCTTATAATATTCACTCACACGTTGGTAATAAGTGTGTGGGTGCAAAAGTCAATTCAAAAATGGTACCTCTTAACACCACTTTACAAGTTGGGGACGTAGTTGAAGTTATAACTTCACAAAACTCAAAAGGACCGTCTTGGGACTGGCTTAAAATAGTAAAATCTTCTTCAGCAAGGGTTAAAATTAAACAGTTCTTCCGTAAAGAAATGAAGGAAGAAAATATAAAACTTGGTAAAAGTATGTTAGAAAGTGAAGCCAAGAAAAAAGGATACAACTTTAACGACCTTTTAACGGACGAGGCTTTCTTAAAACTTTCTAGCAGAATGTCTTTCTCTAATACGGATGAAATGTACGCATCAGTTGGTTTTGGAGCAGTTGGCACTAACCAAGTTTTAGTAAAACTAATTGATTATTACAGAAAGGAAGTAGCCGTTCCTGAAATTAAAACTTATAACGCTAAAAAGACTCCGTCAAGTGGCGTTATCGTCAAGGGAATGAGTGGTTTATTAGTTAGATACGCTGGATGTTGTAATCCAGTTCCTGGTGATAAAATAGTAGGTTTTATTTCAAGAGGGCGTGGGGTTGCCGTTCACAGGGCAGACTGTCCTAACATTAAATCTATTGAGCCTGATAGACTTATTGAAACTGAGTGGGCAAGTAATATCGGTGGCGAATTTACTGCAAGTATTAAAGTTGTTGCAGAAGAACAAGGGGATATTTTATCTGCCGTATCTACTAAATGCGCTAGTATGAACCTTAAGATAATTTTAATTAACGGTAGATTTGACCAAAAAACTAAAAATGCAGTAGTTGATTTTAGTATATTACTAAACTCTAAACAAGATTTAGACACGCTAATTTCAAAACTAAAGCAAGAACCTAAAATTATCGACGTATTTAGAGTATCGACTTAAGATTATGCAAGTTTATTTTTTAGAAACAGGACCACTACAAAATAACGTTTATATAATAGAAGTTAAAGATAAGGCGATTATCATTGACTGTGGTATGGACTTTGATAAAGTAAACGACTTTTTGGCTAAAAAAGGGTTAACGCCTGTTGCAGTACTACTAACTCACTCTCACTTTGACCACTCGTTCGTTGCGAAAGAGTTTCAAAATATGGGAGCAAAAGTTTATATAGGTAGTATTGACGGTGAAAAGATTAAAAAAGGGGATATTTTATCAAAAGATTTTGGTATTCCGTCAAAAGCATTTACGCCTGACTTTTTGCTTAACGACGGCGATAAAATAGAAATTGAAGGTGTAACCTTTGAAGTTTTGTTAACGCCGGGGCATACAGACGGTTCGGTTTGTTATTTAACTGGCGATACGCTGTTTTCTGGGGATACATTGTTTTCGTTATCGATAGGTAGAACAGATTTTCCTACAGGGAATTATGTTGATATGATAAACTCTTTAAAAAGGTTATCTAAATTAGACCAAAACTTAAAGGTTTATCCAGGACACGGAGAAAAAACGACTTTAGGGTTTGAAGTAAAAAACAACCCTTATATGAAGTGATATGATAAAGACTAATTTAGTAGAATTTGAAAACGACTTAAAAGAAGTTTTAATGCTTTATCCTGAGGCTGAGGCTACCCTTACAGCCTCTTTTTTTGATGAAAAAATGGCAAGCGAAGTTATAATTAACGATAAAAAGTTTAATTATTCTTTTGATTTGGTTTTTAAGGATAAACTAGAAGAAAAAAGGCTTAAAAAAAGATATGCAAAACTTTCTTTATATAAAGCGCTTTCTAGTTATTTTGAAAGGGAAATGCCTTGGGGAGCCCTTACTGGCATTAGACCAACAAAACTTGCCTATATGGAAAAGGAAAAAGGCGATTTTGAAAAGTTTTTTAAAGAAACTATGCTTGTTTCAAACGAAAAGACTACCCTTATTAAAGATATTTTAGATGAACAAGTGGGCATTTATGAGAGAAACGACAATTCTTTTGACCTTTTTGTTTCCATTCCGTTTTGCCCAAGCAGATGTACCTACTGTTCTTTCATTTCAGGGGAAATAGGTAAGTGTAAAAATCTAATTCCAGCGTATATTGACGCCTTGGTAAAGGAAATTGAAGAAAGCAAAAAACTTATTAAAGAGTTAAAAAGCGTATATATTGGTGGTGGTACGCCCGTTGCGTTAGAAACTGAAGATTTAAGGCGTATTTTAGAGGCTGTTGGTAAGCAAACGGTTGAATATACGGTAGAGGCAGGTAGACCAGACGCCATTACTAAAGAAAAATTAGAATTACTTAAAGAATACGGCGTTAGTAGAATTTGCGTTAACCCACAAACCTTTAACGACAAAACTTTAGCCTTAATCGGCAGAAAGCATACGGCTAACGATATAATAGAAACGTACTCTAAAGCAAAAGAATATTTTTCTATCAATATGGACTTAATTGCAGGACTTCCTGAAGAAACGGTTGAAGATTTTAAGAACACTCTTGATAAAACAATATCGCTAAGGCCTGACAATATCACGGTACATACTTTGTGTATAAAAAGGGGTTCGAAACTTGCTGAAAGCGTTAAAAGACTTGACGATAGTGGCGTAAAGGAAATGACTGACTACGCAAGTAATGAGTTAAGAAAGGCAGGGTATAAACCATACTACCTATATCGCCAAAAATATATGACGGAAAATTTAGAAAACACGGGATATTCGTTAAAGGGAAAGGCTTGCGTTTATAATATAAATATAATGGAAGAGATTTCTAACATAGTTGCAAACGGTGCAAACGCAGTTAGTAAGCGTGTGTTTAACGGTGGCGAAAGGTTAGAAAGGACTGGCAATCCTAAAGATATTAAAACTTATATAGAAAAAATTGATAAACTTATAGAAGATAAAAACAAACTTTTTGGTTAAAATAGTTTACAAAAGGTAAAAATTTTGTTATACTAATTAGGCTTTAGTACCTTTTGCAAGGTTTTTGGACTAAACTCCACCAAATACTTTGTTTTAGGTGAATTATTCCATAGTATAGGAGGTAAATTAAAATGGAAAAGGCAACAAAAACAGAAATTATAGCAAAATTCGCTCGTCACGAAGGTGACACAGGTTCTCCTGAAGTGCAAGTAGCACTTTTAACTGAAAGAATCAACCACTTAAACGCACACCTTTTAATCAACAAAAAGGATAACCACTCAAGACGTGGTCTTCTAAAAATGGTTGGTGAAAGACGTAGACTTTTGGCTTACTTAAAGGAACTTGACCTTGAAAGATACAGAACTTTAATTTCTGCACTAAACTTAAGAAAGTAAAAAATAAGGCGACTATTTTTTGTCGCCTATTTTTGTTTTTTTAGTATTGAAATAGTTTAAGTAATTTAACGGTAAACTCTAGTTAAATTGCTTTCTAAATAAATTAGAGAAAGAGGTAAAAAATGACAGAAACTTATAGAGAGTTTAAGACTATCATTGGTGGCAGAGAAGTCATCATTGAAACAGGCAAATATGCAGAACAAACTAACGGTTCTTGCATAGTAAGATGTGGCGATACGGTAGTTATGGTTAACGTAACTATGGCTGAAAAGGCAAGAGAAGGTATGGATTACTTCCCACTTTCTGTTGACTATGAAGAAAAAATGTATTCTATCGGTAAAATCCCTGGTGGTTTTAAGAAGAGAGAAGGTAGAGCAAGCGATAAAGCAATTCTAACTTCAAGACTTATCGATAGACCTATTAGACCACTTTTCCAAAAGGGTATTTTTAACGACGTTGTAGTTATCGCAACTACTTTATCAGTTGACCCTGATATTTCACCAGAACCTTTAGCAATGTTAGGTAGTTCAGTTGCACTTTCAATTTCAGATATACCTTTTGCTGGACCTACTGGCTCAGTTGTTGTTGGTATCGTTGACGGTGAATACGTAATAAACCCTGATATCAAACAAAGAGAAGTTTCTACTTTAGCATTAAACCTTTCAGGTACTAAAGATGCTATTATGATGGTAGAAGCAGGCTCAAAAGAAATCAGTGATGACGAAATGGTTGGCGCAATTTTATTCGGTCACGAAGAAATTAAAAAACAATGTGCTTTCCAAGAAGAAATCGTTAAACAAATTGGTAAAGTAAAGAAGGAAATTGAAGTTTATAAAGTTCCTGAAGAAATTGAAAAGGCTACAAGAGAATTTGCTAGCACGCTTTTAGACGAAGCGCTTGAAAATTACGACAGAACTGCAAGACAAGTTGCTCAAGACGAAGTTGAAAAGAAGACTTTAGAAGCACTTCTTGAAACTTATCCAGAAAACGAAAGAGAAATTAAAGACGCTCTTTACTACTTAACAAAGGAAAAGGTAAGAGCAAAAATCCTAGAAAAGGGTATTAGACCTGACGGAAGAGCTTTAACTGAAGTTAGAAAAATTTGGTGTGAACACGGCGTTCTTCCAAGAGTACACGGTTCAGGCGTATTCACTCGTGGACAAACTCAAGTATTAACAACTTGTACTTTAGGTATGATTGGCGACGCTCAAAAGTTAGAAGGTTTAGATGAAGAATCTTCTAAGCGTTATATGCACCAATACAATATGCCAGGTTACGCTTCAGGCGAAGCAAGACAATTAAAATCACCTGGTAGAAGAGAAATTGGTCACGGCGCTTTAGCTGAAAGAGCTTTAGAACCAGTTATCCCATCTGAAGAAGAATTCCCATATGCAATTAGAATGGTTTCAGAAGTTTTATCTTCAAACGGTTCAACTTCACAAGGTAGCGTATGTGGTTCTACTTTAGCGTTAATGGACGCAGGTGTTCCTATTAAAGCACCAGTTGCTGGTATTGCAATGGGCTTAATTAAGGATGAAGAAAGTGGTAAGGTTGCAATTTTAACAGATATTCAAGGTTTAGAAGACTTCCTTGGCGATATGGACTTTAAAGTTGCAGGTACTGAAAAGGGTATTACTGCTATCCAAATGGATATTAAAATTAAGGGTATTGACGAAGCTATTTTAAGACAAGCAATTGCTCAAGCAAACGTTGGTAGACAACATATTCTAAACAAAATGTTAGAAGTTATTCCTACACCAAACGCTGAACTTTCTAAATACGCTCCACAAATCATTTCATTTGATATCAATCCTGAAAAGATTAGAGAAGTTATTGGTTCAGGTGGAAAGGTAATCAACAAGATTATTGAAGAAACTGGCGTTAAGATTGACATCACTGATGAAGGTAGAGTTTCAATCGCTGCAGTTGGCGCTCCTGAACAAATTGAAAGAGCAAAAGCAATTATCCTTTCAATCGCAAAAGATCCAGAAGTTGGCGATATGTTTATGACAGAAGTTGTTAGAATTCTTCCAAAAGTTGGGGCTTTCTGTGAACTTGCTCCTGGTAAAGACGGCTTAATTCACATTTCAAAAATGAGTGAAAAGAGAATTGAAAGCGTTGAAGAAGTTTTATCTATCGGCGACAAAGTTAAGGTTGAAATCATCAAGATTGGTGAAAAGGGCATTGACTTAAAACTTTTGGAAAAAGTAACTGACTAATAAAATGAACTAACAAAAAATTATATGCAAGGCTTTTTGCCTTGCATATTTATTAAATAAAGAATAAAACCAAGCCTACTTTTCATAAAAATGAATAGAGGTGAGGTTTTTGAGAAAAATATATAATAAAAGTTTACAAGTTATAGTAAACAGTATAATAGTTTTGGTTATTGCAGTTTCCTATCTATTATTCTTTCTTCCTGAGAGAACTATTACAATTTCTAAAGGCGAGGGAGAGGCTATTTATTATGGAGATAGGGACTTAAAAAGAGTTTCTTTAATGTTCAACGTTTATGAAAACGAAAAAATCGTTGACGGCATATTAGAAGTGCTTAATGAAAAGGGGGTAAAAGCCACCTTTTTTATGGGTGGTTGTTTTGCCGACGACAATAAGGAACTACTTAATAAAATTTTAAGTTGTGGGCAGGAACTTGCAAACCACGGTTATTTTCATAAAGACCACAAAAAACTATCTTTTGAAGAAAACAAAAAGGAAATTTATAACACTGAACAGGTTATAAAATCTCTAACCGGCGTTAAAACTAATTTGTTTGCGCCACCAAGTGGCAGTTTTTCTAAAAATACTTTAGAAGCCTCAAAAGAACTAGGTTATAAAGTTATAATGTGGTCAAAAGACACTATCGACTGGCGTGATAGTGATGAAAAACTTGTTTTTAACAGGGCGACTAAAAACTTGGAAAATGGGGATTTAGTGTTGATGCACCCAAAGGCGCATACTCTAAAGGCTTTACCTAAAATTATTGATTTTTATATCCAAAGTGGGTTTAGTGTCGTTACCGTTTCAGAAAACGTAGGAGGAGTATAATGCAATTTTACAAAAAATACGACAATGGTTTAAGGGTTGTCGTAAACAAAATGGATTCAATAAAATCAGTTTCAGTTGGTGTTTTGGTTAAAACTGGTAGCGTTAACGAAAGTGAAGAAATAAACGGTATTTCTCACTATATTGAGCATATGCTTTTTAAAGGTACGACTACTAAAAATGCTTTTGAAATTTCTGATACTATTGATAGCATAGGGGCGCAAATTAACGCTTTTACTTCAAAAGAAATTACCTGTTATTACACCAAATCAACAAGTGAACACTTCAAAAAAAGTTTTGAAGTATTAAGTGATATTTTCTTTAATTCTACCTTTTTAGAAGAGGAAAGTGAAAAGGAAAAGGGTGTTATTATTGAAGAAATTAATATGTACGAAGATATGCCTGAAGATCTTTGTATGGACTTACTTTCAGAAGCCTTTTTTGGTAAAAGAGGGCTTGGACAAACTATTATAGGAAAGGAACAAACGGTAAGAAGTTTTAATAAAGATAAAGCCTTTTCTTATATGGATGAGTACTATACACCTGAAAACGTAGTTATCTCAATTTCAGGTAATATTGATGAAAAACTTGCTTTTGAAATTGTTGAAGAAAACTTTTTAAAATTCTTTACAAGAAAGAATAAAAGCCGTTCAAGCATAATAGAAAAACCAACCTTTAACGGTAATATAGTAAAGGTAAAAGATATTGAACAATCTCATATAGCGTTAGCCTTTCCTACCTATAATTTAGCAGACGATAGAAGTGATGTTTTTAATATTGCAAACACCGTTTTAGGTGGAGGTATGAGTAGTAGACTTTTCCAAACGGTTAGGGAAAAGTTAGGCTTAGCGTATTCAGTTTATTCATATCCATCTTTATACGAAACGAACGGCGTTTTAGATATTTACGCAGGGGTTAATCCAAAAAGTAGAGATTTAGCGTTTGAAGAAATAGTTAAAGAGGTTAAAAAGATTAAAAAAGGCATTACTGAAAAGGAATTTTTAAGAGGAAAAGAACAAATAAAATCTTCTTTTATAATGGGGCAAGAAAACAGCGCAACGCAAATGCTTTTATATGGTAAGTACATGCTATTTTTTGATAAACTGTTTAGTTTTGATGAAAAGATTGAAAGGATAAATAAAACCACCTTAAAAGACGTTAACGATATTTTAGAAGATAGTTTTGATTTTTCTAAAATGGCAACGGCAACGGTTGGTAGAGATGATAGAAAATTGAACTAATTTTTATAAAATTAAAAGGCTACTTATGGTAGCCTTTTTTTGTCTATTTTTTTAAGTATTAGTATTACCAAAAAGTCCACAGCCATTCGTTGTGGTTAGTAGCGCTAATAGTAGTAGCAGTTGAGTGGTGTTTATACACCCACCGTTTAAAAGTAAAAACAAAAGAGCAATTAAAACTAAATTGTTGTTGTTCACTTTTTTACCTCCTCTTTCATCAAAAATAGACTTTATTATACAATATGCGTAAAAAACTAAAATATGTACAAATGAAAATGCGTGATAAAATATATTTATAAATAATAAGGAGAATTTTTATGGATATATTACTTGATAAGCGTATGCAAAATATGGTTAAAGATTATTCTTTAACGGAAGAAATGGTAGAAGATTTAGTTTGTTTTTTTACTATATTTAGCGACGGCACAAGACTGAAAATTTTATCGGCTCTTTCCATTTCAGAGATGTGTGTAAACGATATTTCTAAACTACTTTTACTTAACCAAACAACCGTTTCGCATCAACTTAGACTACTTAAAAATCTTAATGCAGTAAAGGCAAAAAGACAGGGTAAAGTAGTGTTTTACTCATTAAAGGGGGAAGTTCTTAACGAAGTTATATTAAAAGGTGTGGAATTTTTAGGTTACTAATCTTGAAAAAGTTTAAAAAAACGGTTATAATAAATATATGAACGTTTTAGAAGAAAAAATTAAGCTTTTACCAACTAATCCAGGCGTGTACGTAATGCTTGATGAAAACAAAAATATTATATACGTTGGTAAGGCTAAAAACTTAAAAAATAGGGTACGACAATACTTTTTTAACGGTGTTAAAAACAACAAAGTTTTAGCAATGACAAAAAGTATCGTTGACTTTTACTATATAATCACAAAGACGGAAGTTGATGCGTTATCGCTTGAAAATAATTTAATAAAAAAGCATCAACCAAAGTACAATATTTTACTTAAGGACGACAAAACTTATCCTTACTTAAAAATTAATTTAAAAGAAGATTTTCCTACCCTTACTTTGACTAGAAAAATTAAAAAAGACGGGGCAAAATACTTTGGGCCGTTTATGAACGGAACTTCCCCAAAAGAGATAATTGAAATTGTAAATCTTGCCTTTTCTCTTCGCCCTTGTTCTATTAAATTAAACGGCAAAAAAAGAAAGGAATGTTTGAACTTTCACCTTAAAAAATGCGACGCTCCGTGCGCTTTAAAAATAACGCCTAAAGAGTATAAAATAAAGGTGGATAAAGCCATAGATTTTCTTAACGGAAACGATAAGGAAATTGAAAAAATTTTAACGGATAAAATGATGGCTTTTGCTGAAAAAGAAGAGTTTAATATCGCCCTAAAATATAAAGAAAAATTACAAAGTTTACAAAAAATTAAAGAGAAAAAACTTGCCGAACTTGGTAAGTTAATCGACCTTGACGTTATATGTTTTTACACTAATAATATCTATTCTTCTGCAAACGTTTTGGTGGTTAGAAAGGGTAGAATTTTAGGGTCGAATAACTTTAGTTTTAATAACCCTATTTTAGATGAAGACGCTATCCGTCAGTTTCTAACCGGGTACTATAATTTAGCCGAAGAAATTCCTAGTGAAATTGTTATTAGTGAAGAACTTTTAGAAAGGGAAAATATCGAAGAATATTTCTTTAACGCATTTAATAAAAAGGTTAAAATTGTTAGCCCTAAAAAGGGATTAAAAAAGAGCCTTGTTGAGATGGGTAGAGAAAACGCAACCGACTATCTTGAAAATATAAATACTAAAATAAAACACAAAGAAGATATGACGGTAATTGCTTGTCAAAAGCTTAAAGAACTGTTAAAATTAAGTAAGTACCCAAGGCGTATGGAATGCTACGATATTTCTAATATAAGTGGCGTTGATAAAGTCGGCTCAATGGTGGTTTTTATTGACGGGGAAAAGGATAAAAATCTTTACCGTAGATTTAAAATAAAAACGGTCGAAGGGGCTAACGACTTTGAAAGTTTAAAAGAGGTTTTAAGAAGAAGATTAAGTAGGCTTGCTGATGAAAATTTTGCTAAGCCTGACCTTATTATAATCGACGGTGGTAAAGGGCAACTTTCTTCTATAAAGCAAGTCTTTGACGAACTTAATATAACGGATATTGATTTAATATCTTTAGCCGAAAGGGAAGAGGAGATTTTTACTCTTTATAAAAAGGAAAGTATAAAACTACCAAAGAGTGATTATTGCTTAAGACTACTTCAAAGAATAAGGGATGAGGCGCACCGTTTTGCCCTTACTTATCATCAAACTTTAAGAAGTAAGCGTATGCTTTCTTCTAAACTTGACGATACTCCTGGGGTAGGCAAAAAAACAAAAGCGCTTTTACTGGAAAGATTTAAAGACGTAGAGGGGATAAAAAAGGCAACTAAAGAAGAACTAATGGAAGTTTCTGGTATAGGTAAAACCTTGGCTGAAACTTTGAAGGAGATATTTTAACCTATGAAATTTAAATTTGTAATTTCTGATTTTGACGGTACGCTTGGCGTTTCACCAGGGATAATTAACGACGTTACCGTTAAGGCTATAAAAGAATACCAACAAAAGGGTGGAAAGTTTGTTATTTGTACTGGTAGAATGTATGATTCTGCTATAAGAATTTGTCAAAGACATAATTTAGGTGGCGACCTTGTTTGTTATCAAGGTGCAACCATATATGATATAGATAAAAATGAAGTTTTGTTTTCAGGTGGATTAACGCCTGAAGAGTCTATTGAAATCGTTAACGATTTAGTTAAAAATGATAGAACGGTTTTAATTGATATAGATAGTAAACTTTATTTTAACAAAGTTAATTTTTACACGACAGGTTATTGTACTAGGTCGGATATAAAAGGGGAATGTCGCGAAGACTTGGTAAAGTTAATCAAAGAAAAAAATGGCGTTACCCAAAAGATAATGTGTATGAACGAAGAAAAAAATCTTCGTAAATTATTAAAAGAATTAAAAGATAAATACCAAGGTAAGTACGAAGTTAATATGAGTGGGGATTACTTACTTGAAGTAATCAATCCTGCTTGTGATAAAGGACACGCCGTTAAGTTTTTAGCAAAAAGATACGGCATTGACTTAAAAGATACTATGGCTATAGGGGATAGCCTAAACGATAAAGGGCTTTTAACTTCAGGCGCGTATGGCGTTTGCGTTGGCGACGGTTTTCCTGAATTAAAAGAGGTTGCTGATGAAGTGACCGTGCCTTTTAAAGAAAACCCAGTTGAGTATTTACTTAGAAAGTATTGTTTATAAGGAAAAAATGATGGAAGAAATAATAACTAATGAAAATTTAATAAAAGAAGTAGTAACCGTGCCTATGATTGCGCTTCGTGGAAAGGTACTACTTCCTAAAACCTTTCTTTCTTTTGACGTAGGTAGGGCAATGTCTTTAAAAGCGATAGATAAGGCTAGGGAAATAAAGAGCAATATTTTTATTGCAAGTCAAAAGAACGCTTTTCAAGATAATCCTAAAAAAGAAGACGTTTTTGAAGTTGGGGTTGTTGCTAGAATTAAGCAAATTGTAAAGGGAAGTAACAACAGCGTAAAGGTACAAGTTGAGGGATTGTATAGGGCAAAAATTATCGAGTACGTAAATACTAACGATATGTTTTCCGTTATAGTTGAAAGAAGTGATTACACCTCTTCTAACGCAATTGAAACGGAAGCACTTTTCCGTTTAGCAAAAAACAAGATTTTTGAATATTCACTTCTTGATAAACATTTAACTAAAGAGGTGTTAATTCCGTTAACTGATATTGAAGAGGCTAACGAATTTATAGATAATTCGTTAAACGTTTTAAGTTTAAAAGAAAAAGACTGTCAAGAGATATTAGAAACGACCGACACGGTAGAAAGACTTACTAAATTCGTTACTTTACTTACGAACGAACTTGAAATATTAAAAGTTGAAAAGAAGATTAGTAACAAGGTTAGGGAAAATATAGATAAAAGTCAAAAAGAATATTATCTTCGTGAACAAATTAAAGCAATTCATACTGAACTTGGTGATGATGAAGATGAAAAGGAAAAGATAAAAGAAGATTTAAGAAAGAAAAATCTTCCAAAAGAAGTTTGGGAAAAGGCTATTGCTGAAATAAACAGACTTGACAAAATTAACCCGTCATCTCCAGACTATTCTATAATACTAAACTACCTTGACTGGATAAAACAATTACCGTTCAACGAAGTAACGACTGATACCGAAAGTTTAGTAGAGGCTAAGGAAATTTTGGACAGCGACCACTTTGGTTTAGAAAAGGTTAAACAAAGAATAACCGAATATATTGCAGTATTAAAACTAACTAAAAAATTAAAAGGTCCTATTCTATGTTTCGTAGGCCCTCCGGGGGTTGGTAAAACTTCAGTAGCAAAATCTATTGCAAGAGCGCTAAATAGAAACTTTGTTAGAATGAGTTTAGGTGGCGTAAAGGATGAGTCTGAAATAAGAGGACATAGAAGAACTTACGTTGGCGCAATGCCTGGTAGAATAATAACTGGGTTAAAGAATGCAAAGTCAGCAAACCCAGTATTCTTACTTGATGAAATTGATAAACTTTCATCAGATATCCACGGCGATCCAGCAAGCGCGCTTTTAGAAGTATTAGACCCTGAACAAAACACTACTTTTAGAGATAGATATATGGATATTCCTTACGATTTATCAAAAGTAATATTCATAACGACGGCAAATTCTTTAGAAACTATACCATATCCATTACTTGACAGAATGGAAGTTATTGAATTAACTGGATATACTAACGAAGAAAAACTTGAAATAGCAAAAAGATATTTAATACCAAAAGCGTTAGAAAACAACGGTTTAAAATCAAAAAATCTTACTATAAAAGAAGATGCCGTTAAAGAAATAATTGAAGGTTATACTTTAGAGGCAGGCGTAAGAAATTTAGAAAGAGAAATTAACTCTGTAGTGAGAAAGGTTGCAACCAAGTTCGCCGAAGATGCAACTACTAAAAAACAAGTAATCGGAAAGACTAGCGTTGGTAAATATTTAGGTATTAAAAAACGCCAAAGAGATTTAGCGTTAACCGAAGATGAAGTAGGCGCAGCAACCGGACTTGCGTGGACGGCTTTTGGTGGAACTACTTTAACTATTGAAATTGGTTTAATGGCAGGTAAAGGGGATATAATTTTAACGGGTAAGCTTGGCGACGTTATGAAAGAATCAGCCCGTGCCGCTATAAGTTATATAAGAGCGAATGCTGAAAAATATAATATTAGTGAAGATAGATTTTCACAAACGGATATTCATATTCACGTACCGGAAGGCGCAACCCCTAAAGACGGACCAAGCGCAGGTATAACTATGGCAACTGCAATCCTTTCAGCGTTTACTAAAAAACCTGTAAGAAAAAAGGTTGCAATGACTGGTGAAATAACCCTTCGTGGTAAAGTGTTACCTATCGGTGGGTTAAAGGAAAAATCACTTGCTGCATTTAGAATGGGAATAACCGACGTAATCATACCAAAAGAAAATCAAAAAGATTTACTTGAAATACCAAACGAAATAAAGGAAAAGTTAAACTTCATACCAGTATCTAACGTAGAAAAGGTTTTTGAAGTGGCTTTTGGAGAAAACAAATGATAATAAAAAAGGCAGAGTTTATAACTTCTGTTGCACACGAAAAAGATTTTTTATCTTTTGATAAACCAGTAATAGCAGTAGCAGGAAAGTCTAACGTTGGTAAAAGCAGTTTTATAAATATGCTTGCAAACCAAAACAAGTTGGCAAAAACTTCTAACACACCAGGTAGAACTAGACTTATAAACTATTTTGATTTTGGCGAATTCGTTTTAGCCGATTTACCAGGCTACGGTTTTGCAAAAGTAAGCAAAAGTGAAAAAGATAAGTGGGCAAGACTTATGGAACGTTATTTTGAAACTAGTAAAATAGCAAACGTGTTTTTACTACTTGACGTTCGCCATAAACCAACGGCTGAAGACGTGCAAATGATAAACTATCTTTATCACTATGCGTTACCATTTACCTTGATTGCGACAAAGGTTGATAAACTTGGAAAGTCAAAAATAAAACCAGAACTTAAAAACCTAGCAAACTACCTAAAAGTAGGCGAACAAAACGTACTTGGAACGTCTGCTACTAGTAGGTATGGAAAGGAAAACGTTTTGGATAGAATAGAAAACATAATTAAAGTGTTTGCCGAGGGCGAATACGTAGAAGAAGAATGAAATACGAAATAAGCACAGGTTTAATTTACGAAAAGTTTGGGGAGAATGTAGAGTGCCCACTTTGCGAAATTAAAAAAACGGTAGAAAAGGGGATAGTCGAACAGTTTTTGGGCGACGCCGTAATGGAAGACCATACGAGGGAAGAGGTTAACGAACTTGGTTTTTGCGTTCGCCATTTTGATTTGCTTTTTAATAGACCAAGTAAACTTGGGCTTGCGCTTCAAATGGAAACTAGGGTTAAAACCTTAAACAAAAAACTATCCGAACCTAAAAATTACAAACAAGCGTTAAAAGAAGTTAATAAAATAGAAGAACAAACGAAAACTTGTATAGTTTGTAAATACTTGAACGAACATATGAACAGGTATTATAAAACTATTGCAAAGATGTACGATAACGAAAAAGATTTTAGGGAACTATTTGCAAAAAACAAAGGTTTTTGTTTAGAACACTATAAAGAATTGTTAAGGTTTTCAAAATACGCTGGGGGTAAAACAAAAGAGTATTTAGAACTTTTGTTTTCTTTGGAAAATCAAAGCCTATCTAAAATAATAGGTGGCATAAACTGGTTTTGCTTAAAGCACGACTATAGAAATCAACTCAAACCTATGGGCGAGGCTGAAGGGGTGCTTGAAAGAACTAGAACAAAACTTTTTGGCGACGATAAAGAAATATAAAATAAGAGAGGCATTATATGGGAACTATCGGATTAGTATTAGGAAGTGGTGGTGCAAGAGGGGTTGCGCACGTTGGTGTGCTAAAAGCTCTTGACGACAATGGTATTAAAGTTGATTTAATAACCGGTTCTTCAATGGGGTCGGTTGTAGGTGGCGCATACGCAATAGGTATGAGCCCTGATGAAATGTTGTCTGAGTTCGTTGCCTTAAAAAAGATGGATTTATTAGATTTATCCGTTAATCCACTAAAAAACCAAGCGTTATTAAAATCGGTAAAACTTCAAAAGATTATTGAAAAATATTTTGGGGAAACTAAGTTTAATGAACTAAAAATTCCATTTGCTTGCGTTGCCACCGATATATTAACGGGAAAAATTGTTGAACTTAAAGGAAATAAAAAAGTTGCAATGGGTGTTGTTGCCTCTTCAACTATTCCTGGGGTATTTAAACCACTAAAAGATGGAAAAAAGTTGCTAGTTGATGGTGGCGTTATGGAAAGGTTGCCGATAAACCTAGCAAAAAAGATGGGGGCTACCACGGTTATAGCAGTTGACGTGCTTGGCCAAACAAAAACAACGCCTAATCATTACACGCTTGTTGGCGTGCTTGGTAGAGTATTTGATATACTTGATGCTAAAAACACCTATCAAAAACTAAAAACTGAAAAGCCAGACCTATTATTAGTGCCCGACCTTGGAACTCGTTCGCCGTATAGTTTTAAAAATCACGAAGAGGCTTATCAAGCGGGGTATGATGTGGTTATGAATAATATAGATAAAATTAAAGCCATAATAAAAAAAGATAAAAAGATAAAAAGATAAACTTAAAAAAGAGAGAATTAAAAGAGTTGTATCCAAAAAGTTCTCTCTTTTTGTTTTATTGTGGAAAACTTGTTAAAAGATTAATATATTTTTCTAAAACATTATATATAATATATAGCATCAAAAATAAAGAAAAAAACACTTGACAATATTGTTAATAAAGTGTAAAATTCTAACGTAATAATTTTTGCAGGGGTTTTTATCGCTGTAAAACTTATAAAAGATTGATAAAGATGAAGTATCCATTAAAGCGGTGAGTTTTAACTGGACTTATTTTTGTGCTGAAAAGTTATTTTTTTATAAAAAAATACTTGACAGTCTTAAATAATTGAGTTAAAATAACTGTAGTAATGGTTTAGTTTGTCTTATTGGCTTTTAAATTATTACTATAAACGGAAAAAATTATAGGAGGGTCAGTTAATTAAAGAACGAATTATTTAATAATTTGTTTGAGAGAGATTTACCCCCAGAACCATGCGGTGTTTCCGTTAGCCGAGGTGGTTCAACAAATAAAAAATAAAAAATATATTAAGGAGAAAACAAAATGCAAAACAAAACTCTCAAATCATTGTTAGTTAAGTTTTTAACAGTACTTTGTGCTCTCTGCTGCTGCTTAGGTCTAGTTTGTGGACTAGTTGGCTGTGGCGAAGAAGTTAGAAGTATCGTAAAGACTGAAATCAATGACAAGGGCGAACTTGTTATTCACTACAATATCGGTGAACCTGAAAACCTAGGCGTTGTAGTTGGTGCTAACGGTGCTCCAGGTGCTAACGGTGCTCAAGGTGGTATCCTAGGTAATTGTGAACAACATGATTTCGTTACTTACACTGCTCAACAAGCTACTTGTCAAGTAGAAGAAATTAAAGTTAATTTCTGTACTAAATGTAAAGGTTACGACGTAGTTGTTGGTCAAACAAATGGCGACGTACACGGTACATTCAAGAAAGAAATTATTACTGATAGCGCAACAGGTGATAAGATTATAGTTGATTACTTTGAATCAGCTATCGTAGAATTACCTGCTAAACCAGGCGACGTTGCTGGTTCTTGTTTAGAAAAACAATGTGAATTATGTGAAAAATTCCTTGCAACACATCAAAGAACTGAAAAGGTTGCTGTAGACACAGGCGTAAGCGTTTGTGAAGAAGAACACTTAGAAATCTTAATTTGTTCTGATTGTAAGAACCCAATTCTTGATAAAGATGGTAAACAACAAATCTCTAAAGAACCTGCAAGAGGTCATGCTTATGCTGTAGATACTTCAGTTGCTCCAGTATTAGATGATAAAGGTACTGTTTCTACTAAGGATGATACTTACAAGGTAGCATTAATTTGTTCAGTTTGTGGTGATGATGATTTCGCTACAGCTACATATAATGATGAAAAATCATCTCCTGCAACTTGTAAGGTAGCTGGTTACGACGTATTTACTTACACTTACAACGCATATGACCTTGCTGAAGCTAAGATCGTAGAAAAGACTGGCGAAATCAAGAACGAATACCCAGTTCAAACTACTCATACGTTCAAGACTGGTGACATTGTTGTAGAAGGTTATGCTGATGGCGATCCTATTTCTTACACTAAAGATAACGCTGCTGCATTAGATGCATTAATCGAAGCTAAGGTTATCGAATTAACTTACGCTCAAGATAGAAAGTGTGAAGTTTGGGGTAAAGCTGTTGCTCGTTGTGCTGTTTGTGATGAATTAATCAACGTAACAATCAACGCTGCTCACGAATATGAAGCAGAAGTTCCTGCAGATTGTATTAATGATGCTTACATCCCTTGTAAGAACTGTGACGTTAAGGAAGTTACTACTTTAGCTATCGGTCACGTTTGGGAATACAAAGAAGGTTCAATTGACACTATCGGTATGACTGCTGACTTAGCTTGTAAGAACTGTACAGCTGTTAAGTTAGACGTTCCTGTAACTGCTGGTACTGTTAAACAACCTACAAACTGTAGCGAACGTCCAATCACTCCATATACTACTGCAGAAGTAGATAATGGTTTACCTACAATTCCTGAAGTACACGCTAACTACAATGATGAAATCGTAGTTACGTTTGAAATTGTTGATACTACTGCTGAACCAGAACACGCATACGTAAATGCTGAAGGTAAGGTATTATTTACTGTAAAAGCTGGTGATCCAGTTGACCACAACAGTGATATCGCTGCTTGCATCGGCAAGATGACTGAAAACCCTAATGCAATTGAATGTACTTATGGTCCAGATGCTACTTGTCAATCTACTGCTCCTGCAGTATTTAGATGTCAAACTTGTGGAGAATTAATTAACATCAACTTATATGGTCCTCATACTGAAGTATATGACACTAACGGTGATAAGTTCGTACACGCTGCAACTTGTACGGAAAATGGTTACTACTACACGAAGTGTAACGTTGGTGGTACTGAACACGAAGTAGTATACGATACAATTAAAGCAACAGGTCATAAATTCGAAATCGTTGATAAAGACGCTTTCGTCACTATGGTAAAAGCTGATAGAGCTGCTGCTGTTGAAAATACTACTACAATCGATATTGAATGTGAATGTGGTGACACTGCTACTGCAACTCTTGTTAAGAAAGAATTTGCTGCTGGTGATCCTAACTCTTGTGCTCCATTCGATACTTATACTTATACGTTCGAATACGCTGCTGCTGCTGAAGATGATTTCGCTGCTAATACTTACACGTTCGTAATCACTGATACTGATGGTTATGAAGCTCATAAGGTTGCTGGTTTAGATGACGTTCGTTTCTACAACGGTCAAGAAAACGTTAACTACGAAACAGTTGCTCAATTCTTAGGTAGAATCGACGCTGGTAAGATTGAAGTTACGTTTGGTCCAGATGCAGACTGTGGATATGATGCTCCTGCAGTATTCAGATGTGAATTATGTCAAGAACTAATCAACATCTCTGTAAATGGTCCTCACGCTCTTGACGGTATTGACGTAGTAGTTGCTCCAACTTGTACGACTGAAGGTTATACTTACCAAACTTGTACAGCAGTTAATTGCCCAGATGCAGATAGAAAGATTGAAATGCCTAATACTAGAGTTGATGAATTAGAACATAAATATACTTGGGCTGTTGAAGGTGCTGAAGCTGAATATGACGCTGATGGTATCTTAACTGGTATTAACTACGGTACTTGTACTGCTACTTGTGCTAACACAGTTGGTTGTGTAGAACCTATCTTAACTGCTGAAGCTGAACTTGTAGATATTGCAGGTGTACAAGATTGTTGTGACAAAGGTTCTGTAACTATTAGATACTTTGTTGACGCTGATGCTGATGGCGTTTGTGACGATGCAGAAGTTGTTGCTACTAAGACTATAGTTATTGAAATTGCTGACAACCCAGTACACGACTACGGTACAATTGAAAAGATCATCACTATCGGTGAAGATACTTACAAGTACTGCTACGCTGGTAACAAGTACATCAAACAATAATACACGAAAGTGTAATTAAAAAACAAAATCCTATAAGACCGAAAGGTTTTGTAGACGTCCGTAAAATCGAATAGTTAATTAAATAGCACAGTCTAATTAAGTGGCTTTTGAATAACGGAAATTGAGGACCTAGCAAGAAATTGCTAGGTCCTCTAATTTTAAATAAAAAGTTGACAATACTAAATATAGATTGTAAAATATATAAGAGATTTTAACTACTAAAGAAATTTTTGGAGAAAAAAATGAATTTTATTGCTAAATTATTATTACTTTTAGACTCTAAAATGACAGTTCCAACTAACTATGGTTGGTTTCATTTAATGTTTCTTGCAATTGTAATTGTTGGTACTGTTTTATTATCTTTAAAATATAAAGACTGTTCTAATAAAACTTTTAGAAAAATCCTTTTAATTTTTTGGATAGTCTTACTTGTTTTAGAAATTTATAAACAAATAAACTATACCTTTAAAGTTGAAAGTGGTGAAATAGTTGCTGATTATCAATGGTATGCTTTTCCTTTTCAATTTTGTTCAAGTCCACTTTACGTATTGCCTTTTATCGTATTCTTAAAAGATGGTAAAGTTAGAGATTCGCTTATAGCTTTTATGTCCGTTTTTTGTATCTTTGGTGGGATATCTGTTATGATATATCCAAACGACGTTTTTATTGGAACAATTGGAATTAATATTCAAACAATGGTACATCACGGTTCGCAAGTTGTACTAGGAGTATTTTGTACTGTGTGGTATAGAAAACGTTTTGATATTACCTTTAGACACTATTTTAAAGCAAGTATCGTTTTTGTGACGTTTATAATAGTAGCGCTTGTATTAAACGTTATTTTTAGAAACTTGCTTTTATCAATGAATATTGATGAAACGTTTAATATGTTTTACATTAGTCCATATTTCCCATGTACTTTGCCACTTTTAGGAGATTTAATATATCCAAATGTGCCATATATAGTATTCTTGTTAATTTATATTATTGGCTTTATATTTGTGGGTGCAATAATTTACCTAGCAGAGCACTATATTATAAAATTAAGTAGTAAAAAATAGAAAAAGGCCTAGTGAAAAATTACTAGGCCTTTTAATATCAAAATAAGTTATATAAAGATACAACCTAAAGTTGGTGATATACACACTTCGTGTGATTATATGCCATTACTTCCAATAGATAAAAAAATACCAAGTATTGCTACTTGGCATTTTTTGGCTGGTCGGGCGCCAACATCTGCCAACACTTTGCCCATCACAGTAGCCCGTCAAAGACGTAACGAACCATCAGTTCAAGTCAATCGACTAAAAACCCAATAAAAAAAAGGATACCCAAGTATCCTTTTTTTATTGGTGCCTCTGGTCGGACTCGAACCGACACGGTATCACTACCACAGGATTTTGAGTCCAGCGCGTCTGCCAGTTTCACCACAGAGGCAAAAATATATTATTTATCTTGCAATTTAATACTTTTTTTGGTAAACTTATTAGGTAAGCAAATAAAAGTTTAATTACTTGTAAATAATAACATAAAAAAGATTTCTTTGCAACTATAAAAGAGATTTTTTTAAGGATATTTTATGGAAAAATTGTTATTGATTGACGGAAATAGTTTAATAAATCGCGCGTTTTATGCAACCCCTCCACTCTCTAGTCCGGACGGTACGCCTACTAACGCAGTATATGCATTTTTAAATATGTTATTTAAGGCTATTTCTGATATAAACCCAACTAATATAGTGGTTGCTTTTGACGTTAAAGCGCCTACTTTTAGGCATAATATGTATGCTGAATACAAGGGAACTAGAAAGCCTATGCCTGAAGACTTACGCCCACAAATTCCACTGCTTAAAAGCGTGCTTTCTTCAATGGACATTTTAACCATTGAAAAGGCTGGTATTGAGGCTGACGATATTATAGGTACAATTGCTTTTAGCACAGACGTTGAAACTATTATTATTACTGGGGATAAAGACTCTTTTCAATTAATTGATGATTCAACTAAGGTTTACTTTACAAAAAGGGGTATAACCGACCTTGAAATTTACGATAACTTTAACTTTGTTGAAAAGATGGGTATAAGCCCTAGTCAAGTTATCGAATTAAAGGCATTAATGGGGGACGCTTCTGACAATATTCCAGGTATTCCTGGGGTAGGTGAAAAAACGGCAAAAGACCTTTTGACTAAATATTCTACCTTAGAAGGTATTTATTCTCATATTGAAGAACTAAAAGGAAAACTTAAAGAAAAGGTTGTAGACGGCGAAAAATCGGCTTATTTATCACGCACGCTTGCAACTATAAATAAAAAAGCCGACTTTTCATTTTCTTTAGAAAGTAGCAAACTAAAAATGCCTTTATCAAATGAGGCAAAGGAAACTTTTTTATCTCTTGGCTTTAAGACTTTAGTTAAAAAGGAAGAACTTTTTGTTAAAGATGAAACGGTTAAAAAGGAAGTTAGTATTAACCTTAAGGAAATTTCTTCACTAGAAGAATTAAAAGCTTTATCGCTTAATGGAAAAACCTTTTTATATTTAGATAAAAACGTTAGTTTTTATAACGAAAACCACCCTGATTTAGAGTTTTTGGTAAAAATTAGGGAAGGGTTTTTAGACGACGGGGTTGACTACGTTGAGTTCTTAAATGCTTTTAACGATATTTTTAAGACCGACCTTGTTTTATTTGATAAAAAGAAGGTTATGCACACACTTTATCCTTACGCCACTATTTCTGAAAGCGCCGACGACCTTTTATGCTTAAAATATTTAGCAGAGTTTTCTGGTAAAGAAGAAACTTTTGAAGAAGTTTTAGAGTTTTATGGCGAAAATACACTTTACAAAGGCTTTTCAATGAGCGTTATTTATAAAAACCTTATTGATAAACTTGAAAAAGAAAATATGCTTTCACTTTACAAAGAGGTGGAAAAGCCACTTATAACCGTTCTTTTTTCTATGGAAGAGGCTGGGTTTAAGGTGGATAGTAACGCGTTAAACGCTTTAAGCGAAAAATATCAAAAAGAATTAACCGTTTTAGAAGAAAATATTTTTTCTTTAGCAGGCGAAACCTTTAATATAAATTCTCCAAAACAACTTGGGGTAGTTTTATTTGAAAAGTTGGGGCTAAAAACTGGCAAAAAGACAAAGAGTGGGTATTCAACAAACGCTGAAGTTTTAGAAAGTTTAGAAAACGCCCACCCTATAATTTCAAGTATATTAAAATATCGTAAAATACAAAAACTAAAGTCAACTTACGTTGACGGTTTTAAGCCACTTATCACAAGTGAAGGGCTAATTCACACTTCATTTAATCAATTTGTTACGGCAACTGGTAGGCTTTCAAGTAAAGAACCAAACTTACAAAATATTCCTATTAGGGAAGAAGAGGGTAGGGAACTTAGAAAGTTCTTTATTCCAAGAAGCACGGAAAATATTTTAGTTAGTGCAGACTACTCTCAAATAGAGTTAAGGTTACTTGCAGATTTTTCTAACTGTAAAAAGTTAATTGACGCATTTAACAAAGATGAAGACGTACACTCAGTAACTGCAAGTGAAGTGTTTGGGGTGGATATAGAAAAAGTTACAAGCGAAATGCGTAGAAAAGCAAAGGCTGTAAACTTTGGTATAATTTACGGCATAAGCGATTTTGGGCTTTCTAAAAACGTTAAAACGTCTGTTAAAGAGGCTAGGGAATATATTGAAAGATATTTTAATAACTATCCTGAAGTAAAGGAATATATGGATGGTAACGTGGCGTTTGCTAAAGAAAATGGGTTTGTGCCTACTTTACTTAACAGAAAAAGATATATTCCTGAAATTAAATCGTCAAACTTTATACTTCGTTCGTTTGGCGAAAGGGCGGCAATGAATATGCCACTACAAGGCAGTAGCGCTGATATTATAAAAGTTGCTATGGTTAACGTTTATAATAGACTTAAAAAAGAGGGGTTAAAGGCAAAACTTATTTTACAAGTTCACGATGAACTTATTATAGATTCGCCTAAAACTGAAAAAGAACAGGTTGAAAAACTTTTAACTGAAGAAATGGAAAACGCAGTTAAATTAAAGGTTAAACTAACTGCCGAAGCAAAGATAGGAGAAAGTTGGTTTGAAGCAAAATAAGATAATAGCAATAACTGGTGGCATAGGCACGGGCAAAAGTACGGTGCTTGAAACCATAAAAAAACTTGGCTATCCAGTATATTCTTGTGATGAAACGTATAGGAAACTTATTAAAGATAAGGCTTTTTTAACTAATTTAAAAGCCATCTTTCCTATTGCCGTTGATGAAAAATTTAATTTTGATAGAGTGGCTTTATCTAACGCCGTTTTTGATGACAAGACCCTACTAAAAAAACTAAACGACTTTACTCATCCGTACATATTAAAAACTATTTTTGATAAAATTAAGGATAGTGAAAATGCTCTTTCTTTCGTAGAAGTACCTTTACTTTTTGAGGGGGGATATCAAGACCTTTTCGACGGGGTAATAGTAGTTAAAAGAGATTTAGAAGAAAGGATACTTTCAACCATAAAAAGAAGTTCTTTAACCCGTGAAGAAGTGTTAAAAAGAATAGAAAATCAGTTTGATTATGAAAAATTAGATGATTTTACGCATACTATAATTTATAACGACGATATATTGTCGCTTGAAAAAAAGGTTATAGATGCTATTAAAAAGATGTGTTAGTTTTTTAATCTTAATATTTTTGCTTTTTACTGCTGGCATTTTTGCTATAAAAGGAATAAGTAAGATTATTTATCCAAAAAAATACCAAAATTTAGTTGAAACGGCAAGCGTAGAATATGATATAGATAAGTATTTTATATATTCCGTGATAAAGGTAGAAAGTTCTTTTAATGAAAGGGTGGTTAGTTCTAAAGGCGCAGTTGGACTTATGCAAATTACGCCATCTACGGCAGAATATATTGCAAAGCTAAAAGGAATAAAAGAATATGACCTTTTTGACGCTAAAACAAATATAGACTTCGGCGCTTTTTACTTAAAATACTTAATAAATAAATTTCAAGTGATTGAAACAGTGGTGGTTGCCTACAACGCTGGGGAAACACGGGTAAGCGCTTGGTTAAAAGATAACAGGTTTTCTACTGACGGCAAAAGACTAAACTACGTGCCGTATAAAGAAAGTAGAGAGTATTTAGAAAAGGTAATTAAGGCGTACCATAAATACAAAAAATTGTATATCTAAATTATTGACAAATAAAGTAAAAATGTATATTATTAAAATATAAATTTTATTAAATTTTGCGAGGGTGGCGGAATGGCAGACGCGTACGTTTGAGGGGCGTATGGGAATCCCGTGTGAGTTCAAGTCTCATCCTTCGCACCACGTCGTGGCAAGGCTGTTTTGTCCACCGTTGCTGTTCGCAACGGCTTGACCTATGAGCCTGCCACTCCTTTCATCCTAAAAATATTTTTTTCAAAAATCTTTTTAGGATTTTTTTATTTTATGTTTTAGGCAAGGCTTTTTGGTCTTGCTTTTTTCTTTACAAAAAAGCAAAGACTTTATAGCCTGCCCCTCCTTTACAAACAAAACCTTTTGCGTTGCAAAATCTTTTGTTTGTGTTTTTTAAATAGATAGCGGGCTTTTCCTTTTATCCTAAAAATATTTTTTTCAAAAATCTTTTTAGGATTTTTTTATTTGAGTTTTTAAAGCAAGGCTTTTTGGTCTTGCTTTTTTTTGCAAAAAAAAGCAAAGACTTTATAACTTTTCACTCCTTTACAAGTAAAACTAGATAAATTTAACGTATAGACTTTTATAATGTAATATGTTATAATAAAAAAAACTATAAACAGGTGGGAGAGAGTTAAAATAATGAAAAAAAATTTCAAGTTATTATTTCTAATTTTATTTACGTTAGTTTGTTTTACGCTTACTAGTTGTGGTATGTTTGATGGGGTGTTCGGTGGGACGAATAATAACGTGGAAAAAATCGATGATGAATTAACATCTTCGACGGGTAAGTGGCAACTTTTGGACGATGACGATACTTATTTTACTTTTAACGGGGCTAAAGGTGTTATGACTTTTTCCTATTGTGAAGACGGGGTTTCTAAATATAACGGTACTTTTAGAGTTGTTTATAAAGGATTAGGAAAAGACGTTTTAACTCCCTTAACTTTTATATTTACGAGAACTGATAAACAAAAAGAAGATTGGATTGGTTCATACGTTGAAGACTTTAAAAACGACTTTACTCAATTTACCATAATGACTCAAGAAGAAGATTTAGGGATGATAGACGCCTCTATTTATACGCATATTTATAGAATTAGTGAGTTGCCGTATAAAATGGGGTCTTACGTTTTAGAAGGTAAGGAATATAAACAAGAAACAAACAACTATTTTGGAGTTAATGAACCTTATGTTCCTAGTGGTACGTATAGTTTGGAAAGCGGGGAAAGTTTTTACTTTTTAACGGAAAAGCCTACAGGAAGAGAATTGTTTCAATATAGAAAAGGTGACGTTGTTATTGAAGGCACGTACACTATGGCTCAGGATAAAGGCACTATATATCTATATATAGAGCACGACCCTTATTCAAAAGTGACTAACGTGGATAAAAATAAGTACGATACTACTTTTGATATTTATTATCCGCCTGATTTTTATCTTCGTGGGGATTTTTCGAATAGCGAAAATATAACCGTTAACGACTTGTATCATCATACTTATAGCCCAACGGAAATTAAGGATTCGTCTTGGTGTTTGGGACGTATAAAAAGAACTAATTAAAAGGCGAAGAATTTTTTATATAATAAAATTATGAAAAAGGTTAAAATTACGGTTTTAAGAAAAGCCGACTACAAAGATTTGCAACTAATTTATGAAAACCCACTTGAAAACCATTGTTCTATGAACGTGGGCGATACTTTTATTTACGACGGAGTTAAGCCAGAGGGTTTATGTGAAAGTGCGTGGGAGAGTATGCGCTACTTTGTTGAAGAACTTTCTAACGGCAGAGGCAATTTCTACGACGGGTGGATGAAAAACCCTAACTCTGCCTTAATTTCTTGCAACGACGGATTTAGACCGGTTAGTTTTTTACTTGAGGCGATAGACTAATATGTTAACTATAACTAAAAAATTTAATTTTATAACAAAACAAAAGATAAAAGCCTTATACTTTCGCTCTTTCCCTAAAGTGGAAAGAAAGCCTTTTAGTATGATAAATAAAAAGGTAAGATCAAAAGATATGAGCATATTAGCACTTTTTGACGGCAAAACCTTTGTTGGCGAAATGATAGTTATATTTTATAAAGATTTAGTGTTACTTGACTATTTTGCAATAAAGCCTAAATTTCAAAATATGGGTTACGGCACACAAGCCATAAAACTATTAAAAGAAAAGTTTACGGGTAAAAAAATAATAATTGAAATTGAAAGCCCACTTGTTTATGATGACGAAATAAAGAAAAGAAGAAAAGCCTTTTATTTAAGAAACGGATTCTCTGAACAGGGGTATTTAATAGATTTATTTACAGTACAAATGGAAGTACTAACGATAGGGGGAAAGGTAACCTTTAGCGAATATCACGAAATTTTCCCTAACGTGTTTAATAAATTTGTTGGAGATAATATAAAGTTTATAAAGAATATATAAAAAAAGCGACTAGTTAGTCGCTTTTTTGTTTTTTATTTTAGATTATGTAAGTGATTTTTCCTTGAAATTAAATATCTAATAACAGCCGATGCAATAATTATTACGTAACCTATAAAACTTAAGTAGTCGGGTAGTTCTTCTAAAATGAAAAAACCTAAAACTGCAGCGAACAATACTTGTGAGTAGTCGTAAACGGAAATTTCCCTTGCAGGGGCGTAAGAATATGCCTTAGTAACTGCTAGTTGTCCACCACAAGCGCAAACACCTGTTAAAATAAGATAAAGTAGTTGCCATTCTTCCATAGGTTCATAAGTGATAATCATAATCGGTAAGAACACGATTGTAGAAATAAGGGAATAATAAAAAACTATTGCGCTACTTCTTTCCCCATTAAAACTTAAACGGCGAATAATGGTATAAGCAAGCCCTGCAAATAACGCGCCAAGCACGGCAGAGATTGATGGAATGCTTTGAGAAAAATTAAGCGTAGGTTTAGCAATTAAAACGGCGCCTAAAAAAGCACAAACTAAAAGTATCCAGTCAAACCACTTAGTTTTTTCTTTAAGAATAAAAATAGAAAAAATCACGGCAAAAAAGGGCGCAAGTTTATTTAGTATTGTGGCATCTGAATAGGTTGCCATAGTGCTGATTGCGTAAAAATTAAATATAATGCCAAACATACCACTAATAATTCTACAAGCAAGCAGTTTAACGTTTCCTTTTTTAACGGAAAAATCTTTAGTTTTAAGTAGTAAAAAGAAAGATAAAAAGGTGGCGATTAAATTCCTAAAAAATACTTTTTGAAAAACTGGTAAATCGCCAGAAAGTTTAACGAACAAACTCATTAAAGCAAAACAAAAAGCAGAAAGAATTATAAAAAGCACACCAAGGCTCTTTTTTTGTTTAGTTAAAGTTACCATAAGTTAATAATGCTACTTTTTATAAAAAAAGTCAAATAAATTAAGTAAATAAAAAAGTGTCTTGTTTTAAGACACTTCTTTTTGTAAACGGGTTTTTAATCGTTTATATACCATTGACGTTACAAATAGATAAATTAGTATAGTAAACGTCCAACTTACTGGGTATGATAGGTATATAACGTAAAATTCTGGTACGAAATAAAAGGTTACTTTTAAGAAAATTATTCTAAACACGCTTGCGCCTAATACGCTGACTATTAAAGAAAAGACAGGTTTACCCATTGCTCTAACGGCGTTTGCCAGCGTTTCCATAATAGAACATAAAAAGTAGAAACTACCCATTATAGTAAGACGAATAGATGCTAGTTTTATTACTTCTTGACTTTCTGCAATAATTCCACATAAATTTTTAGCAAAAATAGCAAAGGTTAAGCCTATTGTTAATTCTATCGTGCAACATAACAACACGGCGCATAGAATTGCTTTTTTAATTCGTTCAGGCTTTTTTGCACCTACGTTTTGACCAACGAAAGTTGTCGTTGCAACGGCTATTGCGTTTCCTATCATATATATTACGTTGTCAAACTGAACGGCAGTTCCGTTAGCAGAAGTTCCCACCTTTTCAAAACTGTTTACTGTTGATTGGATAAGTACGTTTGATATGTTAAAAGCAACGTTTTGTAGGGCAGATGGTATTGCGATATGTAATATTTCTTTTAACTCTTTTTTATATATTTTTAAGTATTTTAATTGTAAATTGCCGTAGCCTTTGCTTTTAAATAAGGTTATTAAAGATAACGTTGCAGAAATCAACTGAGAAAGTATAGTACCTATTGCTACCCCTTCTACAGTCATGCCCATTAATACGAAAGATATGTTTAATATTACGTTTGCTACACCACCGATTGCTAAGAATATAAGTGGTCTTCTAGTGTCGCCGGTTGCACGTAGAATTGAGGAGCAAAAGTTATATAACATCATTATAGGCATACCTAAAAAGTAAATTCTAAGGTATGTCGTTGCCATTCCTAAAATTTCAGGATCGCAGTTCATTATTTTTAAGAATACTTCGGCAAGGGGAACGCCTATTGAAAGAAGAATAAAACCAGAAATTAAGGCAATTAAAATTGAAGTGCCTACGGTTTTTCTTGCACTTTCTAGGTCTTTTTGCCCAACTTTTCTAGCTAAAACTACGTTTGTTCCTATTGAAAAGGCTACAAACAACCCTACTATAAGTCCATTTAAAGCGCCGTTTGCACTAACTGCACCAACGGCGTCGTCACTTACCATTATACCAAGTACTGCAATATCTGCCGTGTGGAAGAGTATTTGCAAAATATTGGTTAAAATTAACGGAATGGAATATATTAAAAGTTTTTTAAGTATCGGGCCGTTCGTTAGGTCCATTTCTTTAATTCTTTGCATTTTTCTACTTCTTTTTTATAAAAATTTATTAAAGTTCAAAAAAAAAGCAAAAAGCCAAGTTCATTTTTTACTAAAAATGGCTTTTTTGCTTTAATATTTTTTATTTTTTTATTATTCTCCGTCGTTGAAGTAAAGGATACCTAAAGTGTTTCCTCCACAGTGGCTTGCGATAGTGCAACCTGCTCTAGTGATTTCTACCCTCTTAAAGCCGGCGCTTTTTAAAGCCTCAACTGCTACGTTAACCATTTCAGGAGTAGCTGTCGTATAGGTAACGAAACCGATTTCTTTATCAATATTACTAAATTCTGCTAAAGTATCAGTGCAGTATTTTTCAACAACTGATTCCATTTTGCCTTTATACTTTTTGTCAGAAGAAAGTCTTCCGTCTTTCATAACGATACGTGGGCGAATTTTTAGAATATTTGCGCCAAGTAACGCTAAACTACTACATCTTCCACCTTTATGAAGATAATCAAGTCTTTCAACTACAAAACTTACTTGAGCGTTTTCTCTTCTAGCTAAAAGTTTTTCATAAATTTCTTTAGCGTCTAAACCTTCATCAATTAATTTTCTAGCATAGATTATTTGTAGAGCAATACCAGTTGATAATGCTAAACTGTCAATTACAAAAACGTTTTCCATTTCTTGACTTGCTAGTATTGCGTTTTGGCAAGATGATGATAAACCACTTGATAAAGCAATATGTATAATTGCGTCGTAATCCTTTTTTAAGTTTTCAAAATATTCTTGATATTCAAATTGATTTATAGCAGTTGTTTTAGGTAAAACGCCAGTTTCGTCAACAAACTTAAAAATTTCTTCAGTAGTTATGTCGCCATCGTTATAAGTAGCGTCTTTTAATACAACCTTAAAAGGTAAAATATTTACGTTAAATTCTTTTAATAATTCGGGAGTTAAATCACAGGTTGCTTCAGCTGATAATGCTATTTTCATTTTTAGCCTCCTAAAAAATATAAATTTTTACTTAACTTATTTTATCATATTATAAAATTTATGAAAAGCATTTTAACTAACTTTTTTATTTTTTTATTGTCATATAGATATTGCCTTTTTGGTTTTTCATTTTATACTTTTTTTGAAAAACTAAAAAAAAGGAGTAATTTATGGTAATAAAAATTATAAATAAAAGGGTAATTTTGCCCGAAACAAACGTTTTTGAAGGGGAAAACGGTGTTGACCTAATTTCTTTTGAAATGGATAGATTTTATGATGGCGTTGACCTTTCTTCTTACGACGCTTATCTAAAATATGTTAGATGCGACGGGGTTAGCGACAAGGTTTTACTTAATAAAAAGGTTGAAGAAAATGTTATGTATTTAGAATTTAAGGTTGTAAATAGGTTTACAAACCTTTCAGGGGAGGTTAAAATTCAACTTTCTTTTGAAAAAGATGATAAGATTTTTAATACTGAACTTTTTTATATTGACGTAAAAAAATCTATTACTGGACTTGAAGAACTTGATGACCCAACTAAAATGCAAATTTTAGAATTTTATATCAAAAAAAGTGAGTTTGAAGAGGAAAGAGAAAAGATTATAAATGCCGTTTCTTCTTCCTTTACACAACTAGAACTTAAGATTGAAGAGGGGGAAATCGTTGCAAAAAAGGCAACTAACGCAGATAGTGCAGTTTTTGACGGGGAAAACAACGAAATTGCAAAAACCTATCAAAAAAAGGAGGACGGTAAAGGTCTTTCTACAAACGATTATACTTTTTCTGATAAGGAAAAGGTGGATAAAATAATTGTTGAGGGGGACGGAAGTAAATATTTAGCCGACGACGGTAGTTATAAAACGGCTGTATCGCCTGACGATATTTTGCCACAATATAGCGCAGGAACGGGAATTAAAATAAGTGAAGATATTATATCTTTAACTAGTTCAGCAACTGCTAAAATAAATACTATCGTTAGAAACGGAGATGGTAAAAAATATTTAACAAACGACGGTAAGTACAAAGATATAGAATATAACGCAGTAGTTACCTTTGACGGTTTAACTTTAGGCTCTCACGAAGTGGGTAAAAGTTGGAATGAAGAAACTTCTACAGGAAATTCCGTAGGACAATGGGAACAAAATGCCGTAACACCTGTTAAAATTGTTAAATATGATAACAAAACAGTTGTTCAACTTATGTATGAAGGAGCGCCTTATAGTGGGACTAGAATGTTTATTAGCGATATTGCTTTTAGTGGTCCAACTACTAAAGGGTGGATTTCCGTTAAAAAGAATTCTATTTTTAACGACGCAGAACTTTTTCAAATTTTGGGCTGGGACGGCAACGTTTGGAATGTTATTGCTGACTTAACTGATGAACTTAACGGGTTAAAAGATGAAAAGTTTTACGATTTAACTTTTACTTTTGAAGACCTTAACTATGCAGGTATTCAAATTTTGTATAGGGCAAACAAAACTTCTAATGAACTTTATATTGACACTTTAAGATTTAAAGACGTTGCCGAAAGCGTTGTAAATGGTAATGAAGAAGATTGGAAAGAGGTAAATATTGATAAAAACAGCCAAAGTTATTCTATTACTCTTCCAAAAAACGTAGAAAAACTTTATTTTGAAGGGTTTTTGTTTGATGACGAGAGCAATTCAAAAATCCCAACGGAAAACTCAACCATTTATTATTTTGCACCCGATATATTAAAGGTAAAAAATGGTTATCAAATTATTAAAATCTTGAAAAAAGAGGGGCAAAATGATTGGGTCGTACAAGTGGTTGACGCTTACGTTAAGGTGGAATACGACTACATTAAATATAGTATTAAATTGAGTGTTAATAATGATGAAAAAAATCTTAAAGCCTATTATAAAACTGGTGAAACGATTATAGAAGAAGATTACACGGAAATTAACGGAGCGTGGATTTTTAAAGAGCTGATATATCTAGCAGAGTTTTTAGAAGGTGTAGATAGGGTTGATTTTAACGTTGATTTTTCTTCTAACGGACAAAATTATACCAAAATGTCTTTATTAAAAGAAGATGATTTTGGCAAAATAACATATGGCGACAGCGTAGTTTATAGAGATAAGGACAAATGGGAAAACTTATCAAATAAAATAATTTACGTAAATTCAAAAATAAATGAAACAGAGGACGGGGAAAACTTTTTAGAGTTTATGAGAATTAACGGCGTTAAAATTTATGATTAAAATTATACTTAAAAGCCCTTTCTTTAGATAAAATTATATCAAAATATAAAAAGGTCCTTTTTTTACTTGAAAAAACGGCTAAATAGTGGTATGATTAAAACACCTTTAGGAGGGAATTATGGATAAAATTAACGGTATAGTAAACAAAGTTATAGAATTTGATGATTTTAAAGATTACGAAAACCAAGTCATTTCTTTTACTGGATATATTCACAGAATAAGAGAAATGTCTGACTTTAGTTTTGTTATTATAAGAACAAAAAGGGACGTTATTCAATGTATTTACTCAAAAGAGTTTTCAGACTATACTTGGGATGAAAGAATAGTTGAAAATACTTCAGTTAAAATTACTGGTAAGGTTGTAAACAGTAAAGACGCTCAAGGCAACGACAGATTTGAAGTACAAATTCACAATATTGAAGTGTTATCACTTCCTGCTGAACAAATGCCTATCGTTATTAACAAAAAACAACTTGATAACGTTCAACTTTCAACTGCGCTTGACTTAAGACCTATTTCACTTAGAAATCCAAAAGAAAGAGCAGTATTTAAAGTACAAGAAGGTATTGCAAGGGGATTTAGAGAGTTTTTACAAAAGAACGACTTTACGGAAATTAGAACGCCTAAAATCGTATTTGCAGGCGCTGAAGGTGGTGCAAACATCTTTAAACTTGACTACTTTGGAAAGCCTGTATACTTAACCCAAAGCCCACAATTTTATAAGCAAGAATTAGTTGGCGTTTATGAAAGAGTATTTGAAATTGCCCCTGTATTTAGAGCAGAACATCACGATACTTCAAGACACTTAAACGAATATATTTCAATGGACTTTGAAATGGGTTTTATCGACAGTTTCTATGATATTATGAATATGGAAACTGGCTTACTTAAGTACATTTTTGAATTATTAAACAAAGAATACAAAAAGGAACTTGACTTACTAAAAGTGCAAATGCCTACTATAACGGAAATTCCTGTTATTAAGTTTATGGACGCTAAAGACTTAATTGTAAACAAGTTCAAAAAGCATATTACCGACTTTAACGACTTTGAACCTGAAGAAGAACAACTTTTAGGTAAATGGGCTAAAGACAACTATAACAGTGATTTCTTATTCGTAACTCACTATCCATCAAAGAAAAGACCTTTCTACGCAATGGACGACCCAGAAAATCCAGAAGTAACCCTTTCATTCGACTTATTGTTTAGAGGGGTTGAAATTACTACTGGTGGTCAAAGAATTCACGACTATAATATGCAAGTTAAAAAGATGCAAGACCGTGGTATGAAAGTAGAAGAGTTTGAAACTTACCTAATGCTACATAAATACGGCGCTCCACCACACGGTGGCTTAGGTCTAGGTTTAGAGAGATTAACTATGAACCTCTTAGGATTTAAGAACGTTAGATACGCAAGTATGTTCCCAAGAGATATCAACAGAGTTACACCTTAAAAAACATTAAACGCAAACCAAAACGGTTTGCGTTTTTTAATTACCTTTCTTGACAATCAGCGTTTTTTTATATATAATAAGTAGGTTATTAAAAGAGGTTAAAAATATGGAAAACAAAAAACACGGTTTTGGTTCTGCTTTAGGTTTTATTTTGGCTGCTGCAGGTAGTGCAGTTGGGCTTGGTAACCTTTGGGCTTTTCCTTATAAAGTAAGTCAAAATGGTGGCGCTGCTTTCGTATTAGTATATATAGCCTGTGTTGTTTTGATAGGTTGTATAGTTATGATGGCAGAAATTTACCTTGGTAAAAGGGGTAAGGCTAACACCGTTTCTGCATACAAAAAAGTTAATAAAAATTTAGGTTTCTTTGGGGTTATTGCAATTATAATACCAACCGTTATCGTTTGTTATTACTGCGTTTTAGGTGGTTGGACGCTTAGATATGCAGTTAACTCTTTCCAACCAAATGATGCGCTTTCTAACGCAAACTCTTTTGCTAATTTTACTTCTAACCCTATAATGCCTATTGCTTTTACCTTTATTTTTATGGCTATTACTGCCGTAATTATTATGGGTGGTATTAAAAACGGTATTGAAAGGGCGGCTAAATTCCTAATGCCTATACTATTTTTAATAGTAGTATTTATAGCAATTTTTAGTTTATTCTTAGGTGATGGCGTTAAAGACGGCTTAAACTTTTACCTAAACCCAGACTTTAAAGAACTTGGTTTTAACGGTGTTCTTGCCGCTATGGGTCAAGCATTTTTTTCTTTATCAATAGGTATGGGTACTTTAATTTCATACGGCTCTTACACGGGTAAGGAAATTAAGGTTGGAAAGTCAACCTTTATGATTTGTCTATTTGACTCTTTAGTTGCTTTACTTGCAGGTCTTGCAATCTTTTCATCACTTGGCGCACTTCAACCAGACAGTTTACAGGAAGCGCACGGCGTTGGGCTTGTTTACCAAATTTTACCACAAGTGTTTGAAAAGATGGGTGGTTTTGGCTCGGTTATATCACTACTATTTTTTATAATGGTTGTTATTGCTGCGCTTACTTCAGTTATTTCTATCTTAGAAGTTTCCGTTCAATTTATTTGCCAAAGATATAAAAAGAAAAGAAAGTCTGTTACAATTATTATGGCAGTTATTTGCTTTTTAGTTTCTGTTCCTATAACTTGGTCGGTTGGTGGCGCATTTGACGGAAAAATAATTTTATTTGGCTACGACTTACTAACCTTTTTAGATGAAATTGCAAACACTGTTTTAATGCCTGTTTGTGCAATGGGTGCTTGTATTGCGATAGGTTGGTTTATTGATAAGAAAGTAAGGTTTAACCCTATGAAAACTTTAAGGGCGTTAGAAAAAGACGGGTTAGAACTTGGATTTTTTGGCAAGATTTTTGCCGTAATGGTAAAATACGTTGCACCTTTGGTTATAGGCGTTGTCGTTGTAATGGGTATTGTAGGTAAGTACGCAGAATATATGCTAAAAGGCTTAAACTACTCTTATATAGTAGGTGGCGCGCTTATACTAATTGCTATTGCCGTTATAGTTTACTTTATGTTCTTTGAAAATAAAGACACGGGCGACAATCATACTGAAGAAATTGTTGAAAGTAAATAATTAAAAATAAAAGTTAAAAGTCAGGCTTTAGCCTGGCTTTTTTTGTGCTTTTTTTGATAAAACTAGAATATACTTGTTTTATGAAAATAAAAAGATTTATAGGCATTTTTTTGTGTCTTTTAACGGTAGGTTTTAACTTTTTAGTAATAAATAAAATAGAAAAAAAAGAGATGGTTAAAGAAGAAAAAATAATGTTAACCATTTGGCAAATCGATACTTTTCCTGGGGGAAAAGGCTCTCGTGCAGACTTTTTAAAAGGTAATGCTACTTTGTTTGAAAAAAAGGAAAATATTTTAATTTCCGTTCTTTCTTATTCGTTAGAAACGGCTAATAATTTAATAGAAGAAGGGGTTTTTCCTGATATAATTTCTTATGGTAACGGGTTAAAAGTAGAAAACCTTTCAAAAATTGAAAAAGATTTTTCAGTAGGAAAAATAAACAAAACGCAGTACGCTATTCCTTGGGCAAGAAGTAAATATTATATAATATATAAAGGGGAACTTGACTTAAATAATTTAGAAAATTTAGTAGTTTTAGATAGTGAAAACACCCTTCCTTTAATGAGTTTATTAAAAGAAAATATTTATCCTAAAAACCTAACTTTTACTAGTAGTGAAAAGGGAATTAGAGATTTTATAAATGGAAAAATTAACTTTGTTTTAGGAACTAATAGAGATATTATACGCTTAGAAAATAAGTTTGTAGAATATAATTTGTATCCGTTAAATTCTTTTAGCGATTTATATCAGTATTTTTCAATCGTTACTAAAAATGAACAAAAAATTTCTTGTATAAACAGGTTTATAGAACATATGACTTCAAAAAAAGTGCAAGAAAATTTGACAAAACTTTCTTTATTTTCGCCCTACTTTGATATACCCTTAGAAGAGGAAAATTTAAGAATAAATCAGTCAAAACCAACCTTTAGTATTAATCCGTTTTACTCAAATAAAAGGCTAAATGAAATTAAAAATTTGGCAAAGTTAGCAGTCGGTGGGGATAATACGGCTAAATTAAAATTAGAGGAAAATTATTATTGCAAAATTTAAGTTAATATAGTAAAATATAAAAGGAGATATATGGGCTTTTTAGAAGAACTTTATATCACTACCGATAAAGTAAAGGTAAACTTATCACTTAAAAATTTTACGGCAATAGGCGTTGGTGGAAAGGCTGATTATTTCGTTAGCCCAACTAGCGTAAAAGAACTTAGAGATATAGTTTTAATTTGTAAAGAATATAAAAAAGAGTTTTTTGTTTTAGGTGGTGGCTCAAACCTACTTGTTTCGGACAAGGGGTTTAGAGGGGTGATTATATCCACTAATAATCTTAACGAAATAACCTTTTTAGACGATAGCCTTGTAGTGGGCGCCGGGGTAAAAGTTGGGCGTTTAATAAATTTACTTAAAGAAAAAAATTTTTCTTCTTTAGAGTTTTTAGTTGGCGTTCCGTTAACGGTTGGTGGGGCAGTCGTTTCTAACGCAGGGGCGTTTAATAAAAGCGTTAGTGAATTTGTTAAAAGGGTAACCCTTTTAAGAAAGGGTAAACTTTTAACTTTTGATAATAAAGATTGTAACTTTTCTTATAGAAAAAGCAACTTTTTAAGAAAAAACGATATAATAACTTCAGTAGAATTAAAACTTTTTTCTAAAGATAAAGAAAAAATAGAAGAAGAAATAAAAAGAAATTTAGAGTTTAGAAGAAAATTTCAACCTTTAATGAAAACTTTTGGCTCAACCTTTATTAACGGCAAAGATTATTTTGCAGGGGAGTTGATTGAAAAAGCAGGGCTTAAAGGTTATACGGTTGGTGGGGCAAGGGTTTCTTTTGTTCACGCTAACTTTATTGAAAATTATTGTAACGCAACGGCAAGTGATATTTATACGCTTATAAAAAAGATACAAAGAACGGTTTTTGAAAGGTTTAAAGTTTTTTTAGAACTAGAAGTAGTTTTAGTAGGAGAGTTTGATGATTTTAACGGGTGACTATCATACGCATACTAAATATTCACACGGCAAGGGGTTAGTTATAGATAACGCAAAAAGGGCTGAAAAAATGGGACTTAAGGAAATTGCAATAACCGACCACGGCTTTTCACACCCTGCTTTTGGGCTTAGGAAAAGAAAACTTTCTTCTTTAAGAAAGGATGTTGATACTGCTAAAGAAAAGTGTGGTATTACCGTCTTAATGGGGATAGAATCAAACCTACTTTCAGATAAAGGGGATATTGATTTAAAGGAAAAGTATTATAAAGATTTCGACCTACTTGCAGTTGGTATTCACAAGTTTGTTTTATATAAACCAAAAGGAATTTTTAATATATTTTTACCAAACTTTTTTACCGATATTTTTAACGGTAAGCCTAGTAAAAGTTTAATAAAGGCAAACACTTTAGCCTATACTAATGCAGTAAAAAATCACCCTATTGATTTTATAACCCATCTAAACTACTGCGTCTACGCTGATGCAGTTGAAGTAGCAAAGGTTTGCGCTGATTACGGCACTTTTTTAGAACTTAGTGGTAAAAAAGAACATTTAAGTAATGATGAACTTTACGCTATTTCTAAAACCGGGGTTAATTTTATAGTTAATTCAGACGCGCACTCACCAAATAGAATAGCAGACGTTGCGCTAGTGGAAAAATTAGTAGAAGAGGGCGTTGTTAAAAAAGAACAAATAGTTAATATTGATGGTAGAACGCCTAATTTTAGGTTTAAAAATTACAAAATAAAGGGTATTTAAGTAGATGAACTTTGCATCAAAAGTTAAAAATGAAATAATAAATGGAAAATTAAAAAAGACGGACAGGCTTTCCTTTTTGACGGCTTTTATTAGGGCAAGTGGCTCTATTATAAGAAAGGATAAGGAAATCGGGTTTGAAATTTACAGTAAGAATAAAGAGGTAATTGAAAAAATTGCCTATTTAATTAAAACGGAGTTTGATTTAGATGCCGTTTATATTTCTACTGAAGAGGATACCTTAAACAAAAAAGAAAATTATATTTTAGACGTTTTTAGTGGCTCTGCCGTTAATATCTTAAAAAAATGCGAAATTTTGGTGGAAGATAACGGAGAGTTTGTGTTAAATGCCGACTTAAACGCAAGTTTTTTAAATAATGAATATCAAAAGAAAGCGTTTATTAAAGGGCTTTTTTTGGGGGCAGGGACTTGCACTATTCCGACTAGTGGTAAAAAAAGCACGGGATATCATTTAGAGGTTGGTTTTTCAAATTATGAAACGGCGCTTTCTTTTAGTCAAATGCTAGCTGGTTTTAACTTCGTGCCAAAACTTACAAAAAGAAAGGAAGGGTTTATAGTTTACCTAAAAAACTCTGAAGAAATTAAAGACTTTTTGGTATTGATAGGTGCAACGGCTTGCGCGTTAGAACTTACTAACACAATAGTTAATAAACTTATGGCAAACAAAATAAATCGTGAAAGAAATTGCGATTTGGGAAATATCGGCAAGCAAATGCGCGCTGTGGAAAAGCATATTGAAGCAATTAGCGTTATTGAAAACACCATTTCTTTAGATGAACTTGCTGAAAACTTAAAAGAAGTTGCTATAAAAAGAAAAGAGTTTAGCGAAGATACTTTAGAAGAACTTGCTGAAAGATTAAATATTACGAAAAGCTGTTTAAACCATAGGCTAAGAAAGATTGTAGAAATTGCAAATAACTTAAGATAGGTAAAATTATGGGAGATTTTGTACACTTACACGTTCACACCGAATATAGTTTATTAGACGGTGCAACTAGAATAGATGAAGTTTGTGCTTTATTAAAGGATAAAGGCATGGACGCTTTGGCTATTACCGACCACGGAAATATGTTCGGTACGCTTCACTTTGCGAAAGAGGCGGCAAAAGCAGGGATAAAAGCAATTATCGGTTGCGAAATGTATTTGTGTGATGATTTAACTAAACAAGAAAAGGGGTACGACCACTTAGTACTTCTTTGTAAAAATAAAATAGGTTATAAAAACCTTGTTAAACTTAATTCTATTGCTTACGTTGACGGGTTTTATTATAAACCAAGAATTGACTATAAAACTTTAAGAGAACATAGCGAAGGTTTAATATGTCTATCAGGTTGTTTACAAGGTAGAGTTAGTAAAAGACTTGTAAACTACGACTACGAAGGGGCTAAAGAAACGGCTTTAATGCTTAAGGATATTTTTAAAGATGATTTCTATCTTGAAATTCAAGACCACGGCATTTTAGAACAAAAAAGAATTAACCCTGAACTAATTAAACTTTCTAAAGAAACTAATATTCCTTTAGTTGCCACCAACGACGTTCACTATATTGAAAAGGACGATGCTGAACTTCAAGACGTTGTTATGTGTATCAGTATGAAGACGACAATCGACGACCCTACTAGAATGAAAATGGAAACTAACGAAGGGTATTTAAAAACTCCTGAGGAGATGAAAGAATTATTTTCTTATATCCCAGAGGCGATAGAAAACACGGTAAAAATTGCTGAAAAGGTAACTGAGCCTGTGTTTGACCTAAACGCAAAGTTTGAGCCTATAAGAGATAAATCTTTAATACCTGGCTACACGCCTGACAACGGTATGACTCCTAGAGATTTTTTAAGAAAACTTTGTTATGACGGACTTGAAAAGAAGTATAAGGTTATAACTGACGAAATACGCGAAAGGGCTGAATACGAACTTAAAACGATAGACTCTATGGGTTTTAACGACTACTATCTTATCGTTTGGGACTTTATTAACTTTGCAAAAAGCCAAGGTATTCCAGTTGGTGCAGGCCGTGGATCTGGGGTAGGTAGCATAGTTGCTTACGGTGTTGACATTACCGACGTTGACCCACTTAAATACAGCCTACTTTTTGAGCGTTTTCTAAACGTTGAAAGAGTTAGTATGCCAGACTTTGACGTTGATATTTCAGACGAACGAAGAGGGGAAGTTGTTGAATACGTTAGAAATAAGTATGGTAAAGATTGCGTTGCGCAAATAGTTACTTTTGGTACGCTTGCCTCTCGTGCTGCCGTAAAAGACGTTGGTAGAGTATTTAAAATACCATACGCAGATATAAATAAAATTACAAAACTAATTGACCCAACTTTATCAATAAGTCAATGCGTTGGGTTAAAGAAAAATAAAGAAGGACACGACGTTAGCGACAAAGAACTTCGTGAAATTTATAACGACGACCCTACTTTAAGAAAGATTATTGATATGGCAATAAGGGTTGAAGGACTTCCAAGAAACACTTCTATGCACGCTGCTGGGGTTGTTATTTGTTCAAAGCCTATTAGCGATAACGTACCACTTCAAAGAAACGGCGAAGATATTACCACGCAGTTTAATATGAAAGAAGTTGAGCAACTTGGTATGCTTAAAATGGACTTCTTGGGCTTAAGAAACTTAACGGATATTGACAAGGCTAAAAAATACACAAAAGAAGATTTTGGCGTTGACGTTGACTTTGCTGAAATAGGGTATGAAGACGAAGGTGTTTATAAACTTATCGGCGACGGGGATACTGAAGCAGTATTCCAATTAGGTTCTCCTGGTATGAGAAAGTTTATGAGAGAACTAAAGCCTACTACATTTGAAGATATCATAGCAGGTATTTCTTTATATAGACCAGGTCCTATGGACTCTATTCCTGACTATATTAGGTATAAGCATAACCCTGAAACGATAGTTTACGACCACCCACTTTTAGAGCCAATACTTAAAAATACTTACGGCGTAATTATATATCAAGAACAAGTTATGCAACTTTTCCAAAACTTAGCAGGTTTCTCGCTTGGTAGGGCAGATATCGTTAGAAGGGCGATGAGTAAAAAGAACCTAAAGGAACTAGAAAGCCAAAAGAAGTATTTCGTTTACGGTGGCGTAGATGACAGCGACCCTAAAAACGTTCAGCATATTGACGGTTGTATAAAAAGGGGTGTCCCTGAAGAGGTTGCTAACCTACTTTTTGAAAAGGTTAGAAGTTTTGCTCAGTACGCATTTAACAAATCACACGCTGCTGCATACGCAGTTATAGCATATCAAACGGCATACCTAAAGAACTACTATCCAAGAGAGTTTTTTGCATCAATCTTAAACAACCGTATTGATAAAATTGACGAATTAACTAAATATTTAACTTGTGCTCTTGATAAAGGAATTGAAGTTTATCCACCTAATATCAATAAAAGTAATGTTTACTTTAAGGTAGAAGATAAGGGTATAAGATTTGGGCTTGTTGCCCTTAAGAACGTTGGACTTAACGTTATTACTGGAATAGTAGAAGAAAGGGAAAGAGGAGGAGAATTTTCTTCTTTTGAAGACTTTTTGGTTAGATGTGAACACGTTGGCTTAAATAAAAGATTGGTTGAAAACCTTATTTTATCAGGTGCATTTGACTGCTTTGGTGTTTATAGGTCAAAGTTGATTGCCGTTTATGAAGATGCCCTTGATAAGGTAATTGCAATAAACAAGAAAAAAGACGACGCTCAACTAAGTTTATTCGGTAGTTTAATAGAAGATGATATTGACTTGAATTTACAATATCCTGATATTTTAGAATACGATTCAAAACAAAAACTAGGTAAGGAAAAGGAAGTACTTGGACTTTACGTATCAGGTCATCCACTTAGCGACTATAAGTCAAGTTTTGACGGCTGTAATTTTACAACTGAAGTTCTAAACTATTACGAAGAAGACGATAGGGGCGATAAATTTTACACCGACGCAGTTGAAGAGGGTAAATACGTTACTATCGGTGGAATTATTTCTAAGTATGAAAAAATTGCAACTAAGTCAGGTAGTAGCATGGCTTTCGTTATGTTAGAAGACCTTTACGGCGTAATTGAGTGCGTTTTCTTTTCAAAAGCGTTTGAAAAGTATAGGGGAATTATAAGAGAAGACGAAGTTGTAAAAATTAGTGGCAGACTTCAAGTAAAGGATAACGAAGTAAAAATTCTTGCTGATAAAATTGAAATGCTTGAAACGGAAGTGGAAGAAAAAAAGGTGGAAGAAATTACCTATTTAAGAATTTTCGTGCCGGATGGTAAGGAAGACTTCGTTCAAGAAATAGCCGATATTTTAGCAGAATACCCAGGCGATATTGAAACTTATATCACGGTAAATTCTAAAACGTTAAAGGCAAGTTGCCGTGTTAGAGAGTGCGCTGGGCTTATGCAAGAACTTTGTGGTATAGTTCCTATGGAAAATGTAAAATTTTTCAAAAAAAGTTAGTATAGTGACTAAAAAGCAGTAGATATTTTTTTGTAAAGGTGTTAAAATAATATTAAGGTAAAAGATATGAAAAAAATTGCTGTATTAACAAGTGGTGGCGATTCTCCTGGAATGAACGCTTGTATTAGAGCCGTTGTTAGAACGGCGCTCTTTCATAACATTGACGTTTACGGTGTTGAAAGAGGGTACGAAGGGTTAATAAACGGCGAAATTACAAGGTTAAATCATCGTTCCGTTTCTGATATAATTCATAAAGGTGGGACATTTTTAAAAACAAGTAGATGTCCTGAATTTAAAGATTTAGAAGTGCAAAAAAGGGGTGTCTATGCCCTTTCTGCTTACGGAATTGAAGGTTTGGTTGTAATAGGTGGCGACGGTACTTTTAGGGGCGCAAAATCACTTTCTGATAACTTTGGTATAAAGGTTATGGGAATACCTGGTACTATTGACAACGATCTTGCTTATACCGACTACACTTTAGGGTTTGATACCACGGTTAACACGGTGTTGTGGGCAATAAATAATTTAAGGGATACTATGCACTCTCACGATAGGGTAAGTTTACTTGAAGTTATGGGTAGACATTCTGGGGATATTGCATTGTATTCAGGAATTGCAGGTGGCGCAGAATATATTTTAGTACCTGAAGTTCCTTATGATTTAGATGAAATTGCATCTTCTATAAGAAAAAGTAGTTTAAGGGGTAAAACTTCTAACACCATCGTTTTAGCAGAAGGCGCAGGAGATAGAGAAGAGATAGTTCAAAAACTAAAAGAAAAGACGGGTATAAACGTAAAAGTTACCGTTTTAGGGTATATTCAACGTGGTGGCTCTCCAAATATGGCTGACCGTGTGCTTGCTGCAAAGTTTGCAATAAAGGCAGTTGAAATGCTAAAGAACGGGGAAAATAGTTCGGCTATCGGTATTAAAAACAATAAAATTATTGCAGTGGATTTTGAAAAGGCTTTTTCTGAAAAGAAAGAATTTGATAAAGAACTTTTAGAATCAGCAAGAATTTTAGGATTATAAAAATAAAAAAATAAAAGATATATAGTTACTTAGGAGGAACAAAAATGAAAAATTTAAAAGGTGCACTTATGTTTGCACAATCAGGTGGTCCAACTTCTGTTATTAACTCAAGTGCTGCAGGTGTTTTTATCGAAGCATTAAAGTCAAAGAACATTACTGAAGTTTATGGTGCTGCTAACGGTATTAAGGGCGTTTTAGAAGAAAAGTTCTACGATATCTCTAAAGAAGATATGAAAGAACTTAAACTTTTAAAGAACACACCTTCTTCAGCATTAGGTTCAGTTAGATATAAATTAAAAGACGCATCAGTTGACGATACTGATTATAAAAGACTTTTAGAAGTATTTAAAAAGTATAACGTTCGTTATTTCTTCTATAACGGTGGTAACGACTCAATGGATACTTGTAACAAAATAAGTAAGTTTATGGCAAACTCTGGTTACGATTGTAACGTAATGGGTGTTCCAAAGACTATTGATAACGACTTATTTGGTACAGACCACTGTCCAGGTTTTGCTTCTGCTGCTAAGTATATTGCAACAACTGTTATGGAAATTAGCTTAGACGCAAAAGTTTACGATACACCAATGGTGTGCGTTATCGAATGTATGGGTAGACACGCTGGTTGGTTAACTGCAGCATCAAAATTAGCAGCTGTTAACGGTTTAGCACCAGACCTAATCTATTTACCTGAAGTTGATTTTGACATTGATAAGTTCGTTGAAGACGTTAAGGACGTTTGTGCTAAGAACAACAATAAGTGTATTGCAGTTGTTTCTGAAGGTATTAAAAATAAGGAAGGCACTTTCATTTGTGAATTAGTTGCTCAAGGTGCAAGAGATAGTTTTGGCCACGCACAACTTGGTGGTGTTGCAGCAACACTTGCAAACCTTATTAAAGAAAAGACTGGCTTTAAGACACGTGGTATTGAATTATCATTAATGCAAAGATGTGGCGCACACTTAGCATCTAAAGTTGACGTAGAAGAAACGTTTAACGCTGGTAGAATTGCAGTTAAAGCAGCTGTTAACGGTGAAACGGACAAGATGGTTTGTTACGAAAGAAAACCTGGCAAGAAGTATGAAATTGAATATAAACTTCTTCCACTTGAACTTGCAGCAAACACCGAAAAGACAGTTCCACTTGAATGGATAATCGACGATGGTAGAAACGTTTCAGACGAATTTATTGATTACGCTCTTCCACTAATCCAAGGGGAATCAAAAGCACCACTTGAAAACGGCTTACCAAGATTTGCTAAGTTAAAGAAGATTTTTGTAAAATAATTAACTAATTTCAACTAAAAACTCACGAAAGAAATTTTGTGAGTTTTTTATTTTTAAATTTATAAAAAACTTTTTCATAAAAACTTTATTTTTTTACATTTTTTTGAAAAAAATTAAAAAAGCCTATTGAAAAAGGGGGCTTGGTGTTATACAATATAGGGGATGGAGATAAAACTCTAATAATATATGATAGGATAAATAATTTTTTTAAGAGAGGGAATTTTTATGGCAAAAACTTTAACAGGAAACATTAGAAATATTGCTATTATCGGACACAGTGGCGAAGGTAAAACAAGTTTAGCCGAAGCGATTTTATTTAACGGTAAATCTATCGACAGAATGGGTAAAACGACTGAAAAAAATACCGTTATGGATTATGATGATCAAGAAATGGCACGTGGTATTTCAATATCACTTGCTACTGCATATACTTACTGGCAAGACACAAAAATAAATATAATTGACGTGCCAGGTTTTTATGATTTTGAAGGGGAATTTGAAGAAGCACTTCGTGCAGTTGGTTCAGCAGTTTTAGTAGCCGACGCATCTGGCAACGTTGCAGTTGGTGCTGAAAAGGCTATTGAATACTGTATTCGTCGTCATATTCCACTTATGATTTTTGTAAACGGTATTGATAAGGAAAATGCAAACTACGTTAAAACGGTAGAGGCTTTCCGTGAAAAATATGGTAGAAAAATTTCTCCAACTCACTTACCTATTATTTCTAATGGTAAAATGAAAGGTTACGTTTCAGTTATTTCAGGCAAAGCGTTTGAATTTACACAAGGTGGTAGAAATCAAATAGAAATACCTGATAATATGATAGCTGACGTTCAAAGTTTAAAAGATTCTTTAACGGAGGCTGCTGCTGAAACTAGTGAAGAATTACTTGACAAGTATTTTGCTGAAGGAATGCTTACTAACGACGAAATAGTTGCAGGTATTAAAAACGGTTTATGCGCAGGTGATACTATTCCTATTATGGGTGGTTCTGCTCTTCAAAATATGGGCGTTATCAACTTAATGTACGAAATAGTTGATTTGCTTCCATCTCCTATGGAAAGAAAGGCAGTTTTAGCAACTGATGAAAATGGCGAAGTTGAAAACGTTACTTGTGATATAACTAAGCCTTTCTCTGCTCAAGTATTTAAGACTGTTGTCGATCCGTTCGTTGGTAAACTTAATATGATAAGAGTGTTTACAGGCACTCTAAAGAGTGGTATGACCGTTTATAACGCAACCACTAAAGAAAAGGAAAGAATTAACCAAATTTATATATTAAAAGGCAAAAAACAAGAGGCAGTTGACGAACTTGTTGCAGGCGATATCGGTGCTGTTAACAAACTTAACAACACGAATACTGGCGACACCCTTTGTGATGAAAGTCATAAGATTAAGTTCTACGATATACCTTTCCCTAAGCCTGTTATTACAATGGCTATTTATGCTGCTAAATCAGGTGAAGAAGATAAGATTTTCCAAGGCTTAAATAAACTTGCTGAAGAAGATTTAACTTTCAAGGTAGAAAAAGACTTAGAAACTGGCGAAATGGTTATAAGAGGTCAAGGGGAAACTCAACTTGAAGTTCTTTGCAAAAAGTTAAAGGCAAAATTTGGGGTAGAAGCTATTCTAAAAGACCCTAAGATTGCATATAAAGAAACTATAAGAGCATCTGCTGAGGCTGAGGGCAAACATAAAAAGCAATCAGGTGGCGCAGGTCAATTTGGTGTTGTTAATATTAAGTTTGAACCAGGGGCAAGTGATGGCGAATTTGAATTTGTTGACGCAATAGTTGGTGGCGCAGTTCCAAGACAATTTATCCCTGCAGTTGAAAAGGGTCTTAGAGAAGCCGTTCAAAAAGGTGTTTTAGCTGGCTATCCTTTAGTTGATTTAAAATGTACGCTATTTGATGGTAAATATCACCCAGTTGACTCAAAAGAAGTAGCGTTCATTTCTGCCGCTAAACTTGCTTATGACGACGCTATTAGAAGAGCAAAGCCTTGCTTATTAGAACCTATTTATCAATACAAAGTTGTTGTTCCTGAAAGTTATATGGGGGATATTTTAGGGGATATGAACAAGCGCCGTGGTAGAATTTTAGGTATGGAAATGGTTGACGGTAAACAACAAATCAATGCCGAAGCTCCACTTGCTGAAATGTTCAAGTATGCAACTGACCTTAGAAGTATGACTCAAGGTAGGGGTAGTTTTGATATGGAATTCGTTAGATATGAAGAAGTTCCAAAAGATGCGCAAGATAAAATTATAAAGGACGCTCAAAATAACTAAAAGGAAAGATTTTAAATGATATTAACTATATGTCCAAACCCAAGTATGGACTGTACTATTGAGCTTGATAGCCTAAACGTAGGAATGCTTAATAGAATTCAAAATAAAACGATAACGTACTCGGGTAAGGCGCAAAACGTTGCCGTTGCCGTTGCTAGGCTAAGTGGAAAGGTTTTCTCTACAGGGTTTATGTTTGAAGACGAAGGCAAAATGTTTGAACGCGTACTTGATAGAGAGGGCATTTCTCATAAGTTTGTTTGGAACAAAGGTAGCGTTAGGGTAAACTATAAAATTATTGACAATAAGTCAATGCTTACCGAAATTAATGATAAAGGCGCTTTAGTAGAAAGGGAAAAACAACTTGAACTAATTGAACTTGTTAAAAACCTTTCAAAAGAGGTCGATATTGCAGTAATGAGTGGTAGTTTGCCTAAAGGGGTTGATAGTTCTTTTTATAAAGAAGTGTTGTCAGTTATTCCAAGTAACGTAAAAAAAATTGTAGATACCGAAAAGCAAAATTTAGATTACGCCCTTGAAACTGGCGTTTATATGGTAAAACCAAATCTTCGTGAGTTAGAAGGATATGTAAATAAAAGTCTAAAGACGAAAAAAGAGGTAATAAACGCATCTTATAAACTGTTAGATAAGGGTGCAAAACTAGTACTTGTTTCTTTGGGTGCAGACGGTGCAATTTTAACAAACGGAACTAAAAGTTATTACTCAAAAAGTGCTAACGTTGCAGTTAACTCTAAGGTGGGCGCAGGGGACAGCATGGTTGCTGCTTTTGCAGTTAAAACGCTTGAAGAGGTAGGACTTGAAGAATTGCTTAAGTGTAGCGTTTCAGCAGGTACTGCGGCAGTTACTACTAGAGGTACTAATTTATTTACCAAAGATAAATATGAAGAAATTTATCAGCAAATAACGGTAGAAGAAATTAAATAGTTAAAAAATTAAACGGCTAATTATTTAGCCGTTTTTTTTCATATTTTGTCGAAAAAGCGCATAAATATATATCACTATTTTTAGGAGATATATTATGCGTGAAGAGTTAATTAAACGGATACTTGAAGAGGCTTATTATATAGAAGAAACAAAAGCGACGGTAAGAAAGACGGCAAAAGAATTTCATTTGGGAAAGTCAACCGTGCATAAAGACGTAACCGAAAGGCTTTTTTTAATAGATAAAAATCTACATAAAAAAGTTAAAAAGGTACTAGAACAAAACTTAAAGGAAAGGCACATTCGTGGGGGTAACGCAACAAAATTAAAATACTTGAAAGAAAAAAACAAAAACGCCTTTTAATACTAGGTGTAAAATCGTCAGTAAATTGCTGGCGATTTTTTTATTCTATTAATAGTAGAATTTGTAAAAATCTTATCTACTTTGGTTAGATACAAACTCAACTAATAGGCAAGGTTAAAAACCTAGGTCGTAGAGTAAATTTGGTTGAAAAATTAAATTAAAAGGCATAAACTTTTATCGTAAACAAAAAAGAGGGGGCATACTTTATGCAAAAAAATATTATACCAGTGGTTTTTGCCGTTGATGAAAATTATATGCCGTATATGTCGGTAGCAATTTCTTCAATCGTAAAAAATTCAAACAAAAGTGATTTTTATCGTTTTTACGTTTTGAATATAGGTATAGGTAAAACATTAAAAGAAAAATTAACCGATGGGGAAAACTATTCAGTTGAGTTTATTGACGTTTCAAAAAAACTTGATGAAATTAGTGGCAAACTACCTCTTCGTGATTATTACACAAACGCCATTTATTTTAGATTGTTTATTCCGTCACTTTTTCCTGAGTATGATAAGATAATTTATTTAGATAGCGACGTTGTCGTGTTAAAAAGTTTATCTAAAATTTATAACACGGATATAAAAGATAACATTTTAGGGGTGGTAGCCGACGAACTTTTAACGACCGTTGATATTTTTGGCAGATATTCTGAAGAGTATTTAGGGATTGATAGAAGAAACTACTTTAACTCTGGCGTACTACTTATAAACGCAAAAAAATGTAGGGAAATAAATTTAGAAGGAACCTTTTTTAAGGTTATGAAAAAGCACAAGTTTATTGTTGCGCCAGACCAAGACGCATTAAACGTTATGTGTAAAGATAAGGTGCATTACTTTGATTTAGGTTGGAATAAGATGCCAACTAAAAATGAATTCAACAAAAAAGAAATAGGGCTAATACACTTTAATTTAAGCCTAAAACCTTGGCACTATGACGACATAACTTACGGCGAATATTTTTGGGAGTACGCAGTAAATAGTCCGTTCTACGATAAGATTTTAGATGATTATAAACATTTTAGCGAAGAAGATAAGAAAAAAGATATAGAGGCTGAAAAAAATCTTTTAAGGCTTGCTAAAAGTTTTTTAAATGACAACTTTAAGTTAAAAAGGGCGAAAGATGAGTGTAGAGGAAAAAATTAAAGAATACGAAAGGTTGGGGCTTTTTGATAAAGACGTAGAAGACGACCCTATTTCAAAAGGACTAAATCCAGAAGATATTGACTACTTAAAAGACGGTTTTTTTGATAGAATAAAAACCAAAATAGCAAACAGCGTTGCTAAGTGGTATTATGAAAGGGAAATCAGAAGAGGGGACTTTATCATTAAAGAGGTTAAAGGCTTTCATCACTATCAAAAGTTAAGTGGTGGTGTGATAATAACCTGTAATCACTTTCACCCTTACGACAATTATGCAATAGATAGAACTCTTCAACCATCATTAGGTAAAAAAAGACTATATAAGGTTATAAAAGAGGGAAACTACACAAGTTTTAAGGGGCTTTTCGGTTACTTTTTTAGAAATTGTAACACTTTGCCACTGTCAAGCAACCTTTTAACAATGAAAAAGTTTTTAAAAGGAATGGAAGAACTTCTTAAACGTGGGGAAAAGATTTTGGTTTATCCTGAACAAAGTATGTGGCTAAACTACAAAAAACCAAGACCGTTAAAACCAGGCGCTTTTAACTTTGCAGTAAAAAACAACGTGCCGGTTCTTCCAGTTTTTATAACGATGGAAGAAGTAGTTAACAAAAAGGGTAAAAAGGTAAACGCTTTTATACTTAACTTTTTACAGCCTATTTATCCAGATGAAAACTTAACGGCAAAAGAAAACCAAGTTTATATGGCAGAAAAAAACTATGAACTTTGGAAAGAAACTTACGAAAGTTTTTATAATAAAAAACTAGTTTACGAAGAATAATGTTTTATATACTAACTATTTTAATTTCAATGGCAATAATAGCCCTATTTAATATTTTATTTACCGAACTAAAATTTTGGTATATAGTTGGGGCAGTTGTTTTAAATACCCTTTCAGTTATAATATTAGACGGAATTTTAGCAACTCTAATAAGATGGAGTTTGCCTAAAAAATGGTTTACAATGAAAGAAAAAACGGTTAATAAAAAGGAAATATCTTTTTATGAAAAGTTAAAAATAAAAGGGTGGAAAGAACTTATTCCCGACCTTGGTTTTTTAACGAAAACTAAAAAAAGCAAAATTGAAGACCCAAGTAATAATGAGTATATAAAAAATTATATTTTAGAAATAAACTATGGCGTTTTAGTACATATTGCTAGTATGTTTTTAGGTTTTTTAATTGCATTTATTTATCCACTTAACCTTTTTTTCAACTTTGCTTTCCCAGTAGCCGTTGTTAATTTTGTACTTAATTTGTTGCCTATATTTGTTTTAAGGTATAATTTAAGTAAACTAGAAAGGTTGTATAAAATAAACGAAAGAAGAGAAAGATTAAATAAAAAGACTGATTAAATCAGTCTTTTTTGATATTGACAAAATAAAATAGGTTTGGTAAAATATAAAAAAATTTAGGAGATTGTTATGGCAGGTTGGTTAAATACCGTGTTCCACGGTTTTGATAAAGGTATGTTTGAATTTGCCCATCTTTTAGCAGAAAAAGGGGGAAAAGTTACAGTTGGCTTTTTCTCATTTATAAGCTTTTTAGGTGAGAGTGGTTGGTTTTTAATTGTTTTAGGCGTGATTGCGTTACTTTTTAAAACCACAAGAAAGGTTGGTTTAGCAATTTTAATAGGTTTATTATTTGGAACGCTAATAAATAATTCGGTAATAAAAAATTTAGTAAGTAGACCAAGACCTTATACTGCTAACAGTGAATATTTTAGTTGGTACGAATTTGTTGGCGCGCCACATACTGGCAAAAACTCTTTCCCATCAGGGCATTCTGCTTGTACAATGTCGGCAGTAGTTGCATTTATATTAATGAGTAAAAATAAATATCGCTTTTTTGCTTTACTTTACGCATTAGTTATGGGCTTTTCAAGAATATTCTTAATAGTTCACTACACGACCGACGTTTTAGCAGGTTTTGTAGTTGGCGCTATAACGGGAACACTTGCATACTTTGCAGTAAAAGGAATATTTGCTCTTTTAGAAAAGTATAAAGACAAAAAGTGGATAAACTGGCTACTTAACGCAGATATCATAAAATTATTCAAGAAGAAAGAAAATTAAAAAATTTAAAAAAATAAAGGCTAACGAAATCGTTAGCCTTTTAATTTTGTTTTTAATTACTTAATTACTCTAACGGCAGTTACACCAGCGATAGCCTTTAATTGGTCTTCTAAACCATCGGCATCAGTATCAACTAAGATACAAGCGTAAGCCTTTTTAACTTTGTCAGTAATATTAGCGTTATTAGAAACCTTTTTAACTTCAGCAACAAGCGCGTCGTTATTTTCAGCAAGAACAACGTATCTAACTTTGTTTGTTCTAGGAGCAGAACAGTTAGGATAGTTTACACTGTTAAGAATATTACCGTTTTCGATATAGTCGATAAGTTGGTTAGCAGCCATAACAGCACAGTTGTCTTCTGCTTCAGGAGTAGATGCGCCAAGGTGAGGGATACAAACGATACCTTCCTTGCATAAAACTGCATCGTTAGGGAAGTCGGTTACGTATCTACCGATTTTACCAGTAGCAGTTGCTTCAACGATAGCGTCGTTATCAACTAATTCGCCTCTTGCGCAGTTAATGATAACAGCACCGTCTTTCATTTTAGCGATAACTTCTTTATTAATCATACCCTTGTTGTCCTTTGTGAAAGGAAGGTGTAATGATAAGTAATCTGCGTTAGCATAAACTTCATCAAGAGTTTCTACAACCTTAACACCAGCAAGTTTTTCAGCATTAGCAGGAGATAGGAATGGGTCGTAGCCGATAACTTTCATACCAAGTGCCATTGCAGCGTTAGCAACCATAGCACCGATAGCGCCTAAACCGATAAGACCTAAAGTTTTACCTAAAATTTCGCCACCAACGAATTGACCTTTGCCTTTTTCAACTAACTTGCCAACTTCTTCGCCCTTGCCACTTAAAGTTTTTGCCCAGTCCATAGCAGGTTGAACCTTTCTTGAACCAAGTAAAAGACCTAAAATAACAAGTTCTTTAACTGCGTTTGCGTTAGCGCCAGGTGTGTTGAAAACAACAACGCCCTTTTTAGCATAATCGTCAACTGGAATATTGTTTGTACCAGCACCTGCTCTAGCAACTGCTAAAACTGAACTAGGTAGGTCGTATTCGTGCATAGAAAAACTTCTAAGCATAATACCAACTGGATTTTCTACTTCGTTAGCAACTTTGTATTCTGCAGTAAAGATATCATCAACAACTTTACTGATAGAGTTTAAAGTAAGAATATTTTTCATATCAACTAAACCCCTTAATTACTTATTTTCAAGTTCGAATTTCTTCATGAATTCGATAAGTGATTTAACGCCTTCAATTGGCATTGCGTTGTAAATAGATGCTCTCATACCACCAACAACTCTGTGACCTTTGATTGCAACGATACCGTTTTTAGCGGCTTCTTTAACGAACTTGTCGTTAAGTTCATCACTAGGAGCAACGAAAGGAATGTTCATTAAAGAACGGTCCTTAACAACAACGCTGTTTGTGTAGAAAGAAGAGTTATCGATAAAGTCGTAAAGAAGAGCAGCCTTTTCTTCATTAATCTTTTGCATTGCAGGTACGCCACCCATTTTCTTAAGCCATCTAAATACTAACATAGCAATGTAGATACTAAATGAAGGTGGAGTGTTGTATAAACTTTCGTTTTTAACTTGAGTGTCCCATCTAAGCATAGTAGGGCAGATGTCAAGTGGATTGTTAATTAAGTCGTTACGAACGATAACGATTGTAAGTGATGATGGAGCAATGTTCTTTTGTGCGCCAGCATAAATAACGCCGAACTTGTTAACGTCCATTTCTTCACTTAAAATGTTTGAACTCATATCACAAACAAGTGGAGCATCAACGGTAGGGAACTTAGTAAATCTCGTACCGAAGATTGTGTTGTTTGAAGTTAAGTGAACGTAGTCAATATCATCTCTGAACTTAATAGTGTCAACGTCTGGAATGTATGTATATTTCTTATCTTTAGAAGATGCTGCACAGAAAGCGTCGCCGAACTTACATCCTTCTTCAAATGCTTTTGAAGCGAAGTTACCAGTTACTAAGTAGTCTGCTCTACCTTTGTTCATAAGGTTTAGAGGAACTGCTGCGAATTGTTGAGATGCACCACCTTGAACGAAAATTATTGAATAATTTTCAGGAATATGCATTAGTTCACGAAGAAGAGCGTTTGCTTCTGCATTAACAGCCATAAAATCTTTGGATCTGTGGCTCATTTCAGCAATACTCATACCCGTACCGTTATAATCTAAAAAATCTCTTTGAGCCTCTTGTAATACTTCTAAAGGAAGCATTGAAGGGCCTGGTGAAAAGTTAAAAACTCTCATATTAGCCTCCCTTTAAAACTAAAATAATAAATTTTTCTTTTAATTATACACCAACGCCAAAATTTATACAAGCATTTTTTACTATTTATATACCTAAAAAAACAAAAAAATTACAAAAATAGTGCCACTTTCTTAAAACCTAAAAGGTTTACAAAAAGGAAAAAATAAGGTATAATAAATAAAAAAATAATTAAGGTGAATTTTGAAAGAAAAAAATAAATTAAAAGTAAGATTTTTAGGTGGCGTAGGCGAAATTGGCAAGAATATGACTGCCATTGAATACGGCGACGATATTATAGTTATTGACGCTGGGATAAGTTTTCCTACCGACGATATGCCGGGGGTTGACTTAGTTATTCCTGACGTTAGTTTTTTAACGCAAAATAAAGATAAAATCAGGGGGCTTTTATTAACCCACGGGCACGAAGACCATATAGGTGGCGTACCTTATTTATTAAAAGAAGTTAACACCCCTATTTTTGGTACGAAGTTAACTTTAACTTTAACGGAAAACAAACTAATTGAACACGACTTAAAAGGTAACTTAAACTGTGTAAATCCAGGTAGCACCATTAACCTTGGCTGTTTTAAGATAGAGTTTATTAACGTAAACCACTCAATTTCAGGCGCAGTTGCGTTTGCAATTACCACTCCTGTCGGCGTAATTTTTCACTCAGGAGATTATAAAATTGACTTTACGCCTATTGACGGCAACGGAATGGATTTAACAAGAATTTCAGAGATAGGTAAAAAGGGCGTTCTACTTATGATGAGCGACTCAACTAATATTGAAATTCCAGGTTATACTATGAGTGAGTCGGTGGTTGGTTCAACTTTGGATACTCTTTTTTCAGAAAACGCTGATAGAAGACTTATTATAACCACTTTTGCATCAAACGTGCATAGACTTCAACAAATATTAAACCTTGCTAAAAAGTATGGTAGAAAGGTGGCTTTTTCCGGTCGCAGTATGGTAAAAGTTTCTGAATCTGCCTCTAAAATAGGTGAACTTAACATTGAAAAGGGACTTATTATCGATATTGACAAGATAAATAAGTATAAAGAAAAGGAAATTTTAATAGTTTCAACAGGCTCTCAAGGCGAACCTATGAGCGCGTTAACAAGAATGGCTACTGGAGAATTTAACAAGGTGGTAATTAGTGATAAAGACACGGTTGTTATTTCTGCATCAGTTATTCCTGGTAACGAAAGAATGATTTATAACGTAATCAACAACCTTTACAAAAGGGGTGCTGAAGTTGTTTACGAATCACTTTCTCCAATACACGTATCAGGACACGCCTGCCGTGATGAAATTAAACTACTTCATTCACTTGTTAAACCAAAATTCTTTATTCCCGTTCACGGCGAATATAGACACTTAAAAAAGCACGTTGACCTTGCCCTTTCATTAGGTATGAAAAAGGGTAGCGCAATGATTTGTGAAATAGGCGACACGGTAGAATTAACTAAAAATAGTATGAAGCGTGGCGAAAGTTTTGTTGCAGGCAGTAAACTAGTTGACGGCGTTTACGTTAATGATGAAAACAGTTACGTTATTCGTGATAGAATACACCTAGCAGAAGACGGGCTTATAGTAGTAGTTTTAACTATTAACGAACTAAGCAAAACTACTCTTGCAGTCGACGTTATTGCAAGGGGTGTTTCCCTTCCTGACGAAGTGTTAGAATGGTTAAAAGAACATATTCAAAACACTTTAGATGAAGCCGACTTAAAGTCTTACGATAGAACTATAATTAAAAACCTTTTAAGAAAGGGTGTTAGAAAACAATTATTAAACAAAACGGGTAAAAGTCCTATGATTTTACCTATTATAGTGGAAGTATAATGGAAAACTTAATTGACAAAATGCGTGAAGAGGCTATTTCTAACGGACAACCTATTTTAAGGGAACAGTCTTTTAAGATTTTAGAAGATTTAATAAAAAAATATCAACCTAAAAAGATACTTGAGGTTGGAATAAACGTTGGTTGTTCTTCAGGGGCTATGCTACTTTTAAGTAAAGACGCTTATCTTCACGGAATTGAACTAAACGAAGACTTAATAAAAAAAGCAAAAGAAAATTATAAAAAATTAGGCGTTTACGATAGGGTTAAAATTTTCCCTGGAGATGCAGGTAAGGTTATACCTACCTTAAAAGAACAAGGGGAAAGGTACGACTTTGTGTTTATTGACGGGCCTAAAAGCCACTATTTAGAGTATTTTTTAATCTTAAAAGATATGATGAATAAGGGTGGCGTAATTCTTTGCGACAACGTTTTGTTTAGGGGTATGATTTTAAGCGTTGAAGAACCACCTAAAAAGTACAGAACGATTGTTAGAAATTTAAGGGCGTTTATTGAAGAATTAAAAAATAATAGTGATTTTAAGACGGAAATTGTTGATATTGAAGACGGTTTAACCATTTCCGTAAAGGTGGACTAATGACAAAACCTGAACTTTTAGCCCCTGCAGGGGATTTTGAAAAATTAAAAACGGCATTTTATTTTGGTGCTGATGCAGTTTACGTTGGTGGTAAAGAGTTTAGCCTTCGTGCTCTTGCAGGGAACTTTACTAACGAAGAGTTAGAAGAGGCAACTAAATACACGCACGAAATTGGCAAAAAAATATACGTTACCGTTAACATTTTTGCAAGGAATACCGATTTAGAAAAGGCAGATGAGTATTTTGCATTTTTAGAAAAAATAGGGGTAGACGGAGTTATAATTTCCGACCTTGGCTTAATTTCTATCGCGCTAAAAAGAAACTTAAACGTAAACGTTTCAACCCAAGCAAGTATATTAAACAAGGCTACAGTTCAGATATATAAAGACTTAGGTGTAAAGCGTGTAATTTTAGCAAGGGAACTATCTTTAAAAGAAGTAAAAGAAATTTCTTCAGTTGATATAGAAGTAGAAACCTTTATTCACGGTGCAATGTGCATTTCTTATAGTGGAAGATGCTTACTTTCTAACTACCTAACTGGGCGTGATTCTAACCGTGGCGCATGTGTACAAGCGTGCAGATGGGAGTATTCTATAAGAGAAAAGAATACCGACGGCGAATATTTAGAAATTGAAGAAGATGATAAAGGCACTTATATATTAAACAGCAAAGACCTTAACCTAATTGACTATATAGGCGACTTGGTTGATGCAGGTGTCGTTTCATTTAAAATTGAAGGTAGAATGAAAAGCGACTACTACCTAGCAACTGTTATTAACGCATATCGCCGTGCAATTGACGCATATTTTAGAGAAGGTGAAGTTTATAAAGAAAATCCACTTTATATGACCGAACTAAAAAAGACTGCGCATAGATGTTTTACCACAGCCTACGCTTTTGGCGAAAACGATAAAACGGTAAACTACGACGACTCTCAAAGTAAGGGTACGCATAAGTTTATGGCAAAGGTGCTTGACTTTAATGAAAAAGAGGGTTACGCCTTAATTGAAATGAGAAATCGTTTTAAAAAGGGTGAAGTTTTAGAAGTTTTATCGCCAAACGATACTTTTAATAAGCAAATCGTGATAGAAAAAATGCTTAACTTAAAAGATGAAGAAGTTTTAGATGCAAAATTCGTTCAAGAAAAGTTAAAGTTATTTACTGATATAAAACTTCAAAAAGGGGATATGTTAAGAAAGGAATTTTAATTAAATAAAAAACAATATTTAGTGGTTACGAAAATTCGTAGCCACTTTTTGTTGCGTTTTTATTGAAAAAAAAGGGGGGTTATGGTATAATAACTATATATCGGTTTTTTTAGGAGAAATTATGAAATCTGTTAAATATAATGCAGAAGATATTAAGGTTTTAGAAGGGCTTGACGCCGTTAGACTTCGCCCTGGTATGTATATCGGTACTACTGGTATAAAAGGTCTTCATCACATTTTGTGGGAAATAGTTGACAACGCAGTTGACGAAGCGGCAAACGGTTATGCTGATAAAATTTCCGTTGTTTTATATGAAGACGGTAGCGCATCAGTTGAAGATAACGGCCGTGGTATTCCAACGGATATCCACCCAAAAATGGGTATTTCTGGTGTAGAAGTAGTATTTACTGCCCTTCACGCAGGTGGTAAGTTTGATGAGCACAACTACGCATATTCAGGTGGTCTTCACGGTGTAGGTGCATCAGTTACTAACGCACTTTCAGAATGGCTTAAAGTAGAAGTTTATAAAGATACCGTTTACAAAATGGAGTTTAGTTCATATTTAGATGAAAACACTAAAAAGGTAAAGTCAGGTATCCCTAAAGATAGATTAAAAGACACTAAGGAAAAGACTAAAAAGAAGGGTACTTTCGTTCAGTTTAAGCCGGATAAAAGGGTTTTTGACACGGTAATTTTTAGTCAAGACACAATTTTAAGAAGATTAAAAGAACTTGCCTTTTTAAATAAAGGGCTTGAAATTTCTTTTGAAGATAAAAGAAAAGGTTCAATTTATCAAGAAACTTTTAAGTACGACGGTGGCTTAATTGATTTTGCCAAGTACTTAAATGAAGGTAAAGACGTTTTATATGGAGAGCCTATTTACGGTAAAGGGGAAAAGGACGGCGTTTTCGTTGAGTTCGTTATTCAACATACGGACAGTTATACGGAAAGTGTTTATTCTTACGTTAACAATATTCCAACAAGTGAAGGTGGTACGCACGAAGTTGGTTTTAGGTCGGGTATAACAAAAACCTTTAACGATTTTGCAAGAAGTCAAAATATTTTAAAGGAAAAGGACGCAAACTTTCAAGGGGATGACTTTAGGGAAGGTTTAACTGCAGTTCTTTCTATAAAGATGAACAACGTTCAGTTTGAAGGTCAAACCAAAGGAAAACTTGGTAATCCTGAAGCAAGGTTTGCAGTTGAAGGGGTTACGGAAACTGAACTTGACGCACTAACTAAAAACAAAAAGTTAGCGTCAGTATTTGCTACTATTATGAAAAAGGCTCAAGCAGCCGCTAAAGTTAGACTTGCCGCTAAAAAAGCAAAGGAAATTGCAAGGGCAAGTAAGTCTATTGAAAACGCAAATTTAGTTGGTAAACTTTCAGGTTGTTCTTCAAGAAAGCCTGAACTAAACGAACTATTTATAGTAGAAGGGGACTCTGCAGGTGGTAGCGCAAAACAAGCAAGGGTAAGAAGTACTCAAGCAATTTTACCACTTCGTGGTAAACCACTTAACGTTGAAAAGAAAAAACTTGACCAAATACTTCAAAATGAAGAAATAAGAACTATTATTTCTGCGCTTGGTACGGGTATTTCAGGACAGTTTAATATTGAAGACTTAAAGTTTTATAAGGTTATAATTTTATCCGATGCCGACCAAGACGGTGCGCATATTAGGGCAATACTACTAACCTTCTTCTTTAGATATATGAAAGAACTTATTTCAAATGGACACGTTTATATAGGTATGCCACCACTTTACAAGGTGTATAAAAAGGACGTCGTTGAGTACGCTTACGATGATAACGAACTTAAAGAAAAGATTGAAAAGGTAGGTAAAGGATACCAAATTCAAAGATACAAAGGGCTTGGTGAAATGGACCCTGAACAACTTTGGGAAACGACTATGGACCCAAGTCGCCGTTCACTTATGCAAGTAACTATTGAAGATGCTGCCCTTGCTGAAAAGATGATAACCACTTTAATGGGCGACGCGTTAGAAGATAGAAAGAAGTATATAGCTCAACACGCAAACTTTAATAAAGAAGATAATTTCAAAGAAATAAAACGTTAAGGGTATAAAAAATGGAAAAGGGAAACATTATACAAAGTTCAATAAACGAAGTGCTTCATAATTCAATGATGCCTTATGCTGAACACGTTATTTTGGATAGAGCACTACCTAGAGTAGAAGACGGATTAAAACCCGTTCAAAGAAGAATACTTTACGCAATGTATGAAATGGGTTTATCGCCTGATAAACCACATAGAAAGTGCGCAAAAATAGTTGGTGACGTTTTAGGTAAATACCACCCACACGGCGACAGTTCTGTTTATGATGCGATGGTAAGAATGGCGCAAAACTTTAATATGCGTATGCCACTCGTTAACGGTCACGGTAACTTTGGTACGGTTGACGGGGACTCTGCCGCTGCGTATAGATATACCGAAGCAAGACTTGAAGAACTTGCCTTTGAACTTTTAAGAGATATTGATAAGGAAACGGTTAACTTTAACCTTAACTTTGACGATACCGTTTTTGAACCTGAAACGCTACCTGGTAGATATCCTAACCTTTTGGTTAACGGTTCATCTGGTATTGCAGTAGGTCTTGCAACCAACATACCACCACACAACCTTGGTGAAGTTATTGACGGTGCAGTTAAGTTTATTGAAAACCCAAAAATCACTCTTAAAGAGATGATGAAATATATTAAAGGACCTGACTTTCCAACAGGTGGTTATATAATCGCAGGGGAAGAATTAGTTGAAGCATACGAAACTGGTCGTGCTAAAATTAAAATTAGGGCAAAAGCCAGCATTGAAAAGGAAGGGGAAAAGGAAAATATAGTTATAAGTGAAATTCCTTATCAAGTAAATAAGGCAAGTTTACTTAAAAAGATAGTTGATTTAAGCGAAGAAAAGAGCGATTTATTTAGTGAAATAGCAAACGTTGTTGATGAATCGGATAGAACGGGTATGCGTGCCGTTATTAAACTTAAAAAGGGCGCAAACGCAAAAAGAATTTTAGAAAATCTTTATAAATATTCTGATTTAGAGTGTTCTTTTGGTATAAATATGGTAGTAATTGCCGACGGCAAACCTCAACAAATGGGACTACTTTCTATACTAAAATATTACATAAACTATCAACAACAAATTATTTTAAGAAGAAGTAAGTTTGACTTAGAACGTGCAAAAGAACGCGCGCACGTTTTAGAAGGGTTAATAGTTGCAGTTAAAAACATTGACGCAGTTATTAAAATTATTAAAAACTCTGCTAACACTACTGAGGCTAAGAAAAATTTAAGGGAAAAGTTCTCTCTTTCTGAAATTCAAGCAACTGCAATTTTAGACTTAAGACTTGCAAAACTAACTAAACTTGAAATTACCAAACTTGAAGAAGAATTAAAAGCGTTAAAGGCTAAAATTAAAGAGTTAACGGCTATTATCGGTAGCAAAAAGTTACAAATGGAAATCGTTCAAAAAGAACTTCTTGAGATTAAAAGAAAGTATAAAGAAGATAGAAGAACGGAAATCGTTAAAGACGTAAAGGAAGTTAAGACGGAAAGTTATAACGATGTTAAGCCTATACTAAACTACGTTTTAGGTTACTCAGTTGGTGGAACGATAAAGAAAATTCCTGAAAAGAACTTTAATATGTCTGATAAAAATATAGGGGAAAACACTTCTAAAACGGACGTATTAAAACTAAAACTTAACGTAAAGAGTACGGATAGCGTTTTAATATTTACTAACCTTGGTAACGTGGTTAAACTTGAAATGGAAAACCTACCAGAGTGCAAGTATAAGGACAAGGGCTTTAAGTTTAGCGACGTTGAAAAGCAAGTATTAAAAACGGAAGAACCTGTTGCAATGTTTGTTGATAATCCACTACTTAAGGGTATTGACCTATACTTCTTTACTAAAGAAGGTATGGTTAAAAAGACTTCGTTTAGCGAATACAACCTACAAAAGAACGTTTACCAAGCAATTAAACTAAAGGAGGGCGACGCCTTAATTAACGTTGAACCTGATGCGTTTGATACGACAATGCTTTTCGTTACTAAAAAGGGTATGGCGCTATCTGCGTTCAAGGACGACGTACCTATTCAAGGTAGAGTGTCTGGTGGCGTAAAGGGTATTAAATTATCTGATGACGACGAACTTATCGCTGTAACTCAAATAGGGGACGGTATGATAATAGTTGGAACTAATAAAGGTAACTTTAAGCGTGTAGATACTGAAGAAGTTGAGCCTATGGATAGATATAGAAAGGGGGTTAAGATAACCTCTTTAGGCGATGGCGAAGAGGTGGTTTATATAGGTTTTGTAAAAGAGCCTTACCTATTAACTCTTCTTGATGAAGATGGTAAGTTCTATTTAGTAGATAGCGACCAAATTTCTCCTGAAAAGAGGACGTCAAAAGGTAAAGCACTAAAGAATTTACCAAAGAATAAGAATATTTCGTTAGGTACAAAGCTACTTTTTTAATATAGTAAAAAAGGAAAAATGAGCGTAATTAAATTTGCGCTCATTTTTTTTATTTTAAACGCATAAGGTAAAAGGGAAAGAGTGGTGGTTTTGTCCTAAAAATCGGCAAAAAACGCCAAAAACCACCAAAAAACGATAAAGGAAAAGCATTATAATGTTTTATGCAATTAATAAAAAACGGGCATTAATAATTATTGTTTTGGCATTGTTTATTATATCTACCCCCTTTATAGGTGGTGGAATTGTAAACACTGTTTCAAAAAATAACAGGTCTTTACCTATATATTCAGTTGATACTAAAGAGAATAAAATAGCAATTTCTTTCGACTGTGCTTGGGGAACGGATTACACCGATAAACTACTAGAAGTTTTTGATAGAGAAAATATAAAAGTTACCTTTTTTATGGTAGAGTTTTGGGCAAAAAAACACCCAGACTTAGTTAAAAAAATATCAGATAAAGGACACGAAATAGGAACGCATAGTAGCACCCACTCTTATATGAGTAAAATGAGCGAAGAAAATATAGTAAAAGAATTAAACTCTTCTTCAAAAGAAATTGAAAGTGTTACTGGTAAAAAGATAGATTTGTTTCGCGCGCCTTACGGAGATTATAACAACCGTTTAATAGATACGGCTAAAAGCCTTGGCTTTTACACCATTCAATGGGACGTTGATAGTTTAGACTGGAAGAATTTATCAAGCGACGAAATATTTAACAGGGTAGTAAAAAAGGTTAAAAAAGGTTCGATAGTTCTTTTTCATAACAACGGTTTACATACTTTGGAGGCTGTGGAAAAAATTATACCTTATTTAAAAAAGGAATACTCTTTTTCAACGATAGGAGAACTTATTTATAGAGAAAATTATTTTGTTAACTCAAACGGGGTACAAATTAAAAAATAGAAAAACAAAATGGAGGAAAAAAATGTATCAAATGGATAAAAACAACAAAGTATATTTAAGTGGGGAAATAGTAACTAAAGCAGAATTTTCTCACGAAGTTTACGGCGAAGGGTTTTATGAAATGATGGTGTCGGTTAAAAGACTTTCTGGACAAGAAGACGTTTTACCTATAACTATCTCAGAAAGGTTAATTTTAGATAAAGACTTAAAAGAGGGTTCAAACATATTTGCTTTAGGACAGTTTAGAAGTTATAACAAGCTAATAGACGGGAAAAGTAAACTAATGCTAACCGTTTTTATTAAAGAACTTTTAGAAGAAGAAAGAAGTAAAAACCCAAACACGATAGTATTATCGGGGTACGTTTGTAAAGAACCTATATATAGAACGACACCTTTTAATAGAGAAATAGCCGATTTACTTATAGCAGTAAATAGGTCGTATAATAAGTCAGACTATATCCCTTGCATAGCGTGGGGAAGAAACGCAAGGTTCGTACAAAATTTAGCAGTAGGCGAAAGGGTTTCGCTTTCAGGTAGAATACAAAGCAGAGAATATCAAAAAAGAACGGAAGATGATGTTAAAAAGATGACTGCGTATGAGGTTTCAATAAGTAAAATAGCAGCATCAGCAAACGTAGAGAGTTTTGATTTAGACAAAGAGTTTATTTCATTTTCCTACGAAAACAACTTTCAAGAATAAAAAAAAATCCGTTATTTTTTATAACGGATTTTTTAATTTATTTTAATCAAACTTTCTTTTTTTAAGTAAGAATATAGACGGAATGAATACTGCAATTGCAATTAAACCAACTATAAGAACTTTTCTTAAATTGTCGTTAGCAGGGTTAATTAAACAGTCGTCTTTTACGTATCCTAGGTAAGTAGTTCCGTCAACTTCAATTTCAATTTGGGAATAATCTTCAGTTATAGTTAAAACCTTAACTAAAATTTCTTCTTCAGTAGTTAAAAGGTTAGTAGTTAAACCTTGGTCGGCGAAAACTTTGCACGGTTTTAAGTTTTTATAAACAAAATCTTGTGTTTCTACGTTTTGCGCTAAAGAAGAAATGATAAAGTTGGCAGGAACAAAACCTAAAAATTCTTTATTATCTATAACAGTTTTTGCTAAATAGAAATCTTTAGTATTTTCTTTTCCAACAAAAGTAAAGGTTTTAATAAGTTCAATTTTAATATTTTTTTCAAGTCTAATTTTGCCGTTAAAGTCTAAAGCGTAATCACTATCAATATTAATTACAGGGTGATAGTACATAGAAACAGGGGTAGAAACGTAACCAACGCTGTTAGTAACAGGCTTTAAGAATTCGTTCATATCTAAAAAGGCAAAATCTTCTTTTTTACAAAGCGATAATTCGCTTCCTATCAAAATATAATAACCTTGCGTTTCACCTGCAACGCTATAATTTTGGTTATCTAGTTTAGAATATCCCAAATACTCATTATTAAAATAATAAACGCATTTATTATCTTTTATTTTTCCAAACTTCATCTGGTCAATATCAACTGTATCTTTAGTCGTTATATAATCTTTATTTTCATTAACGCTGGCAATAAGGTCAATTACGTTTTCATTTTCAAGTTCAGTAGTTTTTAATACGAATCCCTCTTTATTAAAGGTAAAGAAAACCTCTTTTTTATCAAAAGACATAGCCATACCGTTTGCTTTTGCATTAGGTAGGTTATTAGGAACGGTTAAAGAAAAGATTTTGCTTTCGCCGTCGGTTGAAATTTTTTCTACTTGGTTATTATCGTTTAGTAAAAATACGTTTCCACTTAAATCAACGCCCATTTTAATTGCAGTTATGCTACCTAAATAGGTTTGTCCGGTTTGAACACCGGTTTTATCTATAACGTAAACTTTTTTACTATTTCTAACGTAAACGTATAAGTTTCCTTCAACGTCGCTAGTTATTAGGTCGTTAGAAGATATGCCGTTTATATTTAATTTATATACGGTAGTTTCAGTAGGGGAAACCTTTATAAGTTTACCATTAAAATCGTTATAAATTTCACTTGAAAGTAGGAAAAATTCCCCGTCAACTAAAGTGGTTTTACAAACGAATTGTTGGTCAATAACCTTTTCTATCTCGCCAGTTTTTAAGTTTATAAAAACAAGTTTATTAGCGCTAGTTAAAAGGGCAAGTTCGCCGTTTGTGGTAATTGCGTTAGGTAAAAAACCCTCAACACTATAAGGAACGCTAGTTATACTTTCGCCGTCGGTTATTATTATTTTCGTTTGGTCTAAAATATAAGTTTTATTTTCAAAGATGGTAATATCAATTACTTTATCGCTACCTCTAGTATCAGATGGTTCGGTAGTTGCAATAGCGTAACCTGTAAAAGAAAAATCTTCAATATTAATTCCTTGTACGGTGTTAGAATTTGAGTCGCAAACTAAAATAAAATCATCTTTAAATGACATTCCTTTAGGGGAAACGATATCTCCTAATTTAGCAAAAGAGGTTTTAGCAGGGCTTAAAACAATTTCGCCACTTTCTAAATTTATTCTTTTAATACCTTTATCGTAAGATAAAAAGGCGTAATTTTCATTACAAATTAAATATTCGCCGTTTACTTCGGTATCGTATTCTTTAATTTCTCCATCTACTAAATTTTTTCTGCATAAAAAGTTTCTATCGTTAAAGTAGAAAAGATAGTTTCCTTTTACTTCAATATCACCGTTAGAGGCGTTGGTTTGTTCGCCAACTAAACTAAGGGTTAAGTTGTCGTCTTTAATTTCAAAAATTTCTATAGTTTTATTGTATAAAGAAACAAAATAATTTTCATTAAACCCAAAGTAACTACAAGGAATAAAGTTTCCATCTTCATCTTTTAGTTCGGTATAAGAACCTGTTTTAAGGTTCAAAACGTAAGGACGATAGTTGTCTTGTAAAACTAAAAAATCCTTAAACTTTTTAACGTGATGAATGTTGTCAAAATCAATGTTTCCCGTAGCGTTTGAGTAGGTGGTATAAACACCGTCTTTATAAACGATAAGTTGTTGCTTATTAGTATTAGTGTTGTGTTCTAATAAAACGGTAATTTCGTCGTCGGTATAAACGTCTACTGGAGAGTCTAACTTTTTATATTCAATGTAAGTAAACGGCGCAAAAATTTCCGTCTTAAAATTAGTGTCGGCAAAAGCCGTTCCTCCTTGTATAAAAAGAAGAAACGCAAAAGATAAAACAGTAATTGCACCAAGAATTTTTTTAATAATCTTCATAAAATCTCCTAACGAGCGTTAAACAATAATATATTGACTAGTATATTTTAACACAAATTTAACCGTTTGTCGATACCTTTTTGTCTTTTACAAACATTTTTTTAATATGACTAAACTTGTCATATATGCCCCCTAAAATTATAAGAAAAAGCGAACATATGTTCGTATTTAGCAAATAATTGTACTGCAAAAAGGGGGGATAGTCAAGCCTTAATGACGAAAAAAAAGTCGAAAATAAAATATATTTTTTTTGTTAAAAATTTAGTGTCAGTCAAGGTTGATTTAGGGGTTTTTACTGTATAGAATGAGGTTGAAATTTGGAAGAAAAATATAAAAATAACGGGAGATGAGCCATATGAAATATTATCAAAAAGTACTTCTATACGCATATCCAAATTTAGAAAAAATGATTAAACATATCGATAAAATGGTGTTGTCAAAGGCGCTAGCGTCTTATTCAATTTATACACCTTGCTTTACTCAAGCAGAAGAGATAGTAAAATACACTTTAGGAAAGGAAAAATTACTTTTACTTAAAAAGGAATTAGAAGAAATTTTCGCTACTTTTAATAAGGAGGATTTTATTTATTTAGAGTATAAATACTTTAAAAGAAGAGATAAAGAAACGGAAAGTTTAGACACCGTTTCAAGAAAGTATTTTAGAAGACAAAATAAACTACTTATGCTTTTTTCTAAAAAGTTAATGGATAAAAATTTAAATAGCGAGTGGTTTAGGGAAAATTACTTCATTTACCCTTATTTTAAGGAACTACTTAAAAAGGTAGAAAGACAGGAAGAAAGGGTTAGTAGAGATAGACTAAAAAAAGCAGTTTGACTATTCAAAATCGTTTTCGTCGTAATAACCAGTGTTTAGTTTGGGTTTTTTAGGAACGAAAATATAAATTATAACGGCAACCGTTAAAACTAAAGTTAATACTAAAATTATAACGGAAAGAGAATTCGAGTTATCGTTTTCATTTTGTACCTCCTCATTTGGGGGCGTAACCACGGGAACGTCAATAGGGTTTTCGTGTAAAGGGAGAGTGAAAGGTTTAATACTTTCCTCTCTCACGAACCCCAATTTACCGTTGTATTCAACAAAATAAACGTAACCACCGTTTACCTTGTTGTAGCCGTAATAATTAAGAGTACGGTTTTCAAAAAGGTATTGTGAAATTTTATCGAAGTTAATATCTTGATAAAGTGGCGTATAAGAGGCAGTTTCAATGGTAAAAGAAAGGTAGGGGGAAAAAACTTCTAAAGAGGTTTCTTTAACTAAATCATCAGTTAAAGCAAAGCCTTCTAAAGAAGGAGATAGGCTGTTTTCCCCAAAACATTCTATTTTTGAAAAGACTGCGCCCTCTTCTAAAACCTTTACGTAATAAGAATAAGGTAGGTAAAAGAGGGGCTTTTCATCAGAAGTAGTTTTATAAAAACCCACTTCTTTAATTACTCTAGCATAAGAGTAGGTATCTGCAGAAGTAGTTTTATAAGGGATTAAAGCCAAAAAAATTATAAAAAAACAAAAACATAAAATAAATTTTTTCATAACGCAAATAAAAGTTTACAGTAAAAAAAGGCAGGAAAAAGTATAAAAAAGATAAAATAAAAAGTTTTTTTGTCAAAAAGAAGAATGAGAGAGATTATTGAAAGAATTAAAGAGATAGAAAAAGAACAATTAAAAAGAAAAAATAGCGACAATTTAGCCTTATATAACACGGGCAAAAAAGTACATAAAAAACAAGTTGCTTTTCATAAATGTAAAAAGAAAAATCGCTGGGTATTCGGTGGAAATCGTAGTGGTAAAACAGAATGTGGGGCAGTTGAAAGCGTTTATTTTGCTAGGGGAATTCACCCTTATAGAGAAAATAAAGACAACGTTTTTGGCTGGGTAGTTTCACTTTCAACCCAAGTTCAGCGTGACGTTGCTCAGGCAAAAATTTTACATTATTTAAGGGAAGATTGGATAGAAGATATCACAATGCTTTCAGGTAAAAAAGATTCGCCAAAATACGGCGTTATAGACCAAATAAAAATAAAGAACGTTTTTGGTGGGACTTCAGTTATAGGGTTTAAGTCTTGCGACCAAGGTAGGGAAAAATTTCAAGGTAGTTCGCTTGACTTTGTATGGTTTGATGAAGAACCACCAAAAGATATTTACGAAGAGTGTAAAATGCGTGTTTTAGATAAAAACGGAGATATTTTTGGTACTATGACGCCATTAAAAGGGCTTACCTTTATTTATGATGAAATATATCTTAACTCGTTTAACTCTAAAAAGGTATGGTATGAGTTTATGGAATGGGCAGACAATCCTTTTTTAAGTAAAAGAGAGGTTAAAGAACTAACTAACAGTCTATCAGACGACCAGTTAGAGTCGCGTAGATACGGTAAGTTTAGAAGTGGTACGGGGCTTGTTTATCCAGAGTTTGATGAAAACGTGCACGTAATAGAGCCGTTTAACCTGCCAAGTGATTGGCAAGATACAATTTCAATAGACCCTGGCTTAAACAACCCACTTTCAGCCCATTGGTACGCCGTTGACTACGACGACAACGTTTACGTAATAGCAGAACATTTTGAAAAGGGAAAAGATATAGAATATCACTCTGAAAAAATAAAGGAAATAAGTAAAAAACTTAACTGGAAAAAGGATTCTAAAGGTCGAATTTACGCTTTAATAGACTCTGCGGCAAACCAAAGAACGCTTGCAGGTATAAAAAGTGTAACGGAGACCTTTTTAGATTACGGAATTTTGGTAAATCCTAACGTAAACAAAAATTTGTTTAGTGGTATTGAAAAGGTAAAGTCCTATCTTAAAAGAGATAACGGCAGACCAAACATATATATTTTCAAAAACTGCGTTAATTTAATAAGGGAACTTAAAAGTTATTGGTGGGGAGAAAACGACACACCTAAAAAACAAGACGACCACGCACTGGACGAACTTAGGTATTATCTTATGACAAAGCCTGAAAACAATTTAAAACCACCACCAAAAACTAGAATACAAAAGGATAAAGAAAGGCTTATTAAAAAAATTCAAAATGCTAAAAAATAAAAAATTAGTAGATGCTCTTTATAAAAAAGCCGTTGGATTTGAAACGGAAGAAGTTACGGAAGAATATCAAGAAAAGGAGGGGGATATAGCGCTTATTAAGAAAAAAGTGACTAAAAAAACCGTACCCCCTGACATAACGGCGTTAAAAATGATAATGGATAATAATGAAGAAAAAGTAAGTGATATGACTGATGAAGAACTTGAAAAAGAGAAACAAAGATTACTTATGCTACTAAAAAAAGGAGAAGAAGATGACAAAAAGTGTAGAGTTTAAAGAAAAAATAGTAGAAGAAGTTACAAATGACTTTCTTAAAAGAAGAGAAGAACGCTTATCGCTAGAAAAACAGTGGGAATTAAACCTTAAATTTTTAGAGGGCAAGCAATATTATTCTTTACTTTCTAACGGAAAAATAATAGAAAAAGAAAAGAATTTTGGTTATGAAAAAAGGGAAGTGTATAACCATATACTACCTATAATCGAAAGAAGACTTGCAAAATTTTCTCAAATAAAACCTATTTTTTCAGTTAGACCAACTAGTGATGAAGAGGCTGAAATTAAAAACGCAAAAGTTGCTGAAAAGGTGCTTTTATCCACCTTTAACAAACTTGAGGTAGAAAAAACCGTTCTTCAAGCGACTAAGTGGAGCGAAACTTTAGGAACTGCTTTTTATAAGGTCGTTTGGATGGTTGACGGAGGAAAGCAAATAGGAAAAACTGAAGAAAAAGAAATATTTGAAGGAGAGGTTAAAATAAGCGCGATTTCACCTTTTGAAATTTTTCCAGACAGTTTAACCCATCAAGAAGTGGAAGATTGTTTTAGTATAATCCACGCAAAGGCAATGCGTATTTTAGACGTAGAAAAACTTTACGGAAAAAAACTAGATGATATAAAACTATTTTTTGACGAAGAGGAAAATTACGTTACGGTAATAGAAAAGTATGAAAAACCTACTAAAGAATATCCGTTAGGTAGACTTATAACGGTAGCAGGGGATAAATTACTTTTTTACGGCGAACTTCCTTACGAAAACGGGGAAGAAAAACAAAGAAATTTCCCTTTTATAAAGCAAACTTCAGGCATAATTCCTGGTAGTTTTTTTGGTAGTTCAATCATTGAAAGATTAATTCCTATTCAAAGGGCTTTTAACGCTATAAAAAACAGAAAACACGAGTTTTTAAATAGAATTTCCACAGGAATTATGACGGTAGAGGACGGCGCGATTGATACTGACGACCTTGAAACGGAAGGTTTAATGCCGGGTAAAGTTTTAGTTTACCGTCAAGGAATGAGCGCGCCAAGTATGCTTAAGGAAGAGCCTATTCCAACAGAGTTTTCTTTAGAAGAAGAAAGGCTTTTAACCGAATTTATATCAATTAGTGGTGTAAACGACGTTATTAGTAGCGCGTTAAGTCCAAAAGTAACTAGTGCGACTGCGCTGGAAGTTTTGTCAAGACAGGAAAACGAAAAACTGTTTTTAGAAGCAGAAAACGTAAGAGGTTGTTATCTTATGATAGCAAAAATGATTTTGAGAATTTACCGTCAATTTATTAAAGGCGTAAGAATTATGAAAGAGGTGGAAACGGAAGCCGAAAACAAAATTTTTTACGTAGATAAAAAGGTTATGCAAAGCGACGACGTTTATATAGACAACGAAAACGAAATGCTTTTTACTCAAAGTCAAAAAAAGGAAATGCTTTTTAAGTTATACGAAAGTGGACTTTTAGAAAACAGTCAAGGAAAGTTAAGTTCAATAACTAAAGAAAAGATATTAAATTTATTAGGTTATAAAAACTTATTTGAAGAAAAAAATTTATTAAACCTCCATCAACAAAAGGCTGATAGTGAAAACCAAAAACTTAAAAAAGAAATTGTGGAGGTTGACTTAATTGATGATGACGAGATACACCTATCCGAACATACTAAGTATATTTTATGCGAGTATGAAAATTTAACTAAAGAAGAAAGGGAAAGGGTATTTTATCATATAGAAAAGCACAAAGAAAAAAATCAAAAAAAGGAGAACGAATATGCAAGAAACAAAGAAGATTAATGATTTTGATGCTACTGAGGTAGAAGAAAAAAGCGAAGAGAAAAATCAACTAGGAAAATTCAAAGACGTAAACGCCCTTTTAGATGCGTATAATTCTTTACAGTCTGAATTTACCAAACGCTGTCAGAAGATTAAGGAATTAGAAGCGATTGCTGAAGAATTAAAGTCGGCAAAAGAAGATTCTTTGAGCGAAGAAAAAAGGGAAGAAATTATAAAAGAATACTTAAAAGAAATTTTATCCCTTTCACAAAAATCGGTGGTAATGGACGGAACGGGGGTTACCGTGAAAACCCCGTCTAATCGTCCAAAAACCATATTAGAAGCCGGAGAACTTACTAAAAGTTTTATGGCAAAAGAATAAAGTATTAAGGAGAAGAGATGGCAGTATCATTAACAAACGCAGATAAGGCGTTAAAAACATTTTATTTAGACGTTGCAAAGGAGCAACTTAACCAAAACACAAACCCATTTTTAGCAGAAATTAAAAAGACTACTGAAGACGTTTGGGGTAAAGAAATTAGAAAACTTGCAGTTTACGGTGTAAACGGTGGTATCGGTGCAGGAACTGAAACGGGTGATTTACCTGAAGCAGTAGGCAATAACTACGAAAACTTCGTACTAAGTTTAAAAAACCTTTACGGTACTATTGAAATTTCAGACAAGGCAGTAAGAGCATCTGAAAACAACACAGGCGCATTTGTAAACCTACTAAACGCAGAAATGGAAGGCTTAATTAAGGCGTCAACTTTCAACTTTGGCAGAATGCTTTTTGGTGACGGAAGTGGCGTTTTAGCAACCGTAGAAGAGGTGGCTAACGGCGTAATCACTTTAGATAACGTAAAAAGTTTAGCAGAAGGTATGGTGGTTGATTTTAGAGATGAACAAGGCAATCTAATTGAAACTGCAAAGCAAAGAAAGGTTCTATCAGTAAATAGAAAGAACAAAACTATTACCGTTGGTGGCGTAAGCGTTGCTGACGAAATAGTTGGCGCAACAGTATGTATTCAAGGTTCATATCAAAACGAATTAACCGGCTTAAAGGCGCTTTTTGCTACTGAAGGTACTCTTTACGGTTTAGATAGAGAAAGTCATCCTTGGCTTGCCCCTTACGTAAAGGAAAACCAAGGCGAAATTACCGAAAAGGCAATTCAAACAGCGCTTGATACTATCGAAGAACAAAGTGGTAGTCAAGTAAACTTTATTATTTGTTCACTTGGCGTTAGAAGAGCGTTACAAGAAATTTTCTCAAAATCAAATACAAGAACGGACACAATGAATTTAGCAGGTGGTTATAAAGCAATTAGTTATAACGGTATTCCTATTATTGCAGACAGATTTTGCCCTGACGGAACTATGTATTTACTAAACACCGAAGACTTTTCACTTCATCAATTATGCGACTGGCAATGGCTTGAAGGGGAAGACGGCAAAGTTCTTTCTCAAATCCCTGGTAAGCCTATTTACACAGCAACGCTAGTAAAATACGCCGACCTACTTTGCAGTAAACCTTGTGGACAAGGTATGATTACAGGAATAACGGAAGGTTAATAAAAAATTATGAAATTAAAAGAGATAATTAAAAGCACGGCAGTATTGCTAAGTAGAGAAGACGTTATTTCTTTTATTGAAAAGGGTTACTCAGAAAATAGTGATATAACTAAAAAAGACCTTTTAACTTTTACTTGGTCGGCAAATTTTGTAATAAACGAACTAAGTAGTTACGCACCTATAGAAAGGTGGGAAAGGCGAGTAGTTACTAACGAAAAAATTGAGTTTGACACGTTAAATAATAGCCTACTTAGCGTAAAAGAAATTTTAGATTTAGATGGAAGAAAGGTTTATTATAAAACCTTTTCAGACTACGTAAAAATAAAAAACGGCACTTACGATTTTTTCTATTATTGTTTACCTTCAAACATATCTTTAGAAGATGAAATAATCTATACCGAAAAGGAAATGCCAAATAGAATAATTTGCTATGGAATAGCAAGGGAAATTTGCATAATCGAAGGACGTTTTGACGAAGCAAACGAATGGCAAAAGAAGTTTGAAGAAAGTTTACTTAAAAGCGTAAAACCTAAAAGATTAAAAAACGTTACTATAAAAGAGAGGGCGTTTTATTAATGGGACTTGTTAACAAAAAAACCAAGGTAGAGGACCTATCTTTTTTAGATATTTTAGATTATGCTTTTAACCTAAAAGTAGATAAAGATTTGCAGGTTATCAAAGTTGATAAAGAAGTTTTAGATGGTATTACCAAAATTAATACCGTTTACAACGGAATTATTTTCACAGCAACTGAAAATGAAGTGCACTTTTCTTTTCCTGATAGTTTTAATAAAGATGAAAGCATAACTTTAGATAAAACTGCAGGAAATATACTAAATCTTATTGCTTTTAACGATGCCGTGTACCTTTTCTGTGAAAAAGCCGTTATGAAAATAACGGCTTCAGGAAAGGCTGAAGAGTTTACTTTAAAAAAGTTAGACCTTTTGGTTAACGGCATAAAAAAGGATAGTATTTTATTAGTTGGCGATAGAATTGTTTTAGTAATAAATAATACCCTTTGTTATTTTAAAAACGATAAAATAACGGTGGTAAAAACGCTTTATGACGGAAAGATTGATTTTGTAGGTAAAGCCTATGAAAAAGAGGGTAGATACGAGTACCAGTTTAGTTGTACTTTGTTTAATGAAAAGCAGGTAAAGTTAAACTACCTACCTTTTAGTGAAACTGTTTATTTAAGTTTTGATAAAGAGCCTTATTTTAAAAGTAAAAAACTTTGTTTTTCTACCGACGCCCTAAAAAGTATTGAAGAAATTTCCTTTAATACGACGGGAGAGGTCGTAATGATTATATCGACGGATACCACTCTTAAAAGATATACCTTAAAAAAGGGGGAAAAGGTTATAAAACCTTACCTAAAATGCAGGGCTTTTAGAATAGAGTTTTTACTTAAAGAGGCTAAAAATATTAAAGACTTAAAAATAAAATACGCTATTTAAGGAGGAAATTATGGTATTTAGAACACCTACTACTAAAGGAGAATTAAAAGAAGTATTAAAAGAAATTTACGACCATTATAGAAATCAAAAAGACCAATTTGAAGAGGTTGTTTTAGAAGATTTAGCGCTTGAAAAAATAAACTTTACCCCTAAAACGGACAAAGAATTAACAAATTTAGCAACCGATTTCTATCAACATATTCACCTAGATGAAAAAAAGCAAAGAAGAGAGAATATTGAAAGTTCAATTTCTTCTTTGAACAATGAAAAGGCAAGTTTAACTATTCAAGTAGAAAAACTAAAAGAAGATTTAGAAAAAAGGTACGAAGTTTTAAAAGAAGAGGCAGAAGAAAATGCAATAAAAAGGGGGCTAATTAATTCCACCGTCATACTTAATAAAATTAGCGACCTAGAAAAAGAAAAGATAAACAAGTTAGCCGATATTGACTTTGAGTTTGCCCTAAAAAGTTCGTCAATAGATGAAAAAATAACCGGTTTAACCATTGATTTAAATGAAATAGATGATTTTTTCACACTAAAACACGCCGACGATATAAAAAAGAAGAAAGCAGAACTTAAAGAAAAAGATGAAGAAAAAAATCTAGAAGAGTTAAAGTATAATAACCAAGTAGAAGAAAAACTTGTAAAATATTCAAACACTTTAAAAAGAACTAGACAGGAACTTTATTTAGAGTACTTAAAGATTAAAGCGCAAGGTTTAACTGATGAAGAACTTATAGCGTCAGGGTATTATTCAGCAGTAATAAAAGCGTGTAACGCTTACTACTATACTATTTCGCCAAACGACGCGTATAGTGACTTTTTAAATGATGAAGATATGCCAATTTACTTAGGATGTTTTTATTCTAACCTACTAACGCTATATACAAGTAGACTTGCTTAAAAGTAAAACTATTAAAAGACGGTTTTTTTAGCCGTCTTTTTTATTTTTAGGAAAAACTTTTAAGGTTGACAATAAAATAAAAATATAATAAAATAAAAGTTATGAAAACAAAAAAAGTAAAGATAGGTAGTATTTATATTGGTGGTGGCGAAAAGATAGCCGTTCAGTCTATGATAACTACTTTACCTAAAAATGAAAACTCAATAAAAGAAATTCTTCGTTTAGAAAAAGCAGGGTGTGATATAGTGCGCTTTGCAGTTAAAGATGAGTTAGATGCAAAAGCGATTAAAGGGTTAAAAGAAAAAACTAATATTCCACTTGTTGCAGATATTCATTTTGACTATAAACTAGCAATAGCGTCAATTGAAAACGGCGCTGATAAAATAAGAATTAACCCTGGTAATATCGGTAGTGATGAAAAGGTTAAAGCCGTTGCATCTTGCTTAAAAGAATACGGCGTACCAGTTAGGGTTGGTGCAAACACGGGGAGTATTGAAAAAGATTTTTACGCAAAATACGGTTCTTCAGCAAAAGCGCTTGGGGAGAGTGCGTTAAAAAACGTTAAGATTTTAGAAAAACAAGGGGTTAACGATATAGTAATTTCGGTAAAGGCATCTAGCGTACCACTTATGGTAGAGTCTGCCGAGTATATTAATAAAAGGGTTAACTATCCACTTCACTTAGGGGTAACTGAAGCAGGTGGTGGAGAAATGGGCGTTATTAAAAACAGCATAGGTATCGGCTCATTACTTCTTAAAGGTATAGGCGATACAATAAGAGTATCCCTTTCAGGCGACACGATAGATGAAGTTAGAACAGGTAAAAATATTTTAAGGGCAGTTGGGCTTGACAAAAATTTTGCCGACGTAATTGCCTGTCCAACTTGTGGTAGATGTGAGTGGGACTTAATGGAATTTTACCAAAAGGTAGAAAAAAGGGTAAAGGATATTAATAAGCCTATAAAAATAGCCGTAATGGGTTGCGTAGTTAACGGCCCTGGCGAAGCAAAAGAAGCAGATATCGGTATAGCCGGTGGGGAAAAGTGCGTAATTTTTAAGAAAGGCGAAATTATTAAAATAGTAGAAAAAGATAAAATAGAAGAAGAATTTTTTAAGGAACTTGAAGAATGCTTAAAGTAAGTGGAAAGAAAGAGTTTATCGAAAAAATAAAAAGTTTTGACGATAACTTTAACGTAAAACTTCATAGTGTTGAAATAAATGAAAAAGACCTTTCGGTAAAATATAATTTTATAACGGACAAAACGGTAAATGATGAATTAAAGGGTAAAATTTTAGCCTATTGCGATAATATAACGGATAAAACTTTTTCATCAGTTTCCGTTGCCATAAAAAAGATTGTAGGGGATAGCGAATTAGTAATAAACGCCATTGATAGTTTTATAAAAACCAACTATCCATCAGTTTCCGTTTGGTTTGAAAAGAAGGACGTTTCTTTAGTAAAGGTGGGGAATAGAATAAACTTTACTATAAGTTTAGATAGGTCGAACAAAGAATATTTTGACAAAAACAACCTTTTAGTAGAGGTTAAAAATTATTTACAAAAGAATTTTTGTGAAGAGTTTTCCGGTATAATAGTTCAAAAGGAAATAGAAAGGAAAATAGAGATAAAAGAAGAGGTTGTAGAACGCCCTGTCGCCATAAAAAAGCGTACGATAACTGTAGAAGAACTTGAAGTTATAGACGACGAAAATAAAGATACTTTAGCCGTTTACATAGAAGACGCAATGGACGAAGGTGAAGTATGTTTATGTGGTAGGATAACCAAAATTTTCGAAAAGATGACTAAAGGTAGTCCAGCCCGTGAAGAAAACGGCAGAACTATAAAAGAAAAACAACCAAAACCTTTCTTTATAATAGAGTTTGAAGACGGCACGGGTAGAACGAGTGGCGTATATTTTTCTAAAGAAAAAACGCTTGATAGAATACGCGAACTAAAAGAAGGGGACGCAATATTAACAAAAGGGGTAATTTCAGCCTATAACGGAAAGGTAGGTTATACCATAAACAAAATAAACGGTTGTAAAATGCCAGAAAACTTTGTTTACGAAAAAAAGGAACATATCCCTGCTCCACTAAATTATTCAAAAATATTCCCTAAAAAGGCAGAAACGCTTATCGTTTCAGATATGTTTACTTCTAAAGAAACGCCAAAAGATTTAGTAGGTAAAGAATACGTAGTTTTCGATATAGAAACTACGGGTACTGATTATATGGCAGATAGAATAACGGAAATAGGCGCAGTTAAAATAAAAGACGGGGTTATAACTGAAGAATTTTCTACTTTAATAAACCCAATGCAACCAATTCCACCAAACATAGTTGAACTAACGGGCATAACTGCTGAAATGGTAAAGGACGCGCCTAAGTTTAACGAAATATTTTTAGATTTTTACAAGTTTATAGAAGGTAGCATTTTAGTAGCGCATAACGCTGATTTTGATACGAAATTCGTTAAATATAATGCAAAATTATTAAATTACACTATTGACAATGAAGTTCAAGATACCCTTTTAATAGCAAGGGATTTAGTGTTTGGGGTAAGTAATTATAAGTTGAATACGTTAGCAGAAAGGTTTAACATAAAGTTTCATCATCATAGGGCGCTTTCAGACGCGTATGCAACTGCAGAACTATTTATAGAACTTATGAAACTTAAGAAAGAATAAAATTTTAAAAAACGCTTGCAAAAAGGTATATAATATGTTATATTATATAAACAATCAATACTTTGTTTAAGTATGAGAACGGTTTTCCGTTCTCATATTTGTTTATTTGAGGTAAAAATGAAGATAAAACCAGTAGAAGAAATAAAAGAGTTTTGTCAAAAGGTAATTGAGCCTTTTGATATAGAAGTGGTTGAAGTTGAGTTTAAGCAAGGTAAAGATCCAACGCTAACGATATTTATTGATAGTGAAGGTGGAATTGACCTAGACGCTTGTGAAAAGGTACACCGTGCTATTGACGAACCACTTGACGAACTTGACCCAACTTTTGGACTTCAATATACTCTGCAAGTATCAAGCCTTGGCTTAGATAGACCGTTTAAGAGAAAGGAAGACTTTGAAAGGAATATAGGTAAAGAAGTAGAGGTAAAACTTTTCAGTTCAATAATGGGCAAAAAGTTTTACGAAGGGGTACTAGTTTCGTTTGACGAAAATAGCGTGGTAGTTAAAGTAGATAAAAAGACCACTTTAACGATAGACAGAAAACAAATAGTAAAAATAAATAAATTAATAAAGTTTGAATAAATCAACTTAAAGGAGATAAAATGATTAACAAAGATTTCTTTTTGGCACTTGAAGAATTAGAAGCACAAAAGGGCATTATGGGCGAAACTTTTATTGAAGCGCTTGAAAACGCTTTAGGTTTTGCGTACAAAAGACAAACGGGTGACGCTAGTGGTATTGAAGTAAAACTATCACCTGAAAAGAACACGATAAAAGTTTACAGCACTAAACTTGTAGTAGAAGGCGAACCTGAAAGCGAAAAGGAAATTAGCTATGAAGATGCTAAACTAATTAAAAAGACGGTTAAGGTTGGCGACGTTCTTCGTACTGAAATAATTCCAAAAGATTTTGGTAGAATTGCAGCGCAAACTGCTAAGCAAGTTATTATGCAAAAATTAAAAGAAGTTGAAAGAGAAAATATGGCGCAAGAATTTGAAGATAAGGAAGGCGAACTTTTAACTTCAGTTGTTAGAAGAATAGAAAACGGCAACGTTTACGTAGAAATCGGCCAAGCGCAAATGGAAGGCGTGTTACTACCAAAAGACCAAATTCCAACTGAAAAATATGAACTTAACCAAAAACTAAAGGTATTTGTTAAAAAGGTTAAAAACTATGGTAAATCTACCCAAGTTATGGTATCAAGAAGTTCAACTGGACTTGTTAAAAGACTTTTTGAAAACGAAGTTCCTGAAATCAAACAAGGTATCGTTTTAATTAAGGCTATCGCAAGAGATCCAGGTAGAAGAACTAAGATTGCAATTTATAGCGAAGATAAAAGCGTTGACGCAGTAGGCGCATGCGTTGGTCAAAACGGTATGAGAGTAAACGCAATCTGCCAAGAATTAGGTGGCGAAAAGATAGATATTATTTTATGGAGCGAAGATCCATTAGAATTTATTGCAAAAGCCCTTTCACCAGCAAAGGTTATAAAGGTTACTGAAGTTGAAGGTGAAAATAGTGCAAGAGCAATAGTTCCTGACGATAAATTAAGTTTAGCAATCGGTAGAGACGGTCAAAACGCAAGACTTGCAGTAAGATTAACCGGTTGGAAGATAGACGTTAAAAACGAATCAAGCGTATTAGGAACTACGGAAGGAGATCTTCAATAATAATGCAAAAGAAAAAAACGCCTTTAAGAACTTGTATTTCTTGTAGGCAAATAAAAGACAAAAGAGATTTAATAAGAGTAGTTAAATCAAAAGACGGGGAAATTTCTCTTGACAAGACGGGCAAAAAAGCCGGTCGTGGTGCATACGTTTGTAACGATATAAACTGCATACAAAAATTAAAAAAGGGAAAGATATTAAACAAGGTTTTCTCAATGGAAATACCTGAAGAAGTATATATCGCCGTCGAGGAGGATTTCGTTGAATAAATCAAAGGTAGAAACCTATATAGGTTTTTCAATGAGAGCAAGAAAGTGTAAATTAGGCGTAAACGCTATTGCTACTTTAAAAAAGGCGCACCTTTTAATACTTTGTAAAACGGCTAGTGAAAACACAAAAAAAGACGCCGTTAAACTTGCTAAAAGGTTAAACGCAAAGTTAATAATAACTGTTAGTAAAGAGTTAAGTGAGTACACTCACGTAGAGAACGGAAAACTTATAGCGATTTTAGATTTTGAGTTAGCAAAAGCAATTTTAGAAAACGCATGTGAAGATTTTATCTATTACGTAATGGAGGCTTAAAAAATAATGGCTGAAAAAACAATACAAAACGAAAACTTAAAAAAATTAAACGAACTTTTAGGAGATGAAAGTTTTAATAATCTTTTTAATTCTATAAAGGGCGATAAAGAAACAATTAAAGATATAAAAGGAAAACTTGATGAAAAAATCAAGGCTTTTAACGACCAAAAAGAAAAGGAAGAACTTTTAAGAAAGGAAGCTGAAGAAAGAAAACTTGAAGAAACTAAAAAGTCAGTTGAACCTGAAGTTAAGGTTGAAACGCCAGTTCCTGTTAAAAGAGAAGAACCAGTTAAAAAGGAAGAAAGAAAGGAATACGTTTCAAGAGAAGAGCGTAAACCTAACTTTAATAAAGAAGGTGCTCCACGCCGTGAAAGACCTGTTGAAAACAAACCGTTTAACAACAAGCCAAACCCTCAAAAGAATTTTGTTCCAAAGAACGTAGTTATGGAAGCGCCTATCCCACAAAAGGCAAGCAATTTTAATAACAATAAAAAGAAAAATCAAGAAAGACCTGAAGAAAAGCGTATGTTAAACAAGCGTGCGTTAATTAAAAATCAAGTGTCTATTGATGATTTTGATGAAGATAAGAGTGGATACAGAAAGTTTAGACCGGTTAAAAAACAAAAAGCCGTTGAAGAAAAACACGAAATTAAAATTGAAAGAGCTTTCGTTACTTCTGAAATAATACCACTTAAGGTATTAAGTGAAAAGTTAGGGGTATCTGCAATAGAAATTACTAAAAAACTTTTCAAAGAAGGAATAATGAAAACTATAAACGACTCAATCGACTACGATACGGCTGCAATACTTGCTGCCGATATGGGTATTGAACTTGAACTTAAACTTGAAAAGACTGCAGAAAGCGTACTTTCTGAAGCATATGGTGATGAAAATGATGAAAACGCAGTTAAGCGTTCACCAGTAGTTTCAGTTATGGGACACGTTGACCACGGTAAAACTTCGCTTCTTGATAGAATTAGAAAGACTAACGTAACAAGTGGCGAAGCAGGTGGTATTACCCAACATATCGGTGCATACCAAGTATCTATCGGTGGAAAGCAAATTACTTTCTTAGATACGCCAGGCCACGCAGCATTCACTTCAATGAGACAACGTGGTGCGCAAGCAACGGATATTGCAGTAATAGTTATCGCAGCAGACGACGGTATAATGCCACAAACGATTGAAGCAATCAACCACGCAAGAGCGGCTGACGTTCAAGTTATAGTTGCAGTAAACAAAATTGATAAGCCTGAAGCAAATTTAGATAGAGTTAAAACGCAATTAACCGAACAAGGTTTAGTACCTGAAGAATGGGGTGGCGATATTATCGTTTGTCCTGTTTCAGCAAAAACGGGCGAAGGAATTAACGAACTTTTAGAAGCAATTAACTTAATTGCTGAATTAAAAGAACTAAAAGCAAATCCAAATAGAAATGCAAAAGGTATCGTTATTGAAGCAAAACTTGATAACAGTAAAGGTCCTATCGCAACCGTTCTTATCCAAAACGGTACTTTAAAGATGGCAGACTCTGTCGTAGTTGGTACGGTTACTGGTAAAATTAGAGCAATGATAGACGATAAGGGTAGAAAAATTAATACTGCTGGTCCATCTGTTCCAGTTTCTATCATGGGACTAAGCGAAGTTCCAAACGCAGGCGATATTTTATACGCAGTTGAAGAAGGCAAGTTAACTAAGATGGTTGCTGAAGAAAGAAAGGAAAGGGAAAAACTTGAAAGACAAAAGCAACAAATGAAAGTTTCACTTGACGACGTATTTAATAGAATAGCAGAAGGTCAAATTAAGGGACTTAACATTATCGTTAAAGCAGACGTTCAAGGTTCAGTAGAAGCAGTTAGACAAGCAATGGAAAAACTTTCTAATGAAGAAGTTAGGGTAAACGTTATCCACGCTGCCGCTGGTGCAATTACTGAAACGGATATTATGCTTGCAGATAGTTCAAACGCAATTATCATAGGCTTTAACGTTAGACCTGACTCTAACGCAAAACAAATTGCTGAAAGAAGTGGCGTAGATATTAAACTTTACAGAATTATATACGAAGCAATCGAAGACGTTGAAAAGGCGCTTAAAGGTATGCTTGCTCCAAAATATAAGGAAACTTATATGGGTAAAGCAGAGGTTAGAAATACCTTTAACATCACGGGCGTTGGTATGGTTGCAGGTTGTTACGTAAAAGAAGGTAAAATCGTTAGAAACGGTAAACTTAGAATTTATCGTAACGATATAATGATTTGTGAAGGTAACGTACTACAACTTAAGAGATTTAAAGATGACGTTAAGGAAGTAGCGCAAGGCTTTGAATGTGGTATTTCAATTGAAAAGTTCAACGATATTAAAAACGACGACTTTATTGAATGCTACGTTATAGAGGAAGTAGAACAATGAAAATAAAAAGAACGGTTAAATTAAACGCTGAATATCAAAAAGCCATTTCTGAAATTATAAGAAAACTTAAAAACCCTTATATTACGGAAATGGTTAGCGTGTTAAAAGTAGATACTTCTGAAGATTTATCACACGCAAAAGTTTATCTATCAATTTTTTCATTAGATAGTGAAAAGAAAAATAGAACTTTTACGGAAATTGAAAAGTCTGCAGGTAGAGTAAGAAGGGAATTAGCGTCGGCAGTTAGAACTAGAATTGTCCCTGAACTTCACTTTATTTTAGACGATTCTATGGAATATTCTGATAAAATAAACAAACTTATTGAAAAGGCGAACGAAAATTTAAGTAGTGATGAAAACTAATATAAAAGAATTTGCAAAACAACTTAATAATTATGATAGTTTTGCTATTTTTTGCCATTATAGACCCGACGGGGACACTTTAGGTAGTGGTCTAGCATTAAAATTAGGACTAGAGAAATTAGGCAAAAGGGCAGAAGTTTTTTGTGATGATGAAATTCCAAGTAAATTTGACTTTTTAGAAGAAGTTAAAGAGGTAAAAAGGGAGTTTTTTGGGGAATATCAAGCTTTTGTTGCAGTTGATTCTGCTGAGATAGGTAGAATAGGAAATTATGCTGAAATTTTTTCAAAAAAGAAGGAAACTTTTTTACTAGACCACCATATTTCAAGCACGAAATACGCTAACGTAAACGTTGTGATTGACAACGCTGCAAATTGCGAAAACGTTTATGAACTACTCAAAGAATTAGGCGTAGAGTTTGATAAAAATATCGCCACTATTTTAATGATGGGTTTAATGACCGATACTGGCAATTTTGCGCATAGCAACGTTACGGAAAACACTTTTAGCGTTGCAAAAGAACTAATGCAATACGGTGTTGAAATTAACAAAATAAACTTTAATATGTTCAAACGCCAATCAAAAGAAAGAGCGCATCTTTTTGGGCTTACTATGGAAAAAATCCGTTTCTTTTTAGATGGCAAACTTGCAATAATAACGGTTAGTAAAGAAAATATTGTTTCCTCAAAGGCAAAATCTTCAGATACCGAAGGTTTTATTGACTTTGTTATGGGTATTGAAGGAGTTGAAGTTGGCATATGCCTACTTGAAATGAAAAAGGAAAACTATAAGGCAAGTTTTAGAACTAAAAAAAGTGATGCAAACGCTATCGCTGGTGTTTACGGTGGTGGTGGACACGTTAAAGCAAGTGGCGCAATTATAAACGGTTTATACGAAGAGGTTATTGAAAAATTAACTTATACCGTTTCGCAATATATAGAGGATTAAATGCAAGGTTTTATAAACGTAATAAAAGAAAGTGGAATGACATCTTTCGACGTAGTTAATAAGGTGAAAAGAAAGTTTAAAATTCCTTGTGGACATATGGGAACTTTAGACCCTATGGCAAGTGGTGTTTTAGCAGTTGGATTAGGTAAAACAACGCGCCTTTTTAACTATTTATTAGATAAAGTAAAGGTTTACGTAGCCGACTTTGAGTTTGGATACGAAACGGATACTTTAGATATAACTGGTAAAGTATTAAAAGAAAACAAAATAGAAGTAAATAAAGAAGATATCGTAAAAGCACTACCATCTTTTATAGGTGAAATTGACCAAATTCCACCAAAATACTCTGCAAAAAATATTAACGGAAAGCGTGGATATGAACTTGCTAGAGAGGGTGTAGAGTTTACTTTAGCATCTAAAAAAGTTACCATTTTAGACTTTAAGCTCATAGAAAAAATAAACGATACAACCTATCGTTTTGAAATAACTTGTAAGGGTGGTACTTATATTCGTTCCCTAGCAAGAGATTTAGGGTATAAACTTGGCACTTTTGGAACGATGGTAAGTTTAGATAGAAGAAAAGCAGGTATTTTTACTTACGACAACGCTATAACCATAAAAGAACTTATGGAAACGCCTATAGAAGAGTTAAAGATAATTCCAGCAGACGAAGCCGTTGACTATACGAAAGTTTTACTTGGCAGAAGAGTGGCTGAAAGATTGCTTAACGGTATAAACGAAAAGTATCCTTATCCAGACGGTATTTATAGGGTATATTCTAAAACGGAGTTTATAGGAATAGGCGAAGCAAAAAATTACGATTTTAAAATTAAAGCGTACGTAAAAGATTAAGGAAAGTATGAGAATTATTGCGCTAGGTTTTTTTGATTCTATCCATATAGGACACAAAAAAATAATAAAAGAGTGTATAAAAATTAGTGACAAAAAGGGTTTAATTCCGTCAGTATTTATGTTTGACGGGGATTTGAAAGCCTATTTTGATCCTGCATATTCTGGCACTGTTTTTACTCTAACGGAAAGAAAAAAGTTAATAAAAGAACTTGGCGTAAAAGATTTTATAGTAAAAAAGGTGGAAAAATCTTTTTTAGATTTAGAAGCCGAAGAATTTTTGGACCTTTTAGTAAAGGAATATAACGCAAGTGGCTTTGTTTGTGGGTTTGACTATTCTTTTGGAAAAGGTGGGCTTGGTACTACTGAATTTTTAAAAGAATATTGCATAAAAAAGGGCTTAATTTTAAAAATTATCGGTGAAGTTAAAAGGGGAAACAAAAAGGTTTCAACAAGTAGAATAAAAGACCTATTAAAGAACGGTAAAATAAAAAAAGCAAACGAACTTTTAGGGTCTTTTTACTTTATAACTTCCGTTGTAAAAGAGGGCAGAAAGGTAGGTAAAACCTTAGGATTTCCTACTGTTAATTTAAAAGTAAACGGCAAAAAAATAGCCTTAAAACAAGGCGTGTATAAAGGCAAAATATTCTTAGACGGTATAGAATATAAAACCATAATAAATTATGGTAAAGCCCCTACTTTTAACGTTAAAAAGAGGCTTGTTGAAGCGTATATTTTAGGCTTTGACGGGAATTTATACGGCAAAAAAATAACCCTATACTTTGAAGATTTTTTAAGAGAAATTAAAAAATTTAAAAGTAAAGAAGGGTTGATAAAACAACTAAACAAGGATATAGAGAGTATCAAATGATAAAATTTGGTCCAAGTGGAAACTCTGATAGTTTTTACGAAGAAGGAAATAAAAAAACTGAACAAACACCTTTATGGCTTAAGAAAAGGGATTTAGACCTTTTTGAATATTCTTTTGGTAGAGGGGTAAATTTAGGGGACGAAAAGGCAACAATACTAAAAGATATATTTAGTGAAAACGGTATAGAAATAAGTGTTCACGCCCCTTACTATATTAACTTTGCAGGAACGGAAGAAAATGCTGGTAAATCTATTAACTATTTAATAGAATCTGCAAAGAAAGTAAAACTACTTGGTGGTAACAGGGTAATTTTTCACCCTGCAACGCAAGGAAAACTTGATAGGGAAACGGCAGTAAACTTAACAAAAGAAAGGTTAAAAGGTTTAGTAAACGCCGTTTATGAGAATAATTTAGAAGATATTAAGTTTTGCCCTGAAACTATGGGAAAACTTGCTCAAATAGGAACTACTATTGAAATAGTTGATTTTTGCAAAATAGACAAAATTTTTCTTCCTTGCATAGACTTTGGGCATATAAACGCAAGAGAACAAGGCAGTTTAAAAACAAAAGAAGACTATTTAGCAAGGTTAAATTATTTAATTAACGAACTAGGTTTTGATAGAGTAAAAAACTTCCACGTGCATTTTAGTAAAATAGAATACACGGCTAAAGGTGAGTTAAGGCATTTAACTTTTGACGACAATCTTTTTGGTCCACCGTTTGAACCTTTTGTTGAGGCGTTAATAGAATTAGGGTTAGAACCTTTTGTTTTATGCGAATCTAACGGAACTCAAGCCGAAGACTCTATAAAAATGAAGAAAATTTATAAAGGTAAATTGACTTTATAGTAAAAGTTTGTTATAATAAAAAAGTAAAGGATAGAGAGTGAAAATAAAGTGAAAGAATTAATGCTTTTAACTAATGAAAAGCAGGTGTATTACTTTTCGGGTTTTTTTACTGAAGACGGATATTTGTTAAAAGGTGAAGAAACCGTACTGCTTGTTGACGACAGATATTATTTAGAAGCAAAAGATAGCGTTAAAAAAGGGGTTTTAGTAAAGAAAGTAACTTCTTTTGAAACGGTTAAGGAAGAGATTTTGTCAACTGGGGCAAAAGAACTTTTAATTGACTTTGAAACCACAAGTCATAGCGACGCTATTAAATACCAACAAATTCTTCCTATCAAAGACTGTTCAGTTGAACTTAAAAAGACTTTTTTAATAAAAAGTCAAGAAGAGATTGAACTAATCAAAAAAGCGTCTAATATAACTGAAAAGGCCTTTTATAAATCAATAAAGAAGATAAGAAAAGGCATAACCGAAAGGGCGCTTAAAAACATAATAGAACAAAACTTAAAAAAATTAGGGGCAAGTGGACCTAGTTTTGATACGATAGTTGCTTTTCAAGAAAACTCAGCAATTCCACACCACAAAGCAGGGGATAGAAAACTTAATAAAAACGAAGTCGTGTTAATAGATATGGGGGCTGTTTATAAAGGGTACTCGTCAGATATGACTAGAACGCTTTTTTATGGCAAGCCACCTATAAAATTCGTTTCTTGTTATGAAGCAGTAAAAAAAGCAAACGAACTTGCGATTGAAAAAATAACTGAAGGCATAACGGGTAAAGAAGCTGATGAAATTAGTAGAAACAGCTTAAAAGAAGTTTTTTTAGATACCTATTTTACTCATTCCCTTGGACACGGCGTAGGGCTTAACATACACGAAGCGCCTACTTTAAGTAAAAATGGCGAAGAGAAGTTGAAAGAAAATATGGTATTTACCATAGAACCGGGCGTATATTTCCCTAACGAATTCGGTATAAGGATAGAAGACACCGTAGTTATGAAAAAGTCGCCGAAAAGGTTATTTACAGACGATAAAAAATTAATAATAAAATAATATTTGAATATAAAGGAGAAAACAAATGATTTCAGCAGGTGAATTTAGAAAAGGCGTTACGTTTGAATATGAAAACTCAATCTACACGGTAGTTGAATTCCAACACGTAAAACCAGGTAAGGGAGCAGCGTTCGTTAGAACAAGATTAAAGAACGTTGTAACAGGTTCAGTACTTGAGAGAACTTTCAACCCAACGGAAAAGGTACAAGAAGCACATATCGAAACTAAGAATATGACTTATTCTTACACAGATGGTGAACTTTATTACTTTATGGACCAAGAATACAACCTAACCCCACTAAACTACGACCAAGTAGAAGACGCGTTAAAGTATATCAAAGAAAACGATCCTGTTATCGTAAAATCATACAAAGGCGTAGCGTTCTCAGTAGAATGTGAAAACTTCGTTGTATTAAGAGTAGTTGAAGCAGACCCATCAGTAAAGGGTAACACAGCAACTAACGCAACTAAAGACGCAGTATTAGAAACAGGCGCAAAAATTCAAGTACCAATGTTCGTTAACGAAGGTGAACTTATTAGAGTTGACACAAGAACTGGCGAATATATGGAAAGAGTAAAGGAATAAAAAAACGTACCCACAATTTTGTTGTGGGTATATTTTTAAGGAAGAAAAATGAAGACGGTTTTAATAACTGGTTTTGCTACGGGTATCGGTAAGGAAACGGCACGTTTATTTGCAAAAAACGGCTATAACGTAATAGGGGTATATAACAACTCTTTTGAAGAAGCAAAAGCCTTAAAAGACGAACTTGAGGGCTTTGGCTCATTTTGCCAAATTGTAAAAGCCGACCTAGAAAAAACTGAAGAAATACTTTCTATAAAGGATAAGGTTATAGGTTTTAAAAGCATTGACGTTTTAGTAAACAACGCAGGCGTTTCTTATGTTAATTTAATAACTGAAACTGATGAAAAAACTTGGGATAAAGTTTTTAATATTAACTTAAAATCTATATATCTATTAACAAATCTAGTTTTAGAAAATATGATAGAAAGAAAGGGTGGCGTTATAGTAAACGTTTCTTCTATATGGGGAATAACGGGGGCTTCGATGGAAGTTTGTTATTCAGCATCAAAAGCAGGGCTTATCGGATACACTAAAGCGCTTTCTAAAGAAGTATTGCCGTCTAATATTAGGGTAAATTGCGTTGCCCCTGGTGTAATCGATACCAAAATGAACGACTGTTTTGACAAAGACGAACTAATTAAAGAACTTCCTTTAGGAAGACTTGGAACGGGGGAAGAAGTGGCAAACGCCATCTATTTTTTAGCAACAAACGAATATATAGTAGGTCAAGTTTTAACTATTGACGGTGGTTTTTTAGGAGAATAAAATGCCTTTAAGTGAATACGCAAAAAAAACTCCTTTAAGATACGTTTTAGCAGTAGCGCTTTTAGTTGGCGCAATAATAAGCATTCCTACCGATAAAATTTTAACGTTAATAGGGGTAGAAAACAACTTAAACACCTTTTTTATATCAAGTGTTTTAGTAAGGGTAATTGGTATAGTAATTTTAACGATTTTACTATGTAAGTTTAATTTTTTAAGCGTATATAAAGGTTTTTATCTAAAGGGACTAATAGTTGTTATATTACCTTTACTAGTTGCAATAAACAACTTTCCGTTTATAGCCTATTTTAACGGCACGGGGGAAATAACTGAAAACACCATTACAATATTATTATATTTAGCGTGGTGCTTATCGGTTGCAGTGTTAGAAGAAACGGCTTTTCGTGGAATAATTTATCCACTTTTTGTTATAAAACTAAGGGGAAGAAAAAACAGCGTTTTTTGGGCAATAGCGTTATCTAGTTTAGTATTTGGCAGTATGCACTTACTAAATATAATAGGTTCAAACCCACTAGCCGTGTTATTACAAATCGGGTATTCCTTTTTAACCGGCTCAATGTTTGCCATAACCCTTTTATACACAAAAAATTTAATTGTCCCTATAATTTTACACTTTATATACAACGCCGGTGGACTTTTTTACGACTATTTAGGAACTTTAAGTTTTAATAATCATTGGAATTTACCTACCATAATAATAACGGTAATTTTAGCATTAATAACAATAACGGTAATGGTTTTTGCCGTTATCAAGAAAGAGAAAACTTATGAAGAGAAGTAGTGGAATTTTAATGCATATTTCGAGCCTACCAAACAATTTTGGCATAGGCTCTTTGGGTATAGAATGTTATAAATTTATCGATTTTCTAAAAAAAGGTGGTCAAAAATACTGGCAAATTTTACCACTTAACCAAACGGGGTTTGGAAATTCTCCATATCAATCAATCTACTCAAATTCTTTTAACCCGTATTTTATAAGTTTAGAAATTTTAAATAAAGAAAAACTTTTAACCAAAAAAGAACTGCTTGCAGAAAAGGTTTTAGGTAACAAAGTTGACTATGGCAGGTTGGCTGAAAGAAGATTAAAGGTTTTAAGAAAGGCTTTTAGTAGATTTGATAAAACTGATGAAGATTTTGTTGCTTTCGTAAAAAAAGGGGAATACCGTGATTACGCCCTTTTTATGATACTTTTAGATGAAAATTCTGACTTTTATAAGTGGGAAAGAAAGTATAAGTTAAGAGATAAAAGCGGGTTAAAAAGGCTAGAAAAAGAAAAAAACGAGGACTTTTTATTTTATAATTTTATCCAGTACGAAGCGCTTCTTCAATGGACGATGGTAAAAGGTTATGCTTTAAAAAACGGCATAAAAATAATAGGGGATATGCCACTTTACGTTTCAAGCGTATCGGTTGACGTATGGAAAAATCCTGAACTATTTAAGTTGGACGAAAACTTAAGACCAACAAAAATTGCAGGTGTACCACCTGATTATTTTTCAGAAACTGGTCAAGTTTGGGGAAACCCAGTTTTTAATTATGAAGAACATAAAAAAGATAACTTTTCTTGGTGGAAAAATAGGCTTTTAACGGCGCTAAAAAAGTACGACGTAGTTAGAATAGACCACTTTAGAGGGTTAGATAGATATTTTGAAATAGATTTTGGTGAAGAAACGGCAGTAAACGGCGTTTGGGTAGATGCCCCTGGAAGAGAAATTTTTGACGAAGTTAAAAAGAAAGTAAAGGGCGAAAAGATAATTTTAGAAGACTTAGGAATTATAGACGACGGGGTTATTGCGTTAAAAAATTACGTTAACTATAAGGGAATGAGTGTTTTATCTTTTGCGTTTAACGGGGACGAATATAATAAATATCTACCTAAAAATTTAGAAGAAAACACCGTTTTATACACGGGTACGCACGATAACAACACTTTGTTAGGTTTAATAAACGGGTTGGATGATTGGGATAGAAAAAACTTTATAAACGGCGTAATAGAAAGTTCAAAATTACTTAATATAAAAGGAAAATTAAAAACGAAAGAAGATTTTGTTAATAGGGTAATAACTTTAGGCGCAAAATCAAAAGCAGAAATTTTTATTATTCCTTATCAAGACTTGCTTGTTAAAGATGAAAGTTATCGTATGAACACGCCGTCCACTTTAACAAACGATAACTGGGCTGTAAGATTTACCAAAAAAGATTTTAACGATAAAATACTAAAGAAATTAACAAAAATAGGTGACAGATAGATGACAACTTTAATAAAAGAACTAGATGAATTAATAAATGAAAAATACGCAAATCACTTAGGTGTAAAAATTGGCGTTGGCGACAAGGTTTTATTTGAAAAATACGCATCACCAAATAATAAGTTTGATGAAAATTCTATGATAGAAGTGGCGTCAGTTACTAAAATGGTAGTAACAACTTCATTAGCGCTTGTGGCTATGACGAAAGGCTTACTTTCTAAAGACGATTTAGTTTCAAAATTTTTTGAAGTTCCTGATGATAGAAAAAATTTAACCATTGAAAACGTAATGACGCATAGCATAGGCTATGGTGGTGGAAACCTTTGCCTTAATTCTGTTACAAGGGAAACCGTTCAAAAAACAATTTTATCAAAACCAATGACTTTTACACCAGGTGAAAGGACAGAATATAGCTGTTTAGCATTTATTTTATTAGGTAAAATTTTAGAACAAATTTTTAATGAAGATTTAGACACGGCTTTCAAAAATTATGTTGCAAAGCCTTTAGGTATGCTAAATAGCACCTTTAACTATAAAGATGACGGAAATTATTTAATAAACGTTCAACAATCGTACGAAGCAAGAACGCTAGTAAACGACTTTAACGCAAGATATCTTGGTGGTATGGTAGGCAACGCAGGGCTATTTACTTGTATGAAAGACTGCTCTTTATTCGTTAAAATGTTATTAAATGATGGTCAGCCTATTATAAGTAAAGAGGTTTTTGATTTAGCAATTAAAAACTATACAAAAAATCCTAAAGACCAATCAAGGGGACTAGGCTTTTTATACGTTGATGAAAAATATACACAAACGGCTAATCTTTTCCCAGTTGGCTCAATAGGACATTGTGGGCATACAGGTCAAAGTATATTCATTGACCCTATTTCAAAACTTTACGTAATAATTTTATCAGATGCAACAAAAACCACTTATGAAAAGTTAGGCTATGGCGACTACAACAAAGCAATAGAATTAAGAACACGAATTCACAAAGCAATCAAACAAGATTTAGAAAAAAGCAAACATTTTTTATAAAACATTCTAAAATTAGAAATATGAACAAGATAAAAGAAAGATTAAACGAATTATTAAAAGAAAACGGCATAACTTCTTACAAACTAAGTCAAGACTTAGGGGTTAGCAAAAGTGTAGTTCATTACTGGCTTAGTGGTAAAACTACGCCAAATGCCGAATATATTATTAAATTATGTAAATATTTTGAAGTAACTAGTGATTATTTAATTGGTTTAGAAGATTAAAAAAGAACTATCTTTTTATAAAAAAACGGCTTAAGTGAGTTTTAGTGAGTTAGCAACTCTTTATAACTGACTAAAAAACTCTAATAATGTTATTACGAATAGCGTTTTAAGGGGGTTTGGGGGGTCGCAATCCCCACAAGTTTTTGTTTCTTTTTAGCATAAAAAGAAAGGTTATATATTAAAACGATAAAATAAAAAAAGAACTATCTTTTTATAAAAAAACGGCTTAAGTTTTTCTTAAGCCGTTTTATTTTTGTCTTTTACCTTTTATTTTTCAAAAAGTCTTTCAATTAACTTATGACCTACAGGGGCGTATGCTCCAGTCTTTTTAGCTTCATCTTCGTCGTAAGAATTAGCGCCGTTAGATAAGTCTTTATCACTTCTATAAAGTAGGTAAGGAACAGGTTCGCCTGAGTGCTTACCGTTTCTAACAGGGGTTGGGTGATCAGGCATAATTAAAATACCGTAATCTTCACCAAGTTTATCTAATTCTTCGACTAAATACTTAACAACCTTTTCATCAATTTGTTCAATAGAATAAATTTTGTTTTCTAAGTCTTTATGGTGACCACATTCGTCAGGGGCTTCCATATGAATATAAACAAAGTCAAGTCCGTTCTTTAATGCTTCAACAGCCTTTTCAGCCTTACCGATAAAGTTAGTGTCGTAAGTACCGGTTGCGCCCTCAACTTCAATATTTTCCATATTTGTTAATTTTGCAATACCTTTAAGTAGGTCAACGGCAGAAATCATACCACCTTTTAGGTTGAACTTGCCTTCAAAACTGTCAAGCTGTGGCTTTTTACCATTACCCCAAAACCAAAGGGAATTTGCCTTGTTTTCGCCCTTTTTAACCCTTTCAATGTTGATAGGGTGTTTATCTAAAATGTCGTAAGAACGCTTTAATAAATCAGCGTAAACGTCAGCCATATCGCCTTTAGGCATATTGTCGCCAGTCTTTTCACCAACAATGTTGTGTGGTGGTTGGAACTCAACGTTCATACTACCGTTATCAACTACTAAACATTGACGGTAGGTGATACCTGAATATAAAGTTAAAAAGTCGTTGTCTAATTCCTTTTTTAATGCTTTAACAAGTTCTCTACTTTCTTCAGTAGGGCTTTCGCCACCACTATAGTCTAAAATAGTTTTATTTTCATAACCCTCATCATCACTTACGGTAATAAGGTTAGCACGCAAAGTCATATCGGTATCCTTTAAGTCAATACCAATATTAGCAGCCTCAAGTGGAGAACGACCGGTATAATACTTTTCAGGGTCGTAACCTAAAACGCTTAGGTTAGCAACGTCAGAACCAGGTGACATATGCTTTGGCACGGTTAAGCAAAGACCAACCTCACCTTTTTTAGCAAGAGCGTCAATATAAGGTTTTTTAGCAACTTGAAGTGGAGTTTTGTTTCCAATTCTTTCAATTTTTTCATCGGCCATACCGTCGCCGAGAACAACAACGTACTTCATTTTTTACTCCCAATTTATTTTATTTATATTATTTTTTTCTAAAAATTCGTTAGTTTTTGAAAAATGTTTACACCCAAAAAAGCCGTTATACGCTGAAAGAGGGCTAGGGTGTGCGCACTCTAAAATTAAGTGTTTACTTTTGTCAATAAGGGTTTTTTTAGCCCTAGCGTAGTTACCCCAAAGAAGAAAAACCAAATGCTCTTTATTGTCGCTTAACTTTTTAATAACGCTATCGGTAAAAATTTCCCACCCTTTATTTCTATGTGAACCTGCTTGATTTTCCCTAACCGTTAAAACGGCGTTAAGAAGTAGTACGCCTTGGCTTGCCCACCTAGTCAAGTTACCACTTTTTTTAGTGGTAATACCTAAATCGCTTTCAATTTCTTTATAAATATTAACTAGCGACGGAGGTGGCGTAATATTATCAGGCACGCTAAAGGAAAGCCCCATTGCTTGACCTACGTTGTGGTAGGGATCTTGCCCTAGTAAAACCACTTTAACCTCATCAAAAGGGGTTACCCTAAAGGCGTTAAAAATATCGTACATATTAGGATAAATAGTTTTATTAGCGTATTCTTCTTTTAAAAAGGCCCTTAAATTTTTATAAGAAGTTTTTTCAAACTCATCTTTTAAAAACTCAAGCCACTTAGCACTTAAATCAATCATATTTTAGATATAATAACACAAAAGAAAAGGTAAAATCAAGTGATAAAATAAAAATAAAGTATATTATTAAATAAATAAAATAATAATATTTTAAAAAGCGTCAAAAATAAAAGGTTTTTAGTAAAAAAAGTCGTATAATCTAATGTATAGGTAAAATTATGAAAGAAAAAACTATTAAAATTGAAGAAATGTTTTTATCTCCTTATGCAAAAAAGTCTATCGACACTTTAGGGAGAGATAGGGAAGAAGCCCCTTGTCCTATGAGGACGGAGTTTCAGCGTGATAGGGATAGAATTATACATAGTAAAGCGTTTAGAAGATTAAAGAACAAAACGCAAGTATTCTTTTCACCTGAAGGCGACCATTTTAGAACTAGACTTACGCACACCTTAGACGTTTCGCAAATTGCAAGAAGTATTGCAAGAACGCTTAGTTTAAATGAAGATTTAACAGAAGCCATAGCGCTTGGGCACGACTTAGGACATACCCCTTTTGGGCATAGTGGGGAAAGAATTTTAGATAGCCTTTGTCCAACTGGGTTTAAGCATAACGTTCAGTCAAGAAGAGTGGTTGAAGTTTTAGCAAACAACGGTAAAGGTTTAAATTTAACTAAAGAGGTTAGGGACGGGATAGAAAATCATAAAATGAGTTTAAATCCGTCAACTTTAGAAGGCAGGGCCGTTTCAATTTCCGACTGGATAGCCTATATAAACCACGATATTGACGACGCAATATCTTCAGGGGTAATAAAAGAAAAATCGTTGCCTAAAAACGCAATTAAAGTTTTAGGTAAAACTTCTAGGGAAAGAATAAACACTATGATTTATTCTATTTATAAAAGAAGTGACGGGCAAAACAAAGTAGAAATGGAAGAAGACGTAATGAACGCAACAAAAGAACTTCGTTCGTTTATGTTTGAATACGTTTACCGTTTAGAAGAAACGGTTGGTGAAGAAGAAAAGGCAAACAGAATGATAGCAGGGCTTTACGATTATTACAAAAATAACGTAGATAAATTGCCTGATTTTTACAAAGGATTGATAGAAGAATACGGTATAGATATAGTACTTTGCGACTTTATATCAAGTATGTCGGATAAGTACGCCGTTTATCTATTTGAAAACTTATTTATACCAAAGAGTTGGAAGTTATAAAATGAGAGGATACGACGCAAGATTTTTAGATACGCTAAAAAGTAAAAACGACCTAGTAGAAGTTGTTTCAAGATACGTTCATTTAGAACAAAAAGGAAACAGCTTTTGGGGAAGATGCCCTTTTCATCACGAAAAGACGGCTTCTTTTTGCGTAAATTCTACCGACCAATTTTATTATTGTTTCGGTTGTCATAAGGGTGGCGACGTAATCTCTTTCATAATGGAAGTTGAGGCGTTAGATTTTTACGACGCCATAAAATTTTTGGCTGAAAGGGTTAAAATGGAACTTCCTAGCGACAACTACGACAGTCAAAAGATGGCAGAAGAAAAGGAAAAGAAAAATAGAATTTTATCACTTCTAAAAGACACGGCTTTATTTTACGTAAGAAACTTAAAAAGTGAAAAGGCTACTAAGCATATTGAATATATTGCTAAGCGTGGGTTAAATAGTGATATGGTTGCCTCTTTTGGGATAGGCGCATCACTTGACTTTAATTCTTTGCCTGAATATTTAAAACAAAAAGGCTATACCGAAAAGGAAATGTTATTATCAGGCGCAGTTGATGAAAAGAACGGCAGGCTTTACGATTCGCTTGGTGGTAGGCTTATAATTCCAATAATAAATCAATTTAACCAAGTAATAGCCTTTGGGGGAAGACTGCTTGAAAAAGCAGACTTTGCAAAATATAAAAACACTAAAGAAACAATGGTTTTTAACAAAAGCCAAACCCTTTACAACATAAATAATCTTAAGAAATTAAAAAATGAAGAAGGTATTAATAGTATCATTATCGTAGAAGGATATATGGATACTATATCGCTTGTATCGAAAGGGTTTAGGAACGTCGTTGCAAGTATGGGTACTTCTTTAACCAAAGACCAAGCAAGAATGATAAAACGCTACACGACAAACGTTAATATAAGTTACGACGGGGACTTTGCTGGGCAAAAGGCGGCAATTCGTGGGCTAGAAATCTTAAAAGACGAGGGGTTAGAAGTAAAGGTAGTTGCTTTGCCTGATGGGCTTGACCCTGACGACGTAGTTAATAAATACGGCAGGGAAGGTTACCAAAAACTAGTTGATGAAGCAAAACCACTTATTGACTTTAAACTTGATATTTTAGAAAAGACTTTTGATATAAATTCAACGGAAGGAAAGAGAAAGTATATACAAGGCGCACTAAAAGTAATAAAAGAAAGCCAGTCTAATTCAGAGCAAGAAGAATTATTAAAAAGATTGCGTGATAAAACTGGTATAACTTACGAATCTTTAAAGCGAGAACTTGAAAGTATAGAAAACGGCAAACCTAAAGTAGAAAGGGTGGAAACGGTAGAGTTAAAAGAAAAAAATTACGAAGCCGAAAGATTTTTACTTTCATCAGTTATTTTTTCAAAACCATTTTTAAAAGAGTTTGATTTAAAAGACTTAGCCTTTGAAAATCCACTTCACATAGAAATAAAAGAATATCTTGAAAAGGAAATAGAAAAGGGCGAAAAGGTAAAACCAAATCTACTTTACGACGTTTTTGATGACCAAGCGTTAAAAGAAGAACTTTCAAAAATTTTATCGTTTGAACTAGAAGATAAGAAAAATTTTGATGAAGAAAGGTATTTTTACGACTGTATAAGGACGTTAAAACGCCGTCAAAGAGATAGCGAAATTAAAAGATTAACAAAAATGTTCGAAAGCGAAACGGACTTAGTTAAACGTCAAAAAATTGCAGAAGAACTTAAACTTAAATTAAAAGATAAAAACAAGTAACAAAAGGAGAAATGAAATGGCAATTGAAGAGATAAACGAAGCGTTGGTCGCTAAGATTTCTAAAGAAATTATTACCGAATACAAAAGTAAGGGTAGTATAAAGGAAGAAACTCTTTACGACAAGATTGACAAGATAGAAGTTTCTGCAATGGAACTTGAAGAAATTTATAAAGAACTTGACAACGCTGGCATACAAATCGTAAGTGAAACTGAAAAGGACAAGAACTTATACGATGAACTTTTAAAAGAAGTTAGTATGGACGACCCTGTAAAGATGTATTTAAAAGATATCGGTAAAGTTCAACTTTTAAGTACTGATGAAGAAAAAGAACTTGCAAAAAAGATGAGCGAAGGGGATGAAAGAGCGAAAAAACTTCTTTCAGAAGCAAACTTAAGACTTGTTGTTTCTATCGCAAAAAGATATATGGGTAGAGGAATGCTATTCTTAGACCTTATTCAAGAAGGTAACTTAGGGTTAATGAAAGCCGTTGAAAAGTTCGACTACCAAAAAGGTTTTAAGTTTAGTACCTATGCAACTTGGTGGATTCGTCAAGCAATTACCCGTGCCATTGCCGACCAAGCAAGAACTATAAGAATTCCAGTTCATATGGTTGAAACAATCAATAAGCAAATCAGGGTTTCTAGAAGACTTCTTCAAGAAAAGGGAAGAGAACCAACCGTAGATGAAATTGCAAAAGAAATGAATACTACACCTGAAAGGGTAAGAGAAATTCAAAAGATAGCGCAAGACCCAGTTTCACTTGAAACGCCAATCGGTGAAGAAGAAGATAGCCACTTAGGCGACTTTATTGAAGATGAACAAACGGCAGCGCCAAGCGATATGGTTGCTTTCCAAATGTTAAAAGAACAACTTTTAGGTGTACTTGACACGTTAACGCCAAGGGAAGAAAAGGTACTTAGACTTCGTTATGGTTTAGACGACAGTAGACCAAGAACGTTAGAAGAAGTTGGTAAAGAATTTAACGTTACGAGAGAAAGAATAAGACAAATTGAAGCAAAAGCGCTTAGAAAGTTAAGACATCCATCTAGAAGTAAGCGTTTAAAAGATTTCCTTGACGTATAATGAGTAGATTAAAAGAAATTTTTTCCAACATAGAAAAGGCAAAAAAGTTTGCAGACGTAGGTTGTGACCACGGAATTATTGCCCAAATGGTGGTAAAAGAAAATTTAGCAGATACCGTTATTATAACTGACATAAGCAAAGATTCGCTTAAAAAGGCAGAAGATTTACTTAAAGAAGAAATGAGTGTCGGCAAAGTTAAATCTTATTTTACCGACGGGTTAAACGGTGTTGACCTTGACGTTGACGAGTGCTTAATTGCCGGTATGGGTGGAAAGGAAATTATAAAAATTTTAACTGACAGAAAGGAAGAATTTAGACCGAATAGGTTAATTTTACAACCTATGAAAAACGTAGATAATTTAAGGGTTTTTCTGGTAGAAAACGGGTATAAAATATTAAAAGACTACGTTTTTAAGGATAGAAAGTTTTACGACCTTATAATTGCTATAAAAGGGGAAGATAGTTTAACCCCTAACGAAATAGCGTTTGGAAGAACCAACCTTATTGAAAAGGGGGAGGCTTTTAAGGAAAGAACGCAAATTGAACTAGATAAGGTACTTAAAAGACTGCAAAACCCAGACCTATCAACGGAAAATTATTTTAGGTTTTTAGGCAAGGTTATGCAACTAAAAGGTTTATTATGATAACTACAAAATATTTAGACTGTGTTATAGAAAAAATAGCACCACTTTCTTTAAGCAAAGCGTTTATTGAAAAGGGTGGCTATGACAACAGTGGACTTTTAATTAAAACGCACGAAGATATTAACGGAATACTTTTTACGCTTGATTTAAATGAAGAAAGTATAAAGAAAGCCGTTAAAGAGGGTTGTGATACGATTATTACGCATCACCCTGCAATTTACACGCCGTTAAAAAGTTTAACTGAAGAAAATAAGGCAGTTTTACTTGCAGTAAAAAAGAATTTAAACGTTTACTCACTTCACTTAAATCTAGATATCGCAGACGATGGCATAGACCAAAGTTTAGCAAAAGGTTTAGGTGCAAAGAGTACGAAAATTTTAGAATACGTAACGGAAACTAACGGCTATGGTAGAGAGTTTGAGATTGAAAAAACTACTTTAGAAAAGTACGTTAAAATGGTAAAAGAAGAATTTGGCAGTAACAAAATTATTTTTTACGGCAAAAAGACGAAAGAAATTAAAAAGGTAGCCTCTTTTTGTGGCGCAGGTGGAAGTAACGTTTTAGACTATTTAGGCGATGCCGATTTAGTGGTTAGTTCCGACCTACCACACCACGCAATATTGAAAATGGTGGAAGAGAAAAGGGCAGTAATGATAATTCCACACTACGTAGCAGAATTTTACGGATTTAAAAAGTTTTATGAAAAAATAAAGGAATTAAAAATAAAAACAACTCTTTTTGAAGATAAAAGGTATAAATAAGGAGAGCAAAAATGGTTAAAAATTTAGTAGCGTATCAAGAAGTTGACGCAAAGCTTAGGGAAATTGAAGTATTTTTATCAAACAGTGAAGAAAGAAAAAAATCAGTCGTAGCAAGACGTTTTTTAGAAACGGTTGATGAATCGGTTTCTAAACTAGATAAGCGTGCAGAAGAACTTGGTATTATGTTCAAAAACTTAAACGACAACAGTCAAAAATTAAAGGAAGAACAACAAGAATTTATGGGCGCGATTGAAGAGGTTGAAACGCCTGAAGAAGCCGTTTACTTAAAGAAAAAGTTAGATGAATTACTTTCTAAAATGAACTCTTTAGAAAAGGAAACGGCAAACTTAAAGAAGGAAATGGAAGATATTTCTAACGAATATTTAGCACTTAGAAAAAAGACTAAGGCAGCGCAAACACAATATACTGAAAATTTTGCTAAGTTCAAAGAATTAAGAGATAGCAAACAACCTGAAGTTGACGCTTTAAAGAAAGAACTTGAAGAACTTGGTAAAAAGGTCGATAGCGTGTTGTTTGAAAAATATCAACAAAAAAGAAAGGATAAATCTTTCCCTATAGTATACAAGGTTGTAGGGGAAACTTGCCCGGCTTGTTCAATGAGCTTATCAATGATAGACCTAAACAATTTAGGTAAGGGCGACGTTATTGAATGTGAAACGTGTAGAAAACTACTTTATAAGGAGTAATAAAAATGGTTAAGCATATAGTTTGTTTTAAGTTAAAAGAAGGGGAAAGTAAAGAAAAGGCAAAAGAAGTTTTACTTTCAATGAAAGAACACACACCTTGGTTGAGGGACATTAAGGTTCATATTGATGAACTACAAACGGCAAGAAGTTTTGACGTAATTTTAGAAACGCTTTTTGAAAGTTTTATGGACTTAGAAGAATATCAAGTAGATAGATACCACGTTGACGTGGTTAAAAAGCATATGCACGCCGTAACGGAAAAAAGCATTAGCCTAGACTATCAAATAGAAAAGGAAGAATTTTAAGTTAAACTAAAAAGCACTGCAAAATAAGTAGCAGTGCTTTTTTTATAGATATTTTTTTAACCTTTCTTCGTATCTTTCTTCTAAAGAAAGAAGTTCGTTTACGAATTGATAAGTGTCGTCGTTTAAGTTTAACGATTTATCATTTTTAATTGCCATAAGTTCAGTTATGCCCATAACCGTGCCTTTAACCATCATATCGGCAATTTTTTCCGGTTCGTCGTTAATAAAGGTTTTCATTTTTATAGACCCTTTAAGCATAGCCTTTTTCATTGTGTTAATGTCTTTAGGTTCTAAATTTTTTTCCTTCATATAACCTTCGATTTCTTTCATAACTTTTTCATAGCCGTCGTATTCAACCTTTAATTCTTCCCTAATTTCTCCCTTAACGTCCGTTTCAAGCACGTTAGAAATACTTTGAAGGGCAATGTGCGCGTTTTGGTAAACGTCGTTTAATATATCGTTATCTGTTCTTTTATCCATAAAAATCTCCTTAAAACAACTTGTAAAAATAGTTTTAGCAAAAAAAAGAAAAGTATGCTAAAACAATTGACTTTTCTTTACTATTTTGCTAAAATACACCATGAGCCGCACGAGAAGGGTTTAAAAAGTTGGTAATCCACACCCGTAAAAATGGCGAGACTGGATAGAGGAGGTATTAAAAATGTACGCAATCGTAGAAAATGGTTCAAAGCAATACAAAGCAGAAGTTGGCTCTGTAATTAAGTTTGAAAAGTTAGACGCTAACGTTGGTGACAAAGTAGAACTTAAAGTTTTATTAGTAGAAGATGCTGGTAAAGTAATGGTAGCTGACGAAGTAAAAAATTACAAAGCAGTTGGTGAAGTATTAGAACAAGGTAAAGACAAGAAAATTGTTGTTTACAAATACAAACCAAAGAAGAACGAAAGGAAAAAGCAAGGTCACAGACAACCTTTCACAGCAGTTAAGATTTTAGAAATCTCTGCAGCAGAATAATATAGGGGAGGCACTAAATATGATTTTTATTAAATTATTTGCTCACCACAAAGGTGGCGGTAGCACGAAGAACGGTCGTGATAGTGAAGCAAAAAGACTTGGCCCTAAGAAGGTTGACGGACAAAGTGTTCTTGCAGGTAACATTTTAGTAAGACAAAGAGGTACTAAGTTCCACGCTGGTGCAAACGTAGGTATAGGAACTGACGACACTTTATTTGCTTTAATCGACGGTATCGTTAAGTTTGAAAGATCAGGTAAATGCGACAAGAAAGTTAGCGTTTACGCAAAAGAAAACTAAGTTAAAATTAAAAGGACATATCACTATGTCCTTTTTTTCTATGTAAAATGGTAATAAATAAAGAGTATTTTAATTTAACAGATATTTTATATTCAGGTCAAATTTTTCGTTTTACCCCTTTTAAAGATGGTTTTTTAATCTTTTCAGGGGATAAGGTTTGCTATGCTTTTGAAAAGGAAAACAGCCTTTATATTGAAAGTGAAACGGAAGAATATTTTTATAACTTTTTTGATTTAAATACCGATTATAAAGAAATAGTGGAAAGCGCAAAAAAGGAAAATATTGAAGTTTTAACAAAAGCCTTATCTAAGTGTAGTGGGGTAAGAATATTAAGGCAGTTAAAAGAAGAAATGTTTTTTTCTTTTATAATCTCCCAAAACAACAATATAAAAAGAATACAAAATAGTATTGAAAAATTGTGCTTTTTATTAGGTGATAAAAAGGAATTTTTAGGGTATACTTATTATGCTTTTCCATCTATAGAACGGTTAGCAGAACAAGAAGTTGATTTTTTTAAATCTATAGGTCTTGGCTATCGTGCTGAATATATAAAGGAAAACGCCGTTAAACTGTTAAATGGTGAAATTGATTTAGAATTTTTAGGTAGTTTACCGACCAAAGAACTTCTTTCAAAACTAATTTCCCTTAAAGGTATAGGGGAAAAGGTTGCTAACTGTATCGCTCTTTTTGGCTTTTATAAGACGGATACTTTTCCAGTTGATACTTGGATAGAAAAGGTGTATAAAGAAAATATAAAAGGCAGTTTAACTGATAGAAAAAAGATAGCAGACTATTATATCAAGCGTTTTGATAAAAAAGCAGGATACTATCAACAATATCTTTTTTATTATAAAAGGAGCATAGAAAAAATGGGTTAAAAACGCTTGTCAAAAAAAGGACGTGTATGATAAAATAAAAAAGTAAATTAAATAAAACTACATTGGAGGATTTAATATGCAGTATTCAACAGAAGTTAAAGAAATGTGCTGTGTTGCTAAAGGTCCAAAACACGGACCTGCTCCTATTCCTGAAGAAGGCAAATGGGTTAAAGCAAAAGAAATAAGCGATATTTCAGCATATACACACGGCGTAGGCTGGTGCGCACCACAACAAGGTGCTTGTAAACTTTCATTAAACGTTAAAAACGGTATTATTGAAGAAGCGTTAGTAGAAACAATCGGTTGTTCAGGTATGACACACTCTGCAGCAATGGCAGCAGAAATTTTACCAGGCAAAACTTTACTTGAAGCATTAAATACCGACTTAGTTTGTGACGCTATCAATACGGCTATGAGAGAATTATTCTTACAAATTGTATACGGTCGTTCACAATCAGCTTTCTCTGAAGACGGTTTAGTTATCGGCGCAGGTATGGAAGACTTAGGTAAAGGCGCTCGTTCAATGGTTGGTACTATGTACGGTACTAAAGCAAAGGGCGTTAGATATTTAGAAATGACGGAAGGTTATTGTACAAGAATGGCTCTTGACGAAAATGACGAAGTTATCGGTTACGAATTCGTTTCACTTGGCAAGATGACAGACTTCATTAAGAAGGGTATGGAACCTAACGAAGCATATGAAAAGTCAAAGGGTACTTACGGTCGTTTCAAGGCTGAAGACGGCGTTGTTAAGTATATTGACCCACGTAAGGAATAAGGAGGGAATGACAAATGGCACAATTTGAAGGTTATGAAAGAAGAGAAGCCAAAATTCTTGCCACTTTAAAAGAATACGGCATTTCATCAATTGACGAATGTAAAGAAATTTGTGATAAATACGGCATTTCACCTTATAACATCACAGCAGAAACTCAACCAATTTGCTTTGAAAACGCAAAATGGGCATACACAGTTGGTTCAGCAATCGCTTTAAGAGCTGCTGAAAAGACTGGTGATAAATCAGCAGCAACTGCCGCTGCAAATATCGGTATCGGTTTACAATCTTTCTGTATTCCAGGTTCAGTTGCTGAAAACAGAAAGGTAGGTTTAGGTCACGGTAACCTTGGTAAAATGCTTTTATCTGAAGAAACTGAATGTTTCTGTTTCTTAGCCGGTCACGAATCTTTTGCCGCAGCAGAGGGCGCAATCAAAATTGCACTAAACGCTAACAAGGTTAGAGTTAAGCCTTTAAGAGTTATCTTAAACGGTTTAGGTAAAGACGCTGCTTATATCATTAGTAGAATTAACGGCTTTACTTACGTTGAAACTGAATTTGACCCTTATACTGAAGAAGTTAAGGTTTTAGAAGAAAAGCCTTTCTCTAAGGGCGCAAGAGCAAACGTTAAATGTTATGGTTCTGACTCAGTTCCAGAAGGCGTTGCTATTATGAAACTTGAAAACGTTGGTGTATCAATCACTGGTAACTCAACAAACCCTACAAGATTCCAACACCCAGTTGCTGGTACTTACAAAAAATGGGCAGTTGAAAACGGCGTAAGTTACTTCTCAGTAGCATCAGGTGGTGGTACTGGTAGAACTCTTCACCCAGACAATATGGCAGCAGGTCCTGCTTCATATGGTATGACAGATACAATGGGTAGAATGCATAGTGACGCACAATTTGCTGGTTCTTCTTCAGTACCT
>SVHJ01000004.1 GCA_015055835.1 Clostridiales bacterium | reverse complement strand
TGCTAACAAAATTATAACGATTGAAGGGGCTAAATCTTTAACGCCTTGTAAAAACGCCTTAAAAGTGTCTTTAGCACTTAAGTCTTTTAAGCCGATAATAAATGCACCGATAACGAAAGTTAAAGCCATCAAAAGCATACCAATTCCAAGGTCGGCGATAGGTGGAATAATAGATGCTAAAACTATTACTGCTAAAACGGTTAAGAATAAAATTATAACCTTTGTTGATTTTTTAGAAAACGCTTTAATTTCATCATCAGTAAAGGCGTCAACAGTTGTTTCTTCATCAGCGTATAAATTTTTCTTTTCATCTCTTTTAGCCATAAAAACTAAATAAAGCGAAGTTAAAAAGTATAAAACAACAAAGATTATTGCTCTGTACCAAAGACCACTTAACACGCTAACTCCAGCAAGTTCAGATGCAACACCGATAGTAAAAGGGTTAAAGGTAGCCGTTGTAAAACCAACGCCGGTAGTTATAAGAATTAAACTTATTGCTTGAACGTTACTCCATTTCATAGCCCTTGCAAAAACTAAAAAGATAGGGAATAGTATAAGTAATTCTTCTTGAAGTCCAAAAAATGACGCTAGAAGCATCATAAATAGGGTTACAATCCAAATAAGTAGATAACGTCTTTTATAGAACTTATGAATAATAAGTTGAACTAAAGCGTTAAGAGAACCCGTTCTATCTAAAATCTTAAAAGTGCCACCTAGAAAAAGAAGAACTAAAATAATTTGAATTATATTAAAGTTCCCTTCTCCTAAAATTAATCCTTCAATAGGGGCAGTAAACCAACGCCAAACGGGAAGTCTAGTAGCGTTTTCAAGTAAATGATAAGAATTTGCAATGATATTACCGTCAGCATCTACGCTATACTCACCTGCTGGAATAATAAAGGTTAAAACCCCAACAAGCACCATAATACCAAGCAAAATTCCACAAACGGTTAAAAAACTTTTCAAGCCAAACTTAACTTCAAAAACGTCTTTATTTTTCATTTTCTTTAATATCCTTTAATTCATCTTTTGGTTTAAATATAAAATTAATAACTCTTTCTTTAAATACGATAGATAAAATAACTGAGGCAAGAATTACTAATAATAATACGTAAGAAAGTATAGGGTTAGTAGCGCCCATAGTAATTTTTACGCCCACCCACAAAGTAACGATAATATCAGGAAGTGGACCTAAAAGGGTAACTAAAGTATATTTCCACCAACGCATACCACTATTTGCCGCAACCATATGTATTAAGAAAAATGGCACGAACGGTAAAAGGTAGGCAAGTATAATAAAAGAAAAAATACTTCTTTTACTATTTTTTATCTTTGCCTCTAACTCTTTTCTTTTTTCAATTCTTTTTTTAGAACTAAACACTCTAATAGTAGTAGTGAATAAAAAAATCAACTGACTTGCAACGAAAATTGAAAGTGCAACGTGAATAGTTGCGTTAGTTAAACCGTAAGTTACTGCAGAGGCTAATTGAATAGGAACTGAAGATATAATAGGGAAGAAGAAACAGATAATTATTACAAGTGAAATACAAAATATCCCAAGTATCCCTAAACCTTCAACGTATTCTTTAACAATATCAGCGCCCGTCGTAATTTGTTTAAATAAAAAAACGATAGTTTCCCAATTCAAAATAGAAAAAATTGCTACGGTCAAAAGAACGATTGAAGAAACTGCTAAAAGCGTAACGCCTTTTTTGTTTAATTTTGACATATCAATATACCCATTTGTTAGCATCAGCCCAAGCAGGGTCGTAAAGACTATGGATTTCTTCAGTTGCTAACATCCATTTAGCCATAAGCTTTTCATTTTCTAAAAGCTTAAAGTTAAAATATTCATTTTTATAATAAAAGTCAAAGTCATATGATAGTGAAATAGAAAGAGAGTAAAGCGCCTTTGCATCAAAGAAAAGGTCAACCTCTTCATCATATCTAGTTCCAACGTATCTTAAACCTTTATTAGTTAAAGTAATAACCCCTTCGCCAACATTTAAAAGGGAATAATTTTTAGTAATTTTAGTAGGATTTATAGTATTAAGTTTAACTTTAGCAGAAAGAGAAAAGTTGTCGTCCAAAATTTCTTCTTTAACAACCTTTCTTTGCCACTTATACCACTCGTCAGTATTACTAAAAGGTAAATCTTTATTAACAGGTAGTAGATTATAATAGTTATCCATTTTAACTTTTAACCCACAGTTTTTGCAGGTCATAGTATCGTTTTCTACCACAAAATTATTTTCTTTTTCACAGCAAGGGCATTTATAAATAATGTTATCAAGCCCGTAAATATTCGGTTTTTCCCCAACAAACTCTATATTATCGTTTTTATGTTCCTCAAACTCGTTATACTTAAAGTTTTCAAACATTTTAGTATAAAGTTCCTCTTCAGAAAGATTTTTAAAATCTTCAGCATCAAAAAGTTTAGAATAATTAACGGTAATTTTACCCTTTTTAATATCTTTACTATATCTAGTTTTAGTAAAATAAGAACCCTTAACCTTTACAAGAACAACTGGTAACCCCGTTTTGCGAATAAACTTTAAAGTTGCAGGGTTGATAGGGTGGGTAGAACCACTGGTTGACTGAATACCTTCAGGGAAAATCATAAGGCTATCGCCAAGTTTTTTTGCTTGTAACATTTGCTTAATAGATAGCATATCTGGTTGATAAAGATATTTAGCAATAACCCCAAGATGTTTTAAAAGGGTGTAAAGATACTTTTGAAAAACGTTTTGCATACCACATAAAGCGTGCACGTTTAAATGCTTAAGCCCAGCAAAAACGTATATGTAGTCGTCAGAAGACCTATGTTGACAAAGATAGATAACTTGCTTATCTTGTAACTTTAAAAAGTCGTCGGCGTATTCAAAAGAAACGTTTCTTTTTTTAGAAATATTTCTAAACGCGCTAGCAATAATTTTTGCCAATAAAGGGTTAGGTTTTTTAATTTTTCTATTCTTAAACTTCTCTTGTAAATTTGCTTTCATAAAGGACCTTTAACACAAAGTACTTATAGATACCTTGAAATAAACTTGAAATTATTTTATCATAATTAAAAATTAAAAGCAACATTATATAATAGTTTTTGTAATATTATCAAATTAAATGCGTAATTATATTATATGGAACTAACATTCAGCGAATTAAAAAAACGTGACGTAATAAGTTTATCTGACGGCAAAAACTTAGGGCATATAGTTGACCTATCTTTAGCACTACCAAAAGGCATATTGACGGGGATATTTGTGCCAAGTAAAAAATATTTTTTATGTTTTCATAGTAAAGATAAACTTTTTATCCCAGAAAGAAAAATAAAAAAGATAGGGGCAGACGTAATACTAGTAGATTTAAGGGAAGAAAAACCATTACCTTGCCCACCACCATGTAACCCTTGTGCCCCAAATCAAACGAATATAGAAATAAACAATATAGATATAAGAGAATACGAATAAAAGGTTATTTTAAAGTATTGCAAATAAAATTTTTTCGTGTTATAATAAACAGGCAGTATAGTCGTTAAGACTTTAATTAAATAAAAATTCACAGTACAGGCATACTATCTGTTAAAAGCGTATGCCCTTTGTCCTGTGCTGTGTTAAAGCCTAGGCTATGCTGCAATCGGGGTAATGCGTTTTTGGGTGCGTTACTTCGGTAGCGCACTTTTTTGTTTATAGGAGAAGGTATGGAATTTACTAAAGATGAACTTGAAAAGCGTAGTTTGCACGACCTACGGTTAATGGGTAGAGAGATAGGGGTAAAATCGCCCACTTCATTAGTTAAAAAAGAGTTAATTGAAAAAATAGTACTAGTATCAAATGGACAAGTAGCGCCTTATCGCACTAAAAAAGGGCGACCAACTATTAAAGAAAAAGAGGTTTTTAATACTTACAAAACGCAGTTTGAAAAAAAACTTGACAATATACTATTAAAACTAAAACAAGAAATACTAAAAAATTTATAAAAAAAAGGACTTGAAATTCAAGTCCTTTTAATTTTTAGTTTATTTTATAGACATTCTTCGGCTTTACCAGCGCAACCTAAAACGTTAATTAACTTATGTTTAACAAGTTCTTTAATGTTAGCTCTTGCAGGTTTTAAGTATTCTCTTGGGTCAAACTTAGAAGGGTTATCGTTGTAGAACTTACGAATTGTACCAGTCATTGCTAAACGAAGGTCAGAGTCAATGTTGATTTTACAAACTGAAAGTTCAGCAGCTTTTCTAAGTTGTGATTCAGGAACACCAATAGCGTTAGGCATTTGACCACCGTTTTCGTTAATCATCTTAACGTAGTTTTGTGGAACTGAAGAAGAACCGTGTAATACGATAGGGAAGTCGCCAAGTTCTTTTTGAACTGCTTCAAGAATATCAAAACGAAGAGCAGGTGGAACTAAAATACCTTCTTCGTTAAGAGTGCATTGTTCAGGGGTGAACTTATAAGCACCGTGAGAAGTACCGATAGCGATAGCTAAACTATCAACGCCAGTTCTTCTAACGAATTCAATAACTTCTTCAGGTTTAGTATAAGATTCGTTACCAGCTTCAACAACAACGTCGTCTTCGATACCAGCTAAAGTACCAAGTTCGCCTTCAACGGTAATATATCTACCACGAGCAGCAACGTCGTGAGCGTAGTCAACAACTTTCTTAGTTAAAGCAATATTTTCTTCAAAAGAAAGGTGAGAACCGTCAATCATAACTGAAGTGAAACCACCGTCGATACAAGCTTTACAAGTTTCAAAGTCTGGGCCGTGGTCTAAGTGAAGAGCGATAGGAATTTCAGGACATTCAATAACTGCTGCTTCTACTAATTTAACAAGGTAAGTGTGGTTAGCGTATGCTCTTGCGCCCTTACTAACTTGTAAAATAACAGGAGATTTAGTTTCTTGACATGCTTCCGTAATACCTTGAATAATTTCCATGTTGTTTACGTTGAATGCACCGATAGCGTAACCGCCTTTAGATGCCATTTCAAACATTTTTTGAGTGTTTACTAATGCCATTTTTTTATCCTCCGAAAAAAAACTTTTTAATTTATCCTAAAGTATTATAAACTTTTCTATAAACTTTTGCAATTAAATTTAGGGAACTTAGTAAAAAATAGTTTGTTTTTTTTCAAAATAGATATATAATTATTAAAAATAAGTTAATAATTTTTTTAGGAGAGGTAAATGAAAGACTCTAGAATACAAAAATTAGCCAAAGTTTTGGTAAATTACTCTTGCGATTTACAAAAAGGGGAAAAGGTTTTAATTGAAGCAAAAGGCATTGACTATATGCTTGTAAACGCCATTATTAAAGAGGTTTATAAAGTAGGTGCATATCCTTTCGTTGAAATAATGGATAACAGAGTTACTAGGGAATTAATGCTAGGTAATAGTGAAGAATACGCCCGTCTTCGCGCAAAATACGACGGATATCGTATGGCTGAAATGGATGCTTATATCGGTATTCGTGGTGGGGAAAATTCTAACGAACTATCTGACGTGCCTTCTAAAAAATTACAAATAGAAAGCGAATTTTATTCACACCCAGTTCATCACGAACTAAGGGTTAAAAAGACGAAGTGGGTAGTTTTAAGATATCCTAACCAAGCGTTTGCGCAAAGCGCAAATATGTCAACCGACGCTTTTGAAGATTTTTATTTTAAGGTATGTAACCTTGACTATTCTAAAATGGACAAGGCTATGGACGCCCTTAAAAATTTAATGGATAAAACGGACAAAGTAAGAATTGTTGCCCCTAATACCGATTTAACCTTTTCAATTAAGGGTATAGGCAGTAAAAAGTGTTCAGGTAGATGCAATATTCCTGATGGCGAAGTTTATTCAGCACCAGTAAGAGATAGCGTAAACGGATACATCACTTTTAACGCTCCGTCAATTCAAAACGGCACTAAGTATGAAAACATTTATTTAGAGTTCAAAAACGGTAAAATAGTTAAAGAAGACGGAAATTATAAAAAGAAAATTTCAGCAATTTTAGACACCGATGAAGGCGCAAGATATGTTGGGGAATTTTCACTAGGGGTAAATCCATTTATCAATCATCCTATGGGAGATATTCTTTTTGATGAAAAGATTTCTGGTTCACTTCACTTTACGCCAGGTTGTTGTTACGACGACGCGTATAACGGAAATATAAGCGCAATCCATTGGGATTTAGTTTTATGTCAAACAAAAAAATACGGTGGTGGCGAAGTTTGGTTTGACGATAAACTAATTAGAAAGGACGGAATATTTGTTATAGATGAGTTAAAAGGACTAAATCCTAACAATTTGAAATAAAATAATTTAAAGTGACTAAAAAATAATTGACTAATTTTTTTAAATTATTTATAATAACAAGGAACAAAAAATTATAATTTTGGAGGACTAATCAATGTCAAAAGTAACAAAAGTTGCTATTAACGGTTTCGGCCGTATCGGAAGACTTGCATTCAGACAAATGTTTGGTGCAGAAGGTTATGAAATTGTTGCAATCAACGACTTAACAAGTCCAGCAATGCTTGCACATTTATTAAAGTATGACTCTGCGCAAGGTAAATACGCTTTAGCAGACAAAGTTGAAGCAAAAGAATCTTCAATCGTAGTTGACGGAAAGGAAATCGTAATCTACGCTGAAAAAGATGCTAAAAACATTCCTTGGGCTAAACACGAAGTAGACGTAGTTTTAGAATGTACAGGTTTCTATACATCAAAAGAAAAGTCACAAGCTCATATCGAAGCTGGTGCAAAAAAGGTAGTTATTTCTGCTCCTGCAGGTAAAGACCTTCCAACAGTTGTTTACGGTGTAAACGAAAAGATTTTAACTAAAGAAGATACAATCATTTCAGCAGCATCTTGTACAACAAACTGCTTAGCACCAATGGCTAACGCATTAAACAAACTTGCTCCAATTGAAAGTGGTATTATGACAACTATCCACGCTTTCACAGGTGACCAAATGGTACTTGACGGCCCACACAGAAAGGGTGACTTAAGAAGAGCAAGAGCAGCTGCTATCAATATCGTTCCAAACTCAACTGGTGCTGCAAAAGCAATCGGTTTAGTTATTCCAGAACTTAACGGCAAACTAATCGGTTCTGCACAAAGAGTTCCAGTTCCAACCGGTTCAACTACAATTTTAGTTGCAGTTGTTAAGGGCGAAGTAACTGTTGACCAAATCAACGCTCATATGAAAGCATCTGCTACAGACGCTTATGGTTATACTGAAGAATTATTAGTATCAACTGACATTATCGGTATGACTTACGGTTCATTATTCGATGCAACTCAAACAATGGCTAAGTATATGCCTGAATCAAACACTACTCAAGTTCAAGTAGTTGCTTGGTACGATAACGAAAATTCTTATACTTCACAAATGGTTAAGACAATTAAGTACTTTGCTGAATTATAATAATTAACAAAAACTATTAAACGCACTTAATTTTATTAGGTGCGTTTTTTATTTTACAAAAAAGGGAATAATTTTTTTACTTTACGAGAAATAAAAAGTGTGTTAAAATAACTTATAGTATGGAATTTAAGTTAAAATCAAAATATTCCCCATCAGGCGACCAAGGGGAAGCAATACAAAAATTAACCGAAGGGGTTTTCGATGGCGAAAGACTTCAAGTTTTGCTTGGGGTTACAGGTAGTGGTAAAACTTTTACTATGGCAAACGTTATAAAAAACGTAGGTAGACCTGCGTTAGTTATCGCGCACAATAAAACGTTAGCCGCACAACTTGCAAACGAACTTAGAGAGTTTTTCCCTGAAAATAGGGTGGAATTTTTCGTTTCATACTACGACTATTATCAACCGGAATCTTATATTCCAAGCACGGACACTTATATAGAAAAAGACCTAGCAATAAATGATGAAATTGACAAACTTCGCCACTCTGCAACCTGTTCTTTAGAAGAAAGAAGGGACGTTATAGTTGTTGCGTCAGTTTCTTGCATATACGGGTTAGGCGCACCTGAAGAATATTATAGGTTAGCCTTATCACTTCGCCCTGATATGGAAATTTCGCGTGATGAATTGATGAGAAGATTAGTTGCAATTCAGTACGCAAGAAAGGATATTGACTTTACCCGTTCATCTTTTAGGGTTAGGGGAGATATCGTTGATATTTTTCCATCAGCAAACACGGAAATATTTATAAGAGTAGAGTTTTTTGGCGATACTATTGATAGAATTTGCGAAGCAGAATTTACGACTGGCAAAATAATATCAACCTTAAAACACGCAGTCATTTTCCCTGCAAGTCACTACGCAGTTGAAAAGGAAAAGTTAGAAAAAAGTTTAGCCTTTATAAAAGAAGACCTAAACGAAGAAGTTGCTGTTTTTGAAAATAACGGCAAACTTTTAGAAGCGCAAAGGTTAAGTGAAAGGACTAAATACGACATAGAAATGATGCAAGAAATAGGCTATTGTAAGGGCATAGAAAATTACAGTAGATATTTTGACGGTAGAAGTATAGGAGAGCCACCTTTTACTCTTTTAGACTACTTTCCAAACGATTTTATAACCTTTATTGATGAAAGCCATATGACTATTCCACAAATAGGCGCAATGTATAGTGGCGATAGGTCAAGAAAGCAAAATTTAGTAGACTACGGCTTTAGGTTAAAGTCTGCTTTTGACAATAGACCACTTAACTTTACTGAGTTTGAAGAAAGAATAGGGCAAGTTATATGTATGTCGGCAACCCCTGCAAAGTGGGAATTAGATAGGGCTGGTGTGGTAGCAGAACAACTAATTAGACCAACCGGCTTAATTGACCCACCTGTTGAAGTAGTTAAAACGGAAGGGCAAATAGACCACCTTTTAGTAGAAATTAACAAAACGGTTAAAACTAAGGGCAGGGTGTTAATTACCACCTTAACCAAAAAAATGGCAGAAAGTTTAACCGAATACTTAAAAGAAAACGGCGTAAAAGTTAGGTATATGCACAGTGATATCGATACTTTAGAGCGTATTGATATAGTTAGCGACTTAAGAAAAGGGGAATTTGACGTTTTAGTTGGTATTAACCTTTTAAGGGAAGGGCTTGACCTACCTGAAGTAAAGTTAGTTGCCATACTTGACGCTGATAAAGAAGGCTTTTTAAGAAGTGAAACTTCTTTAATTCAAACGATAGGCCGTGCCGCAAGAAACGCTGACGGGCGTGTTATAATGTACGCAGACAGTATAACTGGTAGTATGAAAAGGGCTATTGATGAAACGAATAGAAGAAGAAAAATTCAAAGTGATTACAACAAAGAACATAACATAACTCCAAAAACGGTACAAAAAGAGGTTGTAAACTCTTTAGAAATAACAAAAAAAGAAGATAAAACAAAAGATATTAAAATGGCAGATATTCCTGAAGAGATTGAAAAGTTAAAGGCGCTTATGAAGATAGCCTCAAACAACCTTGATTTTGAAAGATGTATAGAAATTAGGGAAACGATTGCAAAGTTAAAGGCAAAAATGAGGAAATAATGAAAGAATTTTTAACCATAAAAGGTGCAAGAGAAAATAACTTAAAAAATATTGACGTAGTTATTCCAAGGGAAAAACTTGTTGTTTTTACGGGCGTATCAGGTTCTGGTAAGTCAACTTTAGCATTTGAAACTATTTATGCAGAAGGTCAAAGAAGATACGTTGAAAGTTTATCAAGTTATGCAAGAATGTTTTTAGGTCAAATGGAAAAACCAGACGTTGACCTAATTGACGGACTTTCTCCTGCAATTTCAATTGACCAAAAATCAACTTCACATAACCCTCGTTCAACGGTAGGAACGGTTACGGAAATTTACGACTATTTTAGACTGCTTTTTGCAAGAGTAGGCGTACCACATTGTCCTAACTGTGGCAAGGAAATTAAACGCCAAACGGTTGATGAAATAGTTGATAAGGTAAAAGAACTACCAGTCGGCAGTAAATTTTTAGTAAACGCACCAGTCGTTAGGGGAAGAAAGGGGGAATACTCTAAACTTCTTGAAGGTTTTAAAAAGAGTGGTTTCGTTAGAGTTGAAGTTGACGGAATAGTTTATGGACTTGATGAAGATATAGTTTTAGACAAAAAGATAAAACATAATATATCAGTAGTAGTTGATAGACTTATTTTAAAAGAAGATATTGAAAAACGCTTAACGGACAGTATTGAAACGGCAATTAAACTATCTGGTGGACTTGTCGTAATTGAAACGGAAAAGCAAAGCACTTTATACTCAACCAAATTTTCTTGCCCTGACTGTAATATAAGCATTGAAGAAATTGAACCACGCCTATTTAGTTTTAACAATCCTTTCGGCGCTTGTCCAGTTTGTCACGGTTTAGGGTTTAAAAAGGAAGTTGATGAAAAACTTATACTTGCTAAATCTGACAAAACCCTTCGTGAAGGGGCTTTGACCATAACTGGTTGGAACTTAGATAGTGGCAAAATGGCAGAAATGTACTTTAACGCGCTCTCAAACCACTACGGTTTTAGTTTAGACGTACCCGTTAAAGACTTGCCTCCTGATATAGTAAAAATGCTACTATACGGCAACAATGGTGAAAAGATAAGAATGAGTTATAACACAAGAACTTTTACAGGTAGTTACGACGGTTCTTGGGAAGGTATAATTCCTAACTTAAACAGAAGATATTTAGAAACGACAAGCGATTTTACTAAAAGTGAAATTGAAAAATATATGACTGTAACCCCTTGTGAAGGTTGTGGTGGTAAAAGACTTAAAAAGGAAGCGTTATCGGTTAAGGTTAACGGCAAAAATATTGCAGAACTAACCGATATGAATATTGACGACCTTTACGATTTTGTGGGGAAATTAGATTTTGACAAAACCAAAACTATGATAGCAAAACCTATCGTAAAGGAAATTAAAGCAAGGCTAAATTTCTTAAAAGACGTAGGTCTTTCATATTTAACGCTATCAAGAAGCGCAACAACCCTATCAGGTGGCGAAGCGCAAAGAATAAGACTTGCTACGCAAATAGGTAGTGGGCTAACCGGCGTACTATATATTTTAGACGAGCCAAGCATAGGTCTTCATCAAAGGGACAACCAAAAACTTTTATCAAGCCTAAAAGGACTTCGTGATTTAGGCAATACCTTAATAGTCGTTGAACACGATGAAGAAACTATTTTAGATGCAGACTTTATCGTAGATATAGGTCCAAAAGCAGGTGTTCACGGTGGCGAAATTGTAGCAACTGGTACGCCTGAAGATATTATGAAAGCAAAAAACTCTTTAACTGGCGACTACCTTGCTGGTAGAAGAAAGATAGAAGTTCCGTTAGTTAGAAAAGCGCCTGATGGAAGATTTATTGAAGTTAAGGGTGCATCACAAAACAACCTAAAAGATATTGACGTAAAAATTCCGGTTGGTTTAATAACGGCAATCACGGGTGTTTCAGGTAGTGGTAAAAGTTCGCTTATTAACGAAGTAGTTTACCCAGCGCTTGCAAGTACCTTAAACAGAGCAAAAATCCGTGGTGGCAACTATAAAGAAATTAAGGGCGCAGAACATTTTGACAACGTAATTCAAATTGACCAGTCGCCAATCGGTAGAACTCCAAGAAGTAACCCTGCAACTTACACAGGTGTGTTCACGCAAATAAGGGAACTTTTTGCAGGTACTTTAGATGCAAAAGAAAGGGGTTATAAAGCAGGTAGATTTTCTTTCAACGTACCGGGTGGTAGGTGTGAAAACTGTTCTGGCGACGGTATTATAAAAATAGAAATGCACTTTTTACCTGATATTTACGTTCCTTGTGAAGTTTGTAAAGGTTCTAGATATAATAGGGAAACGTTAGCCGTTAAGTATAAAGGAAAAAGTATTGCCGACGTACTAAATATGACGGTAGATGAAGCCGTTGACTTTTTTGAAAACGTAAGCAGTATTAAAAACAAAATTAAAACGATGCAAGACGTAGGGCTTGGCTATATAAAGTTAGGTCAAAGTTCAACCACTTTATCAGGTGGCGAAGCGCAAAGGGTAAAACTTGCAACCGAACTAATGAAAAGGTCAACTGGTAGAACTTTATATATAATGGACGAACCGACGACAGGTTTACACACTTACGACGTAGATAAACTTTGTAAAATACTTGAAAGGTTAAGAGATAACGGCAACACGGTTATAATAATAGAACATAACCTTGACGTAATAAAAGTTAGTGACTATATTATAGACCTAGGGCCAGAGGGTGGCGATAAGGGTGGAAAGATAGTTGCAACAGGTACGCCTGAAGAAGTATCTTTAGTTAAAGGTAGTTATACAGGCGAGTTCCTAAAGAAATATCTAAAATAAATTTAAAACAAAAAAAAGTCCTTTTAATCAAAAGGACTTTTAATTTTTATTAAGTATTAATCAAAATCGCCAAATTGTTCGTTAGGGTTATAACCGTTTAAAGTTGCCCAAACAATGAAAGCAACTGCAATTGCTAGAAGATAAAAAAGTAAACCGTAAGCAAAAGCTTCTTTACAACTTAACATTTGGTCGGTTGACTTTTTACGCGTTGCATCAAAGATAGAAACGTATTCTTCATAAGAAAGTTCAGCAAGGTTAACACCGTAAATTTTGTTTAACTTTTCAAGCACTTCTACGTTTTCACTTAAACCAGCAAATTCTTCTTCAGTTAATAGAACTTGTTTTGCTTTAACACGAGCGATAAAGAAACAAACGATACCAACAGGTGGAAGAATAAAACATAAAATCCAAAACCAAATAGGAATAGAACCTGCTCTAGATGCTGCTTCAGGTTTAACGTAACCTGTTTTTTGACGGCAATAAGGACAAACTTCAATGTTATCATTTAGTTTAGCATTACAATTAGGACAATACATTTTCATACCTCTACATATATTTATTTATTCTAGTAGATTATAGCACCATAAAAAAATTTTGTCAATAATCTATTAAAAAATATCCAAAATATTACAAAATATTTTCAGGTTTTAACTTAAAAGTATTAGGTATTTGTTCGCACATTTCAATTAAGACTTCTATTTTAGATAAAACCTCCTCAAAATTATCGCTTTTAGCATAACTAACAGCCTCAGAAAGCCATAAATCAACCTCCTTAATTTCAGTATGAGGTATAAACATATGAAGAAGTCTTTTTTTAGAAATCCAATTTTTTTGAACGGCTAAGACGTCCTCTTTAGTAATTTCTTCATCATCAGCTTTTAAGTATAAAGTTTGAAGGGCTAAATCAAACTCATCAAACTGTTTTTGTACGAAAAAACTTTCAAAAAGTTCCCCAGCAATTAAAAGAAAAAGCGCGCATATTAAAGAAATAACCGTTTTAAGCATAAAGTTCTCCTAAATTAAAGGTAAAATACGGTTTATTTTTACTTTTTAAATACACCTTTTTATTTTTATCAACAGTCATAACTTCAACTAAAGAAAGTTTAGTTTGGTTTTTTGCTAAAACTTCTTTTAAAAAACTTTCCTCTATATTATTAAGTGCTAAGTTGGTTTTATTAAGTTTACCGTCGTTTATTAAAACGGTAGGGATAGAGGGTGGGTTTTTTAGATAATCTTCCTTTTCTAAAGTGCTTAACTTTCCGTTAGACTCAAAAATGGCGTAATGCACGTCGTCTAAAGAAAAATACCCCTGCCCACGAAGAGCCTCAATTAAATCGGCAACGTCTAAATTGTTTTTCTTTAATTCAATTATATTAACCCCGTTTTTATCAATAACAACGCTAGGTTTTCCAGAAATTATAAATTTTAATAGGTTGTTTTTGTTTTCTAAAAGGGAAAAAAGTTGGTGTAAAACGAATAAAGTTAAAATGGCAACAAGCCCGTAAATTAAAGGGATAGCAACGTCAGCCATAGGTATACACGCAAGGTCGGCGATAATTAAAGTTACCACAAACTCAAACGGTTGCATTTCACCGATTTGGCGTTTACCCATAAGCCTTAAAACAACCATAAGAGTAATAAAAATAATTAAAGTTCTAAAAAATATAGTAGACATACTTTTAGTATTTATAAAAGGGATAAAAATATTCTTTATATGATTGACTTATAGGGGAAAAGTAGGTTATAATAATAAAAAAATAGAGTAATAAAGATGCGTTAAGTGTTGCAAAATGGGATGTCGTTTGCAAACGAAAGGGTAAACCTGCGGTGTCTTTATGCGTCCGCTATTTATGGCGTTTAGCCGTTTTTACGGACCTCTCTATCAGGGAGGCTTTTTTATGTCAAAAAAACTAAAGAGAATACTTTTTTCAGAGTTGATGGAAGACCTATCAAAAACTCAAAAGATAGCCTATATATCAGTAATGACTGCATTACTAGTTATATGTAATATGTTTTTTGAGTTTAAGTTTGCCGACACGCAGTACTCATTAACCATACTGTTTTCAGTAATGGCAGGGATAATTATAGGACCTATATTTGGTTTTAGTGCCTGTTTTTTAGGGGACTTAGTAGGATTTTTATATAATTCTGGTGGATATCCTTACTATCCTTGGATAGGTTTAGCAATGGGATTTATCGCCCTAATTTCAGGGCTAGTTATGGCAGTTGAATTTAAGTTTAAAGGAGGCGCCTATCTAAAAATCGCAATAATTTCTATACTAACCTTTTTTGTTTGTACCATAGGTATAAACACTACTGCTTTTTGGATACTTTATAACGGAAGAGTAACGCCTTATTACGTTTATGCAGGGACAAGACTGTTTATAAACGGTCAAATATGGAACAGCCTATTAAATTACGCGCTTGTTTTTATACTTTACCCAATAATAGTAAAACTAAAAGAAATTTTAACAAAAAAATCTTAAATTTTAAGTCGGTTTTTTAGCCGACTTTTTTAATTTTAAAGTAGGAATTTTACTTTTAATTACCCCTAAATCAAAAAGGTTAAACAAAGGGAAAAATATGCTATAAAAACCTGCTAAAAGTAAACTTAAAAGTATGGTTGTGAAAAAAGAACCTAAAATATTAACTAGTAAATTTTTAACCAAAAGCCCAAAAACTACTGTTGGAATTATAAACAAAATAGAAAGAAAGGTAAACTTTAAAATTTCTAATTTTCCACACTTTTTTCTTATCAAAATAAAGTTTAATATAGTGGTTAACCCAAACACGAAAGTAAAGCCGATAAGTAACGCGTAAATGCCGATAAATAGTGGTAAAATCCAAATACAAAGTAGCATAAAAATTGAACTTATTAGGTAAAAAATAAGCGTTTTATTTTCAAGACCGATAGAATTTAGCACGCTAGTAGTAAGTGAAGAAAGGGTTAAAAAGAACATAAGAAAAGCAGAATGTTTTAGATAAATTCCACTTTCTAAATTATTGTAAACTAAAACGCCAAGTTCTTCACCTAAAACGAAAAACACGGGGATAAATAAACAAGAAATATAAATGGTAAAAGTCAAAGATTTTTTAAGGTCAGTTTTTAACTTATCAAACTTTTTAGCGTAAAAGTTTGTGGAAAGTTCAGGGACTAGCACGATAGTAAAAGAACTAATTAAAGTGCTTGGTATAAAAAGTAGTGGCATAGCCATACCAAAACTTGAGCCAAATAGTGCAACTGCCTCAGCATTAGTAAGCCCACTAGCAACAAGTCTAAGTGGTAAAATTATAGATACTAGTGAAGATATAAAAGAACTAACGCTACGCATTAAAGTTATCGGCATTGAAGATTTTATCAACGGTTTTAATTCTTTTTTAGGGCTAGTAAGCCTAAATCCTTTAGAAAACATAACGATAGTAGAAGTGGTAAAAGAAAATAGGTAGGAAATAAGCACGGCAACTACGGCACGGGTTACGCCACTAAAAAAGTTTGTTGATAGTTCAATTAAAATTATGCCGAAAACTATCATACAAATTTCTTCTAAGAGTTCAATCGCGCTATAAGTAAAAAAGTCTTTATTACCCCAAAAAGCCCCACGCATAACGGCATAAACAGCGTTAAAGGTGAGTGCAGGAAGAAGTATTAAAAATAGTTTCATACATCTTTCGTCTGAAAACACAAAAGCAAATACGCTTTTTGCAAAAAATACGATTAAACTAACGGCAACTGCTAAAGAAGAGGCAAGTAAAATCCCTGCAGTAATAACTGCGTTAGTTTTTTCCCCTTTATTTTCTGCTTGATATTTAGTCATAAGTCTAGATACCGTTATAGGAATACCAGAACAACAAATGGTAAAAAGTAGGGCAAAAATTGAAAGAGCAATGTGATAAATACCCACCCCTTCAGAACCGATTGTCCTTGATAGATAAATTCGGTATAAAAAGCCAAGCGCCTTTTCGATAAAAGAAAACACGGTAACTATAGCGACTGTCTTAAAAAAAGTTTTCATAATTTAACCCACAAAATTTAATAATAAAGTTTATTCTAAAAAAGGGTTTATTAGACTTAAAATAAGGTTAAAAGCGAATTTTTTTACGAATAAAAAATATAAATGTACTATGAAAGAAATTTTTTATAGAGTAATAAAAGAGGATAGCGTTACGCTAATATCGGATAAATTCAACCTGCCGTCAATAACCATAATAGAAGACAATCACTTAAAAAAAGAGGTAGAAGAGGGGGATATTTTAGTTTTAAGAAAAGAGGATAGGCAAGTTTATAAAGTCGGCGTGAAAGAAACTATTGAAACGGTGTGTAAAAAGTTTAATATTGAAAAAGAAGAATTTATAAAACTAAACAAAATCGACTATGTTTTTTACGGACTTTTGGTGTACGTGTGATTTATGAAAAACAGTCAATTTATATGTGCAATTTGCACAAAAAAAATGCGTAAAATTGTATAAAAATGTCAAAATTCAAGGTTTTTTCAAGGAAAATTAAGGGTGCTATTGAAAGTGCCTTTTTTTTGTGCTAAAATTACTCTATTAAATGATAGTGGGAGTATGATTTCCTGCTAAATAATTATTAAAATTTTTTTTGGAGGTTTTTTTATTATGTCTAAATTTGGCAAGCTTTTGGGCTTTGATCCAGAAGCAAAAAAGACTAACGTAAAAACGGAAATTATTGCCGGTATCGTTACGTTCTTAACAATGTGCTACATTTTAACAGTAAACCCTGACCAAATTACAAGTTTTGCACCAAGAGATGCTATGTGGTCAAGTATCTTTATCGCAACTGCATTAGGCGCAATAATTGGTACGCTTTTAATGGCTTTCCTTTCTAAAATGCCATTAGCACAAGCATCTGGTATGGGTCTTAACTCAATGTTTGGTACAATCGTAGGTGGCGTTTATGGTTTTGCCTTCTCTATGGGACAAACTTTCTTAATGGTACTTATTTCAGGTGTTATCTTCTTACTACTTTCAGTTATTTCTGTTAAGGGTAAGACTTTCCGTGAATTAGTATTTGACGGTATGCCTGTAGCAGTACGTGGCGCTATTTCAGTAGGTATCGGTTTATTTATTGCATATATCGGTTTCCAAAACGCTGGTATAATCGTTGCTAACCAATATACTCAAGTAGGTCTTGTTGACTTTACAAACTGGGGTAACCAATTAGTTCAATGGAACGGTGTTATGTGGATTCCTGAACTTGTTCCTATGTTTACTTTCGTAGCAACTGGTAGTTTAACTTTCTACGCAGCAGCAAAAACTGCAATGGTTGCTTTAATCGGTTTATTACTAATCGCATTACTTGACAAGTTCAAGGTTAAAGGCGCAGTTATTATCGGTATCTTAGGCGCAACAATCGTTGGTATTCCTTTCGGTGTAACAGATTTAAGCGTTTTAGCAGGTAACAACCCTGGTATTTCTTGGAAATTCTGGGAAAACTTTGCTAACTACTTCACAATCGGTGAAACTAGTGCGTTTGGTTCTTTCGTCGGCGCATTTAAGACTGGTTTCCCTGCTGGTTCATTATTCACAGTAATTATGCTTGTTATCACAATGTGTATGATCGATATGTTTGACACAATGGGTACAATCGTTGGTTGTTGTGGTGGTAACAGAATTCTTTCTGATGAAAACAACAAGCCATACAACTATGACAAGATTATGATTTCTGACTCAATCGCAACTTGCGCAGGCGCTATGCTTGGTACTTCAACAGTTACAACTTTCGTTGAATCAGGTTCAGGTGTTGCAGCAGGTGGTAGAACAGGTTTAACTGCATTAGTTACTGCAATTATGTTCTTTATCGCAATGTTTGCTATGCCAATATTTGCAACTATTCCAAGTGCAGCAACAGCATCAGCACTTATCTACGTTGGTGTTCTTATGATGAAGAACAACATTAAGATTATTGATTTCAGCGATTCAATCAACGCAGTATCAGCATTCTTAACAATCGTTATTATGCCACTTTCTTACTCAATCACTAAGGGTATCGGTATTGGTATGATCGTTTACACAGTTCTTTCTATTCTTGCTTACGTAATTGAAATTATCATTTACGCATTTAAGAAAGATAAGACAGTTACAAACGAAGCAGGTGAAACTGTTGCTATTGAAAAACCTAAGTTCAAGGTTTCAGTAATTGCAATTATCGTTACAGTATTATTCTTAATTTACTTCTTCGTTCCAACTGACTTATTAACTTTCTAAGAATAATAAAAAACAAAAAATTAAAGCCGTGAAAAGTCTTTCACGGCTTTTTTATTTTAAACTTAACGGCTTGACTTAAGTAATATATAGTGATAAAATATATAAAATATAAGGGAAAATTTTTAAATGAAACGAATTGTACTAAAAATCGGCTCTTCATCACTATTTTCGGGTGGGGAATTTGCTGAAGAAAAAATTAATATTTTAGCAAGAGAAATTAAGAAATTAAAAGATAGCGGAGTGGAAGTTTGCTTAATAACCTCAGGCGCAATAGCAATCGGCTTAAAGGAAATGAATTTAGATAAAAAGCCAACTGAACTACCTAAAAAGCAAGCGCTTGCCGCAATAGGGCAAATGTACTTAATGGAAAAGTATGAAGAAATTTTTGCCGGTGTTGGTGTAAAGCCTTCACAAATTTTACTTTCTCACGACGACTTTGGTAATAGAAACCGTGTTAAAAACCTAAACAACACAATAACAGCGCTTTTTAACTATGGTGTTTTACCTATTATAAATGAAAACGACGCAATCTCAACTGATGAAATTAAGGTTGGGGATAACGATACTTTAGGCGCTTTCGTTGCGCTAAATATTGATGCAGACCTATTAGTAATAATTTCAGACGTCAACGGGCTTTACGATAAAAACCCAGTTAAAGACCCTACTGCAAAGTTAATTGAAAGGGTGGAAAAAATTGATAAAAGCATAACTTCACTTGCAAAAGAGCCTACTTCAAAGGTAGGAACTGGTGGTATGATAACCAAAATTAAAGCGGCAAAAATTTGTACCGATTCCGGCATTGATATGATGATTATAGGAAACGACAAAATTGATAAAATAAGCACTATTTTAGATGGCGCTAATTTAGGAACAATTTTCCACTCAAAAGGCAAAATGCCAAAATCAAAAAACTGGATACTTTCTTGCGCTAACGTAAACGGTGGTATTTTAGTTGACGACGGTGCTAAAAAGGCATTACTTAAAAGAAGTAGCCTACTTTCTTGTGGAATAATAGGGATTAAAGGCTCTTTCTCTCACGGAAGCGTGGTAGAAATTTTAGATAAAGAGGGTGTTCCTTTTGCAAAAGGGGTAGCATCTTTTGGCGTGGATACTATTAAAACTTTAACTAAAGGGGAAAACCAAGTTATAGTTCACGCAAACAACATTGCGTTAATTGAGGAAGTTTTATGATAAATTTTGAAAGTGTAAAAAAGGCTAGTAGAATTCTTGCATTAAAGACGGAAGAAGAAAAAAATAATGCGTTAGTTAGCATATCAAACGCTTTAAAAGAAAATGCTGATGAAATTTTAATAGAAAACCAAAAAGATTTAACTTTTGCTAAAGATAACGGTATTAAAGAAAGTATGATAGCAAGGTTAAAACTAAGTAAAGAACAAATTTTTGCTATCGCAGAAGACGTTTTAAGCGTAAAAAATTTATCCGACCCTATAGGGGAAGTTATTGACGACTATATCACTAAAGACGGTTTAAATATTAAAAAGGTGAGAGTGCCACTTGGGGTAATCGGCATAATTTATGAAAGCCGTCCAAACGTTACGGTTGACGTTAGCGTTTTATGTATTAAAACGGGTAACGCAGTCGTTTTAAAGGGTGGTAAAGAGGCGAAAAACACAAATATTTACCTAACAAAACTAATTAAAAAGGCAATTAAAAATTATATTCCTGAAGACTCTATTATGCTACTTGAAGATAGGGAAGAAACAAATGAACTATTAAAAGCAAAAGGAAATGTTGACTTAATTATTCCAAGGGGTAGCAAAAACTTAATTAATTTCGTTACGGAAAATTCTTTAGTTCCCGTTATTGAAACGGGTGCAGGGGTATGCCATACTTACGTTGAAAAAACGGCAGATTTTAATATGGCAATAAAAATTATCGATAACGCAAAAACAAGTAAGCCATCAGTTTGCAACGCACTTGAAACTTTGCTTATTGATAGAGATATTATTAAAGATTTTGCCCCTATTTTAGAAGAATTTGCTGCTAAAAAAGGGGTAAATATTTACGCAAATAAGGAAACTTTAAAGTATATTAAGGCTAACTTAATTGATGACGACGCTTATAATACTGAATACAATTCTATGGACTTAAACGTAAAAGTTGTTGACGGAATTAGTGATGCAATTTCTCATATAGAAAAGTATTCAACAAAACACTCTGAGGCAATTATTACAAGCGATAATGATAAAAAGGAAGAGTTTTTAAATTCAATTGATAGCGCTTGTGTTTACGCAAACGCATCAACAAGGTTTTCTGACGGTGGTTGTTTTGGTTTTGGTGCAGAAATAGGTATAAGCACGCAAAAACTCCACGCGCGTGGACCAATGGGACTAAAAGAAATTACTTCATATAAATATAAAATCACAGGAAACGGAGAAGTTAGATGAAAATAGGGTTTATCGGCTGTGGTAAAATGGGCAGTAGCATTTTATACGGCGTAGAAGGTAAAATCTTTAATACAAAAGATATTTTTGTTTGTGAAAAGGACGAAAAAATAAGATTGAATTTTATTAGAGAGGGCATAAACGTAGTTGCCTCTTTAACTCCTTTGTGTAAGGAAGTTGACGTTATTTTGCTTGCTGTAAAACCACAAGATTTTGCTTTTGTTTTAGAAAATTTGCGTGGGCAAGTAGACGGTAAACTTATTATAACGATTGCAGCAGGCATAACCACTTCTTTTATAGAAGATTATTTAGGTAGTGTAAAAGTTGCAAGAGCAATGCCAAACACGGCAGCATTAATAGGTGAAGCAAGTTCAGTTGTTTGCTTTAACAGTTTTTTAACTGAAGAAGATAAAAGTTTAGTATTAAAAATATTTGAAACGATAGGAAAGGTTATAGAAATTGATGAAAATCAAATGGATGATATAATTCCAATCGGTGGCAGTTTTACAGCATATCAATACTATTTTTACAAAGGCTTTTTAGAAAGTAGTGTAAAAAGGGGTATTGATGAAAAGGTTGCTAAAAAAGTGCTTATTCAGTCAATTATCGGCTCTGCAAAAATGATAGAAAGTCAAAATAAAAGTATTGATGAACTAATCAGCGACGTGTGTAGTAAAGGTGGCACAACGCTTGCAGGACTTAAAGAATTTGAAGACAATAATTTATTAAAAATTATAGACGACTGCGCATCATCTTGCGCTAATAGAAGTAAAGAACTAGGTAAAAAAGACTAAAATGGAAATAATAGACGCACACACGCATATCTACCCAACTAAAATTGCGTTAAAAGCCGTACAAGCAATAGGCGATTTTTATAATATCGATATGGACTTAAACGGCACTAGTGAAAACTTAATAAATCAAGAAGACGGGGACAAAATTTCTTACTTTTTAGTGCATAGCGTAGCAACAACAATGCACCAAGTACACGTTATAAACGAATTTTTGTTAGAAGAATTAAAAAAACATCCTAACTTTATCGGTTTTTGCACCCTTCATCCTGACTTAACGGAAGAAGAAATAGAAAAGGAAGTTAAGTGGGCTACCTTAAACGGCTTTTTAGGGGTAAAACTTCATCCAGACTTTCAAAAATTTTACCTTGATGAAGAAAGGGCTGAAAGAATTTATAGGGTTTTAGAAAAGTACAATCTCCCTCTTCTACTTCATATGGGGGATAAAAGATATCAGTTTTCTGAGCCTATTAGACTTTCTAAAATGGCAAAAAAGTATACTAAACTAAACTTTATTGCAGCGCATTTTGGTGGTTATAGCGTTTGGGACAAGGTAGATGTGTTAAAAGACTTAAACAACGTTTACTTTGATACTTCTTCAAGCCTAGAATATTTAGATAAAGAAAGGGCAAAAGAATTAATAAAAACTTTTGGCGCACATCGTTTCTTTTACGGCTCAGACTATCCAATGTGGAACGAAAAGGAAGAGTTAAAAAGGTTTTTTAGTATTGACTTAACTAAAGAAGAACAAGAAATGATTTTGGCAAAAAACCTAAAAAAATTTCTTAATATAAAATAGACCAAGCAGTAAGGCTTAAAACAAAAACTAAAAACATAACTTAAAACAGTAAGGAGTTTGATTTATGTTTTTAGATGCAATTTTTTCATTACTTGGTAGAATTTTCTTTTTCACGGGTAGTATTTATTCTGGTAGTTTTCCAAAACCACTATCAATTGAAGAGGAAAAAGAGTGTTTAAGATTAGTAAAACTAGGGGATAAAAAGGCAACCGACAAATTAGTTAGCCATAACCTTAGATTAGTTGCTCACATAGCAAAAAAGTATAACGGCTCGGCTGAACTTGACGACCTTTTATCGGTAGGTAGTATAGGGTTAATAAAAGCTGTAAATACTTATGAAGAAAAGAAAGGAACTTCGCTTGCTACTTATACGGCAAGGTGTATTGAAAATGAAATTTTAATGCTTCTTCGCTCTAATAAAAAGCATAAAAACAACCTATCTTTATCTGACGTTGTCGGGCTTGATAAAGATGGAAATGAACTTTCCTTAATCGACCTACTTTCAGACAAAGATCAGTCGGTTTTTGAAAAGGTAGAAAGCAAGTTAGAAGGGCAAAAGTTAGTAGAAAGGATAAAAGAAATATTAACGGATAGAGAATTTAAAATAATATGTCTTCGTTACGGGCTAAAAGGTGGCAAATGCTACGCTCAAAGAGAGGTCGCTTCCTTTCTTAAAATATCCCGTTCGTATATATCAAGAATAGAAAAACACGCAATAGAAAAGTTGCGCCAAAAAATAAAATTAGGCGAATTTTTCTAAAGGAGAAGTATGAATAAAGTAGCCGTAATAGCAATACTAGTTGAAAATTACGATTCAGTTGAAAGAGTAAACGCTCTTTTACACGATTTTCGTGATTATATCGTAGGAAGGTTAGGTATTCCGTACAAGACAAGAAACGTTTCTGTAATTAGCGTAGTTTTAGATGCTACGGCAGAAATTATCAACAGTTTATCAGGCAAGTTAGGTATGATAGACGGTGTATCAGCAAAAGTATTACAAACAAAGTAATTTTATATAAGGGAGAAAGATTATGAGTTACGCAGATAAAGTTTTTATTGAAAATTGTAAAGATATTTTAGAAAACGGGTATTGGGATACCGACAAAGAAGTTAGACCAAGATGGCTTGACGGCACGCCTGCACACACCGTTAAAAAGTTTTGTATCGTAAATAGATACGACTTAACGAAAGAATTTCCTATTTTAACTTTAAGAAGAACGGCTTTTAAGTCAGCCATTGATGAAATTTTATGGATATGGCAAAAAAAGTCAAACAATATTAACGACCTAAACAGTCATATTTGGGACAGTTGGGCAGATGAAACGGGTTCAATAGGTAAAGCATACGGCTATCAATTAGCGCAAAAGCACAAGTATAAAGAAGGTGAGTTTGACCAAGTTGATAGGGTTTTATACGACCTAAAACACAACCCTGCTTCAAGAAGAATTATGACCAACCTTTATAATTTTGAAGACTTACACGAAATGCACTTATATCCTTGCGCATATTCAATGACTTTTAACGTTTCAGGCGACACATTAAACGGTATATTAAACCAACGTTCTAACGACGTTGCCGTTGCAAACAACTGGAACGTTGTTCAATACGCAGCACTACTTATGATGTTTGCGCAAGTTTCTAACCTAAAAGTTGGGGAATTAGTTCACGTAATTGCCGATGCGCACCTTTACGACAGACATATTCCTATTATTGAAAAGATGCTTAAAAATCCACAATTTGAAGCACCAAAACTAATAATCAACCCTGAAGTAAAGAACTTTTACGACTTTACTGTTGACGATTTCAAATTAGAAGGTTATGAATACAATAAAATTGAGGACAAGTTTGAGGTAGCAGTATAATGAAAGCAATAGTTGCCGTAGATGAAAAATGGGGAATAGGCAAAAACAACGACCTACTTTTTAATATCCCTGAAGATATGGCGTTTTTTAGAAGGACAACTTTAGATAAAGTTATCGTAATGGGTAGCAATACCTTAAAGTCTTTCCCTAACGGTAATCCACTTAAAAAAAGGGTTAATATCGTTTTATACCCAGGTGGCGAAAAGAGAGATGACTGTACTATAGTTGAAAGTTTAGAAGAATTGTCCGTTGAACTAAAAAAATATAATACGGAAGATATTTATATCGTTGGTGGCGCAATGTTTTATAGAACGATGCTCCCTTACTGTGAAGAAATTTTGGTAACAAAAGTTTTAGCAGACGGTAATGCAGAAGTTTTCTTTGAAAATTTAGATAAATTAGATAATTTTGAAATGGTTTTTGAAGGGGAAACTATCAAAACGGAAAATTACGATATAAAATTTACGACTTATAAAAATAATAAAGTACTTAAATTCTAGATAAAGGAGACCTAAAAATGGCAGAATGTAATCATGATTGCAGTAATTGCTCATCAAAGTGTGAAGAAAAGAGTTTACTTGCAGAATTAAACGAATTATCAAAAGTTAAAAAAGTAATCGGCATAGTAAGTGGTAAAGGTGGCGTTGGTAAATCACTTGTTACAGGCTTACTTGCTTCATTAGTAAGCAAAACGGGTAAAAAGGTTGGCGTTTTAGATGCTGATATTACAGGACCTTCAGTTCCAAAAATGTTTGGTATTAAAGGTTATGCTGAAGGCTCTGACCTTGGTATTTATCCAAAAGAAAGTATGTTAGGTACAAAAGTTATATCTTCAAACCTACTACTTGAAAATGAAAACGACCCAGTTTTATGGCGTGGACCAGTTATCGCTGGTATGGTTAAGCAATTCTGGACGGACGTTATTTGGGGCGAAGTAGACTATATGTTCGTTGATATGCCTCCAGGAACGGGCGACGTTCCTCTAACCGTTTTCCAATCAATTCCACTTGACGGCATTATTATCGTAACTTCTCCACAAGAACTTGTTTCAATGATAGTTGAAAAGGCTGTTAAAATGGCTAATATGATGAATATTCCTATTCTAGGCGTAGTAGAAAATATGAGTTATATTAAATGCCCTGAATGTGGTAAGGAAATGGAATTATTCGGCACTAGCAAGGTAGATGAAGTTGCAACTGACTTTGACTTAAAAGTTTTAGCAAGAATGCCACTTGACCCATCTATTGCTAAACTTGTTGACCAAGGCAAAATTGAACACGTTAACGCTAATTTTATGAATTTAGCCGTTCAAACTATTTTAGAGTTATAATATAGATATGAAAGGTAAACTAGCAAAAGAATATTTTCTAAAAGGATACAACTGCGCACAAGCCGTTTGTTTAGCATTTAAGGAAGAAGTAGGTCTTGATGAAACTACTTTGTTAAAGGTTGCATCTTCTTTTGGTGGTGGGCTTGGTAGACTTCGTGAAGTCTGTGGCGCAGTAAGTGGTATGGCTATCATTTTAGGCTTAAAATACGGCTATACAGGGGAAACCGACCACGAAGGCAAAGCTGCACATTACAAAAGAATTCAAGAAGTGGTAGGGGAGTTTAAGGCTAAAAACGGCAGTTATATTTGCAAAGAACTAATAAATCAAAAGCCATCAGGCTTTGAGCCAGAAAAAAGAACGGAAGAGTACTACAAAAAACGTGCTTGTGGTGACTTAGTTTCCGATGCCGCCGAAATTTTAGAAGAATATATAAAGAATAACTAAATTATCTTTTTGAAAAGCGACGGATTTGAACTTAAATATTAATAAAAACATGATAAAACCAACAAATTATTAGAAGTTTGTTGGTTTTTTTATTTTTTAAAAATAGTAAAAATTAATAATCGTATTTTTGTGATAAAAAATGAATAAAAAAGGCTGTTTTTCGCGATATTTTTAATAAAAAAGCAGTATTGACATTTCCATGTAAAATGATATAATATAAAATGATATAATATGATAATTATATATTAATATATAATACTTTGTTCAATTACTATTAAAATTATTAAGGGAGAAAAGCAATGAAGGTATCATTTTCGCCACCAGATATGTCTCAATTAGAACTTGATCAATTAACGGAAGTATTAAAGTCTGGTTGGATAACAACTGGACCAAAAGTTAAGGAATTTGAAAAACAAATTGCTTTTTATTGTGATGTTAATAGAACTGTTTGTTTAAATTCACAAACAGCTTGTGCAGAAATGGCTTTACGACTTTTAGATATTAAAGAAGGGGATGAAGTAATAGTTCCTGCTTATACATATACGGCATCTGCATCAATAGTTTGTCACGTTGGGGCTAAGATTGTTTTTGTTGATAGTCAAAAAAATAGTCCAGAAATGGATTATGATATGTTGTATGATTTAATAAACGAAAAGACAAAGGCAATTATTCCTGTTGATATAGGTGGCGTGCCTTGTGATTATGATAAACTTTTTAAAATTGTAGAAGAAAAAAAAGAATGTTTTAAGCCTAATAGTAAGATGCAATCTGCTATAGGACGAGTTGCTATACTTGCAGATACGGCACATTCTTTTGGTGCTAGTTATAAAGGTAGAAAAGTAGGAAGTGTTGCAGACCTTTCATCATTTTCTTTTCATGCTGTTAAAAATTTGACAACAGGAGAGGGTGGGGCTTTAACTTGGAATACTATTAATGGAATAGAAGATGAAGAGATATATAGACAATTACAATTAATGTCTTTGCACGGTCAGTCTAAAGATGCCTTAGCAAAAACTCAGTTAGGGGCTTGGGAATATGATATAAAAGGCCCTTGGTATAAATGTAATATGACGGATATTATGGGTGGTATTGGGCTTGCTCAATTAAAAAGATATCCTGAAATGTTAAAAAGAAGAAAAGAAATTATTAGTAAATATGACGAGGCTTTTCATTCTTTAGGCGTATGGACGTTAAATCATTATACAGAAAACTATCAATCATCTGGTCATTTGTATTTAACTAGGGTGTTGGGTATAAGTGAAGAAAAAAGAAATGAGATTATAATAAACATGGCAGAAAATGATATTGCTTGTAACGTTCATTATAAACCGTTGCCTATGCACACAGCTTACAAAAATTTAGGATTTGATATTAAAGATTATCCTAACGCATACAATTTGTTTAAGAACGAGATAACTTTACCATTGCATACTTGTTTAACGGATGAACAAGTGGAATACGTTATTGAAAAATACGTAAAAATCATAAAGGAAATATAAACATGTATAAACATTTTTTTAAAGGATTATTTGACTTTATATTATCATTAATTGCTTTTCCATTTTTAATTTTAATTATTTTTATTGTGGGAATTATGATAAAAATAGATGATGGTGGTCCAATTTTTTATACGGCAAAAAGAATAGGTAAAAATGGAAAACTATTTAAGATGGTAAAATTCCGTTCTATGAAAGTTAATGCGCCGGACATAAGACTTGCAGATGGTTCTACATATAATGGAGAAGACGATCCGAGAGTTACAAAAATAGGAAAAATTTTGAGAAAAACTTCTATTGATGAACTTCCACAAATTTTAAACGTACTTACATTTAAAATGAGTTTTATAGGCCCTAGACCAGATCCTGAAGATTGGTTAGATAAATATACAGATGAAGAAAGAGTTTTTTTAACTGTTCGTCCTGGTATAACTGGTTATAGTCAAGCTTATTTTAGAAATGATGCTGATGGAAAACAAAAAATAGTAAACGACGTTTATTACGCAAAACATTGTACTTTATGGATGGATATCAAGGTGTTTTTTAAGACCATAGTGGTTGTTCTAAAAAAAGAAAACACTTTTAAAGATACTAAAGAAGAGGTTGATGCAAACAAGCAAGTAGAAGCTTTAAAAGAAGCTGAAAAGGAAGTAAAGTAATGGGTTTTGTTAAAGAAATTGGCAGTGAGTTTGATTATAATTCTACAAAACAAGTATTTGTAAAAGGTTGTAATTATTTTGAAAAACAATATTCAAATTATCAAGTACATAAGTTTCGTAGTGGAAGAGATGCGCTAAAATCGGTTGCTATTTTCTATAAACAAACGCATAAAAAGGTGCTATTGCCAGCGCTTTGTTGCGAATCAATGGTATCGCCGTTTTTAATGAACGGATATGAAATAGATTTTTATAAATTTAATGAAGATATTTCTATTGATTTAGAAGATGTTTGTAAAAAAATAACGGAAGATACTGTGTTTTTATATCAAGCTTATTTTGGAATAGAACCAATTTCAAAAGACAACCTAGAAGAATTAAAAAGAAAAAACAATAAAACGATATTTTTAGAAGATAGAACACATGTAGCGTTAAACAATGTTAACGACAGTGAGTTTATGCCCGATGTTATTGTAGCAAGTATAAGAAAATGGGTTGGTTTACCAGATGGTGGATTATTGTTTTCTAAAGATAAAGTTGATTTTGAAAAAGAAGTTGATAAAGACGGAACTTTTTCTTCTATGCGATTAAAAGCGATGAGAAAAAAATCGCGATATTTAAAAAATAAAAACAAAAAGTTAAAAGAAGAATATTTGGAAATACTTAAAAAAGCAAGTTTAGAGTTGGATTTAAGTAAAAATGCTTATAAAATAAGTAAAAAGTCTGAAAAAATTTTATCGAAAATAGATTTTTTAAAGATTTTAGATAAAAGAATAAACAACATTAATTTGTTAAAAAAATTGATTAGTAGCTTGGCTTGTAACAATAAAATAAAAATTATTGATAATTATACAAGCGTTGGAAATTTGTATTTTCCTATATTCGTTGAAAATAGAGATTTAATTCAATCAAAACTTGCAAAAAATGGAGTTTATTGTCCTGTTATATGGCCTATTCCTAATGAGGCTATAGGTGTTTGTGAGGTAAGCGAAAGTATTGCAAATAATATATTGGCACTTCCGATAGATCAACGTTATAACGAAGAAGATATGAAATATATTGCAGATACTTTAGAGAGTGTATTAAGATAATTAAAAAATATGAATAAAAAGAAGATAATGATATTAGGTGCTAGTATTTTACAAGTGCCCGCTATATTAGAAGCTAAAAAAATGGGATTAACGGTTATTGCCGTTGATATGAATCCTGATGCAATAGGTTTTGATATGGCTGATAAAAAAATAGTTATAAGTACTATTGATATTGAAGGTGTTCTTAAAATTGCCAGAGAAGAAAAAATAGATGGTATTATGACTTTAGCAAGTGATATGCCAATGAGAACAGTTGCCACTGTTGCAAAAGAGTTAGGTCTTGTTGGGATTGATGTTCAAACAGCAATAAATGCAACTGATAAGTCGATAATGAGAGAATGCTTGAAAGATAAATGCGTTCCAATCCCTAAATTTTATAAAGTAGCATCTTTTGAAGAATATAAGAATGTTGTAAAACTATTTAAGGAAAGTTTTATAGTAAAACCAGCCGATAGTTCAGGAAGTAGAGGGATTTTTTTAATCGAAGATTTGCTAGATGAAAATATAATTAACCATGCTTATGAATATAGCAAGCAATTTTCGCGTAACGGTATAGTTCTTGTTGAGGAATTTATGACTGGAAGTGAAGTTAGTGTTGAAACCTTAAGCGTTAATGGTAAATGTGAAGTTATTCAAATTACTGATAAATTGACGACTGGTGCGCCTTATTTTGTTGAAATGGGACATTCACAACCAAGTAGACATTCACTAGAAGTCATAGAAAAAATAAAAGAAGTGGCTATTTTAGCAGTAAATGCAATAGGTATTAAAGATGGACCTTCGCATACTGAAATAATGGTTACTAAAGATGGCCCTAAAATAGTTGAGCTTGGAGCAAGGCTTGGGGGAGATTGTATTACTACACATCTAGTCCCTTTATCTACAGGCGTAAATATGGTTAGAAACTGTATTTTAATTGCCTTAGGGGAAAAACCTGACCTTGAAATTAAGTTTAGTAGAGGTTCGGCAATAAGATATTTTAATTCTAAAAAAGGTACGCTTAAAGAAATTAAAAATATTGACAAAGCAAAATTAATTGACGGAATTAAAGAAATTAGTGTAGTAAAATCCGTTGGCGAAACAATAACTGATATAAATAGCAGTACGGCAAGAATTGGTTTTGTAATCGCTGATGGTGAGAATAAAGATATTGCAATAGATATTTGCGATAAAGCAATAAAAGAAATAGAAGTTGTTATAGAATAATGAAAATAGTAATTTTAACACCAACTTTATATGATGAAAAAAGTCCTTTTAACCATTTGTTTAAGGATATTTTACAAAGTTTTATAGATAGTGGACATGAAGTAATAAGAATTGTTGCTTGTGAAGACATTGATAATTACGTTAAATTAGTTGAGGCAGGAAACATTAGCTATATTCCTATTAAAAGAAAGAAAGTTGAAAAGTCAAATATTATTTTTAGATACATAAATGATGTTTTAACTAATATTCGCATGGCTAGAAAGATAAAAAAGATTAAAAACGCAGATGTCTTATTTGAAGACGTAGGATATTCTTCATATTGGAGTGTAAAAGTAGCAAAGAAAAAGAAATTAAAGGTTGTTTCTATGCTTCAAGACGTTTGGCCTGATAACGCTGTTTCTAGTGGGCTAATCGAAGAAAATGGATTTATATATAAGTTTTTTGAAAGTTTTCAAAAAAAAGTTTACAAGAAATCTGATAGAATTATTTGTATTTCCGATACAATGAAAGATTTTATAGTAAGTAAAGGTGTTGATGAAAATAAAGTACAAGTTATTTATAATTGGGGATATGGAGATTCTCCTATAAAAATTTCTTTTGAAGAAAATGTGTTTGCGCTTCAAAACAATTTATCAAAAGAAAAGTTTTACGTAGTTTATGCAGGCAATATTGGAAGAATGCAAAACGTTGAACTAGTTGTTGATAGTGCAGAGATATTAAAGGATAGTAAAAAAATACAGTTTTTAATAATTGGTGATGGTGTAAATAAAGAAAAAATTGAATTAATGGTCAAAGAAAAGCATCTTGAAAACGTTATGTTGATGCCTATGCAACCAAGCTCTTTGGCTGAGTCAATATATTCAATTGCAAATATAAACGTTATACCATTAGTAGATGGTGGAATAAAAACGGCGCTTCCTAGCAAAACAGGGGTGGTATTATCTTGTGGAAGACCTGTTTTCTTTTGTTTTGGCGAAAGTGGAACCTTTAGTGAAAAGGTTAAAAAGTTTGATGGGGTTGAAAGTTTAAGTTCAACGTCTGCTGAAGAACTTGCAAATAAAATTTTAGAATATTCAAACAAAGAGAATTTAATTTGTAATTCTGAAAAGTGGTTTGAAGAAGATTTTACTAGAAAAGATAATATATTGAAATACCTAAAAAGCGTGGAGTTTTAATGAAAGTTCTATTTATAAATACCGTGTATGGGAGAGGTAGTACAGGAAGAATAGTCGCAGAACTTGGTGAAAAACTTGTTTCTGAAGGCGATGATTTTGCCGTCGCGTATGGAAGAGGTAAAAAGGTAAAAGGCGAAAATGTTTATTTTATAGGTAATAAAATTACGTATTATTGGCATGCGCTTTTATCAAGATTTACAGATAGGGCTGGATTTTATTCTAAATTTGCTACAAAAAGGTTGATTAAATTTATAAAAAAATATAATCCAGACGTTATACATCTTCACAACTTACATGGTTATTATCTAAATATAAAAATATTGTTTGATTTTATTAAAGATGAGTTTAATGGAAAGGTTGTTTGGACACTTCACGACTGTTGGGCGTTTACTGGACATTGTACACATTTTTCTTTTATAAAATGTGATAAATGGAAAAGTGGTTGTTTTAATTGTGATGGAAAGAAAAGCTATCCATCATCTATATTTAAAGATAATTCAAAGAAAAATTATTTACAAAAGAAAGAGATTTTTTCTAACGTAAAAAATATGACTATCGTTACCGTTTCAGACTGGTTAAAAGAAGAGGTAAATAATTCATTTTTAAATCAGTATGAAGTAGTTAGAGTATATAACGGAATTGATTGTAATAAATTTGCTCCTGTTGAAGAAAATGTAAAAGAAAAACTAAAAATACAAGATAAAAAGATGATTTTACTGGTTTCAGATGGCTTTGATGAGAGAAAGGGGTTCAACACTTTTTTATCGGTTGCATCTATTGCACCAGAAAATTGGCATTTTATTATTGTTGGGGTTAATAAAGAACAAATAAAAATACTTCCTAAAAATGCAACTGGCTTTGAACGTATTTGGAACCAAAAAGAGTTGATTGAGTTTTATTCATCTGCAGACGTATTTTTTAATCCTTCAGTAGAAGAAACTTTTGGGCTTGTTACAGCTGAAGCCATGGCATGTAATACCCCGGCTGTTGTTATGAATTCAACGGCTTGTCCAGAATTAATAGTAAGCAATGATGCCGGAGAAGTTGTTGATCTTTCTGCTATGCCAGAAGAGATAATAACGATATTAAGTAAAAATATGTTAAAAAAAGGTAATCAAAAGCAGTATATTGAAAGAGATTTTTCTATAGAAAAATACTTGCAAGGTTATTTAGAGATTTATAAAAAGTAGTTATAAAAATGTTAAAAAGAAAGAGCGTTATATCAGATATTTATATTTTTATTATATTGCTGTTGCCAATGTTTGCGCAATATGCAATAGGACCTATTGATTTTGACGTAATTTTATTGTTATTCGTTGTGTTTTTATTGTTTGTGACGAAACGATTAAATATTACTGTAGATGGTCCTATTTTATTGTTATTAACTTACACGTTACTTGTAACTTTATGTAATTTGTTGGTTGGTAAATTGTATGCTACTATTTTTGAAATTGTTTTTAGATTAGGCAAATATATTCTTTATTTTATAGTTTCTATATTGATTGGGGTAAATCGTCAATTTAAGTATGATAGGGCAATGCAAATATATAGAATAATTGCTTTTTTTGCAGTTGCATATATATTGCTTCAAGCATTATTTTATTATTTGTTTAACATAACGTTACCAAACAAAATTGGTAAAACAATAGTTGAGCAAGGAGGCGTAGAAGTTGGTCGTTTAAGATCTTTTTATTCAGAACCTGCAGAATTTGCATATTCTATGATTCCTTTCATTGTATGTTCTTTATTTGGTAAAAATTACAAAAAAAAGGACACTAGATTTTTTGATGCCATATTCGTATCAATAGGTATCGTTATAAGTACTTCAGGACAAGGTATTGTTTGCTGTGCAGCTATGTGGGTAATTTGGATTATTGAAAAAATTATCAAAAGAGAATTGAACGTTAAAACTTTAGCAACGATTATCTTGATAGTAATTGTAGCGTGTGTTTTATATACTTCTGGTATTTTAAGTTTTGCTTTAGATAGAGTAAACGATACTGGTGAATATAGCGCTATGGCTGCAAGATTTTCTGGTTATAAAACGTTATCGTTATTAAATATTCTACAATTAGTTTTTGGTGTGGGATATGGTAATTACGTTACTAAAAATATTTACGGATTAGACGTGCCTTATGAATTCGTTAACTATTCATCAATTGCTGAAAACTTGTTTACAATAGGCATTATTGGATTTTGTTTATTAGTTTTTGTGTTTTTTAAAGCTTATAAAAAAGGCAACAAAAGAAGTAAAGCGTTAATTTTTGCTATTTTAATATTATCTACGTTTGGTTGTCCATTGATAAGTAAACTATTGCCTATATACTTATCTTTTGTTTACGTTAAAGATGGAGTAAACAACTCAAAAAAAGTAATAGAGGAGAATAAAGATGGCGAAGGTAAGTAGTAAGACTATATATTCTTCTCTTTTATGGAATTTTTTAGAAAGAATTTTAGTTGAGGGTATACAACTTATAATTTCAATAGTCTTAGCAAGGATACTATTGCCAGAAGATTACGGCATACTATCTTTAATTGTTGTTTTTGTTTCAATAGCAACAGTTTTTGTTGAAACGGGTTTTTGTTCTGCTTTAATACACAAAAAAGAAATTGATAATAACGATATAAATTTTATTTTTACAGTAAATATAATTATTTCCATTTTAATGTGTGCAATATTATTTTTTACAGCACCGTTAATTGCAAATTTTTATAAAAATTATAATGCGAATGAATTAATACGAATGTTAAGGGGATATTCATTAATTTTACCGATAGGTGCGATATCTTCTGTACAAACGGCATTAGTTCATAGAAAGATGATGTTTAAAAATATGCTAGTTGTAAATTCAATAGCAACTATTACTTCGGGTGCTGTGGGTATAATTTTGGCATTAAATGGATTTGGCACGTGGGCGCTTATATTACAACAGATATCTTTTAAGGTAATTACAGTTTTAATACTTGCGTTTATAGTAAAATGGTTACCTAAAGTTTGTTTTGGTAAAAAAGAATCGTGGGGAATGATTAAATATGGATCTAATATTTTATGGGTTAGACTATTTAATACCTTTTACAATAAATTAAGCGCATTAGTCGTTGGAAAAAGATATTCACCAGAAACACTTGCATTTTATGAAAAGGGACAAACCTTTCCTTCTCTTATAGCAACTAATACCGATTACTCTCTTCAAAAAGTTATGTTTTCTGCCTATTCAAAAGAGCAAGATAATTTACCACGCATTAAAGAACTTATGAGGCAAACTATTTCTTTAATAACTTTTATATTATTTCCATTAATAATGGGTATGTTTGCTGTTACAAAAAACTTGATTTCCTGTCTTTTAACGGATAAATGGCTTGATGCTACTATTTATATGCAACTATTTTGTTTGTTTTATTTGTTGCAACCAATAAAAACTACTAGCGCGCAAGCATTAAATGGTATAGGTAAGAGTAACGTTTCATTTAGAATTGCAATTTTTTCTAAACTATTAGGAATTGTTTTAATTTTTTCTACTATATGGTTTGGGCTTGTTTGGATGCTTATAGGACTTATTTTTACTGAAGTAGTTGCTTGTTTGCTATATTTTATATTAAACAAAAAATATTTTTCTTATGGCATTAGGGAGCAAGTAATTGATATTTTACCAACGATTGTTACTTCAACAATAATGGTGGTAGCAGTAATATTATTTACAAAACTTGTAACGGGATTAAACAAATATTTATTATTAGGGCTACAAGTTCTAATAGGTTTTATTGTTTACGCAATATTTGCGTTTATTATAGATAAAAAGAAAGTGCGTTTAATTAAAGACTTTTTTAAAAACAAAAAAACGGAGGAAAGTGATAAGTGAAAGATTATTTAGTAGACGTACCTGTTGCGATACAGGCGTTTATACGCCCAGATATGTTAAAAAAACAATGGGAAGTTATAAAACAAGCGCGACCTAGTATTCTTTTTATAAGGTCTGATGGACCTAGAGAAACTGTTCCTTCTGATAAAGAATTGGTTGAAAAAAGTAGAAAAATTACAGAAGACGTTGACTGGAATTGTACCGTATATAGGTTGTATCAGGAAAAGAACTTAGGTCTATATGCACTTCTTGATGTCACAAATAAATTTATTTGGGAACACGTTGACAGATGTGTTTATCTTGAAGACGATCAAATACCATCAGTATCATTTTTTAGGTTTTGTGCAGAAATGCTTGAAAAATATAAAGATGATTATCGTGTGAATAGAATTACAGGAGTTAATTTAGAAGGCGTTTGGGAAAAAACTTCAGCAGACTACTTTTTTGCAAAAGTTCCTACTTCTTCAGGGGTAGCTATTTGGAAGCGTACTATTGAAAATAATGACGTTAATTTGGATTATGCAAAAGATCCGTTTGTAATGAAAAATTTACAAAAAATTTTACCTTGGTATTTGAAAAAACAATTCAATTCTTTTGCTAAAAAGGGCACGTTTGCTTACCATAAGCCTGGTGGAGAGTTCTTTACTCGCCATGCAGAATATTGTCAAAATCAACTAATAATAGTGCCTAAATATAACTTAATGAGTAATATTGGTGTAGGCGACGGTTCTACGCATACGGCAAGTAAAATGAAACAAATGCCAAAAGCTCTTCAATCTCAATATCATATGAAAACGTATGAGTTAGATTTCCCTCTAAACCATCCAAAATTTGTTATGGCAGATTATTTTTTTGAAAAGGAAAGAGAAAAAAAACTAGGGGTTAAAAGTAAGACTCAAAGATTTTTTAGAAATATAGAAAGAATTTTTAGACTTGTATTTTTTGGTGGCTTTTCAAAAATTACAAGTGGTATAAAAAGAAAAGTTAAAAAGACTGTTGAAAAGTAAAAAAGGATGATAAAAATGAAAAAAATATTATTATTAGGTGGGTCAAGATATTTAATTCCAGTTATAAAAACAGCTAAGGAATTAGGATTATATGTTATTACTTGTGATTATTTACCAAATAATATTGCACATAAGTTTTCTGATAAATATGTAAATGTTAGTATAATTGATAAAGAAGCAGTTTTAAACCTTGCTAAAGAAGAGGGTGTTTCAGGCATAATGTCGTTTGCTTGTGATCCTGGTGTGGTTACTGCTGCATATGTAGCAGAAAAGTTGGGATTACCATCATGTGGGTCTTATAAATCAGTATCGATTTTACAAAACAAGGCAAAATTCAGGGAATTTTTAAAAAATAATGGATTTAATGTTCCAGAAGCGAGAGGATATAGTTCATATGAATCAGCAATGAAAGAGATTAACTGTTTTAGATTTCCTGTTATTGTAAAACCTACTGATTCGGCTGGTAGCAAAGGTGTTATGCGTGTTGATAATATAACTCAATTAAAAGACGCTATAGACAATGCGTTGAAATTTTCTAATAGACAAGAGTTTATTGTTGAAGAATTTATAGAAAAAAAAGGTTGTTCGTCTGATTCGGACTGTTTTTCAATAAATGGGAAATTAAAATTTGTAACTTTTTCTGCACAACATTTTGATGAGAATTCTAAAAATCCATATACACCAGCTGCATATACTTGGCCGTCAACCTTTGAAAAAGAGAATGAAGCTATATTAAAGGTTGAACTTCAAAGATTATTAGATTTGTTAGAAATGAAAACATCTATATATAACATTGAAACAAGAGAAGATATAAACGGAGTGCCATATATAATGGAAGTTTCTCCAAGGGGTGGTGGGAATCGTTTGTCTGAAATGTTAAAATATTCTACAGGAATTGATCTAATAAAAGCGACTGTTAAAGCCACGATAGGGGAAGACTTGAAAGAATTTGAACTAACAAATTATAATGGTTATTGGGCAGAGGTAATCCTTCACGCTCAAAGAACTGGATTTTTCAAAAAGCTAATAATTAAAGAAGATAAAAATATGGAAATTATTGAAAAAGATTTATGGATAAAAAAAGGTGATGTAGTAAAAGAATTTACAGGCGCAAATGAAACTATTGGAACACTTGTTTTAAAATTTAAAACAATGGAAGCTATGGATAATTATATGAAAGAAATTGGGGAAAACGTTATCGTGGAGGTTGAATAGGACTAAAATGCAATTAAAAGGTAAAAAACTGTTGATTTTGGGTGGAAAACCTATAGGTTCTTGCGAAATAGTAGAATATGCAAAAAGTAAAGGGGTATACACGATAGTAACTGATTATTTGCCTATTCAAGAATCTCCAGCAAAACAAATTGCAGATGAAGCGTGGCAAATTAGTACAGCTGAATTAGCATTGTTAAAGCAAGAATTAATTAAAAATAAAGTAGATGGTATATATGCTGGTGTTCACGAATTTAACATAAAAAAAATGATAGAACTTTGTCAAGAAATGGATTTACCATGTTTTTGTTCTATAAAACAATGGGATTTTTTGAATAACAAACATTGTTTTAAGGATTTATGTAGAAGATATGATATACCCGTTACAAAAGAATATACGTTGTCGAATTTTTCCGATCCGGCAATTAAAGATATCGAATTTCCTGTTGTTGTAAAACCTGTAGATGGGTCTGGTAGTAGAGGCTTTTCTATTTGTAAAAATATTGACCAGCTTAAGATTGCTTATAATGAAGCAATAAGTTTTTCAGCTACAAAAAAAGTTCTTATTGAAAAATATATGAATTATGAAAAAAGTGTTATTATCAATTATACGTTGGTTGATGGGCAAATTTTTTTCAGTGGAATTTCAGATAAAACATCTAAAAAAGTTTTTAAAGATGGGGCACCTGTAATGGCTGTTCAATTTTATCAATCTTTATATAAAAAAGAATATTTAGATACACTTGATAAAAAAGTTCAAAAGATGTTCAAAGAATTTGGTTTAAAAAATGGTGTTATTTGGATAGAAGCATTTTGTGAAAAAGGGGAATTTACTTTTAACGAAATGGGTTTCAGATTTGGTGGTTCTTTGACCTATCTACCAGTAGAGTATTTTTATGATATTAGCCAATTAGAGTTGCAAATTGAATATGCTTTAACTGGAAAATATTCTTTTACAAAAAATTCATTTAAAGAAAAAAGTAGAGGTGAAAGTTATTGTATTCTACCAATTCATGTTAACGCTGGTAGAATATCACAAATAATTAATTTAGACGAAATCAAAGACAAAAAATATGTTAATAAAATTGTTCCAGTACATTTTATGGGTGATAAAATAGATAAATGGGGATCTGCACAACAAGTGTTTGCATATCTTCATTTAGTAGGAAAAGACAGAGAAGAAATTGATAATCATATTGATGAAATATTAAAGTGTCTTTCAATAAAAGATGAAAACAATAATGAAATGCTGTTTAATTTATATAAGGATTAGGTGGTTGATTTGAGTATGTCTATTAAGTTTATATCGCGTGAAGATATAATAAAATCAAAAAGTTTAGAACTTCCAAAAATTATGGAAACAATACAAAACGCTTTTATTGATTTTTATAATGGTGAAATTTTATTGCCAGATAAAATTTCGCAGATTTTTAATGAGGAATCGCAAAATAGGATTAACTGTATGCCATCAACCTTGTTAAAACAAAAAATTAGTGGCGTAAAATGGATATCAGTTTTTCCAAATAATCCTGAATATTATGGAATACCAAATGTATCAGGATTGTTAGTTTTGTCTGAAATTGAAAAAGGATTGCCTATTGCTATTATGGAGGCTTCTCTAATAACCACAATTAGAACGGCTGCGATTGGCGCAATTGCATCAAAATATTTTGCAAAAAAAGAAAGTAAAATTTATTGTTCTATTGGAACAGGAGAACAGGCAAAAATGCATTTTTTATCTATAAAAGAAGTTCATCCAGAAATAAATGTTTGCAAAGTGGCTTCAAAAACGATAGCAGAGGAGCAAAGTTTTATAGATTTTTGTAAAAAAAGGTATCCGGACGTTAATTTTTTTGCGTGTAAAGGGGATTTTGAAGCAGCTGCTTTGGATTCAGATATCATTGTTACAGCAGTAAGCTGTCAAAAACCTTTGTTAAAAGCCAAAACAATAAAACAGGGTTGTTTTTATTGTCATGTAGGTGGCTGGGAAGATGAGTATGCAGTTCCATTAAAAGCAAATAAAATTGTATGTGATCATTGGGAAAGCGTTAAGCATCGTTCACAAACTATAAGTAGAATGTATAAAGAAAACAAACTTAAAGATGAAGATATATATGCAGATATGGCAGAAATTATTTGTGGTAAAAAATTAGCAAGAGAAAATGATGAAGAATTTATTTATTTTAATTCTGTAGGGTTAAGTTTTATTGATATAGCTGTTGCTAGTGCTGTATATAAAGATGTTGTAAATAATGGATTAGGTAAGGATGTTGAAATTTAAATAGACTTATTTATTTAAGATTATTTTTTAAAAAAGAAAAACAAAAAGAAATTAGAACAACCAACTGAAGAAAATAAATAATTTTGGAGAAATTTATGGAAATTTTAGAAACTCAAATAAATGATGTAAAAATTATAAAACCAAGGATATTTAATGATCAAAGAGGATTCTTTTTTGAAACTTTAAATATTAAAGAACTTGAGAACAGTGGAATTAATTTTGCAGTTGTTCAAGAAAATTGTGCGTATTCATTAAAAAAAGGAACTATTAGAGGATTGCATTTTCAAAACAATCCTAAAGCACAAGCAAAAATTGTTCGTTGCACAAAGGGCGCCGTGATGGATTTTGCAATAGATTTAAGGAAAAATTCAACAACTTATTTACATTATGTTAAAGTATTGCTTTCGGAAAATAATAAATTGCAATTGTATATACCGAAGGGCTTTGCACATGGGGTAATTTCGTTGGAAGATGATACTATGATAGAGTATTTTACCGATAACGAATATAGCCCTGAATTTGATAGAGCTATTAGATATAATGATCCACAAATTAATATTGATTGGGGAATAAAAGATCTTATTTTATCTGAAAAAGATATTAATGCTAAATTAGTAATTGAGAGTGATTGTAATTTTTAATATAAAAATGTTTGGAGGAAAAAATATGGAAAGAATAAATGTAACCAAATCTTCAATGCCAACTTATGAAGAATACTGTGAGGAAATAAAGTCTCTTTGGGAAACAAGATGGCTTTCAAATAGAGGAGACAAACATAAAAAATTTGAAAGAGATCTTCAAAAATATCTTGGCGTAGAGAATTTAGCACTATTTGCAAACGGACATGTTGCTCTTGAAGTTGCGATCGATGCGTTTGATTTAAAAGGTGAGGTTATTACGACACCTTATACTCATTGTTCTACGACTCATTCCATTGTTAGAAATGGATTAACGCCTGTTTTTTGTGATATTAATGAAGATGATTATACGATTGATGTTAACAAAATAGAAGAATTAATAACGGATAAAACTTGTGCGATAGTTGCAACACATGTTTACGGTTATGTTTGTGATGTTTATAAATTAAATGAAATAGCAAAAAAACATGGGCTTAAGGTTATTTATGATGCTGCACATGCATTTGGTGTTAAGATTAATGGGGTAGGCATTGGTAATTTTGGTGATGCATCAATGTTTAGTTGCCATGCTACAAAAGTTTTTCACACTATTGAGGGGGGGATTACCACTTTTAATGATGTTAATGTTTGTGATAAGGTAAATCAGTTAATAAACTTTGGTTTTGTGAATCATGAAACGGTTGCATATGTAAGCACTAATGCAAGAATGAATGAGTACGAGGCAGTTATGGGCATTTGTAATTTAAGACACATTGATGATGAAATTGCAAAGAGAAAAGCCGTTGCTCAAAGATATGTGGATCGTTTATCAAACGTAAAGGGTATAAAATTAATTAAAGAACAAGAGGGCGTTACACAAAATTATTCTTATTATCCAGTTTTTTTTGATGGATATAAAAAAAATAGAAATCAAATTCAAGAAGAACTTGAAAAAGAAAATATTTTTGCTAGAAAGTATTTTTATCCATTAACAAATGAACTTGATTGTTATAAAGAAAAATATGGTTTTTCTGTCAAAAATACGCCAATTGCAAAAAAAACAGCAGACAACGTTCTTACGTTGCCTATGTATGCGGACTTGTCTCTTGAAGACGTTGATAGAATTTGTGATATTATTTTAAGGTAAAGTTTAGGAGAAAAAGATGAAAGGTATAATTTTAGCAGGGGGAAAGGGTACTAGATTACACCCTATGACAAAGGCTGTTTCTAAACAATTGTTGCCAATATATGATAAGCCATTAATATATTATCCATTATCCGTGTTGTTGCTTGCAGGGATAAGCGATATTTTGATTATTTCTTCGCCAGAGGCAATAGATTCTTACAAGGAACTTTTAGGTGATGGTAAAGAGTTTGGTATTCGTATTGATTATTGTGTACAAGAAAGCCCACGTGGACTTGCTGATGCGTTTATTTTAGGCGAAAAATTTATTGGAGACGATAATGTATGCTTAATTTTAGGGGATAACGTGTTCTACGGTCAAAATCTAACAAAAGTTTTACATAATGCTATTAATAGAAAGGTTGGCGCAACTATTTTTGGATATCCAGTAAATAATCCAACAGAATTTGGCGTGGTTGAATTTGATGATTCAAGAAAAGTTGTTTCAATTGAAGAAAAACCTGAAAACCCAAAATCTAATTATGCCGTTCCAGGACTTTATTTCTACGATAATAGAGTTGTGGAAATTGCTAAGAACGTTAAGCCTTCGAAGAGAGGAGAAATTGAAATTACTGCAGTTAATAACGCTTACTTAGAATTAGGTGAATTACACGTTGAATTGCTTGGTAGAGGTATGGCTTGGCTTGATACTGGTAGTCCTAAAGGAATGTATAAGGCAAGTGGATTTGTTAAAACCTTACAAGAAATGCAAGGATTTTACGTTTCTTGCATAGAAGAAATTGCTTGGAGACGTGGTTTTATTTCTACAGAACAATTAAAAAAATTGGGAGAAAAATTGAAACAAACTGAATACGGACAGTATTTAATTAAACTTGCCGAAAAGGAGAATAATTAATGAAAATAGTAGTAACTGGTGGTGCAGGCTTTATTGGTAGCAATTTCATATTTTATATGTTAAATAAGTATAAAGAATACGAAATTATTTGCGTAGATAAACTTACTTATGCTGGTAATTTATCAACCCTTAAAACTGTAATGGACAATCCTAATTTTACTTTTGTAAAGGCTGATATTTGTGATAGAGAAACTATCTATAAACTTTTTGAGGATGTTAAGCCAAATATCGTCGTTAATTTTGCAGCTGAAAGTCACGTTGATAGAAGTATTGAAAACCCTGATATTTTCTTGCAAACGAATATTATGGGAACGGCTGTTTTAATGGATGCTTGTAGAAAATATGGAATTGATCGTTATCATCAAGTATCAACGGATGAAGTGTATGGCGATTTGCCTTTAGATAGACCTGATCTTTTCTTTACGGAAGAAACACCAATTCACACTAGTTCTCCGTATAGTTCAAGTAAAGCAGGGGCTGATTTATTGGTTCTTGCTTATCATAGAACGTATGGATTACCGGTTACTATTTCTAGATGCTCAAATAATTATGGTCCATATCATTTTCCTGAAAAGTTAATACCATTAATGATTGCTAATGCGCTTAACGATAAACCTCTACCTGTTTATGGTAAAGGAGAAAATGTTAGAGATTGGTTATACGTTGAAGACCATTGTAAGGCTATTGACCTTATCATACATAATGGCAAAGTTGGAGAGGTTTATAATATCGGTGGCCATAATGAAATGAAGAACATTGATATAGTAAAACTTATTTGTAAAGAGTTAAATAAGCCTGAAAGTTTAATTACTTACGTTGCTGATAGAAAAGGACATGATATGCGTTATGCAATAGATCCAACAAAAATACATAACGAGCTAGGTTGGCTTCCTGAAACTATGTTTGCTGACGGAATTAAAAAGACCATTAAGTGGTATTTAGAAAACCGTGAATGGTGGGAAGAAATTATTAGTGGTGAATATCAAAATTATTACAAAAAAATGTACGAAAATAGATAGGAGCGTTTTATGAAAGCTAGTGTGATGACTCTTTCTTTATCTAATAATTACGGGGCAACTTTACAAGCGTATGCTTTAGTTAGAAAAATGAATAACCTAGGGATAGATACGGTTGCTTATAAGTATATTGATAAAAAAAGATTAACTTATGGTTTGACTTTTAAACAAAAAATATATTATTTTTTATGGAATTTTTTTAAAAATACTATAACTTTAAACAAAAGAAATAGATTATTTAAAAAGTTTAGGAAAAAGAATATACCATACACTACTAAGCGTTATCATAATAATAAAGAATTATGTAAAAATCCTGGAGAATATGACGTGTATCTTTCGGGAAGTGACCAAATTTGGAATCCAGACTTATTTTTATATGATTTAAGTTATTTTTTAAATTTTGTTCCTAAAGGGAAAAAGAAAGTTGCATATGCTTCAAGTTTTGGAAAAAGTTCCTTTCAAAGTAAATATGCTGAAACTTGTGGGGCGCTACTAAAAGATTTTTCTCATATAGCAGTTAGGGAAGAAAGTGGAATAAATATTGTAAAAGAATTAAGTGGACAAGATGCTGAATGTGTTTTAGACCCTACGTTATTATTAACAGCTGAAGAATGGGAAATAGTTACGGAAAAAGCAAAAAAGAAGGCAAAAAAATTTAACGGTATTTTATGTTATATTATGCCGGGTAAAAAAAGTGTTGTTGATAAAATAAAAGAAACGGCAGAGAAATTAAGTAAAGAAAAAGGGCTACCTATCAAATATATAGGAATTAAAGAATATCAAATATTTAAATATGGTATTAAAAATTGTGATATATTTGTTAGCCCGGAAGATTTCGTTTGTTATTTTAAAAATGCAAGTTGCGTTGTTACAAATTCTTTTCATGGTACGGCTTTTTCTTTAACTTTTAATAAAGATTTTTACGTACCAATTGACGGAAAAATTGCAAATGGAGTTGCTCTTCACGAAAGGGTTTTATCAATTTTATCAAAAACAGGGGCAGAAAATGCGTTAGTACCAGTTGATGAAGATATAAACTTAAAAGAATTAAATAAAAAAGAAGTTCAAGAAAAATTAAGTAAAGAAAGAACTTTGTCTTTAGAATATCTAAAAAAATCAATAGGGGTGTAAAATGATTGATACCTTAAAAGAAAAGTGTTTTGGTTGTTCTGCATGTTTAAATATTTGTCCAGTTAATGCAATTAGTATGGTTCAAAATAACGAGGGTTTTTTAGAACCGTTAGTTGATAAGGAAAAATGTATAAATTGTGAAAGATGTTTAAAAATTTGCCCAGCGAACCAACTTTACTTAAAAAATAGTAAAGAAAAAGCTTTTGCAGTTATTCATAAAGATAACGTTGTAAGAGCGAATAGCGTTTCGGGGGGTGCGTTTACGGCATTATCAGATGCTATATTTGAAAAAAATGGTATTGTATATGGTGTTGTATACGATAACCTTTATGCAAAACATGTTAGAGCTGAAAATTCTATTGAAAGAGATAAAATGCGTGGCTCAAAGTACGTTCAAAGTGATTTAACTAACACTTTTAATTCTATAAAAGATGATTTGGTTAAGGATACTTTCGTTTTATTTGTTGGAACTTCTTGCCAAGTAGACGGATTAGTTAGGTTTTTAGGGGAAAATAGTGTAGACACTAGTAAATTATACACTGTGGAAATTGTTTGCCATGGTGTGCCAAGCCCGTTAATTTTTAAGGAACATTTAAATTATTTAGAAAAGAAAAATGGTAAGAAGATTATTGCTTATAAAAACAGGTCAAAAGTAAAAGGTTGGCATGAGCATAATGAAGAAATTACTTACGAAAATAATAAAAAAGAATGGAAAACAAAGTCTGCGCAAAACTTTAAGGATATTTTTTATAAAAATTTAATTCTAAGAAAGTCTTGTTATAGTTGTCCTTATGCTGGTAAGATGGGCATTGCCGATATTGCAATAGGAGATTTTTGGGGAGTACAACATATTCTTCCAAAAATTGACGATAACAAAGGGGTTTCAATTCTTTTAACTTCTTCAATTAAAGGGGAAGAATTATTTGAAAGTATAAAGGAAGAAGTTTTGTATTATCAAGTAGATAATGAAAAAGCTCTTATTTATAATCACAACAAACCTTGCAAAGTTCCAGCGACAAGAGAACTTTTTTGGAAAGATTATAATAAATTTGGTTATGATTACGTTGCTAAAAAATATGCAAATGATACCTTTTTAGGTAGAATAAAATTTTATATAAAAACTAGGTTAAGAAGAATTCTAGTAAAACTTAATTTAAAAGATAAATAAGCGTTAAATTAGTTTTAGATATTAAAAAAAAGAAAAGGAAGTAAAAAATGAAAATAGAGTTAATTACATTGCATAGGGTTACCAATTTTGGTTCGTTATTGCAAACTTATGCAACACAAACTTTTTTAAATAAGGAAGGATATGACGTTGAAGTTATTGACTTTGTTCCAGAGGGCCTATCTTTTAAGCGTGCAATTTTTCCAAAAGCAAAAACATCATTATTAAAGAAATTAATAAAAATACTTCCTTTAATTATTGTTAATTCCGTTCAATATAAAATGGTAAATAGGTTTTTAAAAAGACATATTAATTTAACGCAAAAACGTTATAAATGCTATGGAGATTTGCTTAAAGAAAAACCTATTGCAGATGTTTATATGACTGGGAGCGATCAAGTATGGAACACCCAAAACAATAATCCACCAGAAGATTTAAAGGCATATTATTTGCAATTTATAGGTGCTGAAAATAAAAAAATAGCATATGCAGGTAGTTTTGGTAAGATTGATTTCTTTGAAGAAGAAAAATTATTAATAGGTAAATGGCTTAAGGATTATAATGCTATTTCTGTAAGAGAAGACTCTGCATTAACTACATTGGAGAATTTAGGAATTTATAATGGTGTTCACGTTGCTGATCCTACATTGCTTTTAACGGCTGAGGATTGGAAAGCCTTTTCTAAAAAGGAACCACCTAAAGAAAAATACTTGTTTATTTACAACTTAAATAGAAATAAGTTGCTTGAAAAAGTAGCAATAGAAATTGCTAAACAAAAGAATTTAAAAGTGATAAATTTTGCTGATTCTTTAGAGTTTGTAAAAGGTGCAAAAAACCGTTTATGCAATACGCCTATGGATTTTTTGAATTATATTTCAAACGCTGATTTTGTTGTTACAGATTCTTTTCATGGAACAGCTTTTTCGTTAAATTTTAAAAAACAATTTATATCGATTCCTGCACCAAAATATAATTCTAGATTAGAAAGCATATTAAGAAAAGTAAATTTAATAGAAAAAAGATACTTAAACGATTTTGATGCTTGTATAAAAGCTTCTAATGAAAATATAGATTATACGGAAATTACTCCTATATTAGATGAATTCATAGAAGAATCAAAAAATTTTTTAAGGAGTGCCTTAAAATAAAAATGCGTAATATTGATAAAATTCAAAACAAATGTTGTGGATGTCATGCATGTGAACAAGTGTGTAAATTAAATGCAATATCATTTAAAGAGAATGATGAGGGTTTTTTATATCCTATAATAGATAAGGAGCTTTGTGTCGATTGTGGAAAGTGCTTAGATACTTGTCCTGTGGAAAATCCTTTTTACAATAAAGATGATCAAGTTGGCTTTGCTGCATGGGTAAAAGATGAAAATATATTAAAAAATAGTTCATCAGGGGGGATTTTCTTTTCAATCGCAAAAGAAGTTATTTCAAGAAATGGATATGTCTCAGGATGTATTAACGATAAAAACAATCTTCCAAAACATGTTGTAACAAATGAAATTTCTCTTATTGAGAAGATGAGAGGCTCTAAATATGTAGAAAGCGACTTGTCTGGAACTTATCAAGAAATAGAAGAAAAGCTTTTAAATGATGAGATTGTTTTATTTACTGGAACGCCTTGTCAAGTAGCTGGGTTAAAAACCTACCTTGGAAAAGAATATCAAAAACTTATATCGGTTGATATAATATGTCATGGTGTTCCAAGTAGACTATTATATAATGAATACTTAAAGTTTGAAGAACAACAACATGGAGGAAAACTACTTGCCTTTGATTTTAGAAGCAAAAGTAAACACAATTGGTCTTTAACTTATAAAATTAAACTTAAAAAAGGCAAAAAGATAAAGACGATTGAAAGAATGGCATCATTAAGTCCTTTTTATGCGAGTTTCTTGGAGGGAAGTATTTATAGAGAGTCTTGTTATACTTGTCCTTATGCAACAATTAATAGATCAGGCGATATAACAATAGGTGATTTCTGGGGCGTAGAAAAGGTTGATCCTGCATTATTTAATATTAATGGTGTTTCTGCAATAATATTAAACAATGAAAAAGGAAAAATAATTTTTAATGAGATACAAAATAATCTTTCATATAATTTGGTAGAAGTTGATGATATAAAAAAACACAACGGAAACTTAAATATGCCGTCAATTAGACCTAAAAAGAGAGATGAGATATATAAAGATTTGAAAGTTTTAGGTTTTAAGACTGTTTCAAAAAAGCATATGAAAACTAAAGGTTATTTAAAAGATTTAATTAAAGATAAAATACCTAATAAATTCAGATATAAAATAAAAAAATTGCTAAAGAAAATTTGATGTATAAAAGTATATGGGTTTTTTCAATATACACTTGCTTTTAATAAGATGGTTCTATATTATTAAATTTAAGTTGTTATATATAAAACGAACTGGAGAAAAATTGCGTTTAAGATGAAAAAGATTGTTGAAAAAATATTTTTTGCACTTCTTAATTTTGAATTATCAAAAAAAGAAGTTGATAATGAAATTAAAAATTTAATAACAACAGATAGTCTTACGTATTTGTATAAGTTGTCAATCGAGCAAGATTTGGCACACTTAATAGCTGATTCGTTAGAACAGAACAACTTACTTTGTGATGAAAAGTTAAAGAATTTATTTTTAAAAGAGCGAAATAAAGCGATTTTTAGAGATGAACAAAGAAAACATGAATTTGAGAGTATTTCTAATATATTAAAAAATGTGGGAATACCATTTATACCATTAAAAGGAATTATTATTTCTAAACTTTATCCTGAAACGTGGATGCGTACTAGTTGTGATATAGACATATTAATTAATAAAAACAATTTAGTCAAAGTAAAAGAGTTATTAGTTACTAAATTGAATTATATGGTTAAAGGCGAATTTTCACACGATGTTTCTTTGTGGTCGCAAAGTGGAGTGCATTTAGAACTGCATTTTTCTTTAACGGATAAAGGTGATACTTGTAGCAGAGTATTAAAAGATGTATGGCATTATGTGAATGAAGATAATGATTATAAGTTGGATAATGATTTTCTATACTTTTATCATGTTTCGCATCTAGCAAAACATTTTAAATCAGGTGGATTAGGTGTTAGATTTTTTATTGATGAATGGCTTTTAAGAAATAAATTTTCTTATACAAATAAAAAAGACATTCTTTTAAGCGAGTGTGGATTATTAACTTTTGCAAACGAAATTTCTAAGACGACTGATTGTTGGTTTTTAGGGGAAAAAGAAACGGATATTTCTTTAGAAATAAAGGAATTTGTTTTGCATTCTGGACTATATGGAAATATAAAAAACCAAGCGGTTATACAAATAAATAAAAAAGGAAAATTAGGATATATATTATCAAAAATATTTTTACCATATGATGAACTAAAATGTCAGTATCAAGTTTTAATAAAAAGAAAATGGTTGATGCCTTTTTGTCAAATTGCAAGATGGTTTAGACTGCTTTTGGGAAAGTCGAAAGCGCAAACCAAAATAAAATTAAATACTTTGCAAAATAACGATAAATCTCAAGCAAATATTAAAGATTTATTTGATAAATTAGAAATATAAAAGAATATATAGAATAGAAAATATTGCCGATTTTAGACATCAAAGGCAGTTTTTTGGAAATATTCAAACGGTTATTAGTAAGAACGTGTTTGTTTAAAATTTACACATTGTTTTTCGATAGTTAAATGGATAAGTTAGTTAAAATTGATAGCGTTCGCATATTGCATATGCTCGGCACAACAGCGCTGTTAATCCATTTTGTATTGAAAAACAACTAAATAAATCTTTCCGTAGTTAAATGGATATAACAGCCCCCTCCTAAGGGGCCGTTGTGGGTTCGATTCCCGCCGGGAAGACCATGCTGCCAACAGTAATTGCGTATGAACTTGTATCTGTTGACTGCAAAGATAGCGTAACCTTCATTCATACGAGGGCGATTGTAAAGCGGAGTTCGTTCTCCGCCGCTATACCAAAAATTCAGCACTTCTTTTTGAAGTGCTTTTTTATTTTAAGCCTATTTTTTGGAATAATAAGCGGAATAAAAATAAGTATTAGATAGAGTCAAAACGATAAAAATTGAATAAAATGTACCCTTAGTTAAATGGATATAACGGAATCCTCCTAAGATTCTATTGGCAGTTCGATTCTGCCAGGGTATACCACGAAACAGTCTTTTTTATCACAAAAAAAGGCTGTTTTTTTGTAGCGAAAACATAAACTACAAAACTACAATAAGTTACAAAAATTACTTTATAAAAATTTATAAAATAAGCATAAAATCATTTGACAAATATATTCTAATGTTATATAATACACATGCTTGGAGGTAATTTTATGAACAATATTAAATTAATTCGTGAAATTTACGGGGCAACGCAAGAGCAAGTTGCGCAAGCAATCGGCGTGAATAGGGTTACGGTTGCTAAATGGGAAGTTGGAACAGCATTTGCTTCAAGTTCAAAAAGGGAAAGGATGTCAATGTATTTTGGCATTGGACCTGAGTATTTCTATGATAAAGAGGTTACGGAAGAAATAAAAAAGATGCTAGTAAATACTGCCGACAAAGCAAAAGAAATTATAAGCATGTCTGGTGGAAAAAGAAACAAAGAGGCGGATTATAACAAACTCTTTAGTTCGACGTCTTTTGAAGATGCTATGAAGAAATATATGTTTGCTATGAAAATGATGTTAGCTTCAGCCGATAATGGAGACCTTGAAACATTAAAAACTGCATCACTTATTAATACAAAAATGGGGGCGCGGTTACAAGCGATAATTGAAATAAGAGAACAAGAATCTTCTAATGGAGAGCCTTCTTTAACAGAATTAATGGAAAAATTAGAAGATAAAAATAGTGTAGATTCACATTAAAAGAAAAACAGTGCAATGACTGGTACTCATTGCACTGCGAATTGTCTACATAGCAAATTGGTATAATACTATGTTCTGCAAGACTTGACCATTATATCATAAAATTTTGCAAAGATCAATCGCTTTTGATCAAGTAGTTCAACTTTTTTCTTTGAGTGTTATCAAAAATAAATTAAAAGTGAGGATTTTGCCATGTTTTATGCAAAGAAAATTAAGATGAAGCCGGGATGCTATAATTCCCAAAAGTTAACAGAAATAGATGAAGTCTATATTGACGGGTGTGATAATCCAGGGTATTTTAAGAAAGGTACTTTATACGATTATTTGAAAGAAAATCCAGGGTCAATTAAAGTGGATAGATATCCTTATCCAGAAGTTATACCTGCATTGAGTGCAAATAACGAAAAATACGTTCGTTCAACCCCTAACGATTATCAGCACGACAATTTGTTAGATTTGCCAAGAACGTAAAACTTAATAAAGAAGAGCATTATGGGTACCAGGTATAATGCTTTTTATTTTTAATAAAACCCCGTTTGACAAATAAAGTCAAACGTGGTTTCTATATTCAGTTGTTATTTGGTTTTAAGTTTACTATTAATCCTTACTTTTTTCAAAAGAACTTTTTCTAATTCGTCGTAGTTAATAAACTACGTGTTGCCGTGGAAATATCTCGTTACCAACTTTGATTTCATATAACGTGACACGGTTGCCTTGTTTATCTTTTAAATTGCGATAAAACCAATTGAGAGAAATAGCACAATGTGATATAATGGTTAAACAAAATGTTTCAATAGGATAGCGGAGAAATGTTAACAAAGGTTAAAAATTCATTAAGTAAAATCAATTATAAGCTATTTATATCATTGTTAGTTTTAGGCTTAATTCCGACTATTTATACCACGGTTAGAGTTTTCTTTTTAGGGCAACTTCCAGGCGAATATTCTTTCTCAATTGCGGGGCAACTCTCTTGGGTAAACCTTTTGTATGAAATCTTGAGCGAAGCAATTGTTTTACCATTGTTCTTCTTTATAGGTAAAGTTCTAACGGATAAAAAAGAGTTCGCTAACCGTATGAGGACGGGTTTACTTGTTTCAGTTAGCGCATATGCGATATTATCAATTATAATAATTGCATTTGCTAAGCCACTTTTATCACTAATGGCGACGGATAAAGCGATTATTGATGCGTCGGCAACCTACATAAGAATTGAAAGCGTAGCAAGCATATTCTCGCTTGCTTTCAACTTTATCATGGTTGGTATGGTAACACTTGGTAAAGAAAAATACGTTTTCTTGCTTACGGCAGTAAAACTTGTTTTGTGTTTGCTTGTCGATACGTTTATGGTTTCAACTTTGCCTATATCATTAAACCTTGGTGTAAATGGAATTGCATTCTCAAATATAATAGTTAACGTTATTTTAGTCGTAATGGCAATTGTCTTATTAAGCAAAGAGGGGATTGTTCTTTTCAAAAAAGCAAAAATTTCTTTTGCTTGGATGAAAGATTTTTTGAAAGTTGGTGGAATTTCGGGTTTAGAGTCGCTTGTTAGAAACGTTGCCTATATGTTAATGATAGCCCGTATGGTAAACATGGTTGGCGAGCAAGGAACGTATTGGGTAGCAAACAATTTTATATGGGGTTGGTTATTGCTTCCTGTTCTTCAATTAGGTGAACTTATTAAGCGAGAAACGGCAACAGACGAAAACGCTATTAAAAATAATTCGCTTGGGTATTTTATAATAACGGCAGTAATTTGCGTTCTATGGTGTGTAACTATTCCACTTTGGAAACCGTTTATGACTCACGTATTAAATTTTAGTGACGTTGATAAATTGTTTGAACTTGTTATGGTGCTTTTAGGTTTTTATATGCTTTATGCTTTTCAAAACGTGTTTGATTCTACGTTTTACGGGCTTGGTAAAACCAATTATATGTTGTTTGAATCAGTCGTAACCAACTCAATTTACTATGGAGGAGCATTTATTCTATATCTTTGCAGAGTATGGCAACCAACACTTATAGGAATAGCATTATTATTTGGTGTCGGCAACGCTTTTGATGCAATCGTTTCACTCATTGCATACGCTTTCTTACTGAAAAAGAAGAAAATAAATATACTAGATATTGAGTAAATCTTTACTTATAAATTAACAAAACACAATTGAAAAAACTATAAAAAAGGGGTATAATATAATTATAAAAAAATAAAGGAGATATAATTATGAAAATTGCAGTAACTTATGACAATGAACAAATTTTTCAGCATTTCGGGCATACCGAACAGTTTAAGATTTACGATATAGAAAACGACAAAATAATTTCTAAAACCGTTGTTAGCACTAACGGACAAGGTCACGGCGCATTATCAAGTTTTTTAAAAGAAAACAACGTGGACGTTCTTATTTGTGGTGGCATAGGCGGTGGCGCTATAAGTGCGCTTAACGAACTTGGCATAAAACTTTTCGGTGATGTTAGTGGCGATTGCGACAGCGCAGTAGAAGCATTTTTGAAAAACGAACTTAACTTTAATCCTAACGTTAGATGTTCTCACCATGACCACGAACACGGAAATGATGCACACACTTGTGGTGAACACGGTTGTGGAAAGGGAAGTTGCCATCACGACTAAAACAAATTAAAACGCCTTTATCGGAGGGGAAAATGAAAATTGTAATCGTGGGTGGGGTTGCAGGTGGTGCAACTGCCGCAGCAAGAATAAGAAGACTCAACGAACACGCAGAAATTATTATTTTTGAACGTTCGGGATTTATTTCATACGCAAACTGTGGTTTGCCGTATTATATCGGTGGTGTTATTGAAGATAAGGAAGATTTGACACTTCAAACTCCCGAAAGTTTCTTCCACCGTTTTAGAATAATCGCTAAAGTTAATCACGAAGTAACCGATATTGACCTCAAAAATAAAACCGTTCACGTAACAAACTTAAAGACGGGAACGAGTTTTACTGAAACTTACGATAAACTAATTTTATCACCCGGTGCAAAACCGATTTTGCCCGATTTTTATACTGAAAACGAAAGAACTTTTACTCTTCGCACCGTAGAAGATACGCTTAAAATCCGTGCGTTTGTAGAGCAAAAACAACCTAAAACAGCAGTTGTTATAGGTGGTGGCTTTATCGGTCTTGAAATGGCAGAAAACCTTGCAGAATTAGGCATTAAAACCACTATCGTGCAACGCTCTAACCATCTTTTGCCGACGGTTGACTGTGATATGGCGTCGTTTGTCCACGCAAACTTCCGTTACCACGGCGTACAATTATTACTAAACGTTAACACAAATAAAATGAGTATTACAGGCGACCAAGTTTTGCTTGACCTTGATAACGGCTCAAATATAAGCGCTGATATGGTAGTGCTTGCAGTTGGCGTTACGCCCGAAAATACGCTTGCTAAAAAGATAGGTTTAGAACTTGGCGTTAAAGGTGCAATCAAAGTCAACACAAAAATGGAAACTTCAATTTCCGATATCTATGCAGTAGGGGACGCAGTAGAAGTTAGACATTTTATAACCGATAAAGATTCGGTAATTTCACTTGCAGGACCTGCTAACAAGCAAGGACGAATAGTTGCCGATAATATTTGTGGAATAAATAGCGAATATAAAGGCACGCAAGGCTCTTCGGTTATTAAACTCTTTGATATGACTGTTGCTACTACTGGAATTAACGAACAGCAAGCCAAAACAAACGGCATAGAATACGAAAAGGTTATTCTAACGCAAAACTCACACGCTGGCTATTATCCAGGGGCAACGGCAATGACCGTTAAACTCATTTTTGAAAAGGCAACCTATAAGATTTTAGGTGCGCAAATCGTTGGATATGACGGAGTTGATAAACGCATTGACGTTATTGCAACGTCAATCAGGGCAGGGATGAAAGCCGATGAACTAAAAGATTTAGACCTTGCTTACGCCCCGCCGTATTCTTCTGCGAAAGACCCAGTAAATATGGCAGGTTTTGTTGTAGAAAATATCAAAAACGGCATAGTGAAACAGTTTTATTATGAAGATATTCCGTCTTTAAGAGAAAGAGATGATGTGATTTTGCTTGATACTCGCACACCTTTTGAATATATGCGTGGGCACGCTGATGGTTTTATCCATATTCCACTTGATGATTTAAGAGAGCGTTTAGGTGAACTTGACAAGTCTAAAAAAGTCTACGTCATGTGCCAAAGTGGCTTGCGCAGTTATCTTGCAACACGCATTTTAATGCAAAACGGCTTTGATTCCTACAATTTTGCAGGTGGTTTTAGATTATAT
>SVHJ01000029.1 GCA_015055835.1 Clostridiales bacterium | reverse complement strand
TGGCGTATGGCTAGAAAATGAAAATTATATGGAAAATAGCGTTACAGGTGGAACAATTCCTACAAAAATCAGCAAAAATATATGGCTCAATTTGTATAAAGGAAAAACACCAACCCCTTTTGAAATGCCAAAAAGTGTAATAAATAAAAAAATAGACAAAATTAGTTATGATAAAGAACACCAACTGATCTTAGCAGATGAAATCGCACCAAAACGATATATTTTTGAAACGTATTTCAAAAAAGAAAACCTGCCCCAAGAAACATCAAAGCGCTTTTCATACCCTCAAATAGAAAACTGTATTTTATCAGTAAATGACAAAGAAATTAACATTAGATTATGTCAGACAGAATTATATGAATATAAAATTTTTAGAGAATTTAACGGCAAAAAAATTCTTATTTATGACACAAAAAATAAAAATAATAAATTTGATTTTACCGACAACAAGCTAGAACGTGGCATCTATCAATATACGATAATCCCCTATTATATATATGAAAACAAAGAATATTTAGGAAAACCTTTTGTTTCAAATAAAATATTAATTTCCAACAATATATTAGATAACTGGTGGAACAATGAATAAAAAAGCCTGATTTTCATCAGGCTTTTTAATTAAAACTCATATTTTTCAGCGTTTTCTATTGCTTCAGCAATAAGCGTTTCTATATCCATTTTTGCTTCTTCTTGTTTAGCAGTTTCAATACTAGGCTTAATAACTGGAAATTTTGGTAAAAACACAGTACAACAATCTTCATAAGGAAGAATTGAAGTATCATAGGTATCAATTTCTTTTGATATTTTAATTATATCTAATTTATCAAATGCAACAAGTGGTCTTAAAATAGGCATATTTAACACTTCTTCTGTGCAAGTCATACCTTCAATCGTTTGACTTGCAACCTGACCTAAACTTTCGCCTGTTATAATTGCTTGAGCACCTATTTTTTTAGATAATCTTTCAGCAATCCTCATCATAATTCTACGCATAATAGTTATCATATAATCATCTCTTGCGTACTTATGGATAGCTTCTTGTATTTTTGTAAATGATACAACGTATAAATTCATACCACCGTTGTATTCTGAAACTTTTTTTGTTAGTTCTATAACCTTTTCCTTTGCAGCCTCACCAGTATAAGGATAACTATGAAAGTGAATACAATCAAGTTTCATACCCCTTTTTGCCATCATATAACCAGCAACAGGGCTATCGATACCCCCTGATATCAATAATAAACCTTTACCAGCAGAGCCAACCGGCATACCACTTATACCAAATTCAACCCCACAAAATACAAAAGTCTTTCCATCTTCCCTAATATCAACGTTAATCAAATAGTCTGGCGAAACAACGTTTACTTTTAGATTGTTATAGTTATCTAAAACAATCCCGCCAAGTTCTCTACAAGCTTCCATTGAACGAATTGGAAAAGTTTTATCTGCACGGTTAACTTCAACCTTGAAAGTTCCCGTTTTGTCTTTACAAAGGTCTAAAACAGCTCCCTTAATTTCTTCAAAATCATTTTCAACAACGTAAGCCTTACTAAATGTATGTACACCAGGTATCTTTTTTAGTTTATCACAAATCAAATCGTAGTCACACATATCAAAATCATCAACTACGTATCTATTGTGTAAAGGTATAAACGAATGTTTAATATCCTTTAAAGAACTTTCAATGTTTGATTGAAGTAATCTTTCAAAATAACCACGATTTTTACCTTTTAAATGAATTTCACAAAATCTAATTATTATTACAGTTTTCATTGCATTACCTTTTTTAAGTTTGATACGGTCAAATTAAACGCTTTTACAAACTCTTTAATTTCATCTATAGTATTTTCAGGATTAAAACTAATTCGTATAACCCCTTCTAAAATCTCTTTCTTATATCCACAAGCCTCAATAACTCTACTATATCTATTTTTTGATGAACAAGCAGATCCATTCCCTACAATAAATCCTTCTTTTTCAAGAAGATGCATAACGGTTTCCCCTCTTAATCCTTTTGCTGAAACCGTTAAAATATAAGGGCTTGCGTTTTCAGAAGAAATAATTTCAAAATTTTCTTTATCTAAATTATTTCTGATATAATTATTGAGTTCTAAAACTTTTTGATAATTATTTTTTATGTTTTCATACTTTTCTTTAGCAGAAAACTCAAAAACTTTTATACCAAAAACGTTTTCAGTACCACTTCTTAATCCGTTTTCTTGTCCACCACCAAAAATCAAAGGAGTTAAAGAAAGCCCTTTTTTATAAATCAACGCACCAACCCCTTTCAACGCGTTTATCTTGTGCGCGCTTATAGAATAAAGGTCAATATCATTAGATATTGCATACTCAATTTTCCCATAAGCTTGTACGCCATCTACGTGGAAAATAATTTTAGGATTTATTTTTTTAATCTCTTTAGCAATATAATTAACGTCGTTTATAGCACCCGTTTCATTATTTACGTGCATTATAGAAACAAAACCCACTTCATTATTCTTAACAAAGTCAAGAGTTTTTTCAACGTTTACACTACCATCTTTATTAAGATCAAAAAAGAAAACCTCTTTACCCCTGTTTTTTAGCTCTAAAAACGACTTATAAACGGCAGAATGCTCCCCTTTTGTTGTACAATAATAACCACGTTTAGAAAGTCCAAATATGGCTAAATTATCGCTTTCAGACCCACACGAGGTAAAACAAACCTCTTTGTTTAACGCCCTTAAAGATGTTAAAATATATTCTTTTGCATTTTTTATTTCTTTTAAAGCAGAAATTCCACCAGAATAAAGCCCCGATGGATTAAAATAACTTACCGTATTAAAAACCTCTGCCTTTTTAAGCGACTCACTAGACGGCTTTGTTGTAGCCGCATTATCTAAATAGACCATTTAAAATCTCTCTCTAATACTAATTTACTTGAAAATTTATAAACGTTAGCAATCATAGTTTCCGTACAATCTAAAATCAAAACTATTTTTTTCGCATCACGCGTAAAAGCTATATAATAAAACGCCTTACCATCAGATGGTTCTTCATTAAAAGTTGCTTTAATAATAGAAACACCAGGCGAATTGATTTCATTTTTATAAGTATCACTATCAACTTTTCCAATTTTGTAAATATTTAATGCGCTAAACTGAATTACGTTTATTCTTTTAGAACTTTTATAAATTTTTGATACCATCATAGTACCAGAACTAAAACAATAGTCGTAATCAATATATTGTTTGTTTGCGATCTTCCAAAAAATTGCGCCAATCCAAAAAAATAAAGTTATTGGCACAAAAGTAACAATCATAGCTTCAATAATAGTTTCATCTGTAAAATGAACGCCCCCATTAAAAGTATATAGTAGCCATATCACACCTAAAACAAAAGACGCTATAAATAATATTCTAAAAGTTTTATATCTTTTAAGTGGCTTCTCAGGATTTTTTACCAAAGAAGTTTCTTCATAATAAAGATCCATTTTTTACCCTCTTTATTTTCATAAACATTAGTTTACCACAAGTATCAAAATAACACAATTATTTTAACCTAACAATAGTAACGCCTCGTTCGCCTTCGCCATACTTACCAGTTCTAAACGACTCAACGAACTTATGCTTTTTTAAGTAGTCCATAACGGCAACTCTAAGTTTCCCCGTCCCTACGCCGTGTATGATTTTTACTTCTTCAGCATTTAATAAAATAGACTCAGCAATAAATCTTTCCACTTCCATAAGCCCGTCCACAGTGTCGTATCCCACTATATTAAGTTCAAGTCTAGTTTCTCTTGGCTCAACCTTTCTACTAACCGAAATTTGACTTTTTTGTTTTGTCTTTACTTCTTTGCCATCAAAATAAAATAAATCTTTTATAGAGACTTTTACCGTTAAGTTGCCAAAAAGAAGATCAACTTCTTTCTTATTATCTTTTATTTTTAAAACCTTAGCAACACCATCTAAAGATTTAACAAAAACTCTATCACCAACTTTTAACTTATCTACCTCTATTTTTTTAAGAGATCTGTTATCATTAGCAAAATTTTCATTAACGTATTTTATATCTTCAAGCGAATTTCTAAGCGTTCTAGCTTTTATAAAATCGGCTGTATTTAACTCTTCTTTGTTAAAAATTTCCGTTATTTCTTCAATTATTTTATTAGCTGTATCTAATCTTTCATTAAGAATTCTTTTAACTTCAAGTCTTGCCGTAGTATTGATTTTTTCAGCTTGTTTTTGAACGTTTTCCCTCTCTTTTTTGATTTGTTCAAGTTCAAACGCCTTTTCTTTTTCCATTTTTTCCAACGACAACGAAAGTTCATCAAGTTTATGTTTAGATTCTTCAGCCTCTCTTAATACATTCTCAAAAGATATTTTATTATCACTTAAAAACTCAATTGCCCTATCCGAAATTTCCTTTGAAATTCCTAATCTTTTAGCAATTTCAATCGCATTAGAAAGTCCTGGCATACCAATGTTTAACTTATAAAGTGGAGAAAAAGTTTTATTATCAAAATCCATTGATGCGTTTTTAATTTTTCTAGAAGTCATTGCATATTCTTTTAACTTTGAATAGTGCGTTGTTATAATACCAAAGCAGTTTTTAGAAAGCAATTTTTCAATAATAGCAAGCCCTAGCGCAGCACCCTCATCAGGGTCAGTGCCTGCGCCAATTTCATCAATTAAAACAAGAGAATTATTTGTTACTGAATTAGTTATATTGATAATGTTTGTCATATGAGATGAAAAAGTAGACAAATTTTGTTCAATACTTTGTTCATCGCCTATATCGCAATAAACGCTATCAAAAATTGAAATAGCACTTTCATCATCAGCCAAAATAAAAAATCCAGACATAGCCATAACGGTTAGTAAACCAACAAGTTTTAAAGTAACCGTTTTACCACCAGTGTTTGGGCCAGTAACCAATAAAAAGTTATAATCTTTCCCTAAAGACACAGAAACAGGTATAACTTTATTCTCGTCAATTAAAGGGTGTCTTCCTCGTTTAATACTGATAAAACCAGTATCGTTTATGTCTGGCATAATCGATTTTGTTTTAAATGCATAAGTCGCTTTTGCATATAAAATATCAATATCAATAAGATTTTCTATATTATATTTTAGTTCAGTTTCGATTAAAGAAATTCTAAGTGATAGGTCAGCTAAAATCTTTTTAATTTCAAGCTCTTCTTCTAAAATAGCGCTTTTAAGTTCGTTGTTTAATTCAACAATTTCAGTTGGTTCAATAAAAACAGTTGCCCCAGAACTTGATTGATCGTGTATTAACCCCTTAACTTGTCCCCTAAACTCACTTTTAACGGGTAAAACGTAACGATTTTCCCTTATAGTAATTAAGCTGTCTTGAAGATAGCCAGAAAGACCCCTTATATAAGAATTAAGTTTGTTCTTAATTTTATTATTGATTAAAGTTATATTCTTTCTAATATTAAAAAGTTCAGGTGACGCCCTATCACTAATTTCATCTTCCGAAATTATTTTTGAATAAATTTCTTCTTCAAAAGAATTAAACAAGGTTATACAAGAAGAAATTTCTTTTATAATAGTATTTTCTGGGCATAAACTATCCAAATTAGTTTTAATAATCCTACTAGCTTTTAAAACCCTTGCAACTTTTAATATTTGGGCGTTATTTAATACCCCACCTTTTTTCGCAAAAGAAAGTTCATCATCAACGTCTTCAAAAAAAGGAACTAGCGTGCTACTTGCATTAAACAACAAATCATATGCTTCCTTGGTTTTTTGTAGCAAAAATTTTACCGTTTTAATATCGTTAAAAGGAACAATTTCTTTAATTTCCTCTTTACTTTTTCTTAAAACGGCATAAGATGCTGTTTTTTCTAAAATTTTATCAAAACCTATTAAATTTAATACCTTTTTTGAAACCATATTAGTATTTTACTATATTTATTTAATTTTGAAAAGAAAAAACGGAAGATTTCTTCCGTTTTTATAAAATTTTATTTTAATTATCTTAATTCTGCATTAATAGTAGTTTTTAATTCTTTCAACGTCTTATCAATTATTTCATCAATTTCTTCAACGTTCAACGTTCTTTCATTAGAAACGAATACTAAATTAAATGCTAAACTCTTTTTATTTTCAGCAATTTGGTTGCCTTTATAGATATCAAATAAAGATACGCTTTCTAAGTATTCCCCACCATTTTTCTTAATAACGTTAACAACGTCTTGACATAAAACCTCATCATCAACTATCAAAGCTAAGTCTCTTTCAATACTTGGGAATTTTGAAACTTGTTTAAAGATAACTTTATCATCATATAAATCTTTCAACTGATCTAAATAAAGTTCTGCAACGTAAATTCTCTTATCAGTACCACATTTTTCGCTAACCTTTGGAGAAAGTTCACCAAAATAACCAACCTTTACGCCTTCAACAAAAACGTCTGCTGAACGAGTTTGGTGCATATATGAAAGCTCGCTACGTTTATAAACAACATCTTTTTCCCCAACAAAAGTTTCGATAAAGCCTTCAACAACACCTTTTAAATCAAAGAAAGTAACGTTTCCAAACATACCAAGAGCAAGTCTTTCTCTTTCAATAGGAAGTTCAGTAACAGGTAAAGCTTTTGGATTATAAACTTTAGCAAGTTCAAAAAGCTTGCCTTCGTTATTCTTTCTATTAATATTATTTATAACAACTTGTACCATTGAAGGAATTAAAGTAGTTCTCATAATATTAACGTCTTCACTAAGTGGGTTTATAATTTCAACGTACTTATATTCTTCTTTGTTTTCATCTAAGCCATATACGGCGTAATCCTTTTTAGAAACAAATGAATAAGTAATAATTTCGTTAAAGCCGTAACCACAAAGTAGATTTTTTATATTATCAGTTCTAACTTGTTCTTTATTTTTACCACCAAGCGTAACTTTTGAAGTTTCTAATAAAGTTGAACCGATATGGTCATAACCATATTCTCTAATAATTTCTTCAGCAATATCAGGATAATCATCAACGTCCTCTCTATAAAGTGGAACGATAATTTTAATATCATCTCCGTTTATTTCAACTTTAAAGTTAAGTTTTGTTAGAATTTCTTCAATATCCTTTGTAGGGACTACAATACCTAAAACGCTATTAATTTTAGAAATAGTAGTATTTATAACCTTTTCTTCAAGCTTTTCTTCCATTAAATCATATCTATCTGAACTTATCTTACCACAGTTTAAAGTGTCGATAAGATTAAGCGCTCTATTAAGACCGATTTCAGTAGTATAAGCATCAATACCCTTTTCAAATCTACTTGAAGAATCAGAAGATTGTCCCAACGCTCTTGCTGTTTTTCTAATATTATCTCTCTTAAATTTAGCGGCTTCAAAAACAATTTCAGTAGTATCATCTTTAATTCCACTATTTAATCCACCCATAACACCAGCTAAAGCAACAGGCTTAGTCTTATCACAAATTACAAGATTGTTTTTATTTAACTTGAAAGTTTTTTCATCTAAAGTTGTGATTTCTTCCCCATCAGTAGCTCTTCTAACTATAATAGAACTATCTAAAAGGTCTTTTCTATCAAATGCGTGCATAGGTTGACCAATTTCCATTAAAACAAAGTTTGTAATATCAACAATATTATTAATAGAACGAAGACCAACACTTGCTAGTCTTCTAGTCATCCATTTAGGTGATTTTTCAATTTTAATATCACTTACGTATTGTGCCATATATCTAGGGCATAAATCAAACGCTTTGTTTTCAACCTTAATTTCAGTAGTTGTTTTGATATCTTCACAAGTTTTATAAGTTAAATCAGGCATTTTTAACGGTTTATTTAATACTGCAGCAACTTCTCTTGCTAAACCTAAAATACTTTGACAGTCAGGTCTATTTGCGGTTACGTTAATATCAAAAATAACGTCTTCAATACCTAAAACTTCTTTCACTTCAGCACCAAGAGGATAATCCTCTTTTAATATTAAAATACCATGAACGCTTGCGCCATCATAATAATCATCAGTTATTCCTAATTCTTCTCCACTACAGAACATACCAAAAGATGGAAGCCCTCTTAATTCCCCATTATAAATATGTTCACCGTTAAATAGTGTTGATCCATCTAACGCAACTGGAACTAAAGCGCCTTCAAAAATATTATGAGCCGCAGTTATAATTTGTAATTTACCATACTTTCCTGCATCTATTTGTGTTACCAAAAGCTTATCGGCATTTGGATGTTGCTCAATTTTAAGTATTTTAGCAACAACAATTTTATCAACGTTTTCAGCAAAACGAATAACTTCTTCAACTTCAAAACCACAAGAAAATAATTTCTTTTGTAATTCTTCTATAGATACGTCAATATCAACGTAATCTTTAAGCCAAGATAAAGGTAATTTCATATTTATTATCTCCTTTCAAATTGTTTTAAGAACTTAACGTTATTTGCAAAAAGCGTTCTTATATCAGTAATGCCGTACTTAATCATTGTAATTCTTTCAATTCCAAGACCAAATGCTAAGGCAGAATACTCGTTAGAATCAATACCACAGTTTTCTAAAACCTTTTTGTTTACAATACCTGCGCCAAGAATTTCTATCCAGCCTGTTCCTTTACAAAGGCTACAACCTTTTCCGTGACACTTTGAACAAGTAACGTCTACTTCAACACTTGGTTCAGTAAATGGGAAGTATGATGGTCTAAGTCTAATTTCAGTAGTTTCATCAAAAATTGTCTTAAAGAACTTGTTTAATAAACCTTTTAAATCGCATAAAGAAACGTTTTTATCAACAACAAGCCCTTCAATTTGATGGAACATTGGAGAGTGTGATGCATCGTCGTCTGCACGGTAAACTCTACCAGGACTTAAAATTTTAATAGGTGGCTTTTTATTTTCCATCGTTCTAATTTGTCCAGGTGAAGTATGAGGACGAAGAACTATATCATCCTTAACGTAAAAAGTATCTTGCATATCTCTTGCAGGGTGATCTTTTGGAATATTTAAAGCCTCAAAACAGTAGTAATCAAGCTCAATTTCAGGACCTTCAAACACTTCAAAACCCATACCAGTAAAAGCATCAATAATTTGATTTTTAACGATATTTAACGGATGAAGATTGCCTGTTTCTTGTTTTTTACCAGGCAAAGTAATATCTAAACTTTCAGCCTTAATCTTATTTTTAAATTCAATTTCTTTCAATAAAGTATCTTTTTCTTGAATTTTACTTTCAACTTCAGTTTTCAATTCATTAACAACTTTACCAAAAGACGCTCTTTCTTCAGGCGCAATATCTTTCATGTTTTTCATAAGCAAACTGATTTCGCCAGTTTTACCAAGATATTTAACACGTAAGTCAACTAATTGTGCTGAAGAAGTTGCTTTTTCAATTTCTTCAAAAGCCTTTTCTTTAATTACAGAATAATCTTGCATATTTTCCTCCAAATAAAAAAATAAAACGCCCTAAAACATAGGGCGTTCAATAAACGCGGTACCACCTAATTTCGCTTAAAAATAAGCCTTTAATGAGCATATAACGGTCTCAACCCGACGCCTCCTACTACTAGTTCAAAAGCGCAACTCCAAAGTGAATAACGTATTAAAGTAAATAAACGGCCTTTCAGCTACCAAACCATTCTCTCTGAAAATACTTATAAAAACACGTGTCTCTTCATCAACGTTTTCTTTATTATAATAAAAAGAAAACTTTTTGTCAAACCTTTTAATGATAAAAACCACTTAAAATGGTGTCTGGAATTTTTCCAACAATAACTGATTCACAAAGCAAAACCTCTGTTTTTGATATAATTTCTCTTTTATTAAAAGGGACTTCAATATTTATAACCATATTTACTTCTAAAAAAATTGAATGTCTAGTTTGATTTATCCCGGCAGAAACAAAAGTAGATTTAAAATTACAAACAGTAGAATTTTCAGTTACTAATTTTAAATTGACTTTTTTACCATAACCAGAAAAAATTTTTAGTCCAAAAAAAGCCCCTAAGCTTATAGGAACACCCTTTTTTGACTGATTTTCAAACAATTCTTTTGCTTTCAATGAAATTTTTCTATTTATTTGATTTGTTTTTATAGGGTTAAGTTCTAAAAGGACTATGTCGTTAACATCATTTTTTTGAACGTTTATTATAGAATTATACTCACTTTCAACACCAAATAAATCTAAAACGGCATTATTCACTGAAATCGTAGCTAAAGATTTTAAATAAACTTCAGAAATATCAAAAAGATTTTTAATAACAACCTTATTATAAAAAATTATTGAAATTAAAAAAAATAAGAAAACAAAAAAAGGAAGTAGTCTTTTAGAAAACTTCTTCCTTCGCTTTTTTAATATATTATATTCATAGCACTCCATATATTTAGTATATATGAAATTAATTCTTTTTAGACCTTACTGAAAAAATAAAAGCAAATAAACATCCAAAAACTATTGCCGCAGTTAGCCCCATACTAGCTGATGTTATTCCACCTGTAATAGCTTGAAATAATCCTTGTTTCGCGCCCTCCTTTGCACCTTTTGCCAAAAGATAGCCAAAACCACAAATTGGAACTGTCGCTCCAGCACCAGCAAAATCTACAAAATATTGATATAACCCTATCGCTTCAAAAAATAAACCAGATAACATAAAATAAACTAAAATTTTACCAGAAGTTATTTTTGTAAAATTTATTAGAAGTTGAGCAATTACACATATTAGCCCACCAAACACAAAAGCTTTAATAAAAATCAAGATTATGTCTGACATAATTACCCCCTATTTTCTATTACAACACCGTGGGAAATGCACGGTATAGATTCCCCTTGTTGTGTTGATACAGTAGACAATAACGCACCCGTCGCTAAAAAGAAAATTTTGTTTATTTCTTTATTTTTTAACTTGTTATAAAAATAAGAATTTAGCACAACAGCACTACACCCTGCTCCACTGCCTCCTTGAAACTCTTTTTCATGTGCCTCATAAATTATAGCGCCACAATCAACGTGCTTAGTTGAAATATCAAACCCCTTTTCCCATACCAAATCTTTAAAGAGCTTGCTTCCAAAACTTCCTAAATCCCCCGTTATTATTAAATCATAATCATCAGGAGAAAAATTGTTTTCATTAAAATGCGTTATCAATGTATCTACTGCAGCAGGAGCCATAGCAGCCCCCATGTTATTAGCATCTGTTATACCAAAATCAACAACTTTTCCAAATGTTGCCATTGTAATAATAGGACCTTTACCTTTTTTTGATAAAGTTACAGCCCCTGCTCCAGTCACCGTCCATTGAGCTTGAGGTGGTCTTACACTACCAAGCTCTAATGGGTATCTATATTGTCTTTCTGCAGTAGCAAAATGGCTTCCTGTTGCACAAATAACGTTTTCCATATACCCACCATCAATCAAAACACTTCCTAAAGCCATACTTTCACTCATCGTTGAACAAGCGTTATATACGCCTATATATGGTATTTCAAAATCCCTTGCAGCATAACTTGAAGAAATAATTTGGTTTAACAAATCTCCTGCCAAAATGGCATCAATTTCCTCTCTTTTTTTATTTGCGTTCTTAATTGCCCCGTCAATTGCAAAGGATAACATTTTACATTCTGCTTTTTCAAAAGTTTTTTCATCAAACTTATCATTTTCAAGCCTAGTTTCTATATATTTTCCAATCGGTCCCATTGATTCTTTTGGTCCTGCTATAGTTGAAACGCCTGTAATAACAGGTTTATTTTTAAAAAATACCGTTCTTTTTCCCATTATAACACCCAATAAATACAATAATAAACTAAACCAACGACTACGCTACTAGCCACCCCAAAAACAATAATCGGTCCTGCTATAGTAAACATTTTCGCTGCTAGTCCATAAATAAAGCCTTCTGATTTAAATTCCATAGCTGGTGATACAATAGAATTAGCAAAACCTGTAATCGGAACAATAGAACCACCCCCAGCATATTTGCCAATCCTATCATAAACCCCAAGAGATC
>SVHJ01000028.1 GCA_015055835.1 Clostridiales bacterium | reverse complement strand
CTTTTTCTTTGGCTTTGTTATTCACCTCTTTATCTTTAGGTTTTTCACTTATATCTACCCCTATTTTATTTTTACTATCCTTTCTCCCCCTTGCTGAATTTGAACTTATACCTTTAATGGCAATTTCTTCTTTATTTTTAGTTTTTGTGTTTTTTATTTATAGAACTACTAAAAACAAAATGAAATTAGAGGCTGTAATATACATAGTTTCTGCCATTCTTCCTTATATTTTCCTTAGTGAGGGCGATATATATAGAAAAATTATCGTTGGGATTTTAATTACCATTCTTTCTTTTATTTCTTTATTTAGCATAAAAGCCGTTTTTTTAAAAGGGTTAAAGGTAAAACTTACCCGTGAAGAATTTTTGTGTATTTCTATACTTTTTATAGGGTTTGGCGTTGGAATAACTAATATTTTAGGGGTTAATTTTTATAAACTTATTTCCGTTTATATAATTTTATTAACTTCTTATCTATATAAAACGGGAATTGGCGCAATTACATCTACAATTTTGTCTATTTCTCTCATTATATATTATAATAACCCCGTCTTTTCGGGCGTTTATTTAATATGGTATCTTGTTTCCTTTATTTTTATGGATAAATCACGATACTTTTCCCTTATTTTGCCACCTATTGCCGATTTTTTAATTCAGCTTGCATTTAACGTTTACCCATACTATTCTTACGTAGATTTTATTTTTATGTTTTTAGGTTCAATCCTATTTTGCTTAACACCAACCAAGTTATTAAATAACTTAAAAGAAAAATTGTATTCTTTTAGAGAAAAACAACTTGTTAGACAAAGCATAAATAGAAATAGACTTTTCCTTTCTAATAAACTTTACGATATCTCTAACGTGTTTTTAGAAATTTCTAATACTTTTAATTCACTTAAAAAGGTAAATAACGAGGATAATTATAAAAAAATTATTGAAGAAAAAATTATAGAATCGGTGTGTAAAAATTGCGACGGATTTAATAATTGCAAACAAAAAATATTAAAACAAAACTATTTTACAAAACTTATTGAAATAGGGCTTGCTAAAGGAAAGATTTCTTTTATAGATTTTCCTAAAAATATGACCGATTATTGTTTAAGCACTAACTCTATAATTTACGCACTAAACAAACTTTTAGTTGAACATAGGAATAAAGTTATAAGTGATATGAATATGGCTAGTGGTCGGGCAATTTTAAGTTCAGGCGCGATTGGTGTTAGTGAAGTTCTTAAAAACTTGGCTTTAGAAACTAGCCAAACTTTAAAGTTTCAAAGCAGGCTTGAAAGAACGCTTTCTACAAAACTTTATGAAAAAGGGGTTTTAGTTGACGAGGTTTTAATTTACGGTGAAGAGGACCTAACTATAAGTATAATTGTTTCTATGAAAGAGGTAAACTTAACTTTAATTGAAAAAATTGTTAGCGATTTACTTTCTTATCCTTTTAGCGTTTTTGATAAATCTATGGTAACTGAAGATAAAATTTTTATTCTACTAAAAAGAAGTCAAAAATATGATGCAGTCGTTGGCATTAATGCAAAAATAAAAGAGGGGTCTATGACGAGTGGAGATACGCATTCTCTAATAAAAATTTCCGATTCTAAGTTTTTAGTCGCCCTTTCCGACGGTATGGGAAGTGGTAAGTATGCTGAAAGCATTTCTGGTTTAGCCCTTTCTTTAATTGAAAATTTTTATAAAGCAGGTTTAGAAAGCGAACTTATTTTATCTACTGTAAACAAAATTTTAGCAATTAACTTAGAAGATTCTTTTACGGCTTTAGATATTGCCGTCGTTGACCTAAAAAATTGCACGGCAGACTTTATAAAGTACGGCGCGCCTTATGGTTTTATAATTAATGATAGTGGTATTAAAATGGTAGAAAGCAGTACCCTACCACTTGGTATTTTAGAAGATATAAATTTATCAGTTTCTAAAACGGAACTACAAAACGGCGACGTATTACTATTTTTTACTGATGGAATTAGCGACGCTTTTTCTTCTTCAGTTGATATGATTGATTTTTTAAGAACTTTACCTGCAAAAAACCCACAAACACTTGCTGATGAAGTTATGGAAAAAGCAATATCTTTAAATAACGGCGTTAAAAAGGACGATATGACAACCTTAGCCGTTAGAATTTTTGAAAAAAAGGCTGGTTAAAAAAAGCACCTAATTTTAGGTGCTTTTTTAAGTTTTATAATAAATTCTTTCTTATTTCTTCGTTTGATAGTTTTGATAGGTACTTTGGTGCTACGTCAAATACCGTTTTACATCCATAGTCCCCTTCCTTATTCATTTTATATACTGCACGGGCATAGGCAACTATTACTGATGCAGTAAATTCTGGGTTAGAGTCAAGTTTTAAACTGTATTCTATAACGTGAGTATTTTCCTTATTAAGCCCAGTCTTTCCTGAACAAATAACGAAACCACCGTGTGGAATTCCACTATGATTTTTTATAAATTCTTCCTTATCTATAAAGTGAACTATCGTTTCATAGTCGGCAAAATAGTTTGGCATTGTAACTATTTCTTTTTCAATTTTTTCTTTATCAGCGCCGTCTTTTACTACCACAAAACACTCTCTTAAATGCTTTTCTTTTGTTGTTAGAATAGGATTTTCACCACTTCTTACCCTTTTTAAGGCATCTTCAATAGGAATTGTGTATTGTTTTGCGTCTAAAACGCCGTCAATTCTTCTAATTGCGTCAGAGTGTCCTTGGCTAACCCCTTTACCCCAAAAAGTGTAAGTATTACTGTCTGCTAAAATAGAGCTTGCGTATAAACGGTTAAGCGAAAACATACCTGGATCCCAACCAGCTGAAATTAACGCTGTTTTTTTGTTTTCTAGCGCTACTTTATTTACGTTATCAAAATGTTCTGGAATTTTTGCGTGAGTGTCAAAACTATCAATAACGTTAAAATATTTTGCCATTTCAGGCGTTTGAATAGGTAGGTCCGTTGCGCTACCACCACATAAAACTAAAACGTCAATTTTATCTTTATAATTAACAATATCTTTTATGTTGTAAACTGGTGCGTTAGTTAAGGTTTTAACTTCTTCAGGCGCTCTTCTTGTAAAAACACCAAATAAAGACATATCTTCATTTTGTAAAATTGCGCTTTCTACCCCTTTACCTAAATTGCCATAGCCGTAAATTGCAATTGATATCATTTTGCCATCTCCTAATGTTTATACTTATATTTTATATCAAAAGAGTATTAATTGTAAATTATTTTTTTACCATTTTTATTAAAAAAACTAAAAAGAGCAAGATTAACTTGCCCTTTTTTAATTATTTTTGTTTGTGATCTACGTGAAGTAGTTCGTGCGCTTTGTGTGAATTTGGCTTTTCAAAGAATTCTTTATAAACCGTCTTAATAGCTGGATTATCGTGTGAGAAACGAAGTGTGTCTTTCTTATCAAGTTCGTAAAGTTTTTGACTTCTATATGCGCCAAGTTCTTTGCCTTCGTGGATAGGTTGTCCACCACCACCAGCACAACCACCTGGACAAGCCATAATTTCAATAAAGTCGTATTTCTTAAAGCCTGCTTTAACGTTTTCCATAACGGTTTTTGCGTTTGCAAGACCACTTGCTACTGCAATATTTAACTTAACACCGTTAATGTCAACGGTGAATTCCTTAATACCGTTATCAATTCTGTAATCTTTAATAAAGTCTGCGTCTGGGTTTTTACCTGTGATTGAGTAGTATGCAGTTCTTAAAGCTGCTTCCATTACGCCACCAGTCGTACCAAAGATAACGCCTGCGCCTGAACCGATACCAAGTGGTGTATCAAATTCCTTTTCTTCTAATCTTTCAACGTCAACGTAGGTTAGTTTTGTTAACTTTTCAAATTCTCTTGTAGTGATAACTGCGTCAACGTCTTGACCTCTTTCTTCATCACCCATACCTGGTAAATCTTTTTCAGCCTTTTTAGCGACGCAAGGCATAATTGATACAGAGTAAATTTTACTTGGGTCAACGCCTAAAACTTTTGCGTAGTAAGTTTTTGCTACTGCACCAAACATTTGTTGTGGTGATTTTGCAGTTGATAAATTATCGATAAATTCAGGGTATTCAGTCTTAATAAATCTTACCCAAGCAGGACAACAAGAAGTAAACATTGGCATTGTACCACCAGTCTTTACTCTTTCAAGTAATTCCGTTGCTTCTTCCATAATTGTTAAGTCTGCGCTGAAGTTTGTATCAAATACGTAGTCAAAACCTACTGCTTTTGCGGCTGCAACCATTCTGCCTACAGTACGCTTTTCTTCTTCAATGCCAAGTCCTTCGCCAAATGCTGATCTAACTGCAGGGGCGATTTGCGCTACAGTAATAACGTCCTTATTTTGTATTGCGTCTAATACCGTTAATACGTCATCTCTTTCGTGAAGCGCGCCTACTGGACAGTGAGTTATACATTGACCACAAAGTGAACAGTTATCTTCTTCAATCTTTCTACCTGAAGCTGTTGAAACTTTTGCACTCTTACCAGTACCTACTAAATCCCAAATACCTAAACTTTGAATTTTATCACAGAAGTTTACGCATCTTAAACAGCCGATACATTTATTATTTTCTCTAATTAAAGGGAAATTTTTGTTTGTTTTGTGGCTTGAAACCTTTTTAACAAATTCCGTTTGCTTTACACCTAATTCTTCACATACGCGTTGAAGTTCACAGTTGCCGTTTCTTGGACAAGTGTTACATTCGTTGTCGTGCGTTGCTAAAATAAGTTCTAAGTTAATTCTTCTTGCTTCTCTTGCTCTTGGAGAGTTTGTATAAATTTCCATACCGTCAGTAACTTTTGTTGAACAAGCAGGAACTAATCTATGTTCATATGCTACTTCTACCACACAAATACGACAAGCAGAAATTTCGTTTACTTCTTTTAAGAAACATAAAGTTGGAATTCTTATTCCTAATTTATTTGCGGCTTCTAAAATAGTAGTGTTTTCACTAACTTGTAATTTTTTGCCGTCTATAATAACGTTTACCATTTGTTCGTTCTTCCTCCTTTATGAGATCCAAAACCAAAGCAATCACAACGTAAACATCTACCACATTCTTGTTTTGCTTCTTGTTCTGTCATAGGAATTTCCATAATTTCAAAGTCTTCTTTTCTAACTTCGGCTGGTCTTTCCTTCATATTTATTCTACCACATTGTTGCATATAAGTAGTTGGTGGGTTTGGAATATCAATGTCAACAGTTAATACGGTGTTAAATCCTAAATATTTATCAATACTATTTGCTGCAACCTTACCTGCTTCAATAGCCTTAATAACTGTAAGTGGTCCACTTACGCAGTCCCCACCAGAGAATAAACCGTCGTGTCCTTTGATAATTGCTTCGTCGTCTGCTACGATTTGATCCCACTTAGTTGGAATGTTTTGTTCAGCAAAATATTGATTTTCAATTTCTTGACCGATTGCTACGATTATGATATCGCAAGGGATAACTTCTTCTGGCTTATTTGCTTTGAAAGGTTTTGCTCTACCACGGTCAAACGCACCGATAATTTGTGGTTGAACAACTAATCCTGTAACTTCGTCCTTATCGTTAAATTCTACGCGTACTGGTGCTTGAAGTTCAACTATTTCACAACCTTCTTCCTTTGCACCAATAACTTCTTCAGGAAGAGCTGTCATATCAATTATACGACGACGGTAAACACAACTTACTGAATTTGCGCCAAGTCTTCTTGAAGTTCTTGTTGCGTCCATCGCTACGTTACCACCACCGATAACTACTACGTTTTTACCAGTAAAGTCAATCTTATTATTGTCACCGATATTGCGTAAAAGTTCTACGGCACTCATTACGCCGATTTTGTCTTCACCTGGAATTCCAAGTTTTTTGTCGCTATGCGCACCGATTGCAATGTGAACTGCATCGTATTCTTTTTTTAATTCGTCTAAAGTGATATCCGTTCCGATATTTACGCCAAGTTTAACTTCAACGCCAAGTGATAGGATTGAATCAATATCTCTGTCTAAATACTTGTCAGGAAGTCTGTAGCAAGGAATACCATATCTAAGCATACCACCTAAACGCTTTCTCTTTTCAAAAACGGTAACTTTATGTCCCATTAAACTTAAGTAATAAGCAGTTGTTAAACCTGCAGGACCACCACCGATAATTGCAACCTTTTTGCCAGTATCTTGATATTTATCAGGAACAGGTACTTCCCCTGCCATTTCTACGGCAAAATCTTTAATACCTCTAATATTGATAGCGTCGTCAACTAACTTTCTACGACAAACGTTTTCGCAAGGGTGTTCACAAACAAGACCACATACTGATGGGAATGGATTGTCCTTTCTAATTAGTCTAATTGCGTCTTCATATCTTCCTGCGCCTGTTAATGCAATATAACCAGGGATATCTACGTTTGCAGGACAGTTTGCAACACAAGGTACTGGTGTAAAGTTTTCTTTACATCTATCGTTTTCAACGTGTGAAATAAAATCTTCCTTAAATACTTGGATAGCGTTTAATAAAGCGCTTGCGCCTTCACTACCAATTACACAGTCGGCTGAGTCTGCAATAACTTTTGCCGTCTTTTCTAATAACGCAATATCTTCACTTGTTCCGTTGCCTTCTAAAATCTTGTTCAAGATTTCTGATATCGCATCAAAACCTAAACGACAAGGTACACATTTACCACAACTTTGCGCTCTACAAATGTTGGCAAATGCTAACGCTAATTCAGTTGGACAAGTGCCTTGTGGAGCACCGTTTATTCTCTTTAGCGCTTCTTTGTAAAGGTTTTCTGATGAACGACTTAATTTGGTTTGAGATTTAATTTTAATGTTTTCCATTTCATCACCTTTTTATAATTATAGTTATCAACTTTATAATAACATAAAAAAATAATAATTTCAAGGAATTAACTACACTTTATCGTTTAAAAACAAAAAACTATCAAAAAGTTTGCTTTTGATAGTTCTTTTCTTTTTCTATTTAAATTGACAACTTTTTAACCTAAAAAGAAGTCAAAAACAAGCATTACTAAAAAACCAATTAATAGTGAAAAGGTGGCGCTTCTTTCATTTCCGTGTGAGTGCGTTTCTGGTATCATTTCATCACTTATTACGTAAAGCATCGTTCCCCCTGCAAAAGCAAGTGCAAATGGTAAAATCAACGTTGATATACTTACGAAGAAATAACCTATAAAAGTGCCTACCACTTCAATTATTCCCGTACCTAACGCTATAAAAAAGGCTCTCTTTTTACTCATTCCAGTTGCTATCATTGGCGCAATTATTACCATACCTTCAGGTATGTTTTGAAGGGCAATTCCCCCTGCAACCGTTAGCGCGTGTGCTGTGTTTCCCGTACCAAAACTTACGCCTGCAGCAATACCTTCTGGTAAATTATGAATTGCTATCGCTATTACGAAAAGTAAAATTTTGTTAATTGAGGCAGACTTTTCTGGGTGTTTTTCATAATCAATTCCAGTCATTTTATGTAAGTGTGGAACTAATTTATCTATTAAGTTTATACATATTGCGCCTACTAAAACGCCTAGTACAGTTATTATTATGCCGTATTTTCCACCAAAATCTAACGATGGCAATATTAGTCCTATAATAGATGCCGAAAGCATTACGCCACCTGCAAAAGATAAAATTATATCGTTAAACTTGTGCGACGGATTTTTAAATAAAAAACCGATTAGTGAACCGATTAGCGTTGCGCCACCTACGCCTAACGCCGTTAGTATTACTACGTCCATAGCCTTTCTCCTTTGTTTTTATAATTATACACCCTTAAAAGAAAAATTTCAATAACTTTGCCGTTTGACAACTAAATATTTATGATATATAATGTGTTTAGTAAATTTAGGAGAATAATTATGGCTAAAAAATATTACCTATCTTTGTTACTTACTAACGATAAAAAAATCAACCTTTGCTTAGATGAAAGCATTGCTCCACTAAGCGTTAATCAATTTATTAACCTTGTTAAAAAGAACTATTATGATGGAACAATTTTCCATAGAGTTATTGAAAATTTTATGATTCAAACGGGTGGTTATAAATTTACCGACGACGGATTAGATAGCCTTGGTGAAGAAGTTCCTGCTATCAAAGGTGAATTTAAGTCAAACGGAGTTGAAAACAACTTAAAACACGAACTTGGCGTTATTTCAATGGCAAGAACTGCCGTTAAAGATTCTGCTACTTCTCAGTTCTTTATTTGCGTTAATACTTGTCCTTGGCTTGACGGCGAATACGCTGCTTTTGGTAAAACTACTGATGAAGAAAGTAATAAAGTTGTTTTAGAAATTTCTAAAATGCCAACTTGTAGACCACACCCTGCTTTTAGTGATTTTCCAGTAGAAACAATCGGCATAAAAACCATTGAACTATTAAAAGAAGAATAAAATTTTTAAGGATTATATTATGAAAAAAAGGTGGGCTAAAAAACTTGTTTGCGCTATTTTACCATTAGCGTTTATTTTGCCGTTAGTTTTTAGTGGTTGTAAGCCTAATCCTACGCCACCAACACCACCAGAACCTGCTAAAAGCCAAGTGGTTTTCGTTTCTAGCGAAGGAAGTACTGTTAACGACGGCTTAACTAAAGAAAGTGCAACCACCCTTTCTTTTGCGCTTGGTATGGTTAAAAAAGATGGTGGAACTATAGTTATTACTAACCCTATTTCCCTTGATGAAAGTATTGATGGAAAATACTTTTTCCCTTCAAATGAAAAGGGTATAACTATTACTTCCGTTTACGACGGCGTGGACTATCGTACAACCGATAACGCAAGTATTTTAGTTTCAAGCGTGGTTTCTTTTTACGGCGATTACACCTTTAATGCCGTTGATTTTATTTCAGGTGGAACTAACGCATTTTTATGTTTTCAATACAACAATATAACTATTGGCGAAGACGTTAATTGTTATAGAAAGGCTGGAGTTTCTAACGATATTGCTATTATTTGTGGATATTCAGTTGCATCTGCTTTTATTTACAACACCTATGAAACAAGTTGCCACGAAGATGCAGAAATTATTGTTAAGTCTGGTACTTGGCAATATATTCGTGGTGGAAATCGTAGGCTTAGTGCAGAGGCGCTTTTTGGTACTATTGATAGTGGCGTTACCCTTGTAATTAAAGTTGCTGGTGGTAATTTTACTTCTACTGCAACCGACCTTAACTCAGTAGTTGGTATGAATAGCGTTGACGGTACGGTTTATATGGAAATTACGGGTGGTAATTTTGAAGGTGGCGTTTACCTTTTATCAAGGACTGGCTCTAACACAAATAACTACCCTGCAAATATTAACGGAAAGGTTACCCTTAATATAAAGGGTGGAACTTTTAAAGATTGTAAATTTTTAGTTAATCAATCTAAACAAGCCCCTACCATAAACACAGATGATTTAACCATTTGTTTACAAGGTGGTACTTTTATAAATAAAATAGTGGCGACTGGCGTTAATAGTGGCGCTACACTTATGGTTAGTGAAGACCTTACGGTTGACGCTACTTTATTTAGTTTAGCCTTAAGAACTAACGAAGTTTTAACTGCCCCTACCCTTAACTATGTAAAAACAACTTTTAGCGCTCCACCTACTCCGTCAAAAAAACCTGTTCAAGGAAATGATATTTTTGATATAACTGAAGAAGAAAAGAACGGTTTAACAGATGAAGCAAAAGAAAAACTTGCTAAAGTGCAAACACTTGCACAGTTTGACGGAAAAACCGATTACTTAAACGATTTTAGAACGCTTAAAGATACGAAGAGCAACTACAACTTAAATAGGGTTGTTTCTTCAAGACTTGTTACCCTACTTACCGGCGAATATTCTATAAATAAAACGCTTACAAACTTTGGTATAGGTGGCGCTGGTGGTGGATATATGATTGACTGTGGCGACTTTACTTTGATTGCTTTTGGCGATAATGAAGAAGAAGGTGGGCTTGGTGGCCCTTGGCGTTCAAACACTTTAGGTTTTACCACCGATTTTGATTATACCGACGGAATTACCTTTGACGGTTTTTATGAAAACGATACTGGTAAATACGACGGTATTGCAACCGAATTTTTAAATTCTGCTCATAAAGAAGGGGTAGAAAAATCTAAAATTCCAACGGGTGGTATTAAGATTGGAAACACCTTATACTTTGGTTTTATGTCCGTTCGTACTTGGTCTGATGATGAGCAAGAAGGCACGGGCGCAAAGTGGCAATGCAATTACGGTGGTCTTGCAAAATCTACCGATATGGGCAGAACTTGGGAAACTTCAAACGACCTTCGTTGGCCGGAAGAATCTAATTTTGCGCAACTTTACCCTGTAGCCAGTGGAGATATGGTTTATATCTTTGGTGTTCCCGGTGGTAGAAACGGCGCTTGTAAACTTATGCGTGTTCATAAAGACGATATTGAAAATATGTCTGCTTACGAATACTTGGTTGGCCGTGATAGTAACGGAAATGCTATTTTTGAAAAGGGTTATAGCGCTATGATGAGCGACTATGCTTGTGTTGACAAAGCAGTTGGTGGCGTTGGCGTTATTTACAATGAATATTTAGGCGAGTGGATTATGACTTACGCAACCAGTAACGCTGGTGATATTAAAAACGCATCTATCGTTATGCGTGTAGCAAAAACGCTTGACGGCGTATGGTCCGACCCTGTCGTTATTATGTCGCAAAAAACTTACGGCAACGTTTACGAACCACGTATTTGTCAAAGGTACTCTTTAGGCGGTGGCAAAAAAATAATGCTTATCTGTTCGCGTTGGGACGTTTACAACTCACTAATATTTGAAGTTGAACTTGAAAAGAAATAATTTAAAATAAAAAATCACACCTAACTTGGTGTGATTTTGTTTTTTACTCTTGCCAGTAATCTACTTTGTCAGGAAGATTTATGTCTTTTACTTTAAAGACAGGTTCTTTACCCTCTTTCTTTTGTTTTATATAATCCTTTAATGCTCTAAAAGCATAACGACTTAGATAAATGATAACTGGTACGTTAATTAGCGCCATTAGCCCCATAAAAATATCGGCAACGTCCCATAAAACAGGAGTATTTAGCCCTGCGCCTATTAAAATTAGCAAAGATGCTAACACGTAAGTATATAAATAGTTGCTGATATGTCCTATTATTGCTCCCATAACTTTTTCCTTTACATTGTTTTTTTGTATTCATCTTGAGAAATAAACGGGTTATCGTTATAAGTTTTATCCCCTTTATTTATTCCATTTTGTACTTGCATTAAATGATATGCTCTTTTGTGCAAATCTTCTTCCTTTTCTTTTATAGAAAGTTCTTTGTTCGCAAAAATTGGTTCACCTATATGCATATCTATCATAGGTGTTTTACCAAAAAGTTTAAGTAACCCCTTTCTTTTTCTAAATGACATTGAAATTGGTATTATCGGTTTATCGTATTTGACTGCGTACTTAAAAACTGCTTTTTTAAATGGACGAATATCTGGATAAAAAAACCAAAGTGAACCTTCTGGAAAGAAATGCACCCATTTCTTTTGTTTAAAAAGCCCGTCCATCGCCTTTTTAAATTCTATCATTGCCCTATGACTTTCAGTTGGAATAGGTACGCCACCCGATAACCTTATCGCACCACCAAAACCACCTTCTAAATTATCTTTCCACGCTGGAAAAAAGGCAAGTCTTGGGCGAATTGCTTTTAACACACAAAGATAATCCCACATAAAAACGTGATTTGAAATAGTTATTGCACCGTTTTTTAATTCTTTTTTATGTTTTTTTAGATTTTCCTTGCCATAAATTTTAAGCCCGTGCGTTACAAGCATAAGTGGGAATACTATTAAATTTAACAAAAGCCAGTAAATCACTCTTTTAAACTTGAACCAAGCACTTTTAGGAACGTAAGGATAATTTTCATCTAAAACCACAGTTCGTTTCCTTTTTACGCAAATCATATGCTCGTCGCTTTTTTCAGGATATTTAATATCTAAATCGTGCCTATAATACATAATATTTCCTTTTTAAACCTTACATAGTATAACACATATCTTAAACTTTTTCAACACAAAAAAAGAACTTAAAAATCTTTTAAGTTCTTTTAGAATATCATTATTTTTTATTTTCTCAAAAAATGCTTTTTCTTTAATTTTTTAATAATTAAAAATTTTTATTCTTTACTTATTACCTTTTTTTGCCAAGATTTTTTGCCACAGTTTGGGCATTTTAAATACCTTGTTCTACCCATATGCATTGATGCCCACATGCTTTTTAAGGTTGGAATATATCTATGTCCACATTTTTTGCACTCATAATACCCTGCAACCTGTTCAATTTTTATACAAAAAACTAAACCAACTACGCAAACAATTAAACCTGCTATTATAATAACTATTCTTTTCCAGTCTGCCATAGGTATATACGAACTTATTAACGCAGATATAAGTAAAATAATTATTGAAAGGGTTATAACTATGCACTCAAGCGCTAAAAGTCTTCTGTCTGCGTCTTCTTTTGCCTTTACAACTTCTACTAACTTTTTTTCTAATTCCTCATTATTCATTGAAACAACCTCCCCTGAAAGTAAGTCGTTAACACTAATTTCAAGCACCTTGCAAAGAAAAAGCATAATAGAAGAATCGGGTAGCGATTTACCCCTTTCCCATTTTGATACAGCACGGTCGGTAACGTTTAACTTTTCTGCAAGTTCAAATTGCGTTAAGTTTTTCATCTTTCTACGATTAGCAATAAACATACCAATTTTAATTAGATCCATATAACGCCTCCTTTCACTGTTATTATAGTCAACTTTTAGGCAGAAATCAACAAACCGTTGGTTGAGTTAAGTTTTTACAATTACTATTTTTTATATTATACCACTTTTTTTGTTTTTTTCAACAAAAAATCACTAGTAATTTACTAGTGATTTTTTTGTTCTATAAAGCATTTTTAATACGTTTTGAATTAACTATTGTTATTTATTTTCTAAACGTTTATTTGCTTCTTCTGCTGGAATTTCTTTCATAGGTTTACCACAACATTGAATCCCGCAATTTTCACAAGTACATTCAATTAATACTTTTACCATTGCGCCACATTTTTCACAAACTACGAATTTTTCCATATTTTCACCTCCTTTACTTATTAAATCTTTTAAATAAACTGATCAGTTCGTCAATAGTTTCATAGTCGCCGTTTTCTAAATCTTTCGGCACACAGTTATATAAATGGCTTTCTAAAACGTGAGTTGACAAGCTTTTTATAGAATTTTCAACAGCAGATAGTTGTATTAATAAATCGTTACAATAAGCGTCATTTTCTACCATCTTTTTAATTCCATCTATTTGCCCAGCTATTCTATTTAGCCTATTTGTTATCAATTTTTTCTCGTTAACACTTCTTTTTGTTGTTTTATTACAGCAAGTTTTTTCCATATCCTACCTCCACCCACATAATATACCCCTATAGGGTATGTTGTCAATAGGGGGGTATATGCCTTTTTTACAAATTTCTGCTAGAAAAATTTAATAAATTTTGTTACTGAACTTTTTAAATTATTTTGTGTAAATAAAAAAAGCACACTAAGTTTCGCTTTTTGAAAAATAGTATGCTTTAATTTTTTTTGATTATTACCTTTTTAGTTTGTAAAATTATTCTTCGTCCGTGTCTAATAATTTGCTTGTGTCGCCCGTTATAGTTACGCTACGTAAACTTCTATCAATAGCACGCGTTCTTACGCCAATTAACTGGTCTAAGTCATTACTTGCGCCGTTTAACTTCTTTTGAATGTTTTCAATAATGCCACCAAATTTAGAAAATTCCGTTTTAACTGCGCCAAGAATAGACCAAACTTCGTTAGATTTCTTTTGAATTGCTAAAGTTTGGAAACCCATTTGTAAACTGTTAAGTAGGGCAGCCATCGTAGTAGGTCCTGCAACGGTTATGCTGTATTTATTTCTTAATTCTTCTACTAAACCCATCTTTACTACTTCAGCATAAAGCCCTTCGACCGGTAAAAACATAACGGCAAAATTTGTAGTCGTTGGTGGATTGATATACTTATCTTTTATATCTTTTGCCATAGATTTTATGGTGCTAATAAGTTGCTTTTTCTTTATTTCATATCCATCAAAATCGTTAGTTTCATAAGAGGTTTGCATATCCGTATAAATGGTGTATGGGAACTTTGAGTCTATAGGTAGTAAAACCTCTCCCTCGTCGCCACCTGGTAGTTTTACAGCAAATTCAACAGGCTCTCTACCTGCTTTATTTGTAACGACGTTCTTTAGATATTGTTCTGGCGACAATATTTCATCTATAATTGCGCCAAGTTGAATTTCCCCAAGTATACCAGTAGTCTTTACGTTAGATAACATTTTAGAAAGGTTACCAACGTCAGAAGAAATTTTTTGCATTTCACCTATCGTTTGGCTTACCTTTGCTAGTTCTTCACTAACACTTTAAATGATTCG
>SVHJ01000027.1 GCA_015055835.1 Clostridiales bacterium | reverse complement strand
CGATCTAAATTGCCATTAAAGGTATAAGTTCAAATTCAGCAAGGGGGAGAAAGGATAGTAAAAATAAAATAGGGGTAGATATAAGTGAAAAACCTAAAGATAAAGAGGTGAATAACAAAGCCAAAGAAAAAGGCTCAGCCATTTTAGTTAGTCCGTTAAACAATATAAATAAAACAAATAAACAAAGATACTTAAAAACGTTCAAGTAATCAAAACTTTTTTTAAAACTCATTTTTTATACCTCTTTTAATAATTTTTACCATAAAAAATGGGTCGTATTTTAGAAAAAGCAATAAAAAAAGGTCCGAAAATGTCGGACCTTAAAAAAGGAGGAAGTGAAAAAATTAATCTATCTCTATATTAAAATTTTCTTTTCTAGCATTAGGAATACTTACGTTAAGCACCCCGTTTTGTAAATTAGCCTTAATTAAAGATTTATCAACGTCGCCAACGTAATAACTTCTCTTAAAGCTAGCATATCTTTCTCTTTTAACGTAGTTTTCATCACTTTTTACTTCCTTTTCATAAGAAACGGTTAAATATCCGTTTTCAAGTGAAAGATTAACTTCTTTTTTATCAACGCCAGGCATTTCGATTTCAAGTTCGTAGCCAGTGTCGGTATTTTTTATATCGGTACGCATAGTTTTAAAACTAGAATCGAAAAAAGTTGGCTTAAAAAAGTCGTCAAAAATGTCGTTAAAGGTAAAAGAATTGTTTTTTTGTAAATAATTTTTCATTTTTTTAATCTCCTATAAATAATTTAGCACTAGCGTGCTTTGACTGTTAGCACTCTAACTCTTCGACTGCTAAAAATATAACATAAAAAAAGATGGTTGTCAAGTACTTTTTTTAATATTTTTTATTTTTTGCAAAAATATTTTTTATATGCGTTTTATTTAAAATTAAAAAGACTAACGAAAATTTTCGCTAGTCTTTTTTAATTTGTATTTATTTTAATATGGAGGAGAAATTGTTCCACTAGATTTTTTCCATTTAGCATAAAGGGTTATTGAACCCGTTTCATTTTTTGGGTTTATATACATTACAACGTCACCAGTAAAGTCGCTATTTAGATACCAACCTTCAAAATCGTAACCATCTCTTGTTGGGGCGTAAATGTAAAAAGTTTTATCAGTAGTTACAAAAAACTCAGGATTTTTAGGAATATTCGTACCACCGTTTAGAACGTAGGTTATAGAAAATCCCCACTTAGCAACCAAAGTAATATCTTCTAAAATTTGAATATTTTCAAAAGAAAACTTTTCATTTCCCATAAACCATCCACCAAAATCATAACCATCATTTGTAGGGATAGGTGCAGTAATAGTTTCGCCATACTTAACAACCATTGTTTGAGGGGTTAAACCGTCTTTAGCATCAAAAGTTATTGTAAACTCTTTAGCTTTCCATTTTGCAACCAAAGTAATATCTTCTAAAATTTGAATGTTTTTAAAGTTAAATAATTCATTTCCATTAAACCAGCCGTCAAAATCATAACCGACTTTAGTAGGTGTTGGAATATTATAACTGTTGCCATATTCAACCATCATAGTAGGATTGTCAATAGTTCCACCGTTAACGTCAAATGTAACGGTAAATTGTTTAGGAGACCATTTAGCCATTAAAGTAATAGTGTTTTGATTTATCTTACTAGTTTCAAAATCAAAAAGGATATTTCCGTCAACAAACCAACCATCAAAGTCGTAACCAGTTCTAATAGGATCTATAGGTTTAGGGATTAAATCACCTTTATTTAGAGTAAGCGAAATAATATCTTCGCCATTATTTTTATTAAATATAACGGTGTAGGTATTGCTAGGCGCTTCTGGCTCCCATTTTGCATAAATAATAGTGTCCGTAACTATTTTTATGTTATTAAAATTAAACGGAGTAGAATCGTCAATAAACCAGCCTAAAAAAACGTAATTTTCTTTTGTAGGGACAGGCTTAACTAAACTTCCACCATAAGTAACGGTTACGCTAGTTAGGTCAAGTTCGCCACCCATAGCGTCGAAAACTAGGGTAGAGGTAATGCCTGACCATTTAGCCGTTAAAGTAATATCTTCAGTAATAGGCGTGTCAAAGTCGAAAGGAAGAGAACCTAAAAACCAACCGTCAAAAACGTAGCCGTATCTAACGGGGTCAGCAGGCTTAGTTAGTTTATTAAGACTATCAACGGTTACCGTATAAGAAGAATTACCGTTACTTTCATTAAAAGTTACAGTATGTTTATTTTTAATCAAAGAACATCCACTAAAAAGTGAAAGCGTGACGGCGAATATTAAAAACAATGCTAAAATTTTTTTGTTTTTCATAAAATATCCCTTATAATAAAAACTACACTAAAATTATACAAAAAAAAGTAGTAAAAGTCAATAGTGAAATTTATTAAAAAAAGGCGTTTAAAAAACGCCTTTAATTTTCAAAAAGCCGTGCAACCTAAAGTCGACAAATTTTGCCGAAGCGTAAAAATTCCAGGTGACTACTACAAAGCTTCCTTATGGCACACAAACCTCACTGCTTAGTGCTGCTACGTCCCCGTCCTGACACGGTTCACAGCAGTTTGTTGCATAAGACCTTGTTATCAACGTTCCTTAAAAAACGCAGCCTTCCACAAAACTGCCTCAAAAAGGCATTCAACCCCACTATAGCGGATTGTGGGTGCAGGGCACCGCTAACTCCCCATTTAGCACGGCTTTATAATTCTACCCTAAAAATAGTAAATTTGCAACAAAATTTGGTAAAAATTTATAAAAAGGCAAAATTGACTTTACATTTTATAAGTAATTAGTTATAATAATAAAAAATAAATAAAGGCAAAAATTAAGGACAAGTCTTTTTACTTTAATCTTTTTTAAGCGAGTCGGGGTAGGTGCAAAGCCGATAAAGATGGTAAAAAAGGTATCACCTTATAGCTTGATGGTGAAATTAGTAGCTAATCACGGGCAATCTCCGTTAACAGATAAAAGTGCGTAAGTATTTACGAATTTGAGTGGTACCACGGTTTATATCGTCTCTTAATTTTAAGAGGCGTTTTTTATTTTGAAAAAGATTTTTAAGGAGAAAATTATGTATAAAAAGGTTGACACAACGTTAAACTTTCTTGAAAACGAAAAAGAAGTTTTAAAGTTTTGGAAGGAAAATAAAATTTTTGAACAAAACGTAGAACTTAACAAAGGGGAAAAGTCTTTCACTTTCTACGACGGACCTCCAACTGCAAACGGCAAACCACACATCGGGCATATTTTAACCCGTGTTATTAAAGATATAATTCCACGTTATCACGTAATGAAAGGTGAAAACTGTTTAAGAAAGGCAGGTTGGGATACACACGGCCTACCAGTTGAACTTGAAGTTGAAAAGATTTTAGGTATCGACGGAAAGCAAGAAATTGAAAAATACGGTATTGAACCTTTCATCAAGAAGTGTAAGGAAAGCGTTTGGAAATATCAAGGCGAATGGGAAAAGATGAGTGACCGTGTAGGTTACTGGGCTGATATGGAAAACCCATACGTTACTTATGAAGATAACTACATTGAATCAGTTTGGTGGGCAATTAAAACTATTGCAGAAAAAGGCTTATTATACAAAGGTTATAAAATCGTACCATACTGCCCAAGATGTGGAACGGCACTTTCAAGCCACGAAGTAGCGCAAGGCTATAAAGACGTAAAAGAAACTTCAGCAATTGCTCGTTTCAAAATTAAAGGACAAGAAAACGCATATTTCTTAGCGTGGACGACAACTCCTTGGACGTTACCATCTAACGTAGCCCTTTGTATGAACGGCAATGAAGATTATGCAGAAATCAAGCTTTCTGACGGCACAATTTACGTTTTAGCAAAAGCACTTCTTGAAAGATATTTTGAAGAAGGAAGTTATGAAACTTTAACCGTTAAAAAGGGTAGCGAATACGAACTTGTTGAATACGAACCATTATTTGACTTTGCAGTTCAAGCACTTGAAAAGAACAAAAAGGCGTACGTAGTAGTAACTGACGACTATGTAACAATGGAAGACGGTACTGGTATCGTTCACAACGCACCAGCCTTTGGTGAAGACGACGCAAGAGTATGTCAAAAATGGGATATTGCGTTTATCAACCTAGTTGACACTCGTGGTAAAATGACTGAAGAAGCAGGTCCATTTGCCGGTTTATTCGTTAAAGATGCCGATAAAGAAATTTTAAACGACTTAAAGGAAAGGGGCTTATTATTTGCCGCACTTCCTTTTGAACACAGTTATCCTTTCTGCTGGAGATGTGATACGCCACTAATTTACTACGCAAGAAGTTCTTGGTTTATCAAAATGACTGCAGTAAAAGATAAACTCTTAGAAGTAAACAACTCAATCAACTGGATGCCTGACACAATCAAACACGGCAGAATGGGAAACTTCCTTGAAAACGTTATTGACTGGGGTATCAGTAGAGAACGTTACTGGGGTACACCACTACCAGTTTGGGTATGTAATAAATGTGGCAAAATCCACGTAATCGGTAGTAAACAAGAACTAAAAGACTTATGCAAAATTGAAGGTGATATTGAACTTCACCGTCCATACATTGACGACTGCACGTTTGACTGTGACTGTGGTGGTACTTTCGTTAGAGAAAAGGAAGTTATTGACTGTTGGTTTGACTCTGGTTCAATGCCATTTGCACAATATCACTATCCGTTTGAAAACAAAGAACTTTTTGAAAGCCACTTCCCAGCAGACTTTATTAGTGAAGCAATTGACCAAACACGTGGTTGGTTCTACACTTTAATAGCAATTTCAACCTTATTATTTGAAAAAGCACCGTTCAAAAACTGTATAGTTTTAGGTCACGTAAACGACAAAAACGGTATTAAAATGAGTAAGCATAAAGGTAACGTAGTTGACCCTTGGTCTGTATTAGACAAGCAAGGTGCAGACGCCGTTAGATGGTATTTCTACACAGGTTCATCACCTTGGTTACCATCAAGATTCTATGAAGAAGCCGTATCAGAAGCACAAAGAAAGTATATGGGAACTTTATGGAACACCTACGCTTTCTTCGTACTATACGCAAACATTGACAAGTACGACCCAAGCAAGTACGACTTAAAAGACTGCAAGTTAACCTTAATGGACAAATGGATTTTATCTAAACTAAACACTTTAGTTAAAAAGATAGATAAGGGACTTGCTGAATACGATATTTTCAACAGCGCAAGAAGTCTAAACGACTTTACTGATGAACTTTCTAACTGGTACGTAAGAAGATGTCGTGAAAGATACTGGGGTAAAGATATGAGTGAAGACAAAATCGCCGCATACACAACCCTTTACACGGTACTTGTAACTTTATCAAAGTTAACAGCGCCTTTCACACCGTTTATGGCAGAATCAATCTACCAAAACTTAGTACCAAACTTCTATAAAGACGCACCAATTTCAGTTCACTTAACTTCTTTCCCAGCCTTTGAAGAAGAAAGAATTGATGAAAAGTTAGAAGAAGGTATGACAAACGTACTTGAAATTGCATCACTTGGCCGTGCTTGTAGAAACGCAAGCAACATTAAAAATAGACAACCACTTTCAAAAATCTTCGTTCAATCTGAAAACAAGGTTGACTTAACTGAAGGTTTACTTGAAATTGCAAAAGATGAACTTAACGTAAAAGAAGTTGAATACTTAAAGAGTGCAACTGACTTTATCACTTATGAAATTAAGCCACAATTAAAGACTTTAGGTCCAAAATACGGCGCATTACTTGGTAAAATTAGACAATTCTTTAGCGTATGTGATGCTAACGAAGTAGTAGCAACCGTAAAGAAAGGTGAAGTTTACAAAACGACCTTTGACGGTGCTGAATTTGAATTTAGTGAAACCGACCTTTTAATCTCAAGTAGAAGTAAGGAAGGCTATGTAGCCGAAAGCAACAACGGTATAACGGTTGTTCTTGACACCAACATTACTGAAGAATTAAAGTTAGAAGGTGTTAAGAGAGAAATTATTTCAAAAATCCAAACAATGAGAAAGGATGCAGGTTTTGAAGTAACTGATAGAATTACCGTTAACTTTATTGCAAACGGCAACGCATTAAAAGCATTAACCGAAGGTAAGGAAGAAATTTCTTCAGTAGTACTTGCAGATAGCATAGTAGAAGGCAAGACTACTGGTTTTGAAAAGGAACTTGACGTTAACGGCGAAAAGTGCGTAATCATTATCAATAAGGTATAAAATGAAAGTAGCAAAATGGAAAGACTATCAAGTTTTAAAAACCGGCGACGGCTTAAAACTTGAAAGGTGGAAAGACGTTTATCTTCTTCGCCCAGACCCACAAGTTATTTGGAAAAGTAGTGAAAATATGGCAAAATTCCCACTACTTAACGCCGAATATATCCGTAGTGAAACGGGTGGTGGTATGTGGAATATACTAAAAAAATTTCCAGCAGAGTGGACTGTTAGTTATAATGACTTAAAGTTCTTAATTAAACCAATGGGCTTTAAGCACACGGGCCTTTTCCCTGAACAAGCAGTCAACTGGGACAGAATGATAGACTTAATAAAAAAAGAAAAGCGTGAAATAAACGTACTTAACCTATTTGCCTACACAGGTGGTGCAACGGTGGCTTGTACCTATGCAGGAGCAACCGTTTGCCACGTAGACGCCGCAAAAAATATGGTAGAAAGGGCAAAAGAAAATATGCGTTTATCAGGGCTTGAAAATAAGCCTGTTAGATACATAGTTGACGACTGCAAAAAGTTCGTTCAGCGTGAAATTCGCCGTGGCAAAAAGTACGACGCAATTATAATGGACCCACCAAGTTATGGTAGAGGGCCAAACGGAGAAATGTGGAAGTTAGAGAACGAACTTTACTCTCTAGTAGAACTTTGTAAGGAAGTTTTAAGTGACAATCCGTTATTCTTTTTAATTAACAGTTATACGACTGGTTTACAACCACAAGTAATAGCGAACATATTAAAACTAATTTTACCAGAAGGTAAAATAGATGCAGATGAAATAGGCGTTGAAACGGACGAGGGAATAGTACTCCCTTGTGGTTGCAGTGGCTTTTGGACGAGGTAGATTATGGAAGATTTAGTAATTTTATATGAAGACAACCATATTATAGTTGTGTTAAAACCACAAAATATTCCTTCACAAGAAGATGCAAGTAAGGATAAAGATATGCTTACTATAATCAAGGAATACATAAAGGAAACTTACAACAAACCAGGCAACGTTTACGTAGGTCTTGTTCACAGATTAGATAGACCAACTGGTGGCGTAATGGTATTTGCAAAATCTTCTAAAGCCGCATCAAGACTATCAGAAGGTATGAAGAACGGCGACTTTGAAAAGAAGTATTTAACCGTATTAATGGGCGAACCAAAAGAAAAGAAGGCAGTTTTAACCAACTACGTAAAGAAAAACCCTATAAACAATATGGTTTACGTATGTACTGCGTTAACTGACGGCGCAAGACTAGCAAGGCTTGACTATGAAATTTTACAAACGGTTGACGGACTTTCATTAACGGAAGTAAGACTTCACACAGGCAGAAGTCATCAAATAAGGGTACAAATGAACGCAATAAACACACCAGTTTACGGCGATATGCGTTATGCACCGGACAAGGCTAAAAAAGGACACCTTGCACTTTGGGCATACTCACTTTCATTTACGCACCCAGTAACCAAAGAAAGAATGGTATTTAAGGTACAACCACCAAAAGACGTTGCGCCTTGGAACTTATTTGACACGGAAAATAATTTTAAAATAATAAAACCTGAATAATCTTTCAGGTTTCTTTTTTATGAAAGTATCGGTAAAGTTAAGAGTAGGGGAAAGTGAAACTCTACTAAAAGAAAAGGCAAAAAAAGAATTAAAACAAGACTTTAAGTATTTAAGAATAGTAAAAAAGTCCCTTGATGCAAGAAACAAAGGGGACGTATTTTTCCTATACAATTTAGAACTTTCAAACGAACCTTTTATAGAAGAACAAGAAGAAATTAAAGAATATTCTTATCCAACAAAACCTATCGTAATAGTAGGCTTTGGGCCAAGTGGCATATTTTCAGCCCTTCGCTTAAGCCGTGCAGGGTTTAAGGTAATAGTAGTAGAGCGTGGAAGTGACGTTGATAGAAGAAAGTTAAAAACCGACCTATTTTTTAACACCAAAGCACTAGATACAGAGTGCAATATTCAGTTTGGCGAAGGTGGTGCAGGAACTTTTTCTGACGGCAAGTTAAACACGGGCGTAAAGGGAATATACAAAGACTATATCTTAAACGAATTTGTTAAACACGGCGCACCTTTAGAGATAAAATATCTATCAAAACCACATATCGGTAGCGACGTACTCCCTAAAGTAGTAAAATCCATGCGTGAAGAAATTATATCGCTTGGTGGAGAAGTGTTATTTGACACCTTGTTTACCGATTTTACCGTAAAAAATGGCAAAATAGAAAGTATAACGGTCAAAAACAACGGTAAAGAAAGGGTAATTGACTGCGAAAAGGTTATTTTAGCAATAGGACACTCAAGCCGTGATACCTACAAAATGCTTTATAATAAAGGCGTTTTTATGGAAGAAAAGGAAACTTCAATAGGTTTTAGAGTAGAACATTTACAAACGGATATAAACAAAAGCCAGTTTGGTAAAGAAATTGGCATAACGGCAGACTACAAAACGGTAACAAACGTTAACGGCAGGGGTGTTTTTTCATTTTGTATGTGTCCAGGTGGCGTAGTTGTCCCTGCAATGAGTGAAGAAAACACGGTAGTAACAAACGGTATGAGTGAGTTTGCCCGTGATAAAATAAACGCAAACAGTGCAATAATTTGCCAAATAAGAAAGGGCGAATTTTATAACGGCATTTTAGAGAGTTTAGACTATTTTAGTAGTTTAGAACAAAAAGCCTTTTGTTTTGGTGGTGGCGACTATTCTGCCCCAGTACAAAACGTTGAAGATTTTATAAATGATAAGAAAAGTACTAGTATTTACTCAGTTAAGCCAACCTACGCATTAGGGGTAAAACCAACTTCTTTAAACGGACTTCTTCCTGATATCGTTACAAATTCTATAAGAAGTGGTTTAGTAGAAATGGGTAAAAAAATAAACTGTTTTAGTAAAACGGGCATATTAACGGGGGTAGAAACAAGAACTTCTTCCCCAGTTAGAATTGTTAGAAATGAAAATTTATCTTCAGTAAGCCTATCAAACCTATATCCAGTAGGGGAAGTAGGGTATGCAGGTGGCATAACTTCATCAGCGATGGACGGCATAAAAGTAGCCGAAAAGATAAAAGAAATTTACCAAAAATAAAAAAGCATCAAAAAAAGGTCGAACATCTTCGACCTTTTATTTTATCTACTATTAAGTTGTAAGCTTGCTGTCGCTACCGATTGTGGCTTTCTACTTACTACAACTATTTTCCACTTTGGGAACTATTTTTAAGCCATCGGATTATTTAGAGCAAGCGTTTAAATTAACGATTGGTCTATACCTCCTTTATCTTCCGAAAAAAATCTAAATAGTACATTGGACCGTCCTCCTAAAATCTATTTATTGTGAAGAACTATACACATTGGTTGTACCTCCTTAAAGGACTTCCTTTGTTCACCTATATTTTATAATAAAGGCTAACACCCGTCAATATACTTTTAAAAAATTTTGCAAACTTTATTTTTAAAAACCCCCTTGTTTTTTTTATAAAAATATGAGATAATGTTTGTGTTGGGGGCATAAAAGCCCTTTTTTATTTTTAAATTAAAGGTAAAAGGCAAAAAAAAGAGCAAGTTTTTTAACTTGCCCTTTTAATTTTAATTTTCAATTATTTTGTTGTCTTAAATACTTCTAACGCATTATTTGAAGAGATAATAGGAATTAACAAGCAATTTCCACTAACGTAATCAGAGTTTTGCGCGTCTTCAATAATACCTTGTAGCGTTGCACTATCTTCAATTGCTTGAACTAAACTTTCCGTTGACTTAAATTCAACTATAATAGCATATTCAGGTAGTATTAAACCAGCCTTTTCAAAAACGTGAGTGTCAGTAATATCTTCTCTATTTTCTTCTGCTAAATAAGTATTAATTTGAGTTGTCCAATTTTGAACTTGTGCGTTTTCAGTCCAACCAGCATCTTCGTACGCTCTTTTAATAGAGCCGTATTTACTACATCCGGCAAATAAGAAACAAACAGCTAAAGCCAAAGATAGTAAAACTAATGATAATTTTTTCATATATTCACCTTCCTTATAAATTTTTTTTAATTATAACAATGCAAAAAGCAAAAAGTCAATAGGGAATTTTAATTTTTTTTAAAAAAATATTTAATATTTAATAAAGAAGTGGTATAATAATAAAAAAGTGGATGGTATGTTGTTATGAGAATAAGACTAAACGAAGATAAGGAAATAGTAAAAATTATTAGAGAGGGATTGATAGCAAAAGACGGCTATTGTCCTTGTAGAGTAGGTAAAAAGCCAGAATACAAGTGTATGTGCGCTGAGTTTAGAGAACAAATAGCCGACCCTAATTTTGAAGGACTTTGCCACTGTAAACTTTTTTATAAAGAAAAATAATAAAAAACGCCAAAATACTGGCGTTTTTTTGTTTTATAATAAGAATTTTTACTATTGCAATTATCATATAATTGTGTTAAAATTTAGTTGTAAAAAGAAAAGGAGAACTTTTATGACCGAAGATATTTTTGTAAAATACAAAACATGGTGTGAAAAGGTAACGGAAGAGCCAACAAAAACCCAATTAAAAGAAATGGAAAATGATGAAACGTTAATTGAAAACTCATTTTTTAAGGACTTAGAATTTGGAACGGGTGGACTTCGTGGAATACTTGGCGCAGGTACAAACTGTCTAAACAACTACACCATAAGAAGAATAACTAAGGGTATTGCAAACGCAATGAACAAAAAGGGACAAACCTCAGTTGTGATAACTTATGACAGTAGACTTTTTTCTAGAGAGTTTTCTTTTACTTCAGCAGAAGTTTTTGCAGATGCAGGCATAAAAGCGTACGTAACAAAAGAATGTCAACCAACGCCATTTTTATCTTTTGCTGTAAGAAGTTTAAAAACTGATATCGGTATAAACGTAACGGCAAGCCACAATCCGTCAAAATATAACGGTTATAAAGTATATAATAGCGACGGTTGTCAGTTTACCGATAAAGGGGCGTTAGAACTTTTTGAATACATAAAAGAAGTTGATCCGTTTGAAGTAAAGACGGATAGTTTTGAAAACTATTTAAAAGAAGGCAAAATAGAATTTGTTAGTGAAGAACTTATAACCTCTTATATTGAAAGGGTAAAAAAGGAAAGTTTAACAAAAATAGAAGACGTAAAGGTATGTTATACGCCACTTAATGGTGCAGGACATAAAATAGTTCCAAAACTTTTAACTGAACTTGGCGTAAAAGACCTTAACGTTGTTAAAGAACAAGGCTATCCAGATGGTAACTTTTTAACCTGTTCTTATCCTAACCCTGAAAAGAAAGAGGCATTAAAACTAGGTATTGATTTACTTAAAGAAACTAATGGCGACATATTAGTTGCAACCGACCCAGACGCAGACAGAATGGGCGTAGCCGTGAAAAACGGTGACGACGTAGTGCTTTTAACTGGTAATGAAATGGGTGTAATCTTCTTTAATTACATATTAAACGTAAGAAAAGAACTAAAAAATTTACCAAAAAATCCAGTAGTAGTTAAAACTATAGTTACCACCAAAATGATAGAGGCAATCGCTAAAAAATATGGCGTAAACGTAATAAACGTTTTAACTGGTTTTAAGTATATAGGTAGCGTAATTAAAGGGTTAGAAGACGATAAAAGAGATGATGATTATCTATTTGGTTTTGAAGAAAGTTATGGTTATCTAAAAGGTTCTTACGTTCGTGATAAAGACGGCGTAGTCGCAGCAATGTTAGCTGTTGAAACGTGCGCTTATTATAAAAAGCAAGGCAAAACTTTGGTTGACGTAATAGAAGAGCTTTATAAAGAATATGGTTATTATGAGAACAAGTTGTTTTCTTACGAATTTGCAGGCGCAAGTGGCGCAGAAAAATTAAAGAATTTACTTGACGAATTAAGGGAAAAACCTATTAAAAATCTAGGGGACGGAAAGGTAGTAGGAACTATTGATTATCTAAAAGGTGTAAACGGACTTCCAAAGTCAAACGTACTAGTTTTCGTTGCTAATAACGGTACGGAAGTGGTAATAAGACCAAGTGGAACGGAACCACTAGTAAAGATATATCTAACCGTATCAAAAACCAAAGAAGAAAATGCAAAAGATATAGCGTTAGTAAAAGAACAGTTTGATAAAATTTTTGCATAAAGGATAAAATTCACAAAAAAAGTTTATTTTTTTACATTTTAAGATTAGAAAAGTTGACAATCAAAAAATTATGTAATATAATTGTGAAGATTAAAATAATAATAATATTTAATTTAGGAGGAAGGATATGAAAAAGATTTTATCTTTTTTAATGGCATTAGCACTTTCAGTTACTTGTCTAGCAGCTTTCGTTGGTTGTGCAGATAAGGGTGACGTAGAAGAAGGCGCAACGCTAATCAGAATGATTGCTCTTGAATGTCCAGACTACCAAAAAGAATGGTATAAAAAGACAGAAAAAGCATTTAACAGCAACATGAATGATGGCATTCAATTAAAGATAACTTACGACTCAAAGGGTAACTTATCATCATCAATAGCAACAACGCTTGAAGGTAAAGAACAAACTGCAATTTACTGGTGTTCACCTGGTAACATCTATGGTACTTTCATTAAGCCAAGATACGCAGCAAACTTATTAAATCTTTTAAGTGAAGAAACTATTAACGACTTAACTCCAGAAGCAAAAGAAGCAGTTATGTTCGGTGACAAGATGTACGCATACCCACTTTACTTCGAACCATCAATGATGTTCTTCTATAGTAAATCAGTATTAGCAGACGCTGGTGTTGATACGACTAACGTTGACAACTGGAAATGGGGCGATTTATTTGATGCTTGTGCAAAAGTTAAAGCAAACACAAGCTTCAACGGTAAGAGCACAAAGTTCCCAATCGCAGTTCCTTGGGGTCAAGCATTGTTCTGGGCAACAACTGGTATGGAACTTCAAACAGTAGGTGAACAAGCACTTGACGAAACTTGGATGGGTATTAACCTAGATGCAGAAGACGAAGGTTGGAGAGCAATGTCAAGCTTCTTCTGGGATATTTATATGAACGGTTACGCTCCATCAGCAATGGATAGTACAGTTGAATACGACGATATCGTATCAAGACTAATCAAAGGTCAATTTGCTATGACAATCGGTTATTCAGCAGGTATGGCAGAAGTTAACCACCAATATGGTAACTCTGCTAAGTTCAACGATATCGGATTTGCAAAAATGCCAATGTGGGAAAAAGCAAGACTTCCTGAAGAAGGCGCAGCTGTAAACGGTGGTTGGACATACGTAATCAACAACAGATTAGATTCTGAAACAGCTCAAAAAGCAGCAAAAGTTATCGAATTCTTCACTTACGACGGAACTCAAGCATCTGTTGAAAGACAAGCAGAATTCTTTGAAATCTGTGCATACTCAAGAGTGTCTCCAAGTAAGGCAACAAGAGCATATATGGACACTTTAGATATCGATGCAAGATTTGATTATAGACATCTAATTCAAGAAGTTGCTGACTCTTCAAATACAGCTCCTCACTATCTAGATGCTGCACAAATTGAATTATCAAGTGAAGCATACGATATGAGAAAGGCAACTAAAGAAGTTAAGCAAAAGAATAACAACAGAGTTATTCCTTCTTCTGATCCTATAGCAATCGCTAAGATTAAAGAATGTATCAATACTGCTAAACAAAAGATGCAAGCAGCGTTAGAAAAGGACCCAACTCCAAACCCAAATCTAACATCTGCTCAATAATTAAACAGTAAAATAAAAAGCGTTTGAAAATTTCAAACGCTTTTTTTATTTGTTGCAAGAAAAGTTTTGGTGTGATATACTTTATGAAATAGGTGAAATTATGTACGTTTTAGAAAAGGAATACGACGTTTTAGTAGTGGGTGGTGGAATAGCAGGCATAGCATCTGCCCTTTCTGCTAAAAGGGAAAATAAAAGCGTTTGTATAATAGAAAAATCGGTAGTTTTAGGTGGGCTTGCAACTTTAGGTTTAGTAAACTGGTTTGAACCACTTTGTGATGGAACGGGGGAACAACTAATTTACGGCATAACGGAAGAACTACTAAAACTTGCCATAAAAGACGGGTTTAACGACCTGGATGAAAAGTGGATAAATAAAGAAAAAGTGAGTATTGAAGATAAAAGATACGCCACACACTTTTCGCCAACCTTATACTCAGTATATTTAAACAAACTACTTTTTGATGAAGGCATTTTCGTTCGATACGACAGTTTGGCAACCTATCCAGTAATGGAAGGTAACTTAATTAAAGGCGTTGAGGTAGAAACGGTATCTGGCAAAGAGTTTTATAAAGCAAAAGTAGTAATCGACGCAACTGGTAACGCCACTATTTTTCATAGAGCAGGGGCAGAATGTAAAACGGGCTTAAACTACCTATCATACCTATCTTATATAACCGACTTTAGTCAACCTATAGAAAAAAGGGAACAAACAAGAAAGTGGATTTATTCAGGTGGAAATAT
>SVHJ01000026.1 GCA_015055835.1 Clostridiales bacterium | reverse complement strand
ATCTATTTCAAAAGGGGTTGGTGTTTTTCCTTTATACAAATTGAGCCATATATTTTTGCTGATTTTTGTAGGAATTGTTCCACCTGTAACGCTATTTTCCATATAATTTTCATTTTCTAGCCATACGCCAATACAATAATCTTTTGTGTAAGATATTGAATAGGCATCTAAATTACCTTTTTTATCTCCAACAGTACCTGTTTTTGCGCATATAGGGTAGTTTTTTATTTGCATGTTTTTAGCGGTACCATTATTAACAGTTTCTTTAAGCATGTTACTGATTATAAAAGAGGTGCTTTCACTAAACACTTTTTCCTTTTTTTCTCTGTTTTTAAATAATGTTTTCCCATTTTGGTCGGTTATTTTTTCAATAAGGGAGTATTTTGTGTACTTTCCGTCGTTTGCAAAAGTGTTATAACAAGAAACTGTGTCAAAAAAACTAACGTTTCCAGAAGTTGTTCCAAGCGCAAGGGATAGGTTTTTATTTTTATCTTCGATTTCCATATTAAATTTTTTTGCGTATTCTATTGATTTTTCAATTCCAACGTAATTTAATACTTTTACGGCACAAACGTTTGAACTTTTTGCCAAAGCCTCTTTTGCTGATATATATCCTTGATAATTATTATTGTAGTTTGATGGAGAATATCCGTTAAAATTAGTTTTTTCATCTAATATTGGGGTTGCTTCATTGATAATATTAAGTTCGATAGCTGGGGCATAGACCAGTAAAGGTTTTATTATAGAGCCTAGTTGGTGTTTTTTATTTAAATTTCCAACCATTGCTAAAACTTTGGAGTTATTATCTAAAATTATTCCAGATTTATTATAATCGCCATTATATAAACTTAAACTTTCTTCAAGCAATTGCTGATGTTTTGGGGAAAAGTTAGTGTATATTTTTATGTTTTTATTTTTTATCTTTTTTTCATCAATTAAACTATCTACAAGACTTGAACAGGCACGAATATAGGGATTTAAGTTTTCATTTTTCTTATTATTTAACCTTATTTCTTCCTTTTTAGCTAAATCCAATTCATTTTTTGTAATTAGTTTTTGTTCAAACATTTTTTCAAGCACTAAGTTTGCTCTTTCCATAGATTTTTTATAATTAGAAAATGGGGAGTAAAAAGAAGGGGCTTTAACTATCCCTGCTAAAACGGCACTTTCTTTTAAGCTTAAATTTTCAGGCTCTTTTGCAAAGTATGTTTTTGAGGCTTCTGCTATCCCAAAAGAATTTTCCCCAAAATAAATGGTGTTTAGATAGGTTTCTAGTATTTTTGTTTTAGTGTATTTTTTTTCTAGTTTTTTTGCTAACTTCATTTCGATAAGTTTTCTTTTAAAGGTTTTTTCATTGCTTAGATGGGTGTTTTTTATTAATTGTTGAGTTATTGTTGAACCACCTTCTTTAAAAGACAAGCTTTTTAAATTATTCACAGTTGCTCTTAAAAGACTTTTATAATCTATTCCGTTATGCGAATAAAATCGTTGATCTTCAATTGCGATAAAAGCGTTTTGAAGGTTTTTTGGTATGTTTTCTATTTTTTCAACCCTTATATTTTTTGAAAGAGAGTCTATAATTTCACCATCTTTTGAATAGTAAGTAATTGAATTTTGTGGGTCTACAAATTTTTTATCGTCTAATTTATAACCACTTGTTGTAATTGTAAAAAATAGTAAAATAAGCAGGAAAATACTTAAAACTATGATTGATATAATGGTAAAAATTTTGGTTCTTTTTTTCATAAAAATAGTATTTATAGATTTTAAAAGAATATTCCTAAAAATAAGGCTGTTTTGCTTTTATTTATTTATATATTTATATAATTTAAATTTAAAGAAACATTGAGTTTTTTAAAAACTTGTGTTATAATAATTAAAATTTTTAATTTTTTAAGGTGTTTTTATGGTTAAGACTTATTACATAACGACTTACGGTTGTCAAATGAACGTACATGAATCGGAAAAGTTGGCTGGTATTTTATCTAAGAAAGGTTATATTGCTAGTGAAAATATTGAAACAGCTGACATCATTCTTTTTAATACTTGTGCTATAAGAGAAAATGCTGAAAATCATGCATTTGGCAATATAGGTGCTTTGAAAAAATTAAAAAAGAACAATAAAGATTTAATCATTGCAGTTGGTGGCTGTATGACGCAACAAACGGGTGTCGCTGAAATTTTAGCTAAGAAATTTCCATTTGTTGACATAATATTTGGTACTCATAATTTAGATGATTTTGGTAAAATGTTAGATAAAAAAATATCCTCTAAAAAAAGAGTTGTTGAAGTTTTGGAGAATGAAAAACAAATTTGTGAAGATACGCCAAAATTTAGAACAAGCTACCCTAATGCGTGGGTTAATATAACTTATGGCTGTAATAATTTTTGCACTTACTGTATTGTTCCTTACGTTAGGGGTAGAGAACGTAGTAGAAAAATGGATGATATTTTAGAGGAATGTAGGCGTATTGTCGAGCTTGGATATAAAGAAATAACCTTACTTGGACAAAACGTTAACTCTTATGGCCTAGATTTTAATGATGAAAATATAACTTTTCCTATTTTATTAAAGAAAATTGCTGATATTAAAGGGGATTTTAGGCTTAGATTTATGACAAATCATCCTAAAGATTTATCAGATGAGCTTATTGAGGCGATGCTTTATAGTGATAAAATTTGCAAATATATTCATCTTCCCGTTCAGTCTGGTTCTACAAAAATATTAGAACTTATGAACAGAAGATATACAAGGGAAAATTATTTAGAAAAAATAAAGAAGTTGAAAGAAAAAATTCCTAATATAAGTATAACTACGGATATTATGGTTGGTTTTCCTTTTGAAACGGAAGAAGATTTTTTAGATACTTTAAATTTAGTGAAAACTTGTCGTTTTAACGGCGCATTTACATTCGTTTATTCTAAAAGAAAGGGCACTATTGCTGAAAAAATGGATGGTCAAATTGAAGAGGCTGTTTCGAAAGATAGAATTCAAAGACTTATTGATCTTCAAAACCAAATTGCAAAAGAAATTTCTTTAGAATATAAAGATAAAATTGTTGAAGTTTTATGCGAAGATTTTGATACAAAAAAAGAAATGTATTTAGGTAGAGATGAATTTAACAGAATGTGCTACTTTAGTAGTGATGAAAATTTGATTGGTAAATTCGTCAATGTTAAAATTACTAAAACCGGAGGAATTTCGCTTGTTGGCGAACTTGTTTAGGAGGAAAATATGGCTTTATCACCAATGATGCAACATTATATGGAGGTAAAAGAAAAACACCCTGATTGTTTGATTTTTTATAGATTAGGGGATTTTTATGAACTCTTTTTTGAAGATGCAAAAGAGGCGTCAAAGTTATTAGATTTGACTTTAACTGGTAGAGATTGTGGGCTTTCTGAAAGGGCGCCTATGTGTGGCGTTCCGCATCATGCTGCTGATTTATATATTTCAAAACTAGTTTCTTTAGGGAAAAGGGTTGCAATTTGTGAACAACTTTCTGAACCAAATGGAAAAGAACTTGTTAAAAGAGATATTGTTAGAATTGTAACTGCCGGTACGGTTATTGAAGATAGCTTGATTGATGAAAAGAATAACAATTTTATAGCATCTGTTTGTTTTATAAACAAAGAGTATGCTCTTTCTTGGGTTGATATAACTACTGGGGAATTTTACGTTCAAACTTTTTCTGGCGATAATGCCTATACTGATTTTTTAGATGCAATCGTTAGAGTTTCTCCTGTAGAAATTATTTCAAACAGCCACTTGTTTGAATTATCTAAAGACATTCCATTAGTAAAACATAAGGTTTTACCAGCGTTTACTTTATACGTTGATTCTAATTATTCTTTGTCTTCGGCTGAAAAAACGTTAAAAACACAATTTAACGTTTTGAATTTGGTTTCTTTTAACTTAGAAGAAAATAAGGTTGGTATATCTGCCGCAGGCGCTTTAATTTCTTATTTAAAAGAAACCCAAAAGCATGCGCTTTCAAATATTATTAAATTGCAATTTGTAGAAAATGATGAGTTTTTAAAACTTGATATTAACGCTATTAAAAACCTTGAACTTATTAAAACCCAAAAAGATGGTAAAAGATATGGTTCTCTTTTATGGGTAATTGATAAAACCTGTACTAATATGGGGGCTAGAACACTTAATTCTTGGGTTCTATCTCCACTTAAAGATATTGACAAAATAAATAATCGTTTAGATGGCGTTGAAACTTTGTTTGAAAACGTTCTTTTAAGACAAAGTTTAACAGAACTTCTTAATAACGTTAGGGATCTTGGACGTCTTACTGGTAAAATTTCTAATGGTAATTTGATGCCTAGAGACGTTCTTGCAATTGGAGAGTCTTTAAGTATTTTGCCTAGTATAAAGTTTAAGTTGTCTGGAATTGACGTTCCTATTATTTCTAAAATAAGGGAAGATTTAGGGGATTTTTTTGAGCTTTCTGAACTTTTAAGAAGTGCTATTAATCAAAACTTACCAACCAATATGAAAGACGGTGGATATATAAACGACGGTTTTGATGAACAACTTGATGAGCTTAGAGCTATTAGTAAAAATGGCGTTGATTTGATTAAGGATTTAGCTGAAAATGAAAGAATTAAAACTGGCATTAGGACGTTAAAAATTGATTATAATAGGGTTTTTGGCTACTATATTGAAGTTACAAATTCTTTTAAGAACTCTGTTCCTTATGAATATATTAGAAAGCAAACGCTTGCAAATGCTGAAAGATATATTACCGAAGAGCTTAAGGAATTAGAGGAAAAAATTCTTACAAGTACTGAAAAAGCTATAAAGCTTGAATTAAATATTTTTAATAAAATAAAAGGACTTCTTCTTTCAAAAATCGATCTTTTAATCAAGGCATCTGATGCAATTGGTGTTTTAGATGCTTTAAATGGTTTGGCAACTGTTGCTAAAACTAATAATTATGTTAGACCAAAAATTGTTTCTTCTGAAAATGATTTCAATATTGTTGATGGAAGACATCCTATCGTTGAAGTGTTGTGTAAAGAAAAGTTTGTTTCTAACAATACTGTTTTTGATAATGATACAACTGCAATTGTTCTTACTGGGCCTAATATGGCTGGTAAAAGCACTTATATGAGGCAAGTTGCCCTTATAACAATTATGGCGCATATGGGGGCATTTGTGCCTGCTAAATCAGCTCAAATTCCTATAGTGGATAAAGTTTTTACACGAATTGGCGCTAGTGATAATCTTATATTAGATCAAAGTACTTTTATGGTAGAAATGAGCGAAATGGCTAATATTATTAATAATGCAACTAATAATAGTTTAATAATAGTTGATGAGCTTGGTAGGGGTACTAGTACTTATGACGGGCTTAGTATTGCTTGGGCAGTATTAGAGTTTTTGGTTGACAACATTAAGGCGAAAACGCTATTTGCGACACATTATCATGAACTTGTTGAACTAGAAACGTTAAAGCCTAACGTTAAAAATTATAAGGTAACAGTTAAAGAAATTGGCAATGACATTGTTTTTATGAGGAAAATTGTTAGAGGGGGTGCAAGTAGAAGTTTTGGTATTGAAGTTGCGTCACTTGCCGGAATACCTCAAGAAGTTACTAGAAAATCAAAAACTATATTAAAGAAACTTGAAACCTCAAAGGGAATTAACAATGTTATAAATGAAGAAACAAATGAACCTACAAAAAGCGAGGTTGAAAAAATGCTTGAAAAAATTGATTTAAATGCTATTTCACCAATTCAAGCGTTTCAAATTTTAGTTGAATTGAAGGATAAGATTTAATGACAAAAATAAACGTTTTAGATAGTAAAATTTATAATAGAATTGCTGCAGGGGAAGTTGTTGAAAGACCTAGTTCTGTTCTTAAAGAGTTAGTTGAAAACTCTATTGACGCAGGGGCTAGCGTTATTAACGTTTCCATTTTGGGTGGTGGAAAGACGAATATTACGGTTGAAGATAACGGCGTTGGTGTTTATGAAGATGATTTAAGAAAAGCGCTTCTTCCACATGCGACCAGTAAAATATCTAAGGTTGAAGATTTAGATAGCATCTTAACTTTGGGCTTTAGAGGGGAAGCACTTGCTAGTATTGGCGCTGTTAGTAAACTTTCTATAATCTCAAAACCAAAAGATCAGCCTTTCGGCGCAAAAATAAGTTGTGACGGGGGAATTATCGGCGAAATTTCTCCTGCTCCGATTGAAGAAGGTACTATTATTACTGTTGATAATTTGTTTTTTAATACGCCTGTAAGAGAAAGATTTTTAAAATCAGAAAAAAGTGAAGAAACAGAAACGTCTGAAATGATGTTAAAGCTTATTTTGTCAAATCCAAACGTTGCTTTTAAGTACGTTGTAAACGATAAAACTGTTTATCAAACTTTTGGAGATGGGCTAGAATCTGCTATTATATGTGTTTATGGTGCAAAAATAATTGATAATTGTTATTTTGTCGACACTATAAAGAATGGAATTGCTGTTAAAGGCTATATTAGTAGACATAATTTTACTAAATCAAATAGAAATGGACAATCAATTTTTATAAATGGTAGATACGTTCAAAATACTACCATTTCTTCGGCCATTATGAATGCTTATTCTGCTTATTTGATGAAAAGGCAATATCCTTTTTACGTTTTACATTTAACTATTCCTACTGAAATTGTTGACGTGAACGTTCATCCTAATAAAACTGACGTAAGGTTTTCTAATAATCAGGTTATATACGGTACTTTATATTCCATTTGTTCAAAGGTTTTAGATGGAACTAGCGAGGCCCTTGAAATTATTAAAAACGATCAAAATAATAATTTGTCAAATTATCAGTTAAAACCTAGTGATTTATCAAGTGTTTATGTTAGACATAATAACAATTATTCATCGCTTAAGGGACTATCTTTTTCTGATCATACGAATCAAAATGCAAAAAATGGTTTTGATAAAATTGAAAAAAAGATGAGCGAAGATTTTAGTGAAGATATTTTTGCTGAAAACAAAGCTTATCTAAAAAGTTTAGAAAAAAAGAAACAAGAAGTTACTGTTCAGACTTTTGAGGTTAAAGAAGAATTAAAATACGTTGGACAAGTGTTGAATACTTATTTAATTTTTGAATCTGGGGAAAACGTATATATTGCAGACCAACATGCAGCGCATGAAAGAATGATTTATGATGAATTATTAAATTTATTTAATGAAAACGGAGTTACGCAAGATTTATTATTACCTTACGTTATTGATGTAAATCATATTGAAGAAGAGTTTGTGCTTTCAAAAATAGATGACATTAAGGCAATTGGTATCGGAATTGAAAAAATTTCCGATGGTAAATTTAGTGTTTATTCTTTACCGGTTGTTTTATGTGATATAAACGTACAAGCCTTTTTTGACGACGTATTAAATGATATGGAAAGCTTAAAAACAAATAATGTTCCGGAGGCTGTTAAGGAAAGTTTTGCTAGAAAAGCTTGTCGTGCTGCTATAAAAGCAGGTTATTCATTAAATGAACAAGAAATCAAGGTTTTAACGCAAAAATTGAATGAAAACTTGGGATTAAAATGTCCTCATGGCAGACCAGTTGTGGTTAAAATTACTAGAAACGAAATTGATAAGTGGTTTAAGAGGATTTTATGACGGATGTAATTGTTATTTGTGGTCCAACTGGCAGTGGTAAAACAAACCTTGCTATCGACCTCGCAAAACAACTTAATACTGAAATTATTTCAGCTGATTCAATGAATATTTATAAAGGGCTTGATATCGGCACTGCTAAACCGTCTTTTGAAGAACTGTCTGCTGTTAAACATCATATGATCGATATAGTTTCTCCAAATGATGAATTCTCTGTATCTGATTATGAAAAACAGGGTTTAATCGTTATAAATGATTTATTAAAATCAAAAAAAATCCCTATAATTGTTGGTGGAACGGGTTTTTATATCAATTCGTTGCTCTTTGGCTTAAGTTATGGAAATTCCCCAAAAAATGAAGAAATTAGGGAGAAATATAACAAAATGGCTTTAGAGTTTGGCGTTGATAAGGTTTTTGACGTGTTAAAAGACGTTGATCCTGATACTGCGTCAAAACTTCATCCAAACGACTTAAAAAGGGTAATACGCGCAATTGAAATATATGAATGTAGTGGGCAAAAAAAGTCGCAAATTGTAGATGATTTAACGCCTAGATTTAATTACAAAGCGTATATGATTGATTATGATAGAAAAATCTTATACGAAAGAATCAACAAAAGAGTTGATATAATGATTGAAAATGGACTTTTAAATGAAGTTAAAACTCTTTTGGATAACGGCGTTTTAAAAACAGCTCAAAGTATGCAAGGTATAGGATATAAAGAAGTTGTTGAGTTTTTAGAAAAGAGTATTGCTTTTGAAGAAATGGTTGAAAAAATAAAACAAAATACTTGAAGATATGCTAAACGTCAGATTACGTTTTTTAAAAGACTAGATAATCTTGTTTATCTAAAACCAAACGATATGCTTTCTAAGGAGATAATTGATAATTTATGATAGACTTTAATTTAATTAAAAAGTGTGAAAAAGAGCTACAAGCTAATTTTGAGTTACTAGAAGATATTTCTTTATATAATCAAGAAAAAGTTTTAAATGCTTTTCAAAACAATCGTTTGGCACTAAGACATTTTACTCAAACAACTGGTTATGGATATGGCGATGAAGGCCGTGATACGTTAAATGCTGTTTTTGCTGAGGTATTCAAAGCTGAAATGGCGATAGTTTCACCAAGTATTGTTTCTGGTACACACGCGCTTTCTTTAGCTCTTTTTGGAATTTTAAGGCCAAATGATTTGTTTGTTTCAATAACTGGCGAGCCATATGACACCTTGAATGACGTTATTAGAGGTGAGGGAAACGGTTCTCTCAAAGATTTTAGCATTTCTTTTGACGTTATACCGTTAAAAGATAATCATATAGATAAAACTGCAATTAAAGAATATTTAAGTCTAAAAAAGCCAAAAATGGTTTATTTGCAACGTTCAAGAGGATATGATTGGCGAAACGCATTTACGATTAATGAAATTGAGGATATCGTTAATTTTGTGCGTGAAATCGGTTTTGATGGCTGTATAATGCTTGATAATTGTTATGGGGAATTTGTTGAGAAAAAAGAACCAATTGAAGTTGGTGTAAACGTTATTGCCGGATCAATGATTAAAAATATCGGTGGTGGAATTGCGCCAACCGGTGGATACGTAATAGGTGATAAAAAGTATTTAGACCTTGTTAATGCTAGATTAACTGCACCATCTATTGCTGGTGAGGTTGGCTCTTATGCTAATACCTATCAATACTTTTATCAAGGCTTATTTTTGGCGCCTCACGTTGTTAAAGAAGCATTAAAAGGTTCTTTACTGTTTGGAAAAGTTTTAAGCGAATTAGGTTATGAAACTTCTCCAAGTCTTGACGTTTTACCAGGGGATATTATAAGAGCAATAAAATTTAACACAAAAGAAGAATTGATTGCATTTATACAATCAATTCAAAAAAATTCGCCTATAGATAGTTACGTTTTACCTGAAGCATGGGATATGCCTGGATATGAAGACCAAGTAATAATGGCAGCAGGGTGTTTTGTGCAAGGGGCTTCAATAGAACTTTCTGCAGATGCGCCAATAAGACCACCTTATATTGCGTATATGCAAGGTGGTTTGACGTATGAACACTGCAAAATTGCTTTAAAAAACATGAAATTTTAACTAAATTTTTCTAAAAAGTCCTTTTACAATACCTAAAATATATACGTTATCGACTATTATATCGGATAATTCATCATTTTCTGGATGTAAAATGATTTTATTTTGTTTTTTATAAAAACGTTTTACGGTTGCAGAATCGTCGATTAGCGCTACGACAATTTCACCATTTTCTGCAGTATTTTGCTTTTTTACAATAACTTTATCGCCATCATAAATTCCGGCGTTAATCATACTAGTTCCTTGTACAGTTAGTGCAAAAAAATCAGAATTTGAGTCAAATTCTGGTGGTAAAGGGTACATTCCTTCAATATTTTCTTGCGCTAAAATTGGCGTTCCTGCAGTAACAACGCCAACAAGTGGAATAGTTTTTATATTTGTTGATAAATTTGATACCTTTAAAGCTCTGTTTTTTGTAGAAGTTTTTGAAAGTAAACCTTTTGATTTTAACTTTTCTACGTAAGAATAAGCTGTAGCAGTAGATTTTATATTAGTATTTTCACAAATTTCTCTAATAGAGGGTGGAAAACCGTTTTCTTTTGAAAATTCTACTATAAAATCATAAACTTTTGCGATTTTTTCATCAATTTTTTTCATAAAAAGACCTTTTAATTATTTTTTTGTTTATTATAACACTATTTTATAAAAATGTCAAACATATGTTTGTTTTTATTTTGGAGGATATTTCATTGAAAAAGTGTGTATTGTACGATAGAGAATGTGTAGATTGTAAAGAGTGTGATAAATGTGATTTAGATCCATTAAAAATTTGTGATAGCTGTGGAAAATGCTTGGAAACAGAAGAAAATTATAAAACTATTAAAATTGATGAAATTATAATAAAGAACTTTAATAGCTAAAAATATTTTTTACACTAGTTAAACCATTGTTGATAACTACGTAATTCAACTATGTAAAAAAATAAATTTTTATACTAATAAATTGCATGTATCCTTAATCTCGTGCTAAATAAACCATTCTTTGCGTAAAAGTGTTGTTTTACGCAAAGTTGTTTATGTCTAAGTTTTGTTCCCCTATGCAATTTTTATATTAAAAACAGCAAATAAAAATGTTGTATTCCTGCTTAGTACTTCCCTTATTTCCTCTAAACCTTTCTAAGAACATTTTATTTGTCAAGTATTTTGGGAAAATTTTAAAAACAATATTTTTATAATTTATATTTACATCTTTTAAGTTATCGTTTATAATAAAATCATGAAAAAAGAAAATTATTTTGAACAAAGAGCGCTTTCTTGTGAAGACAAAATCGATAGAATATTAAAGGAATTACCTTATTTTTGTGAAACTTTTTTTGTTGGAATTGGTAATACCACTTCCCCATTAACAAGGTTAAATTATGCGTATGATTTAAGGGTTTTCTTTGATTTTTTAGCAAAAAAAGTCTTTAAAGTTGATGATTTTTCTACTATAACGCTTGAAAATATTGAAGAAATTGACTCTAGTGATATAGAACTTTACTTAAATTACTTAAACAGATATAAATATAATGGCAAAATATGTAGCTGTAATGAGTATGGTAAGGCTAGAAAATTAGCCACGGTAAGGAGTTTTTATAAGTATTTGTTTAATAAAAACAAGATTTCAACAAACGTTGCAGCAAAAGTTTCTATGCCAAAATTACACGATAAAGAAATTATAAGATTAGACGCTGTTGAAGGAAATAATGAGGTTGCAAAGCTTATTGACACGGTTGAAACCGGCTATGGTTTGACTAAAAAGCAACTTGATTTTCACAAAAAGAATAAAATCCGTGATTCTGCTATCATTACCCTATTTTTAGGTACTGGAATTCGTATTAGTGAGCTTGTTGGATTAAATGTTGAAGATATCAATTTTACCTCAAATAGTTTTGTTGTAACCAGAAAAGGTGGAAATCGTGCGATTTTATATTTTAATGATGAAGTAAAATATGCCTTAGAATCATATCTAGAAGAACGTAAAGTTGATGATAATAAAAATGATAAACAACCAGCTTTGTTTTTGGGTACAAAAGGACGTATTAGTGTTAGAACAGTTCAAGAAATTGTAAAGAAATATGCCAAAATTGTATCCCCTCTTAAAAAAATTACGCCACATAAATTGCGTAGTACGTTTGGTACAAACCTTTATAGGAGTACAAAAGATATTTATATTGTTGCAGATTGTTTAGGTCATAACGACGTTAATACTACAAAAAAACACTATGCAGCAATTACTGAAGATATTAGGAAAAATGCAGCATCTACAATAAAATTAAAATAATTTTTATGTCTGGCATAATGATTATATTGACAATATTTATCATATTTGTTATACTAAAAGAAAAAGGAAAAAAGTTATGGATTCATCTTCAATTAGTAGTGATTTAATTCGTGGACATATTGACACGATTATATTAAAAACTTTGATGGTTAGCGATAAGTGTGCTACTGATATTACAAAGGATATAGAAAATAAAACGGCTGGCAAATATTCTTTAAAGCAAGCCACTCTTTATAGCGCATTAAAACGTCTTGAAACTTTAAAAATGGTTGTACCTTATTGGAGTGATTATCCTGAAGGTGGAAGAAGACGTTATTTTAAGTTGTCTGAATCAGGTAAAAAACTTGTTGAAACTAATCTTAATGAGTGGAATTATTCTAAAAATATTTTAGATTTGCTTATTGCCGATAAAAAAGGAGATGGCCCTACTGTTGTCGTAAAAGAACCTGCCAACACGTTATACCAACAACCCACTTCTGTTATCAAGCAAAGTGAACTATCGCCAGTAGAAAAAAACGAGGTTCAAAACGATAAGAATAGTTTTGTTGAAAAACAACCTTCTTATTTTACGGCCACACAACCTGTATATAAAAAAGAACCTCAAGAAGTTAATTTTAGAAAGATATTAAATGACATATTAAAATCTTCTAACATAGTTGAAGGAAATGCTTCTATCATTGAAGAGAAGATAGAAAAAAAACAAGACACTACTGAGAAAGTACATATTTCTGACGTTGCTATAAGTTATGACACTTATGATAAAGTTGATTATAGTGATATTGTGGAAAAGTCATTAAAAGAAGGCTTTACGGTTAAATTTTCTAATCGCCCTCAAAAAAATATAGGCAGTTTTTTTATAAATAAAATAAAAATCATATCTGCTTTTGTTATATTTTTTGCAATGATACTCCAAATAATTGGAATTTCAGCATCTTATGATTTTATAACCTCAAAAGAGGCTTGGATTTCTGCTTTAATCCCCGTTGTGTTTTTAAGTGTTGTATTCCTTGCGTCATATAAAAATCTTCTTAAAACGTCAAATCAAGCCTTTGGTTCAAAAACTTGGATTTCATTAATTGTGGCAATAAATTTAAGTTTATTAACGTTTGCTATTTCGTTACTTTTTAACGTTGATTTTAGAGAATTTAAGAATATCGTTTATTATTTACTAGTGCCAATTCTATTTTATTTTGATATTTTTGCATACTATTTGTTGAAACTTGTTTTATCAAAATTAAAAATTTTTGTAACTAAATAATTAATTTAACAAAAAAACACACTGCGATCTTGCAGTGTGCTTTTTATTTTATAAATTTAATAAATAATCAACTTCTCTTGGGTTTAATTTTCTAACTTCGCCTCTATTTAAACCTTTTAACGTTAAATCTCCAATTTTTATTCTTTTTAAGAATACTACGTTTTTATTAATCTTTTCAAACATTTTTCTTATTTGACGATTTTTGCCTTCGGTTATAACAACGTTAAGCTTAGTAAACCCTTGCATTGTTTCAACAATTTTAATGGTAGATTTTTTAGTTTTAACACCATCAATGTAAACGCCTGCGCGAAGTTTATTTAAATCATCTTCTGTAACGTTACCTTCAATTTTAACCGAATAAGTTTTTGGTATTTCATTTTTAGGATGTGTTAAACGATAGGTTAAATCTCCATCATTAGTTAAAATTAAAAGACCTTCTGTGTCGTAATCAAGTCTACCAACAGGAAAAAATCTTTTTTTAGAAGGAGGCATTAAATCCATAACAGTCTTTCTATCTTTATCATCTTTAACAGTCGTTACGTATCCTTTAGGCTTGTTCATGATATAGTAATCATAATTTTTTACTAAAGAAACAACTGCACCGTTTACTGTAACTATATCTTCATCAATATCAACTTCATCGCCTAATTTGCAGATTTTTTGATTGATTTTAACCTTTCCTTCTTCTATTAATTTATCAGCAGCACGTCTTGATGCTACACCACTTTCAGCTAAAAACTTATTTATTCTCATATTTTTTCCTTAAAAATTTACTTCTTAATAATAGTAAACATTTTTTCAGAAAAAAGCAACTTATTTTTGATATAAATATCAACACTTCCTACGTTTTTGTCTTTTTCAAAAGGTTTTGAAATACTTTCTATATGGTTATAAACAATTTTTACGTTATCAAATTCTTCCTTGGTTAAAGGTAAAACGATATCATTTTTTATATATAAGCCACATTTTTCATTTTCACCATTTACGTTTATAAAGTCAATTACGTTATCTGCCTCAACTAGCTTATACATCGAATAATTATTAAAAGAGGTATTAATGATTTTTTCAGAAAAATCCCACATATCAGGGCAATTTAGAACAACTGATACAACTTCCATTCCATTTCTATAACAGCTTGTAACTAAACATCTACCAGCCTTTTTGGTGAAACCTGTTTTTATTCCCGTAGCACCATCTAGTTTGCTTAAAAGTTTGTTTTTATTTATTAACAATCTAGTAGTATTTCTTGTGGTCCATGGAATTTTAATTGACTTAGTGCTTACGATTTCCTTAAAAATTGGGTTTTTGATTGCATAAGAGGAAATTAAAGCCAAATCTTTTGCTGTTGTGTAATGATTATCATCGTGTAAACCGTGAGGGTTTACAAAATTGCTATTATAAGCTCCTATTTTTTTTGCAGTAATATTCATTAGATTAGCAAAATCATTTATCGTATTTGAAACGGATAAAGCTATTGCAACTGCAGAATCGTTTCCAGATCTTAGCATTAAGCCATATAAAAGTTGTTTTAATGATAACTTTTCATTTTCTTCTAGATATATGCTAGAACCCTCTATTCCACAAGCTTTTTTAGGAATAATGACGGTATCTTCAACGTTTTTGTTTTCAATAGCAGTTATTGCTGTTAAAATTTTTGTGGTACTAGCCATATAAGATTTTTTATCTATATTATTTCCATCCAGAATTCTATTAGTAGAGGTTTCAATAACTATATATGAACTTGCATCTGCATAAACGGATTTTGAAGAAAATAATAAGGATATTATTATAAAAGAAATGAAAAAAACTATAATTTTAACTGTTTTTTGCATAATTTTCTATAAATTCACTGGTAAAATTAACTATTTTATCAATAGGTTCGTTAGAGGTTGATATAAAACGATATTTACCATCTTCCTTGATTAAAAAGCCGGTCGCTTTTAACGAAACAACGGCGCCACTTCCACCTGCAAAAGGTACCTCACTTTCTTTTTTGAATAATTTTACTTTTCCATATTCGCCGGCACCATTAAGATAACCAAGCGTTGCCTTGCAAATAGGTATAATCACGTTTTCTTCATCTTTAATAGGTTTACCAATTATAACGTTTACGTCTGTTAAATTGTTTAAATTCTTTATAGCTGTATCAATTAGTTCATTTATTTTATTTTCTTTCATTTTTTAATTTTTCCTAATAATAAATTTAATACTGTTTTT
>SVHJ01000037.1 GCA_015055835.1 Clostridiales bacterium | reverse complement strand
AAGAAAGATATTTAATAACCTTTGGATTAGCAACAACCCTTGGATCACAAACTAAAAAGCCGTTAACGTCAGTCCAGTTTTCATATATGTCTGCGCCCATTGCTCTAGCAATTAAAGAACCGGTAATATCGCTACCACCACGGCTGAACGTTTTTATATTGCCTTGAGAGTTTTTACCATAAAAACCTGGAATAACAGCCATTTCAAGCCCTTCAAGTTTCATTTTTGTTTTATCGTAAGTATAAGATTCGTTAAGTCTTCCTTTGCTATCAAATCTAATTAACCCTTTCGCATCTACAAAAGGAACGTTCATATAAGCAGCAAAAACTCTTGCCATCAAATATTCCCCTCTTGATGCTGAAAAATCAATAGAACTATTTTCAATAATTTCCTTTTCCGTTTCATCTAAAACGCTTTTGATATCAAAATCAATTCCAAGATCTTTAACAATTCCCTCAAATCTTTCTCTGATAATAGCAAAAGTTTCTTTACAATCACCATTTCTTAAAACGTCATTGTAACATTTAATTAAAAGGTCGGTAACCTTAATATCTTCTTTAAATCTTTTACCTGGAGCAGAAACTACAACGTATCTTCTATCCTTATCTGCATTAATAATACTAGCAACTTGTTTAATAGCTTTTGCGTCTGCCATTGAAGTTCCGCCAAATTTACATACCTTTAACATAATTATTTTATCCTACGTCCTTCTAAATAATATCGTTTTTCTATACCTTCACCCATTGAAAAAGTTTTCTTAGGGAGAATGCCTTTATCTATTATATACTTGAACAAACTGTTCTTGTCAAATTTATCAAATATTATACCAACACCACCAAATTTGTCAACTAAATTCTTAACGTTTTCAACACCGTGAATATAATCGACTTTACCACCGTTATTTAAAATAAAATCTTTTATATACTCATCAACGTTAATTATAGTTTCTGGAACAGATAGGTCGTTGTTATATACCGTTTCTTCTCCGTCATATAAAGTAACTTTACCAAAATTTATGCTTTCTAATCCTTTTAAGAAAGCATCTTTATCAATACCAGTAACAAATCTAAAAATTGGTTCAAAATAAATTGCTTCTTGATATACGTTACAAATTTCAACTAAAGCAAATCTTGCTTTTGAAGTTTCTTGCTCTTCTTTAGTTAACGTAGGCTTAATACTCTCCCACATTACTTTAGCAGTAGCTAAAGAATGGTTGCCATCGCCTACTGCAAATAAAAGCCTTTCTTCTTTGCCATATTTTTTAACAAGTCTGTCTTTATTAAGTAAACTTTCAAACTTTTCTAAAACAGGTGCAGTATCTTCAATTAAATAGCCTGCAATATGTCCACCGTCCATATTTAAATCAGAATCATAAATCTTTTTTAATTCTTCTTTCTTTTTAAATAAATCCTCAATAACATTTTCTTCTTCATCATCAACAAGAAGCATTACGTGTGGGAATTCTAAAACTGCATTTTTACGTATTTCTATACGAGGTGGTATTCTTTCTTTAACCGTAGCCTCAGTTGGTCTTATAAAAGGCTTTTTTTCAAACTCAAAGCTATATTCTTCTAAATCAACAACCCCAATTAAACCAACTCTATTTTTAACGTATTTAGTATCTCTAACCGTTAAAATAAAACAGTTTTTATATTCGTCAAACACCCCGTCTTCAAGGTATTTAACCATATTATCGTTAATTAATTTTATTCTTTCTTTTGTATTATCCTCTAAATATATTTCAGGATATACTAAATTTAAAGTAGAATACTCCTTTCCAACTAGTTCCTTTAAGGTTGTCCAATACTCACTTTCTGAAGTGAATTGATCGCAAGCCACAACAGACCATTTTGTAAAATCTTTTATTTTTGGTATAAGTATATCAGCCGGTCTTAAAACGCTCATAATTTCTCCTTATATACTAGTTATAAAAAAAGTAAAAACAGCAAGTACAAACGCTAAAAGTTTTAGTGGAAAATTATTAAATAAAATGTTTTTTAAATTAATTTTTTCTTTTTTCATATTTTCTCCTTTATCTACCTGCTGCAAATAAGTCTTGCCAATAGAATTTACTTAACACATTCTTTAACATTTCCGTATCGGCATATCTAGTAATTTTACCAGCTTTTACCGTAGAAATAATACCAGTTTCTTCAGAAACAACTAAAGAAGTAACGTCTATAGTTTCCGTAATACCAATACCTGCTCTATGTCTTGAACCAAGTTCTTTTGGTAAATTTTCTTTTTGTGTTAATGGTAAAAAGCAACCTGCCGCAACAATCTTAGTACCATTTATAATTAACGCGCCGTCGTGAAGAGGTGTTTTTGGGAAAAACACACTTTCAATAAGTTGTGAAGATATATCACAATTAAGCCTAACCCCACTATCCAAAATTTGACTTGGAACGTTTCCGTTTGATAAAACGATTAATGCACCGATATCATTTTTAGACATATTTTGAAGCGCTTTTATAATTTCATTTATACAATTATCAATCTTTTGTTGATCGTAATCTACAGTTGTAGTTTTTTCAGCTGATAATTGACTTGACCAAATTGTACGTTTTATTTCTACCGAATAAATTATTAATATAAAGAAAATGTAAAGGGTTGGTAAAACGATAAAAAATCCGTTTGGTATTGTTTCTGCCAACAAAAGAACTACTGCCCCAAAAAACAAAATCAAAACAAATATCGTTATTAAATTTGATGAGTTGTTGTTTTTTAAAAACTTAAAAGTTATATAATAAACAAACGTAACTGCAAAAATAAATATTAAACTTGAAATAAGACTTTTAGGATCTGAAAAAGAACCTATGAGCTCTAAAAAGTTATTCCAATATTTCATATTACCCTCCTACCATTATCTTAAAAACTTCTAAAAAAATAGCGTTGCTTGCTACAATTTTACCCGATTTTATATAATAATCATAATCAACTAAAGTATCAATAGCCC
>SVHJ01000025.1 GCA_015055835.1 Clostridiales bacterium | reverse complement strand
TGCCTCCCGTAGGAGTCTGGACCGTATCTCAGTTCCAATGTGGCCGATCACCCTCTCAGGTCGGCTAACCATCGTCGACTTGGTAGTCCGTTACACTACCAACTATCTAATGGTACGCGAGCCCATCCATATCCGATAAATCTTTTACCCCTGTGAGATGCCTCACTGTGGTCTTATGCGGTATTAGCACAAATTTCTTTGTGTTATTCCCCAGATAAGGGCAGGTTGCTCACGCGTTACTCACCCGTCCGCCACTAAGTCAAAGGAGCAAGCTCCTTCGCTTCGTTCGACTTGCATGTATTAAGCACACCGCCAGCGTTCGTCCTGAGCCAGAATCAAACTCTTAAGTTTAATTGCTTAAAGCTGAACTTTCGTTCAACTGCTCTAACGTTGTTTTTTTGTCATTTATGACTGTTTTATAAAAGTACATTTTTTACTCAAATGTATTGACAGAAACTTTCAAAATAATTTATTATCTTGTCTTATTTCCTTCTATTCAATTTTTAAGCATCATTAAGCTGAAGTCGTTCAGCCCTGTCGTTTCGCGACAGCCTACTCATAATAACACAAGGTTTTTATTAAGTCAAGCATTTTTTCGCACTTTTCTTAAATTTTTTCAAAAAATTTTTTATTTTTTTTTGAACACAAAATATTGTGTATTTTTGACTTTTGAAAACACAAGTATCTTCATAAGCCACCTTGCGATTTTGCCGATTCAGTTAAACCACTATTTTGAGTTGGTATATGAGATTATATATGCAAACTTAATTTAAGTCAAGCGTTTTTTACAACTTTTTTAAAAAATTTTTTTAAATTTTTAAATAACTAAAATTGCTATAAAAAAAGCAACGGTTAACTTGCCGTTGCCATATTTTACTTAAAACACTTTATATATTATGTTTTATTATTTGTATAGCTATATATAGTATATATATTATATAGACGTCCTTTTGCCTTTATTAAAACAACGCCTTTTCAATTACGCCACCACCGATACATTTATCTCCGTCATAAAAAACTGCAAACTGTCCTTCGGTGATTGCGCGTTGTTTTTCATCAAATTTAACTTCTATCTCGTTATCTTTAATAAAAACTTCACACCCTTGTTCTGGTTGGCGATATCTAAACTTAGCAGTACACCTGAAATTCTTTTCTTTAGGCTCACTAGGAATCCAGTTAACTTTATTCATAATTAAGCCTTTGCTATAAAGTTTATCTTCTTCCCCGTGTGCTACGTATAATATATTGTTTTTTAAATCTTTTTCAATAACGAACCATCTACTTCCGTCGTCGCCCTTTTGCCCACCAATGTTTAAGCCACGGCGTTGACCGATTGTGTAATACATAAGCCCTATATGTTCGCCTAAAACTTTTCCGTCATAAGTCATCATTTTACCAGGCTTTGCAGGAATATAGTTTTGTAAAAACTGTCTAAAGTTTCTTTCCCCGATAAAACAAATACCCGTTGAGTCCTTCTTTTCAGCAGTAGCCAAGCCGTATTCTAAAGCAATTTTTCTAACTTCAGTCTTGTCTAACTTGCCAAGTGGAAATAAAACGCCCTCTAACTGTTCTTGAGAAAGTTGGTTTAAAAAGTAAGTTTGGTCTTTATTTTGGTCTTTTGCTTTTAATAGGTAATGAGTATCGCCATCGTGAAGAATATCGCAGTAATGCCCAGTTGCGATATAGTCTGCCCCTAAACTTTTTGCGTATTCTTTGAAAGGTCCAAACTTAATTTCCCTATTACACAAAACGTCTGGATTAGGAGTTCTACCAGCATTATACTCTTCTAAAAAATAAGAAAACACCCTGTCCATATACTCTTTTGCAAAGTTTACGGTATAGTAAGGTATGCCAATTAAATTAGCAACCCTTCTAACGTCAGAATAATCTTCCTCAGCCGTACAACAACCTGAGTCCAACTCTTCTTCCCAATTCTTCATAAAAAGGCCTATTACGTTATAGCCTTGTTGTTTAAGTAGTAGAGCGGCAACCGAACTATCTACGCCACCACTCATACCAACTACTACTGTTTTCGCCATAATATCTCCTTTTTCAATAATAACACATACTCTAAAAAATATCAACTTTTATAAAATACTTGATTATTTTTTTAGCGCAATATATACTGATAGCGTACAATTTAATCGTACCTGTAGTTTAATTGGATAGAACAGCGCCCTCCGACGGCGCCGATTTGAGTTCAAGTCTCAACGGGTACACCAACTTCAACCTAAATCGAACATTCAAAAGGTGTTTGGTTTGGGTTATTTTATTATCCACCACATACCGTAAGAGATTGAAAAAAACGTCATTATATGCTATAATAAATTAACTGTTGTAAAAGGAGTGATAAGGATTTTATGTTTGCTTTTATAGAAAACTTGTTCTTAAAAAATAAAGCAAAGAAGATACTGTCGTATGTTGATAAAGTTGAAACGGCATTAACTTTATTCCAGAGTATTGATAATAACGAAGATAAAAACACAAAATTTATTCGCTCTCTATCAAAAAAAGAACTATATGCCGATATTGTTTCAAGATATAATGTTTGCATACAAAAAATTGAAAAGCATAATAAGGAAATACAATCATTAACGTTTGCTTATAATACACTTTTACAAACATATCCCATTACGGATATTTTGGAGAATATTTTAGAGTGTAGCAAAGAAAAGATTGAAGAAATTTATTCTACGATTAAAAAGGTTTACGCATACATTGTTCCTAATTCCTTTAAGCATAAACAACAATATGATACATATAAACAAAAAATTGAAGAAATCGTTTGCGATTATGATTTAATAAAAGAACAAAAAAATATAATTCTTTCTATCATTAAAGAAATTGACAATTTACCCGACGCCTATATTGATACTGAAAATATATCTAATGCGTTAAGCAATGCTTTGAAAGGAATAGAAAAATATAATACTTACTCTCGTAAATATTATCAAATTCCTATTGTTAATGCTGACACTATAGAAAAACATAATGAAAAATTTATCGCAAAACATTTAGATGATATAATTTTTGATAACATAAACGGGAAAAGCCTTGATGTAGAACAACGGCGTGCGGTACTTTGTAATTCTAAATCCAACTTAACAATTGCAGGCGCAGGTTCGGGAAAAACCTTGACAATTTGCGGAAAGGTTAAGTATTTATTGGAAACGGGTTTGGCGAGAAAAGATGAAATATTGTTATTATCTTATTCAAGAGCCTCTGCTGACGATTTAGAAAATAAAATAAATTCTGTTGCAAATGGTTTAGCAGTAGAAACTTTCCACTCTTTAGGACTAAAAATTTTAACTGAATCAAGTGGTAAGAAAAAAGCAATAGAAGAACAATTAAAGGCTTATATTACACAATTCTTTGAAGAAGAATTGGTAAAAAATCATAAAATAGCAAATGAGATTTTTCAATATATCGCATTATATTTTTACGCTGCACCGACTTATAAGAAGAAATACAAAAATGATGGTGAGATTTTCAAGGAATTAAAAACTCTTGATTTTAGAACATTAAAAGACCGTTTAGGGACATTATCTGCAAACAAAGATAAGCACGAAACGCTTAAAAATGAATTTGTTAAAAGCAATGAAGAACTCGTAATAGCGAACTATCTTTTTACAAATGGGATAAATTACGAATATGAAAAGCCGTATGAAATTGAAACAAGTACACTTGATAAGCGTCAATATACCCCCGATTTCTACTTGCCTGATTATGGTGTTTATATAGAACACTATGGCATTGATAGGAACGGAAATACACCTCAATACGACAAAGAGGCAAGCGATGAATATGTTCATTCAATGGATTGGAAACGGCAAATACATAGTGAGAATCAGACTAAATGTATAGAAACATATTCCTATGAATTCAACGAGGGTATTATTTTTGATAATCTTAAAGCTCGTTTGTTGGAAAATGGTGTAGAATTTAAGCCTTTATCCCAAACCGAAGTTTTTAATGCTTTACATAACGTTTATACAGGTAAAGATTTTAGTTCGTTTTTTAATTTGATAATGACATTTATTTCTTTGTATAAAGCACAAATTAAAGACGATACGGGCTTTGATGAATTAAAATCACAATTAAATGATTCTCTATATGATACAAGTCGTGCGCGTTTATTTTTAGATATATGCAAAGATGTGTATAATTATTATATGCAAAATTTAAGAGAGGCGGACAAGATAGATTTTGATGATATGATTTTACAATCAATAGATTTACTTGATTCAACCCCCAATTTTAAGTATAAATATATTATCGTTGACGAATTTCAAGATATATCGCAAAGTAGAACAAAATTTTTGCAGAAACTTATCGAACACGGAAATGCGAAACTTTTTGCTGTCGGCGATGATTGGCAGGCTATTTATCGTTTTGCAGGTTGTGATATAAACGTATTTTTAGAGTTTGAAAGGATTTTTATGGGGGCAAAACTAAATTACATAACCTCTACACATAGAAATTCTGCAGAACTGCAACAAATAGTAGAGCCATTTATAACAGCAAATCCAAGTCAATATAAAAAGAATATAAAATCTGCCAAGCACCAAGAAAAACCTGTAAGAATTATTTACCATAAAGGTAATAAAGCAATGGCTTTTGCTAAAGCATTAGAAGATATTTCATTAATAAATTCAAATGCAAAAGTTTTGGTGCTGGGTAGAAATAGGCGAGATATAGACGCTTTTATTTGTAGAGAAATTCAGGTTTTTGATTACAAAACTATAAAGCACTATGATTATCCAAAACTTGAAATATCATACAGTACAGTTCACGGCTCAAAAGGATTGGAAAGCGATTTTGTTATTTTAATTAGTGGCGAAAATGCACAAAATGGTTTCCCAAATAAAACAGAAGATGACAATGTTTTAACGCTTTTACTTGGAAAGAAAAACAACTTTGAATTTGCTGAAGAACGCCGTCTTTTTTATGTCGCACTAACAAGAACAAAATCAATCGTATATTTGCTTTCCGAAAAAAGTAAATCTTCAGAATTTATACAAGAAATTAAAAGTAAATGCTATATTATGGAAGATGAAAGCGAGTCAAAAGAGGAAAATGAATATCTTTGCCCTTGGTGTAAATCAGGTCATTTAGTTGTGAGAAAATCCGAGATTGACGGAAAATCTTTCTACGGTTGCTCTAATTTCCCATACTGTTCTTACACAAATGACAATATGAAGGCGGTTTACCATAATAATCGCTGTCCAGTATGTGGGGATTTTCTTGTTTTAAGAAAAGGAAAGTACGGTACTTTCTTTGGTTGCCATAATTATCCACGTTGTAAGCACACACAACAAAATGTAGAAACAGAAAAAAGAAATCAAATAGGTTTTTACGAATAATAAAACACCTACGCTATTCGTTGTAATACGGCGTAAAAACTAAATTAAAAACAAAAAAGAACGATGGTTAGTCGTTCTTTTTTTAATTATTTTTCGTTTTTGTAGAAGTTAAACCTATCTATTAAGTAGTGGCCTACTTTTGATTTATACTTCATAGCGTCAAGGCGTAAGGCAGTTGGAACTTCTTTCATAAATCTTGCCGCTTCAAAACTTAAGTTGCCAGTATATCCACTTTTTGCAAAAGCCTTCATAACACTTTCCCACTCAATTTGACCGTAGAAAGGAAGGGTGTGTAGGTCGGCTACTCCGTTGTTGTCGTGAATATGTGTGCAACCTATTCTATTCCCTAACTTTTCAATTTCTTCCCCTATGTCAAGACCACAAAGAAAAGTGTGGCCTACGTCAAAACAAATTGTAAACGCGTCGTTGTTAAGAGCATCTAAAAGGGTAATTAGTCTATCTGCAGTAGAAGTAATGCTGTCCCTTGCTTGCGTGCAAACGTTTTCAATTGCAACTTTTATATCAAATTCTTCTGCATAAGGAATAAGGCTTTTGAAGAATTTTAGGTTGTATTCAAAAAGTTCCTCTTCATTACCTTTATAAGGTTTATGTACGCAAGAGTGAACAACAATCATTTTAGCGCCTAAATAAGATGCGTTTCTCATAGACTTTGTTATGTCTAAAAAGCGTTCTTTTGTCTTATTATCTTCTAAAAAACTTGACGCAAAAGGTGCGTGTGCTTGGCAAATTTCTACGTTTTTGTCGTTTGCGTATTTTTTTATATCAGTATAAAAATTTTTATCATAAAGATCACCACTATATTCTAAAATATCGTTGTTAAAATCCATACCCTCAAACCCTGCGTCTGAAAAGATATCAATCGTTCCTTTTATACCAAATATGTCGTGTAATCTCATTATATTTGCTGAAAGTTTCATTTTAATCACCTTAGATTATCTTACCACTTTCCTGCTTTATTGTAAAGGACTTTACAAACATTTAATATTGTGTTAAAATTAAGTCATGAAAAAGAAAGCTAATTTTTATAAAGTAAGTAAAGAGAATTTTTTATCAGTTTTTAATGATGAAAAGGTGTATGAAGAAATTAAACTACCTAAACGCGCAACGACTGGTAGCGCAGGGTATGATTTTTTTGCGCCCTTTGATTTTACTCTATCACCAAACGAAACTATTACTATCCCAACCGGTATTAGGGTTAAAATTGATGAGGGTTTTGTTCTTAATTTATATCCAAGAAGTGGGCTTGGGTTTAAATATCGTTTAAGACTTGATAACACCGTTGGTATCATTGACAGCGATTACTATTATTCTGATAATGAAGGGCATATTTTTGTTAGGTTAACTAACTGCTCTATCGATAAAACTTTAACAGTAAAGGCTGGAGAGGGTTTTTGCCAAGGCATTTTTACCGAATATTTTATAACTTATGATGATGAAGTTAGTGAAGTTAGAAACGGTGGTTTTGGTTCTACAACAAAATAAAATTTATTTAAAAAAGGCTGTTTTTTGATAGCTTTTTTGTTTTTAGGTATATAATAATGTCGTTTGATTATTATTTTTTTAAGGAGCGCTATTTATGTTTGATTTTTTTAACGTTAATTCAAATATTTTCTTACTTATCGCCGTAGTTGTAGTTGCTTTTTTACTAATTATTTATGGTGGAAACTTTTTTGTTGATTCTGCAATATGGATGGCAAAAGTTACACATATTCCACAAATTATAATCGGTGCAACTATCGTAAGTATCGGTACTACCTTGCCTGAAATTTTTACTTCTTATATGGCTGCAGGTATTGGACAAACTACTATGGCAGTAGGTAACGCAACTGGTAGTATTCTTTGTAACTTTGCCCTTGTTTTTGGGCTAACGCTAATTGCTTTTACTGTTTTAGTTAACAAAAAAGAATTTTTACAAAAGTTTATTATTCTTTTAGTTTCTGTTATTTTACTTATAGTTTTCTCGCTTGACAAGAAAATAGCTTTATTCGAAGGTTTAATATTAACGGCAATTTTCGTTGTGTTTATGACCTTAAATATTATAAGCGCAGTTAAGGAAATGAAAGCAAATAAAGGACTTATTGAAGAAGATACAAGCTATAAAGATAAAAAAGCTTGGGTGATGATACTTCTTTTCGTGGTTGGCGCAGTAGGAATTGCTTTTGGCGCAAACCTTATGATTGACTCTGTTTCAGCTATCGCAGAAAAAGCAGGTATTAGCGAACAAGTAATTTCTTTAACGGTTGTTGCTTTAGGAACTTCTCTTCCTGAACTTATAACAACGATAACTTCTATTATAAAGAAAAATTCTGATATTTCTCTTGGTAATATTTTAGGTGCTAACATACTAAACGCTACGCTTATAACGGGTGGTTCAGTTCTTATTGCAAACGGAATAGACGTTCCTCCTACCGATATGGTAAGTTTAATGGTTAGTTTTGGAATAATTTTTGCGCTTATTGCCGTTCTTTCTATTCCTATTATATTAAAAAGCAGAACCTTTAAGTGGCAAGGAATTGTTTTTGAAAGCCTTTACGTTTGTTACTTAGCCTTTTTAATTCTTCAATTAGTAGGAGTTATTCCTTACGCATTTTAATAAAAGGTAAAACTAAAGCCTATTGCATTTTCGCAATAGGCTTTTTTATAATATTTTTAGTTTATTCTGCTTTTATTTTAACGATCGCTTCAGTAATATCGATAATAACTAACTCTTGATGTTGATTATATATTTCTATAGTAACTTCAGCCATACCATTTTTATTATTACGTTTGCTTAGTTTCGTTATCGTAGCCTTCCCCGTTAAAACGTCACCGGCGAACACAGGCTTTAACCATTCTATTTTCGTAGACTTCCCTGCAAGTAATTCTTCGCCAAAAAAATCTACTTCTAAATATTTAGCCCAAACTGCCATAAACGCCATTACGCCAGGAGCAATTATTTTACCAAAATGCGTTGTTTTGGCATATTTTTCATCCGTATGTAGTGGAATATTATCATAAGTATATGCAAAATCAAGCATTTTTTCTTTTTCTATAACCACTTTTTCAATATCAACCGACGTTCCTACTTTTAGTTCGTTAAAATACATATAAACCCCTTTTATTTAACGGTTTGTGGAAAATATACCTTCTTTTGCCCGTGTCCACCAAAAATACTCCACTCGCCAACTCCTAATCTTTGTAAAAAAGCTGTTCGTTCTTTTGCGCATAACGTTGAATTAGTATCAACGGACGTCATTAAAATTGGTGCATACTGATTGTATTCGGCTTGTTTTTTGGTCAAATCCGTTAAATTGATAAACACGTCGCCTGTAAACGCAACTTTGTGTTCAAAATCAATCATTAAGATTTCTCCTAACAAATGCCCACCTTTACCTTCATAAACTTCAAAATTAAGTTCTCCAACTTTATAAAAACCAATTTGTTCTATACTAGCAGTTAACGTTGATTTATTCCATAACGGACAAAGTTTGCTTTTATCAATCGGTTTATATTCCGTCAAAATTTTGCAAATATTTACGTATGGTAAATGCAAAGAATTTCGTTCCCTAAAGCCTGCGTCTTTATTTGCTTCAGCCGTTAAACTTTCTGCACTTCTTTTGCTAACTATAACTTCATCAAATTCATTTAAAAGCCCACAATGATCAACGTCCACGTGTGTAATAATTAGTTTTTCTTTTTTCTTTCTAAAATCAGGAACTAATTGCTTGATTATCTTTAACATTTCATTTTTATAACAAGCATATCCAGAATCTACAAAAACTCTTTCCCCACAACTTTCTATAATTGCAGTATTACTTCCACAATTAGGCTCAATTAAAATAATTTTCGTTTTATCAGTTATAACGTGCTCGGTAATTCTTGGCTTAAAATTATCCCCTTTACACTCTGCTAAAAGTTCAGCAAACTTACTTATACTGTCAAACGTTTTATAAGGAGAAAGCCCCTTTTCATCAAGCGTTTGCATCGCTAAGTTTACGTTAACCAAAAGTTCTTCACGCTTTTCTTTAAGCCCAATAGTTTTAACCAACCCGTTGGCGTAGGAATTGTAAAAAATACTATTATCAAATATTTTTTCACTATTATTATAATTAATAATTTTTACTTCACACAACTTTTCTGCTTGTGCCAAAAACTTTGTTAAACTATTAGCGTCGTTAACGTATAACCCCATCTTAAACGATTGATAAGACGTTCCGTTTTCTTGCGAACTTATATAAGAAATGTTAAAGTTAAATTCGCTTATTAATTCTAAAATACTAGTGACGCTTCCCGGTTTATCTTCTAAACGAAATTCTATCAAAATTATTTTACTGTTTTCTTCTCCATTTGAAAGATATCCTATCTCTTTTAATCTTTCATTGGCTTCTTCTAATTTTGATTCTTCGCCGTCAACGTCAATAAATAGCGTGTGCGAGTCTACTGCTTTGTTATAACTTACTCTAGTAATATTAATTCCTAATTCCGAAAAACATTTACTTGCTTTTAAGAACGCCCCTATATGATTGGGCATTTTCGTCACGTAAGTCTTTTTCATAACGATATTGCAATTTTATAATTTATTTCTTTGTATCTTACCACTTATGGTTTTTGGAAGTTCATCTTTGAACACGATAACACGTGGATATTTATAAGGCGCAGTATGTTCTTTTACGTACGCTTGAATTTCCTTTTTCAATTCTTCAGAAGGAACAGTTCCTTTAGTTAAAACTATACTTGCTTTAACAACTTGTCCTCTAACTTCATCAGGAACAGGGGAAACGCCACATTCTAAAACGTAAGGTAGTTCCATTATTACGCTTTCAATTTCAAAAGGTCCAATTCTGTAACCACTTGACTTAATTACGTCGTCAACTCTACCAACGTACCAAAAATATCCGTCCTCATCTTTCCAAGCAGTATCGCCCGTGTGATATAATCCGTCGTGCCAAGCTTCGTTAGTCTTTTCTTCATCACGGTAATATCCTTTAAATAGACCACAAGGCGCACCATCTTCAGTATGAACTACTATTTCGCCAACTTCACCAACGGCAACTGGGTTGCCATCTGGATCAACAACGTCAACTTTGTATTGAGGGTTTTCTTTACCCATTGCACCGATTTTTGGTGTAGTACCAACTAAGTTTGCAATAACAAGCGTGGTTTCCGTTTGTCCGAAACCTTCCATTATTTCAAGACCCGTTGCTTCCTTAAATTGCTTGTGAACTTCTGGGTTTAATGCCTCCCCTGCAGTAGTCATATGGTGAATTGAAGATAAATCAAACTTAGATAAATCTCCACGAATTAACATTCTAAGCATTGTAGGTGGAGCGCAGAAAGTTGTTATATTATACTTTCCAAACATAGGAAGAATATCGTTTTCATCAAACTTATCAAAGTCGTAAACGAAAACTGCACCCTCGCAAAGCCATTGACCGTAAAGTTTACCCCAAAGCGATTTACCCCAGCCTGTATCTGAAATTGTTAAATGCAAGCCATCCCTTTCGCAACAATGCCAATATTTTGCAGTAACAAAATGACCTAATGCGTAAGTATGTTTATGCGCAGCCATCTTAGGGTTGCCGGTCGTTCCTGAAGTAAAGAACATAAGAGCAGTATCGTCCCCACAAGAAGAATCTTGCTTTCTGTCGTATTTACCTGAGAAAAGAGAATATTCTTTGTCAAAATCTTTCCAACCCTCTTTAGCACCACCAACCATTATTAAATGTTCAACGGTTGGCGCTTTTTTTGAAGCGCTTTCAGCATAGGTATAAGTATCTCCGTCAGCAGTACATACAATCGCTTTTACCCCTGCTGAATTAAATCTATACTCAAAATCATGTTCTTTTAATTGGTTAGTTGCAGGTATTGCAACTGCGCCGATTTTATGAAGGGCTACCATACAGAACCAGAATTGATAGTGACGCTTTAAAACAAGCATTACCTTGTCGCCTTTCTTTATTCCAAGTGAAGTAAAATAGTTAGCAACTTGGTTTGAGGCACGCTTAATATCCTTAAAAGTAAATCTTCTTTCCGTTTTATTTACGTCTAAGTGTAGCATTGCAAGTTTTTCAGGATACTTTTCAGCAATTTTATCTACGATATCAAAACCAAAGTTAAAGGTATTAGTGTTTTTGAATTTTATATCAAGAAGTTTCCCCTCTTCATCTTCTTTTAAGTCAACAAACTTTTCACAAATAAGTTTTTCTGAAGATTTTGCAGCAACAACGCTTTTTCTAACAACCGTTTCTTCCGTTTCTTCACCAGACATTACAACTGCTAAAAACTCACAATCCTTGCCACCGATTGCTATCATTCCGTGAGGAGTTGAAGAGTTGTAATAAATACTATCCCCTTCCTCTAGCACTTCAACGTGGTCGCCGATTTGAACTTTTAAGCTACCCTTTAACACAAGGTCGAATTCTTGACCTGAGTGAGTGGTTTGATGAATAGGTTTATTTTGTGCAGATGCTAAATATTCGTATTTAACGTAATAAGGTTCTGCTAATTTTTTCTTAAATTTAGGGGCTAGGTTTGCAATATCAATACCGTCTTCTTTAGCAGTTTTTTGTCCGTTACCCTTTCTAGTTACGGTATAACTTGTAAGTTTTGCCGTTTTACCTTCTAAAAGTTCAGTCATTTGAACGCCAAAAGCTATGGCGCATTTATGTATAAAAGAGAAAGGAATATCAACTTCTCCACTTTCGTAAGAAATATATTGTTCGTTAGTCGTATCAGTCTTTTCAGCCATTTCTTCGATTGAAAAACCCATAATATCCCTCAATTCCTTAATTCTTGTTGCAATTTCTGAAAGTTGTTTTAAAGTGTTTGGTGAGTCCATTTTAAACCTCCTTAAGATAATTAAAATAAAAAAAAGTTCGCCTCAAATTCTTTGAGACGAACGTTATTACGTACGCGGTACCACTCAAATTGCAGTTTAACTGCCACTTTAGAGTCCATCAACTCTTTTACACTAACGTAGCATATCACGGAAAGCGCCTACTAAGTTTTAACCTTTGGGACTTTCAGCTCAGAAGTGATAGGAAATTCCGTTTAGTTTTATCGGGCTCACACCAACCCCGACTCTCTGAAAAAACCTTTAACAGACACCGTCTTCGTCACAGCTTTTATATCTAAGTTTGAAAAAATTTTAGCACCTATAAAAAACATTGTCAAGCATTTTTTAACCATTTTGGCTAAAAAATCAAAATTTCTACTTGAATTGTACTCTTAAAAGTGATGAATTATATATCGGCGCATATTGTGAAATAATTACGTACATAACCTTTCCGTCTTGTTCCGTCCACTTTTCGTGCATAAAGCCACCGTATATACTCTTTTCTCTATAACCTTCAGGGCAAACTTTGTTTACGTCGTCAACGCCTAAAAGTATGTTTTGTTTGTCATATGGTCCGTAAATGTTGTCGGCAGTTTGTAAAACTATACCAGCCTTATTAGTGCCGTCAGCATTACCAGTAATATAAGTTACCACCCATTTTTGTAAGTATTGGTTATACATTATAGAATGTTCGCCACATTTACCGTTTTTGCCACCGATAATAAAGGCGTCGTCGCTTTCATCAGCCTTTCTTAAGCCTTCATAACCCTTTTCAAAAACAGGGTTGTTTTCTGCATCAAAACCTGTAAAGTATTCGTATTCGTTAAACTTTTCAAAGTTTTCTTTTAATACTCTACCAAGTTTTATACCACCGTCTCTATATCCACCTTCGCCTAAAATATAGATATATCCATCTTTACCGTCAATAGGCATTATTTGAGTAAAATAATATCCAACGTGTTCGGCAAGTTTAACGTCGCCAACGTATTCTGTACCATAGTTGTTCATATTTATAAGTTCTTCAAGGATAATTGAATAAAGACCTGCGTGTCCATCTTGAAGTTCAGAGTGGTTTGCCCAAGTTAAATCAAAAACTCTTTCCCAAGTTTCACCATTGTCAGTTGATTTTACACAACCACCATAGTTCATTGAGTCGTTTCTGTTCATAGTTTTATCATTCCAAGAATATTTTGAGAAGAAGAACATATAAAGCGTTCCATCTATTTCAATACCACCCGTTGGAATTTTTGTAATTTCCCATTCATCTTCATGTAATGCCCAAGCAACTTGCTTTGCCATACCGTCTTCAAAAGGAACTGCGCCGTTAAAACTTAAACCATCCACTAAGTTATAATCTTTTGAAGTTAAGCAAACGTTACTTCTCCAGTCGCCACCCATAGTTACTGGATTACGGAAAGTATCCCCAAAGAATACGTACATAGTGTCGTTTTTACTGTTATAAACTGGAATACCTAAGTCAGTACCACCAAATTTATAATTAGTCATTGTTTTGTTTATAGACTCTTCTCCAGTAACAAGCCCTATATAGTCAATACTCTCCATAAGGTTTTGTCTACTATTTGCATAATAACTAGGTTCAAAAACAGTAGCAGGGCTTTTACAGCCTATCATTGTAAGCATACTGCCTATTAGAATTAAACTTAAACATTTTAAAAATTTGTTTTTCATATTTCACCTATTTTAAAATAATTTATCCTTTATATTATAACACTTTTTTAAGCATTACGCAATACTTAAAAGTTATATATTAAGTTATGTTATAACAAAAAAACGGTTCAACTTTTTCAAGCGAACCGTTTTTAATTTGTTTTTGTGTTTATTTCATACCACTGATTGCGATACCTGAAACGATACGTTTTTGGTTAAGCGCAAATAATATGATAGGAATAATAATTGAAACCATTGTTGCTGCGATAATGTAAGCAGTATCTTCTTTACCATCTTTAAGAGCTGCAAGAAGTTGCATTACTTGGGCAAAGTCTTCTCTTCTATCTCTTATAGTAAGTGCTGGCCATAAGTAGCTGTTCCAGTGACCGTTAAACATTCTCGTTGCGATAATTACGATTGGCGTAATTGACATAGGAACGAAAATCTTTAAGAAAATTTGGAATACTGGGCATCCGTCTATCATTGCAGCTTCTTCTAGTGAACTTGGAAGTCCAAGGAAGAATTGTCTAAAGAAGAATATACCGTAACCACCGGCTAGACCAGGTAGAATTAATACCCATAAAGTATCTTTTAATCCGATTAAGTCTACTAGGAAAACTGAAGTAAGGTTAACTGCGATACCTGGAATAAACATCGTTATGATTGTATACCACCAAAGTACGCCTTTTCCTCTAAATTCAAGTCTTGCAAATGCAAATGCAGCAGTCATCATTATTACTAAACCAAGTACAACTGATACAACTGAAACTATTAAAGTCCAGAATAGCGCACGAGGAAGATTGTATCCACCCTTTAAAGGTTCAAAAAGAACTGCTTTAAAGTTATCTAACGTTGGGTTTTGTGGGAAGAACGTCCATTCGTCAAGAGGAATAAAATCGTTTGGTGCAAAAGATCTTACAACAATCCAAAAGATTGGGAAAAGTATAATTAATATACCTAAAACAACGAAAATACTTTCAATTGTTCTAATAATAAATCTTTTTAGATTGAATGGCTTTTTTGCGTTAGCTTTTTCGAGTAAAGTAGCAGTGTCTACTACGTGTGTATTGTTATTCATTGCTCTTTTCCCTCCTTAGCTATCCATACTCTTTTCCGATTTGAATATCTTAAATACTAAGATATTTGCAACCGTTACGATAATCATTATTAAGAACGCACCTGCTACGGCAACGTTTCTGTCTGGGCCACCTGCTTGACCTAAAACGGAACTATATAGCCATAATACAGGAGATTCCGTTCTGTTTAAGTCCATATTGAATAGTTTAGAATACTTTTCTGGGCCACCACCTGTCATCATCTTAGGAATTTCGAACATTTGGAAATAACCCGTTACTAAGTTAACTAGTACTAATACGAAATAGTTCTTCATGTTAGGAAGAGTTATGTTAAACATCTTTCTAAATGCGTTCGCTCCGTCGATACTTGCTGCTTCGTAATATTCTTTTGGAATATTGATGATACCTGCAAACATCATTAACGCTTGATATCCAAAACCACCCCACCAAGTTGGTAGAATAATTAAGAAATACGGCCAGAAGTTACCACCACCGATAACGTATTCACCAGCAAGCGTAGCGTTTACTATACCACCCGGTACGTCTGCACTTAGGTTTACGCCTTTAACATAATATAAATAACCTGCTAAACCTGATACTGAGTCAAACATTGTTGCAAACATAAGTGATGATATAATACCTGAAATGAAGAATGGTATGAAAATCATCGTTCTTGCAAATCTTGATAACTTATTGTCCAAAGAATTCAAACAGTTTGCATATAAGAAAGACGTCGTTAACATTAATACTATTAGTATAAATGCAATAATAAATACGTTTCTAAAAGTAACTAAGAATTCAGGATCGGTTAGCACTCTCTTATAGTTTGCTGGGAAGTTGTAAAAACCACCAGTGTACTCGAAGAAACTTCTTACAAAAGAAATTATAAGTGGTGCTACTACGAAGATCGTTACAAAGATAAACGCAGGTAAAATTAACAAATATGCATGCCACTGAAAACGATAGTGGAATCTGTTATGCGCACGCTTGTCTCTGTAATAGATAGTGTCTTTTGCTTTTTTCACTTGTCCTTACCTCATCTATTTTTTTACAAAAACATATCAAACAAAACCAACTTTTATTAAGAATTCGCCTAACAATATTATATATAACAAGGCTTTTTTAATCTTTATCGGTTTCTAAAAATCTAAGTCGTCAATCTACATTTAAAATAAAAATGGCGATAACTCCCTAAGTTATTGTATAGTTTATCATATCGCTACTTAAAAGTCAACCTGTTTACCTAAATTTTGCCCTTTTTTTTGAAAAAATTTATGTTGTGAAAATTAACCAAAATTTGTACCATTTTTTTGTGAATTTTTTCATAATTTTTCCTTTTAATCTTTTACTTTTACCCTGTTTTATCCCCTTTTTCAGCCTCTTTCTTTTTCTTTTTTTATTAACTCTTTTTCCAATTCTTTCTTTTTATTCGTCTTGTTTCACAATGTGAAAAAAATGTTTCGAATTATGAAAACTAAATAAAAATTAAAGTGGCTTTTTTTTGAAAAAAATCTTAATTTGACTTGCTTTTTTTCTTATTTATTATATAATGTTATTATAGAAAAAAATAAATTTTTTATTAAGGGGTAAAAATTATGAAAGATTTAACAAAAAGAACAACACAAGAAGTATTAGAACATCACATCAAATACTTACACGCAGGCGATTTAGAAGGCACTCTACTTGACTATGCTGATAACGCTATTCTAGTTAACATGGG
>SVHJ01000036.1 GCA_015055835.1 Clostridiales bacterium | reverse complement strand
TACTGGGAACTTTGTGTGTAGTAGTGACCTCTATGATGGTCAAAATCTACCTTTCCTACTGGCTTAAATTCCGTTTTTAATGGAACCGTTGATAATTCTTCATTTATAAGTTTTGTGGTTTGTTCTTTAAACTCTTCACTCGTTTCATCAACCCAAGTTAGGTCAAAAACTCTTGACCAAGTTTTGCCACCGTCAACCGACTTAACACAGCCACCGTAGTTCATAAATGGAACTGGGCGCCATACCCTGATTGAGAAGTAGTACATATATAATACGCCGTTTACTTCAATTAAACCGGTTGGTATTTTTGTAATTTCTATTTGGTCTTCTGGGGCTGTGTGGTGGGCTTCAGTTATAACCCTTGCTTTGCCTTCTTCATCTTTAATAAAGTCTACAATTTCAATACCGTCTTTATAGTCATTAAGTTTTACCTTTGCCATAACGTTACTACGCCAGTTGCCAACAAAACCTATTGTTTCATCATCAGGTCCAAAAGGAGCGTTAAACGTATCGCCAAAAGCAATAAACATTTCATCTGTTTTAGAGTTATATAGTGGCATACCAAGGTCAGTACCACCAACGTCAAACCTATTTAACGTGTCGTTTTTACTGTTTTTGCCCGTCAAAAAGCCTAAAACTTTTACGTTTTTGATATACATTATTAAAAAATACCCCGATATTTTATTATCTTATTAAGTATATCACGGTTAAATATTTTTTTCAAGAATAAAACGCACTTTTTTATTGTTTTTTAAAATATTTACACCTTTTAAAATAAGAAGCATTAGTGTAAACTCTAATGCTCTATTTTTATTATTAATCCGATTCCTTTAAAAAACGAACTATTGAACGAATTATTTGATATTCATCTATCTCAAGTATTTCAATCAATAAATTATTTATTTCTATTTTTATCTTTATGTCTTTTGGAATACTTCCTATTCTCTCTAATACGTATCCACTAAAAGTATCGCATTCCGTTTCTTCAAACTTAACGGCAAGAACTTTTTCTACGTCTTCTAAAAGAACGTTTCCTATAACTTCATAATAAATACCGTTTTCATCTTCGCCTTGTTTTATTTCGCCCTTTTCTTCTTCGTCTTCAGTAGTTTCAATATCACCAATTAAGGCTTCAATAAGATCGTTCATCGTAACTATTCCCGACGTTCCACCGTATTCGTCAACCACTATCCCAAAAAAGTTTTTACTTTGTTTCATATTCTTAAATAGTAAATCAGCTTTAACCGTTTCAGGAACAAAATAAGGTTCTTTTATTATTTTTTCTACACTTTCTTCATCAAAAGAAGGTAATCTAAAATAATCTTTAGTTCTTAAAACACCTACTATATTATCTTGAGAATCTTTACAAATTGGATATACAGAGTGGTCACCATCTCGAATAATCTTATCCCAATTTTTAAATTCTTCTTTCCAAAGCATAACTACGTCAGTTCTATGTGTTCCAACGTCCATTGCCGTTATATCGTCAAATTCAAATACGTTTTGTATTATTTCTTTTTCATCATCATCTAAAACGCCTTCTTTATTGCCAGCTTCAACTAATAATTGAATATCTTCTTCGCTTACTTTTTCATCAACGTCATTAGGGTTTATACCAAATAAACGAAGTACTAAATTTGTTGATTTTGTAAGTAAAAATACTATTGGCGCAAACAACTTTGATATTACAGATATCAACGTTGCCATTTTTAAACCTAATGTTTCTGCCTTTCGCATTGCTATACGTTTTGGAACTAATTCTCCTAACACTAGTGTAAAATAGGATAATATTAGGGTTATTGCTATAACTACAATTGTGTCGAGCGTTGCATAAGACATATTTAGCCCTAAACTAATTAACCAATTTGATAAATAGTCCGAAAAGTTTTCTGCAGCAAACGCACTACCTAAAAAACCTGATAATGTTATTGCTACTTGTATGGTTGCTAAAAAACGCGCTGGATCGTTTTTGAGTTTTTTGAGCTTTTTGGCTTTTTTGTTCCCCTCTTCAGCAAGTTTTTCTACCTTTTGCTCATTAATACTGATTACCGCAATTTCTGCACACGCAAATATCGCATTGAGACCGATAAGGATTACTTGTAATAAAAGCATCCACCACAGATCATCCATAAATTTTTAAAAATATCTCCTTTTTTTGTAAAATTATTTTAAAATAAAACCAAAAAAAGACTTTTACGGAACTGTCCATAAAAGTCTTGAAATTTAAGCGGTGCCGAGTATATGGTTATACCGTATTGACGACAAACGCACATTTTTTAGATGTCTTCTACTCCCTTTTTGGTTATATTTTAATTGACTTCATTATAACACTTTATATTATAATTGTCAATCTTTTACAAGTACTATCTATTCTTGTATAATTTTATCCCTCTTTTTGTAAGGTTTTCTTGTAGTTTTTTTACGCTAATATCTTTTACTTCTATATTTTCATCAATCATCATTGATGCTACTATTCCTGCAACTTCCCCAGTTAAAGTACATACAGGTATAACCCTTGTTACGTCCCACGCTTTACCTTCTGCAGAGATTATTCTACCTGCTGGTAAAAGGTTTGGATAGTCTTTATTATATAGCGCCCTAAAAGGAATTTCGTACCACTCTTCCCTTTTTAAGAAGTTGCCGATAACCCCAACTGAATCTTCAAATTCTTTATAAATATCTTCCCCTGTTAGTTCATATTCACCTACCATATGGCGAATCATTCTAAACTGTGGCATACCCGTTAAGTTTATAATTTCGCTATTTTTTAGATCTTGCATTTTGCCAAATAAAATGCGTTGACCACGGTTTATCATTATATTAACGTCGTCACTACTGTCCCCTTTAAGGAGTGGTACGTCTTCAGGTTGACCACGGCCTACCATATTTCCACCTGAATAAATCCACTTTCTTGTTTGTTCCCTTTTTTCTATAGGTTGACTAAAGTCGGTTATATAAGATAGGTATGATAGGTAGTTTAAGCCCGTTTTACATTCTGCCCCTGCTCTAAGATCGGAAGAGC
>SVHJ01000024.1 GCA_015055835.1 Clostridiales bacterium | reverse complement strand
GGACAAGCGAAAAGGGAAAAGGGCGATATTGGTATAAGCGCAGTAAGACTTGGCGCAATTGTAGGAATACACGAAGTTATTGTTGGCACTGATACCGAAGTTATCACGTTAAAACACGAGGCTTATTCAAGAGTATTGCTTGCAGAAGGTGGTATAACTGCCGCTCAATTTATAATAGGTAGGAAAATTGTCTTTACAATATGAAAGATATGGTAAAGGCTAGTGAAAAATAAAATGTTACACGATAATCTTAAAATAAACGAAAAAGGACACCTAACTTTTGCTGAACTAGACACAATTGAGCTTGCAAAAGAATATGGAACTCCTTTAATGCTTATTGATGAAAATAGAATAAGAGAGCGTATGAGGCTTTATAAAAAAGCAATGAAGAATTTTAGCGATTCTTCAATGCCTCTTTTTGCAAGTAAAGCGCTATGTTTTAAGGAAATATATAGAATAGCAAAAGAAGAAGAAATAGGTATTGACGTTGTTTCTTCTGGTGAGTTATATACGGCAGTTAGCGTTGAATTTCCTATGGAAAAGGTTTTCTTTCATGGAAACAATAAGACTGATGAAGATATAAAATTTGCCATTGAAAATAATATCGGTTATTTTGTTGCCGATAATTTTGAAGAATTAAGTAAAATTAATGAATTAGCATCACGTAAAGGCGTAGTACAAAAGGTTATTATAAGATTAACACCTGGAATTGATCCACATACCCACGCATCAATTTCTACTGGAAAGGTTGATTCTAAGTTTGGCGTAGCAATTGAAACTGGTCAAGCTGATGAAATTGTAAAATTTGCTTTAACGCTTGAAAACGTTAAATTAGTAGGTTTTCATTGTCATATAGGTTCTCAAATTTTTGAAGTTGAACCTTTCTTGATGACTGTAAACACTATGGTAGAATACGTTTTTAAAGTTAAGAAAGAATTTAATACAGAAATAGAAATTCTTGATATTGGTGGGGGATTTGCTTGTAGATACGTTGAAAGCGACGGCTTTATTGATTATGAAAAAAATCTTAAAGAAATAGCAACTCTTATTAAAAACAAGGTTTTAGAAAGTGGTATAAAGATGCCAACAATTTTTATTGAGCCAGGTAGAAGTATGGTTGCTGATTCTGGTTTAACGTTGTATACGGTTGGTAGTATTAAAGAAATTAAAAACGTTAAAAATTACGTTTCAATTGACGGTGGTATGACTGATAACCCTAGATATGCTTTGTATCAATCAAGTTATACGGTAGTAAACGCAACTAGGGCTGATAAAAAGGCTGATTATGTTTGTAGTGTTGCTGGCCGTTGTTGTGAAAGTGGTGATTTAATTCAAGAAAACGTAAAACTAGCTAGACCAGTTAGAGATGATATTTTAGCAGTTCTTTGTACTGGAGCGTATAATTATTCTATGGCGTCTAATTATAATAGAATACCAAGACCACCTATAGTTATGGTAAAAGATGGTAAAAGTAGAATTGTTGTGAAAAGAGAGAGTTTTGATGATATAATCAAAAATGAGGTATAAAAATCAAAAAAGGCATTTTTAGTAATGCCTTTTTTGATGCTGTTTTTTTATAAACAAATTTTTTATAAACAAAAAGGACTTTGGAAAACCAAAGCCCTTTTAATTTGCTATTTATTAAGCTCTTTCAACTTTGCCACTCTTTAAGCAACGAGCGCAAACGTATTCAGCACTAACTGAACCATCAGCGTTTCTTACCTTAACTTTTTGTAAGTTAGCAGAATAAGAACGTGGAGTTTTACGATTAGAGTGACTAACTAAATTTCCTGATAATTTACCTTTACCGCATACACTACAAACTCTTGACATATTTTCGCCTCCTAAAAGGTTGTTATTTTTTTACCTTAAATACTCTAACATAAAATTTAATAAAATGCAACAAAATTTATCTATTTTCCCAAAAAATGTCATAAAATATTTTTTAAATTATATAAAATTTTTATTTTTTTGATAAATTCCTTGCAAAAGGGCGACAAATATTGTAAAATATACAAAGAAACAATATAGGAGTAATATATGTTTGTAAAAACAAAAAACGTTTACGGTCAAATTGCGATATCAAATAAATCAATTGCAAAGTTCGTTGCTCACGTAGCTGCGGACTGTTATGGCGTGGTTGAATTTGTGTCTGAAAATATTTTTTATACCGTAATTGAGTTTTTGTGTCGTGGTTCTATCACAAAAGGGGTTAGAGTAAAAACTGTTGGTGATAGAATTTTTATTGACGTTTCAATAATAGTAAAATACGGTGTATCAATTAAAGCCGTGGCTGAAGCGTTAAAAGAATCTATTAAATATAAAGTTGAAGGGTTTACCGGTATGGTTGTTGACACAGTTAACGTCAACATCATGGGTATTAGATTATAATTGGTATTCTTTTTAATAAAAGGGGTGTTCTATGCAAAAAACATTGAATGGGGTAATGCTCAAATCAATGATATGGACAGCGTCAAAGTTGATTGAAATAAATCGTGTTAACATAGATGCGTTAAACGTATTCCCAGTTCCAGATGGCGACACTGGTACTAATATGTCGTTGACGATACAATCTGCAGTTAAGTCTTTAATGGAAGTTAACAGTAGCACGATTGAAAACGTTACCGAAGCTGTTTCAAAAGGTGCATTAAGAGGTGCTAGAGGAAACTCTGGTGTTATATTGTCTCAAATTTTAAGAGGTTTTTGTAATACTCTTAAAAATGCAAAAGAAATTGATACAAAATTATTTGCTCAAGCGTTAGTATCAGGTGCTGAAGTTGCGTATGGCGCAGTTTCAAAACCAAAAGAAGGTACGATGCTTACCGTTGCAAGAATGGTAGCTGAACATGCGCAAAGCATTAAGTCAAAACATAAAGATTTCGAAACTTTCTTACCTGAAATCATAAAGAAGGCAAAGGAAGCGTTAGATTTAACGCCAGAACTTTTACCTGTTCTTAAAAAAGCAGGTGTAGTTGACGCAGGTGGTAAAGGTTTACTCTTCTTATATGAAGGTATGTATAAAGCGTTAATGGGCGAAAAGATTGGTGGGGAAGACCAAATGATTCCTGACACTCAATCTACCGAAACTGTTATGGAACACGCAGGTGTAATGAGTTTTGGTGCTATTGAATTTGCTTATTGTACGGAATTTTTCATTGTAAACCTTAAGAAAAAGACGACTATGGCTGATATTGAAAGATTAAGAGAATTCTTAATGACTATTGGTGATTCAGTTATCGTTATAGGTGATTTAGATTTAGTAAAAGTTCACGTTCATACAAACCAACCAGGCGTAGCTTTATCTAAAGCGTTAGTTCTTGGTGAACTTGATAAAATTAAGATTGAAAACATGCTCGAACAAAACAGAGCGTTGATGGAAAAATATGCAGAAGAAACAAAACCTATGGGAATGCTTGCCGTTTCAGCTGGTGAAGGTTTATCTGCAATATTTAAAGATTTAATGGTAGATGAAATTATCTCTGGTGGTCAATCAATGAACCCAAGCGCAAGCGATATTGCTGACGCTGTTCAAAGAATTAACGCTAAAGACGTATTCGTTTTCCCTAACAATAAAAACATTATTCTAGCAGCAGAACAAGCAAAAGCACTTGTTGAAAATAGAGTTATTCACGTAATTCCTACAAAGAATATTCCACAAGGTTTTTCAGCAGCTCTTGTATTTGATCCTGAATGTTCTGTTGATGAAAACAAAGCAAATATGATACACGCCCTTGATAACGTTGTTGTTGGTCAAGTAACTTATGCCGTTAGAAAAACAAAGATGGATGGTTTTGACTTAAACGTAGGCGATATTATGGGTCTTGATAATAAAAAGATTTTGGCAAAAGGTAAAGATATTTCCCTTGTTACGATTGAACTTATTGAAAAACTAAGATCAAATGAAGACGTTATAACTCTTTACTATGGTGAAGAAGTTAAAGAACATGAAGCAAATGCTTTATCTCAAATAATACAAGAAAAATATCCATCATGTGACGTTCAAGTCCAAGCTGGTGGGCAACCAATTTACTATTATTACGTTTCATTAGAATAAAAGATAAAGAGAAAGGAAACTTTCTCTTTTTTAATAATATTATGGAAATAAGTAAACTTAAAGGCATTAACGAAAAAAGAGCAAAAGAACTTAATAAAGTAGGAATAGAAAGTACGGAAGATTTCATATCGCAATTTCCAAGACGTTATTTAGATTTAAGAAACGTTTGTAAACTTGAAAATTGTTATCATAACGATATGGTTTTGACAACGGGTAAAATAGTAAGCGTTCCTCAAAACAAGTTTAGCTATAAAAGAATTGGTTACGTAAAAGTTATGGCAGAACAGGAAGGTGTGATTTTTACTATAATTTGGTTTAACCAACCTTACGTTGTAGAAAAACTAGTTGTTGGAGAAGAATATCTTTTTTATGGAAGAGTTCAAAACAAAACTGGCGTAACGCTTGTAAATCCTTCTTTTGAACCTATTGAAAAGAACTTTAGATTAAAAGGAATAGTTCCACAATATTCTACGCCAAAAAACTTTCCACAAAAGACTTTTAGAGATGCTGTTAAGCTTTCTGTTAATATTGAAAGACCAGAAAGTATAATTCCTATAAAATTGCAAGAAAAATATGGACTTTCTAGTCTTCTTTATGCCTATCATAACGTGCATAATCCTGAAAGTTTTGAACAACTTGCAAAGGCTAGTGAAAGAATAGCAATAGAAGAATATTTTGGATTAATTTCTGCATTTAAAATCATAAAAACTAGTAGAGAACAGGTTAGAATAAACGAATATTCTTGCAAAGAAGATGAACTAAAAGAGTTTATTTTAGGTTTTCCTTTTGAATTTACGAATGGACAAAAAAAAGCCGTTTCGGAAATTTTTGCTGATTTAAAAGGTAAAAAGGCAATGAATAGACTTCTTCAAGGGGACGTAGGTTCAGGAAAAACTGCCGTTAGTATGTGCGCAATCTTTATGGCAGTAAAAAGTGGGTATCAAGCCGTTATGCTTGCTCCTACAGAAGTTCTTGCAAAACAGAATTATGAACTCTTGAAAAGGATTTTTAAGCCTTATGGCATAAACGTTGACTTTTTATCAGGTAGTATGAAAGAAAAGGAAAAGAGAGCCATAAAAGGCTGTCTAAAGCTTGGTATAACTAATATATTAGTTGGTACGCACGCTGTTTTAGAAGATGACGTTGAATTTAAAAACCTAGCTTTATGCGTGTGTGATGAACAACAAAGATTTGGCGTTTCTCAAAGAAGTAAATTGTTTGAGAAAGGCGATTTTCCTGATTTGTTGGTAATGAGTGCTACGCCTATACCTAGAACCCTTTCTTTAATATTTTATGGTGACTTAGACGTTTCTACTATACCAGATAAACCAAGTGTAAGAATTCCTATTCAAACTAACATAGTTCCTTATACAAAATATAATGATATGCTTAAATTTATAGAAAACGAAGTTCAAAAGGGCAATCAAATATATTTTGTATGTCCAAAAGTTGAAGAGGACGAAGAGGGCGAAGTAATGAGTGTAACGGAGCTTTATGAAGAATTAAAAGAAAGGCTTTCTTTTGATATAGCAGTTATACACGGTAAAATGAAAGATAAAGTATCCGTTATGGAAGACTTTAAAAATAAAAAATATATGGGTATAGTAAGTACCACTGTAATTGAAACGGGTGTTGACGTAAAAGACGCTAATATTATGGTTATATATAATGCAGAGCGATTTGGTTTATCTCAACTACATCAGCTAAGGGGTAGAATAGGTAGAGGGGATAAGCAAAGCTATTGCTTTTTACTTACTAATACTAATAGTGAAAAAGGGATAGAACGATTAAAGATTATAAGAAACAACACTGATGGTTTTAAAATTTCCGAATATGACTTTGATATGAGAGGAGCAGGAGATTTTATGGGACAACGCCAAAGTGGAAAGACTATGACCGATTTAGGATATTTAAATTATTCTGTTCAATCAATATTTTTAGCAAAAAAAATAAGTGATGAAGCGTTTAATAGTCAAATTGATATAGAAAAAATCAAAAATATTGCATTAAAAAGGCAGGAAAAGCTTAAAGATATAATAATGAATTAAAATAAAATAAAAAAAGTTAAAAAATTTTCAAAAAAGTTATTAAAAACACTTGCAATTTAAAAAAAAATTTGTTATATTATATCAGCGATGGCAAGAAATCGGGAGCATAGCTCAGCTGGGAGAGCATCTGCCTTACAAGCAGGGGGTCATAGGTTCGAGCCCTATTGTTCCCACCAATAACTTGCCATCTAGGATGCGGGAATGGCTCAGTGGTAGAGCGTTGCCTTGCCAAGGCAAATGTCGCGAGTTCGAATCTCGTTTCCCGCTCCATTTTTTTATAATGAAGTTTTGGCGCCATCGCCAAGTGGTAAGGCTCAGGTCTGCAAAACCTTCATCCCCAGTTCAAATCTGGGTGGCGCCTCCATTAAAAAACTGTTTTGCTTGCCGAGGTGGCGAAATAGGCAGACGCAAGGGACTTAAAATCCCTCGGGGGAAACTCCGTATCGGTTCAAGTCCGATCCCCGGCACCAAGAAAACATCAAGTATTTTTACTTGGTGTTTTTTTTATTTTACGTACTTTTATTTTGAAATAAAAAAAGTTTAGGAAAATTACAAAGATTTATTGACAAAAAAAGTGTTTACAAGTATAATTTATATACAAGAAAATTTTTTTTAAAATTATATGGAGGATAAAAATGAAAAAAAGAATTTTAGCACTAGTTGCTATGGTTGCTGTACTTGCAACTGCAATGTCACTTTGTGTTTCTTCTCTTTCAGTATCTGCTAAGAAACTTGATAGAGAACAAGGTTTTTCTTCATTACAATACTTTACAGGTGATGAATTAGTTTATGATATTGCAAGAACAAAGTACAGTGAAAGAATTGGTACCCCTGCTGTTACTAATGATGCTGGTTATGATAACTACAAGCATCAAGGTGTTCAAATTAGAAGAGATAGTCTTGAAGCAGAAAGTGGTTATTTATATCTTTTCGATAGAGGCGAAGATATGAATGCAAACCTAGCATCTGCTGCTGGTAAGACTCGTTTATTCTGGAACACTACTGCTACTTCTTTCTGTTATGGTACGGAAACTCCAATGGAAATTGAAGTTGTATTCAAAAAAGATGGTGCAGATTGGGAAGCTGGTAAAAAAGCACTTGACTTTAGTTTTACTTTATGGAGCACTAAGGCAAGTAGTATGTCTAATACTGAATATGAAGCACTTGGTTTAAACCCTGCAGACTTTAAGGGTGGTAACTATAAGATTGATTTAACTGAAAAGTTAAATGGTAGCGTTGAAGACGGTAGTTACACTTTAAATGAAGAAACTGGTTGGTGCGTATTAAAAACTTCTACTTTAGTGCCAGCTGTTTATGATTCTGAAGCAACTCGTGTATATATGCATTATCAATATAGTAACGGTGCAACTGAAGAAGTTGAAACTTTAAACTTAATGATTAAGAGAGTAGTTTTCTCAGTTGAATTAACACTTGGTTTTGAAACACACGAAGCTACTTTTGATAAAGCAAACCCAACTAACGTTGAAATTAAGGCTAACGTTACTAGCGAAAGCACAATGGAAATGTTTGATGATAAAGGTATAATTGATCCAGACGGAAACTATTACCTTGATGAAGGTAAAATTGTTATTAAGAAAGAGTACTTAAATACTTTATCAAATGGTACTTACACTTTCAAAATTGAAGTTGACGGCGATTCAGCAAGTGCTGAAACTTTCGTTGTTACAGTTGTAGACGGTGCTAACGCTGGTGCTAGCGAAGGTGGTTGTGGTTCAGTTATCGGTGCTACAAGCGCAGTTTTAGCTACAGCATTACTAGCTGGCGCAGTAGTTGTTTTCAAAAAGAAAGACTAATTCTTAACGAAAATATATTTAAAAGAAGATGAGTTTTCATCTTCTTTTTTTTATACAATTTTTCAAAAAAATATTTACAAAATAAAATGCCTATGTTATAATATAAAAAATGATGTTTTTTGAGGGATTATATGAGAAAAAGATTACTTATTTTGTTAAGTGTGTTAATTGCTTTATCAACAGTTTTCTTTGCTGTTAATACAACGGCTTTTTCAGCACAAGCTGCAGAACTAAAACCTGCAACTTTACATTTTAATGATTTTATTGTAGATGATACTTTACCAACTAGCAATACTGCTAACCTTCAGGTTGATAATGAAGCGTATTTAGGTGGGTTTTATACAGTTTTTAATAACTCTACTTCTACTGCGTCTGCAACTATAAAAAAGGATACTACTGATGGTAATAATTATCTTTCCTTTATAAATAAGAAAGATAGCTCTTATAGCGCTTTACGTGCTTATACGGGGGCTTCAGTTCCTGCTGGCGCTAAAATACATATAAAAATGGTTTTTAGACCTACTAAAGACGTTCAAACTCAAAAGGCGACTAAGTGGTTTTTTATTCGTTATGGTAATACTTCAAATGATATTGACGTATCTGCAAGTTATAAAAATAAAACTTTTGACGGTATAACTTGGTTTATCTATGAAAAAGATTTTACAATGAAGTCTTTTGGTGATTATATTAATATTTACAGTTATGCTAAAAAGGATCACGGTTTTGATTTAAAAAGTTTAGAAATTTCTTTAGTTGACGATCCACAAGCTCCTGTTTTTGAAACTACTAATTACACATACGACTGTGCAGGAAGTGATGATTTACAAATTAAAGTTAACACAAAAGGTGCTTTTATTGAAGGTATGCTTTGGGATAAGCAAGATGGTAATAATCCAATTATAGTTACAAGATCTGCTTACGAAGTTTCAAGCGATTATAAATATATCACAATAAATGCCGATTATTTACAAAGACTATATAATGGTAGCAATAAATTTATTCTTCAAATTAACGAAGTACTTTATCCTTTTGAAGTAGTGATTGCTAATTCACCAGTTGGGGATAAACTAGACACTCCAAATGAAGATAATAACAATAATGGTGTTAATGATGCTGAAAAACGTGGTTGTGGCTCTGTTATTGGTGTTACAAGTGCCGTTTTAGCAACAGCATTACTAGCTGGCGCAGTAGTTGTATTCAAAAAGAAGGACTAATTACTAATAATTAAATTAAAAAGAAGATGAAAATTCATCTTCTTTTTTTGTTTATAAGATTGACAAAAACATCAATTGTGATATAATAAAATAAAGTTGTAAAAGAAATTTATTTTTATGGAGGAAAAATATGAAAAAAAGAATTTTAGCATTAGTTGCTATGGTTGCAGTTCTTGCAACAGCAATGTCACTTTGCATTTCTTCACTTTCAGCTCAAGCTGCAGTAAAAGAATATTCTAAAAACTTTGCAGCAGCAGATTGGTTTGATAAGTATGCAGCAGCTGAATCAGACCACGTAACTTCTACTGATGATTACGATGCATTTGACCTTACTTGGGTTCCAGCTAATGATTACGATAACGGTCAAACTTGGGGGCCAAGACATTACCAAGGCTTAGAAATCAGAAGAGAAAAGGCTACTGGTGAACAATATCTATATATGTATGATAAAGGTATGGACATGCACGAAGATACTACTTTAAACGGTACAACAAACTGGGGTATGGTTTACTCTTTCTGGAATGCTCCATCTACTATCAGTGCTGCAGCATTAAGTGATAATCCACTTGACGTTGAACTTGTATTCAAAAAAGACGGTGCTGGTTGGGAAACTGGTGGTGCTGTTTGGGTTAGAATTGCATTATGGGGTGGTAACGTACACGCTAAGACTGCCGAATGGACTGACGCAGATTGGGAAGCTAACGGTTTAGTTGCTGGTAAGTTAGATGAAAATCCAAATGCAAACTATACCTCTGGTTGGTATTATACTTATATTACTGATAAAATTAACAGTGATGGTACTAACAATGAATATTACACTGATGCGGAAACTGGTTGGTCAGTTATTAGAACAAAAATCAACGTTCCAAAGATTTTTGACGGTGCAACAAGATTCTCAATTCAATTTAGATATGCTGATCAACAAACTGAAGAAGTTGAAGATTTAGCATTAAAGATTAAGAGATTTACAATTTCTGCTAACTTAGACCTTGGTTTTAAGACGCATGAAGCTACTTTTGATAAAGATAACCCAGCTAACATTGAAATTCAAGCTAACGTAACAGCTGATAGCACAATGGAAATGTTTGAAAACGGTCTAATAGATCCAGATGGAAACTACTACGTTGATCAAGGTAAAATCGTTCTTAAGAAAGAATTCTTAAGCACTTTAAGTAATGGTCAACATACTTTCACAATTGAAGTTGATGGTGATTCTGCAAGTGCTGAAACTTTCGTTGTTACAGTTGTAGGTGGTGCTCCTGCTGACGTAGCTGATGAAGGTGGTTGTGGTTCAGTTATTGGTGCTACAAGTGCAGTTTTAGCTACAGCATTACTAGCTGGCGCAGTAGTTGTATTCAAAAAGAAAGATTAATTTTAATTAAAAAACAAAAAGGTGCTTAACTTAAGCACCTTTTTTATATACATAAATACTCTTTTTATAGGGTATATTAAAAAACAATATATTATGTAATAATATAACAGAATAAATATATAAGGAAATTTTTGTTTTTTTTACTAAAAAGGGGCTATCATGAGGAAGAAATTAATTGTATTATTTACAACGTTAGTTGTGCTTTGTATTTCTTTAGTAGCTATTGGTGGGATTTTTGCAAATTCTACTGAAACTTTACCATCAAGTGATGACGTAGAATTAAAACCAGCAACGCTTACTTTTGATCATTTTGAAGTGGGGGCAAAATTACCAACAGAAAATACTGCTAACGTTCAAACGGATTATGAATCGTATTTAGGTGGCTTTTATACCGTATATAATTCTAATTCAAGAGCGACTGCTTACGTTAGACAAGATACGGACGGTAGTAAATATCTTGAACATAGAACGACTGATGCTTCTAGTACGAAGGCTGTTGTATCTTATACGGGTGCAACAATTCCTAATGGTGCTACTGTAAGAATTAAGATTGTGTTTAGGCCAAGTAAGGGTTTTGTTCATAATAATAGTAAATGGTTTTTTATAAGACTAGGCGCAACGGCAAATGACGTTAGGATTTGTGATGCTTTTAATAACGTTACTTTTGATGGCGAAACTTGGCTTACTTATGATGAAGAATTTACGCTTAAGGCTTTAGGCGACTATGTTTATATGTATCATTACGGTGACGTTGGCCACGGTATTGATATTAAATCGCTTGAAATTTCTTTTGTATCTGATCCAACGGCTCCTGTATTTGAAACTAACTTTTATAATCGTAAAGTAGAAAGTACGGAAGATTTACACGTTAACGTTGATTTAACTAATGTTTCTTTCATTGAAGGTTTGCTTTTAGATAAGGAAGATGGTAATGAGCCTATATTCGTTACAAGGTCTGCTTATAGAAAGGCCGATGACGGAAAAGCTTTAATTATTAATGCTGATTATTTAAATAAATTGGGACATGGTGAACATAAATTTATTCTTCAAGTAAATGAAGTTTTATATAATTTTATTGTAAACGTTTCTTATAACACGTTTATTTATAAAGATGCAAATGATTTAACGATTGGTATGTCGGGAGACGTTTTAATGCAAGCAGTTGACCATACGGATAATAATTATCAATTTATTGGTTGGTATAATGAAGAAGTTGGTTTATATCCTGCAAAAGCTGATTTAAGTAGTAAAGTACTACCTGAAAACACGGTGTTTACGCCTGCATACGTAAAAATAATTACTAAAGATGGTGCTAGTGTTAAACTTACTAAAAACAAACCAACTGGTTTAGAGTTCTATATAGAAACTGATTTAGATGCTAAATATGATAGTTTTGTTGAAAGACATACTTTAATTGCACCAACTGATTATCTTGATGATGTAGGTGAATTTACCGTTGAAGCATTTAATGCAATAGATAAAGACGTTTTAATGACTACTTATAAAAACAATATAATGTTTGATGCTGAAGGAGAATATGATTATTACGCAGGTAGTATCGTAAACATTTATCAATACAACTATGCAAGAAAGTTCTCTGCAAGGGGATATTTAACTGTTAATTATACAGAAGGCGACCCTGTCAACGTTTATGGTTCATTTAATGAAGAAGAAAACTCAAGAAGTATTTATGAAGTAGCAGTTAAAGCTTATGCCGATAGAAAAGATACTATTGATGCAGATGAAAAGGTTTATACAAACGATACAGGTAATGGTTATAGCCGTTTTGATAATGAAGATTTAAGTATTATAAAGAGTTATATTGACGGCGTTGTTAACTTTAATATTGTTGGAAATACTGTTAATATCGTTAACCCATGTGAAGGTATTTATGACGCTCCTTATGAGGTGTCAATTAGTGATAAAACAATAACTATATCTCCAAAAGAGGGAAGTGATTGGACTTTCTATCAAGGAGTTACAGGTAAAACTGAATATTATAGAGTATCTATTATAATTAACGGTATTAGACAAATTCCTACTAATACTGAACAATTTATAGTTTCTGATAGTACAAGTAACACTAAAGACGTTATAGGAACTATTACTGTTAAAGTTATATTAGGACCTGGCGACGTTGAAGATATCTTCCCTGAAGATTAATTACACTAAAAGCACTTGAACAAAATCAAGTGCTTTTTTATTTGATAAATTATATTTTATTATGCCTTGTTTACGTTTGACAATATTAAAGAATTAAAGTATAATATGTGATACGCGTATAATAGCGCGTTTATACGATTTTCGCTTAAATTTTGCGAAATTAAGGAGAAATTAGGATATGGAAATGTCAAAAACCTATAATCCAATAGAGTTTGAAAAAAGAATTTACTCTGATTGGGAAAATAGCGGTTGTTTTACGGCAAAAGTTGATAAAAACAAGCTTCCGTTTACAATCGTAATACCACCTCCAAATATTACTGGTCAACTTCATATGGGCCACGCATTAAACGATACTTTGCAAGATACTTTAATTAGATTTAAAAGAATGCAAGGTTATTCTGCGTTATGGCTTCCTGGTACTGACCACGCTTCAATTGCTACTGAAGTTAAAATCGTTGAACAAATGGCAAGTGAAGGCTTAACTAAAAAAGATATCGGTAGAGATGGCTTTTTAGAAAGAGCATGGAAATGGAAGGAAAAATACGGTGGTAGAATTGTTGAACAGTTAAAGAGTATGGGTGTTTCTTGCGACTGGTCAAGACTTGCCTTTACGATGGATGAAAAATGTTCAAAAGCTGTTAAAGAGGTTTTTGTAAACTTATATAATAAAGGTTTAATTTATCAAGGGGATAGAATTATTAACTGGTGTCCTGATTGTAAAACGGCTCTTTCTGATGCAGAAGTTGAGTACGTTGAAAAGGACTCTTTCCTTTGGTATATCAAATATCCAGTAAAGGATAGTGATGAATATTTAGTAGTTGCAACAACTCGTCCTGAAACTATGCTTGGTGATACTGCCGTTGCAGTTAACCCTAAAGATAAGCGTTTTGCTAACTTAATTGGCAAAATGTTAGTTTTACCTTTAATCAACAAAGAAATTCCTGTTGTAGCCGACGAATACGTTGAAATGGATTTTGGTACTGGCGCAGTTAAAATTACACCAGCACACGACCCTAACGACTTTGAAGTTGGTTTAAGACATAATTTAGAAGTTATCAGAGTTATGAACGATGATGGTACTATGAATGAATTAGCAGGGGAATATAACGGTTTACCAAGTTTAGAAGCACGTGAAAAAATTGTTGAAGATTTGAAGGCTTTAGGTCTTTTAGAAAAGATTGAACCATTAAAGCATAACGTTGGACATTGTTATAGATGTCATCATCAAGTTGAACCTATCGTTTCAAAACAATGGTTTGTTAAGATGGAACCACTTGCAAAACCTGCTATTGACGTAGTTAGAAAGAAGAGTATAACTTTCTCACCAAACCGTTTTTCTAAAATCTATTTTAACTGGATGGAGAATATTAAGGACTGGTGTATTTCACGTCAACTTTGGTGGGGACATAGAATTCCTGCATACTATTGTCAAGATTGTGGCGAAACTATCGTTTCTAAAGAAGACGTTAAGGTTTGTACAAAGTGTGGTAGCACTAACGTAAAACAAGATGAAGACGTATTAGATACGTGGTTCTCTTCAGCATTATGGCCATTCTCAACGCTTGGTTATCCTGATATGACTGAAGATTTAAAATACTTCTATCCAACTGACGTTTTAGTTACTGCTTACGACATTATTTTCTTCTGGGTTGCTAGAATGATTTTCTCTGGTATCGAACATATGGGTAGAATTCCATTTAAAGACGTTCTTATCCACGGTATCGTTCGTGATAGCCAAGGTAGAAAGATGAGTAAGTCTTTAGGAAACGGTATTGATCCACTTGAAATTATTGATAAACACGGTGCTGATACGCTTAGATTTTCTCTTATGAATGGTGTTGCTGCTGGTAGTGACACAAGATTTTCTGATGAAAAGATTGAAGGTAGCAGAAACTTTATGAACAAAATTTGGAACGCTTCAAGATTCGTTTTAATGAATGCTGAGGGTAAAAAGTTGCGTTCTATTGAAGATTGTGATTTAACTATCGTTGATAAATGGATTATTTCAAGATTAAATAAGACTATTAGAAACGTAACCATTAAAATGGAAAAGTTTGAAATGGGTATTGCTCTTTCATCTTTATATGATTTTGTTTGGAGCGATTTCTGTGACTGGTATATCGAATTAACAAAACCTGTTTTATACGGTAATGATGAAAATAAGATTATAAATACTGTAAGCGTATTAGTTCACGTATTAACTGAAACGTTAAAACTTTTACATCCTTTCGTTCCATTTATTACTGAAGAAATTTATCAAAATATTCCTGGAACAAAAGGCAAAATTATGCTTAAAGAATTCCCAAGATATAACGCTAAAAATAATTTCTCAAGATACGTTTCAAGAGTTGAAAATATAATGGAAATTATTAAGACGGTAAGAAATATTAAAGCTACCGTTAAAGCTCCACCTTCAAAGAAGGTTAAACTTTACGTTAAAACGGATGAAAAAACTACCATTAAGCAAGGTGCAATTTATATTGAAAAACTTGCAAACGTTTCTGAAATTGAATTTATTGATAACAAGAGTTCATTGACTGAAAAGACAATGTCACAAGTTTTAAATAATTTTGAACTTTATATTCCACTTGGTGAACTTGTTGATACTGATAAAGAAATTGAAAGATTAAACGGTGAAATTAAAAAGGTTGAACAAGAAATTGCAAGAGCAAGTGGTAAACTTTCAAATGCAGGTTTCTTATCAAAAGCTCCTAAAAACTTAGTAAATGAAGAAAGAGAAAAGTTAAATTCTTATTTAGAAATAAGAAAGAAACTTCAAAAAGAATTAAAAGAATTAATGTAAAATAAAACCCCACGTTTAGTGGGGTTTTTGTTTTTAATAATCTACTTTAACAACGTTAAAATCATTTTCTAAAGAGGCGACTGATGCAAAAAAGTCGTCTATTTTTTTGGTAGTTATATTAACGTTTTGCAAAAGGTTATCATAATAAATTTTATCTTCTTTAATTATTATGTGTTTTAAAGAAAGTAAAATAGAGTTTGCGTTATATTTTACAAAACTTTCAGCCTTAGTCCAAAGGGCAAAGAAGTCTTCTTTTTTTAAAATTTCATTTCCAAAAACGTTTTTGTTTATATTTGAAAATTTTTTGTCTTTAATAACTTCAACGTCAACGCCAACATTTTCATTTGAAATAGCGATGGCAACTACGTTTTGACTATGAGAAATATTAAAGTAAATTGGATTATTTTCAATATAAAGTTTTCCAAACTCTGTCTTTTTTAAATCTTTGTCGGTTATTTGTAAGTTATAGTACTTATCTAAAATAAAAAACAAAAATTCATGCGCATTTTCTTTATCTAAATTTGTATAATATAGTGTATTCATATGCTTATTATATAAAAAAAATCAAAAAAAGTCAATATTAAGTAAAAATTTGATATTGACAAAAATTAACTAGAGTTTTATAATTAAAAGTGATAATGGGCTTATGTGTGATGAAAATCTGTTTTATATGGGGAAAATGAGAATGAATAAAAGATTAAGAAAGAAAATCATTAAAGAATGGAAGAAAAAAGGAGTTTCTTTTATTGATGAAGATTCTGTTTTTTTTGATGAAAAGGTAGAGATTGAAGAAGGGGTAGTCGTTTATCCCAACAACCATTTATATGGTGATACGGTCATTAAAAAAGGCGCTATTATTAAGCCTAACAACATAATAACCGATAGTATTATCGGTGAGGAATGTACTGTTTTATCAAGTGTGATTGAAAAATCAACGGTTGGTAAAAAAGTTTCGATTGGACCAAATGCACATTTAAGACCAAATAGCATTGTTGAAGATAATTGTCGTATAGGCAATTTTGTTGAAATTAAAAATGCGTTAGTAAAAACAAAATCAAAAGTTTCTCATTTAACTTACGTTGGTGACGCTGAAATAGGCGAAAATTGTAATATCGGTTGTGGCGTTATTTTCGTTAACTATAACGGTCAAATTAAACAAAAATCTGTTATAGGGGATAATTGTTTTATAGGTAGTAATTGTAACGTTATCGCACCTGTTGAAGTTGGCAAAAATTCTTTTATCGCGGCAGGAACTACTCTTACAAAATCAGTTGAAAAAGAAAGTTTTATTATTGGTAGAGCAAGACAAGAAAAGAATGATAAACTTGCTCAAAAATATATAAAGAAGGATTAAAAATATGGGTAGTTATTTTGGAACGGACGGTATCCGTGGTATTACAAATGAATTTTTGACAGGAGATTTAGCTTTTAAGGCGGGTAATGCTTTAGGTCAAATTAAAAAGAAAGCATTGATTGTTGTTGGTAGAGATACAAGGATTTCCGGCGATATGCTTGCTTTATCTTTAGCAAGTGGTGCAATAAGCGCAGGGGCAACTGTTTTTGATTTAGGTATTATTCCTACGGCTGGCGTTGCGTATATTACAAGACAACTTAATGCTGATTTTGGTGTTGTTATTTCAGCATCACATAATCCACCTGAACATAATGGAATAAAGGTTTTTTCAAGTCAAGGATATAAGCTTGATAAAGATTTAGAAGATGAAATTGAAAGAAAAATGGCTACAATGTCACTTCTTCCAAATAGTGAAATAGGTAGATATTTCCAAAAATCACAACTTGTTGATTTGTATGGTTTAAGTATTGAAAATATATGTAAAGAAGGCTTAAAAGGACTTAAAGTAGTTATTGACTGTTCAAATGGTGCAAGTTATAAAGTAGCACCAAAGATTTTCAAAGATTTAGAAGCAGATATTATTGCTCTTAACGTTTCAAAAGCTGGGGATGACATAAATAAAGATTGTGGTGCGCTTCATCCAGAAAAATTAGCAGAAATGGTTGTAAAGACAAATAGCGACTGTGGATTTGCTTATGATGGTGATTCTGATAGACTTATTGCTGTAGATGAAAAAGGAAATATTATTGACGGCGATAAACTTATTTATATGATTGCAAACTACTATAAAGAACACGGAATGTTAGAAAAGAATCTTGTAGTTGGAACAGCACATACAAATATGGGCGTTCAAAAGAAGCTTTTTGAAGACGGTATTGATATGCTTAGAAGTGAGATCGGAAGAGCA
>SVHJ01000023.1 GCA_015055835.1 Clostridiales bacterium | reverse complement strand
ATCTATAAACGCAGGGTATGACTTAAAATCATCAAAAAAGGGACAAGTTTTAGCAGATAAGTACAAGGAAGTGTACTTTACTGTAGGCGCTCACCCTGATGATGAAAAGGAAGTAACTGACGACTTTTTGCAAGAACTAACCCTTTTATCTAACCACCAAAAGTGTTTAGGAATAGGGGAAATAGGGCTTGACTACCATTACGAAGGGTTTAGCAAAGAAGGTCAACAAACTGCTTTTATAAAGCAAATTGAACTAGCAAATAGCCTAAAACTACCTATAGTAGTTCACACCCGTGACGCTAGTTTTGACACCTTAAACATACTAAAACAAAACAAAGATAAACTAACTTACGGTGGTATAATGCACTGCTACTCAGGTAGCAAGGAAATGGCAAAAGAGTACCTTGATTTAGGGCTTTATATTTCCTTTTCAGGAACGGTTACTTTTAAGAATGCAAAAAACCTAACGGAAGTTGCATTATTTACTCCAGATGACAGAATTTTAACTGAAACGGACAGTCCTTATCTATCTCCAATGCCGTTTAGGGGAGAAAGAAATGAGCCAAAGCGCGTACCGTTAGTCACAAAATTTTTAGCAAATTTAAGAAATGAAGACTTAATAGAGTTTTCACACAAAGTAAAGGAAAACAGCAAAAGGGTATTTACAAAACTATGAATACTTACGTTTACGAAATTGACGACAACTTATATATAAACCTAACTAACAAGTGTTCAAATGCTTGTACTTTTTGCGTTAGAAACGGTAAAGAAAGTTATTTTGGCAACAAACTTTGGCTTGAAACTGAGCCAACTGCAAAAGACGTTTTAGATGCCATTGACTATGAAAAAAAGTATAAAGAAATTGTTTTTTGTGGTTTTGGAGAGCCAACTTATAAAATAGAAGTTTTGGTAGAAGTTGCAAAAGAACTAAAAAAGAAAGGTTATATTTTAAGAATTAACACAAACGGTCAAGGCAATTTAATAAATAAAAGAGATATAACTACCGACTTAAAAGGGTTAATTGATAAAATTAACGTTAGCCTAAACGCACCGACTAAAGAAGAATATCAAGCGCTTTGTTTATCAATTTATGGCGAAAGTGCGTTTGACGCCCTACTTGATTTTGCCGTAAAATGCAAAAACGCAGGTATTGACACGGTGTTATCAATAGTTGACGTAATAGGGGACGAAAAGATTGAAAGTTGCAAAGAACTTTCTAAAAAAATAGGTGTTCCACTATATATAAGAACTTTTATAGAAAATAGTTAACAAAAAAAACGCAAGCCGAAATTTCGCCTTGCATTTTTTTAATTATCATTGGTAAATGATTTAGTTCGTAAAGATTTCTCTTTACAATAATAGTGTTAGTAAATAAAAATAAAATATACAAAAAAAGTAAAAAATTATGGAAGATTTAAAAAGTCAAATTATAAAACACAACTTTTCATTTAAAAAGTCACTTGGTCAAAACTTTTTAACGGACACAAACTTACTTGATAGTATCGTAAACTTAGCAGGTGTTGATGAAAATACCACCGTTTTAGAAATAGGCTTAGGCGCAGGGGCTTTAACTAAAGCACTTGCAAAAAAGGCAAAAAAGGTTTACGGCTACGAAATTGATAGAAGTCTAAAACCCGTTTTAGATGAAAATTTAAGTGGCTTAGACAATATAGAAATAACCTATCTTGACATTATGAAGGAAAAGTTAGACCTTTTAGAAAAGAAGGTAGGGGACGACTATTTTGTAGTAGCAAACCTACCATACTATATAACAACACCTATCTTAATGAACTTTATTGAAAAGGCAAAAAAGGTAAAAAGCCTAACCATAATGGTGCAAGAAGAAGTTGCTAAAAGGCTTGTTTCAAAAGAAAATACGGAAGATTACGGCGCAATAACCGTTTCAATCGGCTCTGTTGCAAACGCAAAAATAATCAAGCGTGTTCCTAAAGAAATGTTCACACCACGCCCTAAAGTTGACTCTGCAGTAGTTAGAATTGATATGGATAGGGAAAAGTTCGGTTCGTTTAATAAAGAAGTTTTAAGGGACACAATAAGGTGCGCTTTTAATAATAGAAGAAAGACCTTATCTAATAACCTTATGAACTATTTTAAGTTTAGTAGGGAAGTTGCAGACGGCATTTTACAAAAAGCAGGTATTGAAAAGGAAAAAAGGGGAGAAACCCTTTCAGTTGAAAAGTTTATTGAACTTTCAAAAGTGATAGAAGAAGTTAAAGGTTAAAAAATGGATAATTTTGTTTTTGACATCAAAACTAAAGTATATTTTGGTAAAGACACTTTAAAAGAATTATGGAGTGAAATTCTAAACAAGACGGATAGAGTACTTTTTTGCTACGGTGGTGGAAGTATAAAAAATAACGGCATATACGACCAAATTATTTTAGGCTTAAAAGAAAATAATATTTTTTACAAAGAACTAACGAACATCTCTCCAAACCCTGATATTGAAAGTGTAGACGAAGGGGTAAAAATTTGTAGAGAACATAATTTAACGGGCATTTTAGCAGTTGGTGGAGGCTCTGTAATAGACACGGCAAAAGTAATTTCAGCAGGGGTTAACAAAGAGTATTCTGACCCGTGGGAAATTATGAAAAAGGGGGAAAGAAACTACGCCCTTTTACCTGTGTTTACCGTTACAACTTTGTCGGCAACGGGTAGTGAAATGAACGCCGTTTCCGTTATGACTAACAAAAAATTAAAGTTAAAACAATCAACCATAACGGCGCACCCAGTTTGTTCAATAATAGACCCAACTTTTACAAATTCCGTGCCAAAAATCCACCTAATTGCAGGTGTAGTGGATATAATTTCACACACTTTAGAAGACTATTTTTCTTTAGAAAGGGACAGTTATCTACTTGACGGGTTTTCAATTAGCATAATAAAAACTTGTATAAAATACGGTAAAGTTTTACTAACTGACCCAACAAATTACGAAGCAAAAGCAAACCTAGCCTGGGCAAGCACTTACGCAATAAACGGCGTAATAGCACACGGCAAACCACACGCGTGGACCTTCCACGTGATAAGCCATCCTATAACACACTATTACGGCTTAACGCACGGCTTAACCTTTTCAATTTTAATGCCACATTGGATGGAATACGTGTTAAACGAACAAAGGGTAGAACCTTTTTATAGGCTTGGTGTAGAAGTTTTTGGTATTGACAAAAACCTACCGAAAATGGAAGTTGCTAAACAAACGATAGAAGAATTCAAAAACTTTTTTAAACTTATCGGCGCACCGTTAAAGTTTAGCGAAGTTGGCGTTGATGATAGACACTTTAACGAAATTGTAGAAAATTTAAATATAACTGCAAACGAACGCCGTTTCGTTCCGTTTGATAAACAAGACGTACTAAACATTTTAAGGAGTGCTTTATGAAAAAGATAGTAGTTGCAACCGGCAATAAAGATAAGGTAAGGGAAATTAGCGCAATGCTAACTGATTACCAAGTAATCTCTCAAAAGGAAGCAGGTTTTTTTGGCGATATAGTTGAAGACGGCGCTACTTTTTACGAAAACGCACTTATTAAAGCAAAAACGGTATCAATGGCGTTAGGTGTTGACGCACTTGCCGACGATAGTGGTATAAGTGTTGACGCATTAAACGGCGAACCTGGTATTTATAGCGCAAGATATAGCGAAGAAGGTACTAACGAAAAGAATAACGAAAAGTTATTAAAGAATTTAGAAGGCGTTAAGAATAGAAAGGCAAAGTTTTGTTGCGCTTTAGTTTTATATAAAACTACGGGCGAAATTATTTCTGCCTACGGCGAAACTGAAGGGGAAATTTTACTTAAAGAAGAAGGTCATAACGGCTTTGGCTACGACCCTATTTTTTATAGTTACGACCTACAAAAATCATTAGGTATTGCTAGTGATGAAGAAAAGAACACTATAAGCCACCGTGCAAGAGCGCTTAAAAATTTATTAGAAAAATTAAAATGAAAACTTTTATAATTTTATCAGACACGCACGGCAATATTACGGCTATAAGAAGGCTAAAAGAAATTATAGGGGAAACGGACTTTGTTATTCACCTTGGCGACCATAAAAGCGATATCAAAGAAATTGCCCTTCAATATCCACAAAAAGTCCACGCAGTAAACGGCAACTGTGACGGTGGAAAAGCTGAAGAAGAGATTTTAGAAGTAGAAGGGTTTAGAATTTTGCTAACGCACGGTCATAAATATAGTGTAAAGCAAGGCTTAACAAACCTAAACTTATATATGCAAGAAAACAATATTGATATTGCCCTTTACGGCCACACGCACGAAGCAAGGGTGGAAAGTTATAACGGAAAGCACTTTATAAACCCTGGCTGTATGACAAGATACGGCGATATGAGTTATTGCTATATGGTCCTACATAACGGCACAATTACAACAAAAATAGTAAATATATTTTAAAAACAAAAAACACGGGAGGTATGTCCGTGTTTTTTGTTTTATTGGGAGTCAACTATTTGTGTTTTTCGCCTCCAATAAGGCTATAAACACATGTTCATAAAGCAATTTTAATTTTAATCTTCCCACTTCCAGTCTGTAACCTCTTTGATATCTACACCATACTCTGCAATGTATTTTTTATGCTCTTCAAGCGTTTTATTTATTTTGTTTACAAGTTCTTCTTGGTTTTCAAGTTTTAATAGTTTTATAACGTCTAAAAGTAGGTGATATCTATCCACTTCATTTCTAACTCTCATATCAAAAGCCGTCGTTATAGAGCCTTCTTCTTGATAGCCATGCACAGAAAAGTTATGATTTTTTCTAGCTGAAGTTAGTTCTAAAATAAGACTTGCGTAGCCGTGATAGTTAAACACAACTGGTTTATCTTTTGTAAACAAGTTATCAAACTCTTCATCTGTTAGGCCGTGAGGGTGTTCTTTATCGCTAGGAAGACGCATAAGGTCAACAACGTTTACAAACTTGTATTTAACGTTAGGTAAATACTTTTTAATTAAACTTGCACAAGCCATTGTTTCAAGCGTTGTAGTATCACCAGCACACGCAAGAACTATATCAGGCTCATTGTCACCACAATTTGATGCGAAGGTCCATTCTCCAGCACCTTTTGCACAATGTGTAATGGCCTCATCCATACTAAGCCATTGTGGGCTTGGATGTTTAGAAGCAACGACAGCATTGATGTAATTTTGAGTACGTTGAATATGGTCGTAACAAGAAATTAAGCAGTTTGCATCTGGTGGTAAATATATTCTTACGATATCAGCTTTCTTATTTACTAAATGATCTAAAAATCCTGGTTCTTGATGAGAATATCCGTTATGATCTTGTTGCCAAACGTTTGAAGTTAAAATTAAATTTAGTGAAGATATTGGTTTTCTCCAAGGAATACTTCTTATTTCTTTAATCCATTTTGCGTGTTGAGAAACCATACTGTCAATAATTCTAGCAAACGCCTCATAGGTAACAAACATACCGTGTCTACCTGTTAATAAATATCCTTCAAGCCAACCTTCTGAGGCGTGTTCAGATAGAAAACTGTCCATAATTCTACCGTCTTTTGCAAGGTCTTCATCAGTAGGAAGAATTTTGCTTAAAAAGGCTCTTTTTTCAACTTCAAAAACGTGGTAAAGTCTATTTGATTTTGCTTCGTCTGGTGCAAATATCCTATAATTTAGATTGTCTTTATTTAAGGCAAAAATATCACGAATATATTTACCGAGTTCTAACATGTCTTGTTTTTTAATTTTCCCGTGTCCTTGAATTTCAACGGCATAATCTTTTAAATTAGGTAAGATTAAATTGCTTACACCCATATTTGTATGAGGGTTTGCGCTTATTCTTTTTTCGCCTTTAGGTAAAATTTCTTTTATGTCTTCTTTTAAAGAGTAGTCATCATTAAAAAGTTCTTCTGTTTTATAACTTTTCATCCAATTTTCTAAGACTTCTAAATGATGTTCTTTGCTCATATCTACCGGTACTTGGTGAGATCTAAAAGAACCCTCTATCATTTTGCCATCAACAAATTTTGGAACAGTCCAACCTTTTGGCGTTCTTAATACAATCATTGGCCATCTAATGTAATCATAGTTAGCGCCACTTCTTGCCTTTAGTTGAATTTTTTTGATTTTTGTAATGCATTTATCAACAGCGTTTGCCATAAGCTTATGCATTTGTTTAGGCTCTTCGCCTTCTACGAATATTGCATCCCAACCCATTCCGTAAAAATATTTTTTTAAAGAACTGTTGCTTTCTCTTGCAAGAACAGTAGGGTTTGAAATTTTATAACCATTTAAATGTAATATAGGAAGTACGGCACCATCACGCGCTGGATTTAAAAACTTGTTTGATTGCCAAGAAGTTGCAAGAGGACCAGTTTCTGCTTCACCATCGCCAACTATGACGGTTGCAATCAAATCTTTATTGTCAAATACTGCCCCAAAACCGTGTAGAAGAGAATAACCAAGTTCGCCACCTTCATGCATAGAACCAGGTACTTGTGGTGCAACGTGTGAAGAAACACCGTAAGGAAAAGAAAATTGTTTACAAAATCTTGTCATACCTTGTTTATCCAAACTGCATTCTGGATAATATTCACTATAAGTGCCTTCTAAATAAGAGTTCGCAAGAAAGAAATTACCACCATGACCAGGTCCAGAAATAAGAATCATATCTAAATCAAATTTTTGAATTGCTCTATTCATATGTGTATAAATAAAGTTTTGACCAGGAATTGTTCCCCAGTGACCAACGATTTTTTGCTTAATATCTTCTCTTTTAATAGGCTCTTTTAAAAGGGGATTTTTTAGCATATATAATTGTGCTACAGATAGATAATTTACTGCTCTAAAATATCTATCCATTTTATCAAAATACTGTTTATTGTTATAATTCATTTATGCCTCCTATGTTTGTGTTAAAGTTTATTTTTACAACAGCAATTTTATATTGACCATATATATTATATTTTGGTATAATTATATTGAATTTAGTAGTCATAAACACAAAAATTCAGTCAAACTGAAAAAATAAGTACAATAATTCAGTCAAACTGAAAAGCTTGGCAAAATAATTCAGTCAAACTGAAAACATGAGAAATTTTTATAAAAATTTGTTAAAATGTGCATATGAAAGAAATTAAGTTTGCCGAAAGGTTTCGTGAATCGTTAAAAAATAGTAAATATACTTGTAAAGAACTTGCTGAAGAGTTAGGAGTTGCAAAAAGTAATCTTTCTAACTGGAAAAAGGGTATAAATCTACCTAGTGTTGATATGTTATTTAGAATTAGCATTTTGCTTGAAGAAAGTACGGACTATCTTTTAGGATTAGAAGATTAAAGGCACGGAGTTTTCCGTGCCTTTTTTTGAGCAAAATTCGTATATTTTTATCTAGTTTTGTTCAAAAGTCTTTTTTTATATCATTAAAGTATAAAATTCGTTTTGCTTATTTTCATCAACTAAACCGTAAATATCGCCTGCTAAAATATCTATATCAAACACCTTTTTAGCATAGTCGGAAAGAAGAGAATAATCACTTTTTCTAATAATTAAAGGGATTTTACCGTTTTTAGTAATTAAGGAAAGTAGTTCGTTATCACTAGTTGCTAAAACTTTAGCGTACAGCGTTTGTTTTAAAGAATTTGTTATCAACTTTTGTTCAATATTCAGCGAATTTTGAACAAAAATCCTTCTAATTCTAGCCTCTGTATAACGCTTAGTAGCCACCTTTTCTACTAAAGATTTAACGGAATAACTTTCTTTTGTAAGCGATTTTATTCTATTTTCAAGCCCTTCCGTGCAGTCTAAAACCTTACTTAACTTTTCGGTATCGGTAGTAAGAATTTTTGAAAGTAAAATTTTATCAAAATTTTTTAGTGGTTTTAAGTCTTTGTAAACGAAAGATGGGACAACCGACTTTACCTTTTTCTTACCCAAATTTTCCCTAATACTACTTGCGCTTGTAATTTTTTTATAAAGTTTTTTGTCGTTATGGTCGCCTTTTCTTAGCATAGGGGCAATTTCAATTTTGCTTTTTAGTTTAAGTAAAGCCCTAGTGTACTCAATACCCAAAACGTTGTTTGGGGAAGAAACAAAACTTTCATCAATTTGATAAAGGGTTTTAATAGCGTTAGTTTTAGCTTTTACAAAAGAAAGACCACTATCTAACTCTTTTTTAATTAAAGCCTTAAACTCCTTACTTTCATTATTAAGAATTGTAGCAAGTTTTATAAAATCTTCTTTTTTTCCACTTTCAACGCCAAAACAAAGGGTGTTTATAATGCCTAAATCTTCAATTATTTTAACTGCGCCTTTACCAAAAAGTTCTGCGTTAGAAGTTGCAAAAACAGTAGGCAGTTCAATAACCATATCAGCACCACCTAAAATAGCGTGTTTTGCCCTAGTATATTTATCTAAAACAGCCCCTTCGCCACGTTGAGTAAAGTTGCCACTCATAATAACGATAATTTTGTCGGCTTTTAAAACATTTTTAACGTAATCAATTTGTTTTAGATGTCCGTTGTGAAAAGGGTTGTACTCAGCAATAATTGCACAAATATTCATAAAAATCTCCAAAAAAGTGAAGTTTATAATTTACTTTTTAAAATAATTGTTGTATAATAATTTAGGTATATATAATGATACACTAATTTTTAAAAATAATAAAGTATTTTTTAACTTTTTATAGAAGAGGAGATTTACTATGAACGTACTTGAAAAAATTAAAGACGGTGCTAAATTAAAAAACAAAACTGTCGTTTTACCTGAAGGGGAAGACGCAAGAGTTGTTAAGGCTGCAAGTGAAATTATTAAAGAAGGTCTTGCTAAAATCGTGCTTTTAGGTAACGAAGCAGAAATTAAAGCAAACAACCCAGACGTTGACTTAACTGGTGTTCAAATTATTGACCCACTAACAGACGCTAAAAAACAACAATTTATTGACCTTTTAGTTGAACTTAGAAAGTCAAAGGGTATGACAGAAGAACTTGCTAAAGAAACTTTAGAAAAAGACTACACTATGTACGCTGCTTTAATGCTTAAGGTTGGCGACGTTGACGGTTTAGTATCAGGTGCTTGCCATTCAACTGCTAACACACTTCGTCCAGGTCTTCAAGTTATTAAAACTGCACCTGGAATTAAAACTGTTTCAAGTAGCTTCGTAATGGTTGCTCCAGGCGAAAATAGACACAACCCAGACGGCGTTGCAGTATTTGCTGACTGCGCTATCAATATTGAACCAGATGCAGAGCAATTAGCTGATATCGCAATTTCTTCAGCTGAAACTGCTAAAAAGGTTGCTGGTATCGAACCAAGGGTTGCAATGCTTTCATTCTCAACAAAGGGTTCTGGTAACGACGACAAATTCTTTAAGTCAGTTCCAAAAATGCAAGAAGCAACAAGAATTGCAAAAGAACTTGCACCTGACCTAATTTTAGACGGGGAATTCCAATTCGACGCAGCAGTTGCTCCTGAAGTTGGTAAGTTAAAAGCACCTGACTCAAAGGTTGCAGGTAACGCTAACGTATTTATTTTCCCTAACATTAACGCAGGTAACATTGGTTACAAAATTGCACAAAGATTTGGTAACTACTTAGCACTTGGCCCAATTTGTCAAGGTTTTGCTAAGCCAATAAACGACCTATCAAGAGGTTGTTCAGTTGAAGATATCATTGCAGTAGTTGCAATTACAGCACTTCAAGCATAATAAAAAGGAGAAAAGAAAAATGAAAATTTTAGTTATAAATGCAGGTAGTTCATCATTAAAATATCAACTTATCGATATGAAAGATGAAAGCGTAATCTTAAAAGGTTTATGTGAAAGAATTACTTTTAAGGGCGGTGTTTTAACACAAAAGACTTTTGACGGTAAGCAAACAAGAATTGAAATGGATATGCCTACTCATAAAGAAGCAATGGAATTAGTTCTTAAAGCAATGCTTGATAAGGAAAACGGCGCTCTTAACTCTATTGATGAAATTAGCGCAGTAGGTCACAGAGTACTTCACTCTGCTGAAGACTTCCACGAATCAGTTGTTATTGATGAAGAAGTTATCAAAATTTGTGAAAAGAACGTTGAACTTGGACCTTTACACATGCCAGGCAACATTGCTTGTATTAAGAGTTGTATGGAAGTTATGCCAGGCGTTCCAATGGTAGCAGTATTTGATACTACTTTCCACTCAACAATGCCACAAAAAGCATATATGTACGGTATTCCTTACTCAGTATACGAAGAACACAAAGTTAGAAAGTACGGTTTCCACGGTACTTCTCATAAATTCGTTTCTGAAGAAACTGCTAAAATATTAGGAACTAAAAACGCAAAGATGATTATTTGCCACCTTGGTAACGGTTCATCAATTTCAGCAGTAAAAGACGGTAAATGTCAAGATACCTCAATGGGCTTTACACCACTTGAAGGTTTAATTATGGGTACTCGTTCAGGCGATATCGACCCAGCAGCAGTTGAATTTATCAGAGCAAAACTTGGCTTAACAGCTGAAGAAGTTGTTAACTACCTAAACAAAAAGTGTGGTATGCTTGGTATAAGCGAACTTTCTTCTGACTGTAGAGACTTAACTGACGCTATGAACGCTGGTAACGAAAAGGCAAAACTTGCTATGGAAATGGTAGGTTACAGAATTAAAAAGTACGTTGGTTCATACGCAGCAGTTTTAGGTGGCGTTGACGCTATCGTATTCACAGGTGGTATCGGTGAACACTCTGAAGATATTAGACAAATGGTTATGGAAGATATGGAATTCTTAGGTGCTGAGTTTGATAATGAAAAGAACTGGGCATACAAAGGTGGTATCGGCGATTTAGGTAAGCCAACTTCAAAGGTAAGAATTTTAGTAGTTCCAACTAACGAAGAATTATCAATTGCAAGAGAAACTAAGGCTTTAACCGAATAATTTATATAGATTGATAAGAAAAAGATAATATCAAAAAAGTTGACAAAGGTTTTTTGATATAGTATAATAAATCAGCCGTTTAAGAGGAAATTATGGTAATTGACTTAAAAAAACTAAAACTTTCTGGTAAAACTGAGTTAGAATTCTTTTTTGATTATGAAGAATTTGAAGACTTATGTTCATTACCTGACTGTGAAATTGAAAAGCCTATAAAGGTTTTAGGTAAGTTAGAAGTAGTTTCAGATAACTCTGTTATCGTCGACGGTGAGATAACGTTTTTACTAAAAGGCTCTTGTTCAAGATGTTTAGAAGACGCAGAAATGAAGATAGTCATTCCGTTTTCAGAAGCTTTTGATAAAGAGGGCGACACTACGTACGAAATTATAAATGATAAAATAGACTTGTCAAAAATGGTGGACGACATAGTTATAGTAGAAATGCCTTACAATCTTTTATGTAGTGAAGATTGCAAGGGGCTTTGCCCAAAATGTGGCAAAAACTTAAATAAAGAAACATGCAACTGTAAATAAAGAAAAGGAAGGGTAAATAAAATGGCTGTTCAAAAAAGTAAAACTTCTAAAATGAGAACTAATAGTAGATTTGCTAATTATAAAGCAACTGCACCTGCACTAGTAGAATGCCCACAATGTCACGAACTTAAAGTTCCTCACAGAGCTTGCAAAAAGTGTGGCTATTATGATGGCAAACTCGTTGTTGAACAAAAAGAAAAGAAGGCTGACTAATTTTATTCCTTCATTTTTGTTTGATTACAAAAAATAAAACCGTGAAAAATTTCACGGTTTTTTTATTTTGATTTGAAATTTTCTCCAGTTATTAAATAATCAATTGACACGTTAAAATATTTTGAAAAAGTTAATAGCATTTGTATATCGGGGTTTCTCTTTCCGTTTTCGTATAAAGAAAGAGCCTCTCTACTTATTGACAAATCCATAGCAACTTTTAATTGAGTTAGTTTTTTGCTTTTTCTAATTTTAATTAATCCTACAAGTTTCATAATTACATTATTTATTACTTATTTTAATTGACATTATTGTAACAAATTGTTACAATAATAAATGTTACAATATGTTACATTTTATCGTTTAATAGGTAATATAGGTAATATTAGTAATTTTTTATAAAAATTAAACTTTTAGGAAGACTTATAATGAAAAATATCTTATGTAAAGCAGTTTGTTTCTTATTTACTATAATTACAATATTCACGTTAGTTGGTTGTGAGTCAACTACCAATAATAGCGATAACATTTTAAAGCCTAATTGTTCAATAGTTTTAGATTGTGGAAATGGAGATAAAAAGACTGTTAAAGTAGACAAAGGAGACGCTTTATCGCTTAATTTTACTCCACATAAACAAAATTATATGTTTAAAGGATGGTATGTTGATTCAAACTGTACTCAATTATATGATTTTACAAGACCAGTTGAAACAGATTTTACTTTATATGCTGGGCATACTTTATCAAATAAGGTTACGTATTATAAAGATTGTAATATAAAATTAGGTTTTAAAGATGATTTTATAATGTTTTATCAAATAGACTTTAGCAAGTTTGACGTTAAATACTTAGAAGAAATGGGATATGGGTTTAGAATAACCCTTAATTATTCCGTTAAATACGTAAAAGATTATGACGTTTTGTGGGATATTGGATATGCAGGTTCTCCAAAATATGAAGTTACGATACTTAAAGGTGATTTAAAGGGATTTTTAGAAACAGGATTGCCAACTACTACAGATTATAAATCAAAAAGTTTTTCAAAAGTTGTATCTAGTGATTTTGGCGAAGGAAATGACGTAGTTTTTACTTTTTCAACTGATAATATTCAAAACATTATTTATTTTAGAGATATTATTGTGTCAGTAGAAATAGTAAAAATCAGGTAATTTTTGTAATCAAACAAATAAAACCGTGAATTTTTTCACGGTTTTTTTATTTTGATTTTTTATTAAATCACAAAATCGCCATCACTAAATATAGTAATTTTTTCGCCCGATTTTTTTACGCCAACAACTGAAAGGTCACTAGTTCCTATCATAAAATCTACGTGTTCGGTTGAGTCGTTAACCCCAAGTTTAACTAGTTCTTCTTTAGTTAGATTACTACCGTTTTTAACGGTGGTAGGATATGCTTTACCTATTGCTAAATGTGAACTTGCGTTTTCATCAAAAAGGGTGTTAAAGTAAAGAATTTTTTGTTTTGCGATAGGAGAATTTTTTGGGACTAAGGCAACTTCTCCTAAGCGATAAGTGCCTTCATCCGTTTCAATTAATTCTTTTAAGGTTTCTGAGCCTTTTTCTGCTGAAAAATCTACTACCTTACCATCTTTAAAACTAATTGAAAAGTTATCAATAATATTACCTTGATAGCAAAGTGGCAAAGCGCTTTTTAGTACGCCGTCCACCTTAAATGCGTGTGGACAGGTAAAAATTTCTTCAGTAGGAATATTTGCAGTAAACTTAATATTATCTTTAGCCATTTCTTCAGCAGCAAGCCAAAGATGGTTTTTAGCAAGTCCTACTCTTAAATCAGTACCCAAAGAATTTTTAAATTCTAAATATTCAAAATTTTGTCTATTCAAAAATTTTGCGCGTTTATTTAAGGTTTTTAAGTGTTTTTCCCACGCTTTAACTGGGTTTTTGCTATCTAAACGCATAGTTTCCTTAATTTTTACAGTTAAATCTTTAAGTGGGGTTTTAGAATTTGGGAAAACCTGTTTAGCCCAAGCAAGGGTTGGGAGAGAGCAAACGCACCAACGAATTTCGTTATTCATAGTTGCCTCACGCCACTTTTTAAATGCAATTCCACGCTTTTTAGCACAAATAGAAAGCCTTTTTTCATCAATACCGTTATAAATATTAGGGTCGTCAGCATCAATTGCAATATAAGCCACCTTATTATCAAGCATATAATCTCTTTCTTTAACTTGATAATCAGGAACGTCAGATAATTTATCAATATCAGCAAAAAGGTAATTTAGTCTATTTACCTTTTCATCTTCCCATCTAACTCTAACTAGCGACGCGCCTTCTTTATACGCTTCTTCAACCAAAATTCTAGTAACAGGTGCGCATTCTACGGGAGAAAAAATAACAAGTTCTTGATTTTTTTGTAAGTTCACGCCTACTTTAAGAACTAAAGAGGCGTATTTTTTTAATTGATTTTTTGTAAACATAATTAAATCCTTTTTTTGTTGTTAATAATAGTTTACAACAAATATACCTTTTTTGCAAAGGAATTATGCAAAAGCGTACTTGATTTTTTCATATTACTATGTTATACTTAATTAGTATATAGAAAATGGTGTTATATTTTTTGTAATAGGAGAATATAAATGGAAGAAAAATATGTTGAAAAAGAAGAAATAGGCAGAGCAGAGATAAGTATAGCAAGTTTTTTTGCCATACTTAAAAGCAAAATTATTTTAATAGTAATAATAACGCTATTAGCTGCAATTGTTGGTGGTGTGTTTGCTTATTTTAACGTACCAAAATATACGGCGTCAGGCAGTATAATGGTAAACGTAAAACTTGATGAAAATAAAGTTCCAAGCTATAACGATACGATTTTAACGGAAAAATATATTCCAACCGTTGCAAGTTTTATAACTGAAGAAGTCGTTATAAAAAGAGCTAACGAAATTTATGCAGAAAAGGGCATAGATAGTAGTAATATATCAACAAGCGCTATAAGCATAGAAGTTACTGAAAACAATTTTATTATCGACATAAAATATACTGAAAAATTTAACGGCGAAAAGACGGCTTTAATAGTAAAAGAAAAGTTGACGTCTTTATTTGAAGCAATAGCCGAAAAGACACAAGAAAGAAATGCAAGCGACCCAACTACTTTTAAGTGGTTTCCTATAAGCATTACTATAAACGAATTACAAGAATATCCAAGCGTATCTGTTTCAGATGCAAAGATAAGAATAATGATATTTGCAATAGTTATCGGTTTAGTTTTAAGCGTAATCATTGCATTACTTATCGAATATCTTGATGAAACGGTAAAATCTTTAGACGACGTAAGAAAAATTACAAACGTTAACACGGTAATTGGTATGGAAGAATTGCAAAACAGGGGGAAAAGATAATTATGGCTAAAAAGAGTTTATTAAAAAACTTAGACGAATTACAAGAAGCAATAGTTGTCACCAACAACAGTTTTTCATACGCAAACGAATGTTTTAATAGATTAAAAGATAACCTTCTTTTATATATGGATGGTGGCAGAAAAAAGGTAATTTCAATGCAATCATCTGTATCAAACGAATTAAAAACAACTGTTACTTGTAACTTAGCAGTATCTTTAGGATACAGTGATAAAAAGGTACTAGTAATTGACTTAGACTTTAGAAGACCAAGCGTTCATAGAGCGTTTAGCGTAACGAACAAGACAGGTATTGTTGAAATAATGCTTGAAAAAAGCACGTTTACTGATGCCGTTCAAAAAACCGAATATGAAAACGTTGACGTTTTAACTAGAGGGGACAAGGTTTATAATCCATCTTTTATATTGACCTCTGAAAGATTTTTTAGTTTAATTGAAGAGGCTAAAAAAGTTTACGACGTAATACTTTTAGATACAGCCCCTGTTTTAGAGGTATCGGACTATATTCACCTTTCAAAAATTACCGACGGCTCAATCTTCTTAGTTGCATATGGTAGCACTAAAAAGAGTATGGTAAAAGAATCAGTAAACGAAATAAAGAAAAACGGGATAGAAATTATAAGTGTAGTATGCACTAAATGCCCTAAGAAGATGGTTGATGGAAAGTATCACCGTTACTATGGATATTACACTTCTAACGAAAAATAAATATGATAGATATACACACACATATATTGCCTTTTGTAGATGATGGGTGTAAAACGGAAGAGCAGGCTATTTCTCTTTTAAAAGAAGAAGAGACTTTTGGTGTAACGGACGTAATATTAACCCCACACTATCATTTGGCAGATTATAATAAAACTGTACAAGATATAACAAAGGCTTTTGAAGATTTTAAGGAAAAAGCAAGTAAAGTTACAAATATAAAACTTCATTTGGGATTTGAAATTTATGATGACGGCTTATTAAAAGAAGAAAATATTGATGCTTTTAGTATTGCGAATTCCGAATATTTTTTACAAGAACTTCCTCTGCAAAACTCTGCTGAAAACTTGAACGAAATATTATACTTATACAAAAAACAAGGTAAAAAGATAGTTTTAGCACACGTTGAAAGGTATGATTTAGGGAAAGACCTTTTATTAGCGTTAAAGGAAAGGGTATTTATTCAAGTAAACGCAAGCACTGTAATCGGAAAAGGGCTTTTTAAGGAAAATAAAATAACAAAGTGGCTACTTAAAAACGACTTAGTTGATTTTGTTGCTAGCGATATTCATTATAACAGGGATAACAACTTAAAAAAGGCGTACGACTTTGTTGAAAAGAAGTATGGCAAAGATAGGGCTGAAAGATTGTTTAACCTAAATGCGAGAGAATTTTTACTAAAATAATGAAAAGGATAATTTCAATAGGTGGTGGCGAAATAAGAAACAAAACCACCTTAAAAATAGACGAATATATAGCAAACCTTGCAAAAATTAAAGCAGGGGATAAAAGGGCGAACGCCCTTTTTATAGGTACGGCAAGTCATGATAGCATGCCGTATTTTAATAGTTTTAGAAAAACTTACACCTCTGTTTTTGATATTAAAGCAGAAGTTGCCCTTATGGTTTATGGCGAAATGGACGTTGAAAAAATTAAGGGTAAAATAGAAAATGCCGACGCTATTTACGTAGGTGGTGGCGACACTATGTATATGCTTAGTAAATGGAAAGAACTTGGTATTGATAAAATGCTTATTAAGGCATATGAAGAGGGAACTATTATTGCAGGGCTTTCAGCAGGGGCAATATGCTGGTTTGCTGATATGTACACAGATTCTGAAATGATGAACGGTGGGGACGAGTACGTTTTTAGAAAAGGCCTTGGCATATTAAACGGACTTATGACGCCACACTATAACGAAAGGGTAATTGACTTTGATAAAAACTTTTTAGAATCAAATTTTAAAAAGGCTTACGCAATTGAAAACGATTGCGCCGTAGAATTTGTTGATGGTGTTATGACTGGGGCAGTTTCTGCAGGTGGAAATGCTTATTTAATAGAAAAAGAAAACGGAACAATTAAGAAAACTAAAATAAATGAACTATAATATTTTAATGAAAGAAAAAATAAATTCACTAAAGGGTAAAAAAAGCCTTTTACTTCACAGTTGCTGTGGGCCTTGTTCAACGGCAGTGATAGAAAGGTTGAAACCCTTTTTTGATATAACGGTATTTTTTTATAATCCTAATATTTTTGATAAAGAAGAGTATGAAAAAAGACTAACCGAACAGAAAAAAGTTTGCGACTTTTTTAAGGTAAATCTTTTAGTTGGCGAATACGACGACTTTAACTTTTTTTCTCTAGTTAAAGGAAAAGAAGAGGATAAAGAAGGTGGCGAGCGTTGTCACGTTTGTTATAAATTTAGGCTTGAAAAGACACTAGAAAAGTTAAAAGAATTAAATTTTGACTATTTTACTACTACTTTAACGGTAAGCCCAATGAAAAACTCAGAAGTTATAAATGAAATGGGTAGTTCTTTAAGTGAAAAATATTTACCAAGCGACTTTAAAAAGGAAAACGGATATCTTAGGTCAATCAAACTTTCAAAAGAACTAGGACTTTACCGTCAAAACTTTTGTGGTTGTGTTTATTCAAAAGATTAAAAGGGAGTTGTTAACTTCCTTTTTTTTATAAAAATAAAATAATTGCTAAAGAAAGCGTAATATGTTATAATATAAAAAACGACAGTACGGAGATTTTATGAAGAAATTAAAAAGATTTAATATGAACAGAAAGGTTAATAAACCAAAATGGTATCTAAAGATAGTTGAGTTTATTGGTGGACTGTTCTTTTTAATAACAAACAACGCTCACGTAAAAACGGATAAGGCAGTAAGAAAGATAAAAGGACCGTATTTAATTTTATCAACACACGCCTCTTTTATGGATTTTCCTATGATAGTAAAAGGCATAATGCCAAGAACGACTGG
>SVHJ01000022.1 GCA_015055835.1 Clostridiales bacterium | reverse complement strand
CCGAATTTATATACGTGTAGGTTGAAACCTAAAAATCTACCTTTACCTTCCGTTTTAACTGTTACGTATTCAAGGTAACGGTCTGGGTGAGTTGCTTGATTTCTATCATCCATTGTCCATTTTGCGTGGAAACGACCAAGTTCATCAATGTTTTTAGTTACAGGAGCAGTATAAATTTCAACTTCAATATCGTAATCTTCTGTATTTAAGTTTTTAATTACAATTTTAGCACCAGTTTTGTATGGCATATAGAAATGGCTATAGAAGAAACCGTTTTCTTTACCCATAACTGCCGTTTCAAAATCGTTGCCACCTGGGTTTGCAAAGAAGTCGCCAAGAGGCGCCCAAACTGATGGAGAAGTTTCGCCATCCCAGTACATAGCAAGTTCTAATTTTTGTAAAACGTCAAGATATTTTGCGTAATTTAGTGGACCACTAATATCTTCATCATTTAATTTTACTCTAAAGTTTGTTATTGCATTTTTAGTGTTATCTTCAAAGATAGTTGTCGTTTGACCTGCAGTTAACTTTATAGTGCTATCAAGCGCTTTTACTTCGTTAGCATAAGTAGGTGCTAATTCGCCACCTAAAACTTCGTTTGCGTTATTTAGTGCAGTTTGTTGTTCTTGAGTAAAAGTTTCGCCTAATGGGTCAACGGTAACGTTTTCACCAAATAGTTTATAACTAAAGTGGTAGTATTTACCCCAACCACTTTTCAAAATAATTTTACAAGAACTATTAAAAGTGATTGGAACGTAGTTATTGTAACCTTGTGCATCGGTTATATAAACCATATTGTCTAAGCCTTCGTATCTGCCGTCAGCCGTAACGAAGTCAATAAGTGGCATATCTACTTGTGGAGTAGTGCTACCGTCAATATAAATTTCAATATCACCTGCGCTTGGAGTTGCAAAGAAACTTCTTACGATAACACCTGTACCTTTAATGTCGGCAGCAAGAATACCGCCATCTACCTTTTCAATATAGCCTTCGCCGTCTTTGTTACTTTTTTGAGTAACGCCACCCATATTGAATTCATCACCCCAAAGAACGTAACTATCAGTTTCTTTATCGTAATAAGATGCTCTATCATATGAAGTTGCAGCAGCACCAACTTCCGTAGGATTAGGAAGTAATGCTAAATTTTCCATATCAGTCATCATACTAACAACTTGTGCGTAAGAGTAGTGTGTCGTTTCTGGTGGTGTTGGCTTACAAGCAACAAGACCGATTGCAGAAAGACAAACAAGAATAGATAATGCTAAAACTGTTAATCTTTTTTTCATTAATATTCCCCTTTTGTTTATTAATATCATATTTATTATACCTTAATACGGAATTCTTCCGCAAACATTTTTAAAATTTTTTATTTTTTTAACAAGATTTGTTAAATTCGCCACAAGATTTGTTAAATTTAAAAAGCAAGAAATCTTTAGGTAAAATCAAACAATTTAGGTGGTAAATAAAAAGAAGGCAAGTGTTTGCCTTCTTTAAATTACTTTATTAAATTTTGATTAGTCCTTCTTTTTAAGAACAATGGTTGCTCCAGCAAGTAAAACTACTGATAAAATTGCACTTGTTGCGCCGATAACTGAGCCACAACCACCTTCATCAGCAGGTGCTTCTGGAGTGCTTGGTACGGCGTTAGGGTCAACTGCACCACAAGAACAAGTACCGTCAACAAAAGTATGGTCTAACTTAGTGTCAGCAATTTCTCTTGTATCAACTTCACCACAAATACAAGTCCCTGTTTCAGTTGCGTTTTGTGTACAAGTTGCGTCGTTATTTGGAACGTAATTTTCAAATTGATGTTCGTGTGTTATAGTAATTTCTTTAACGTCAACCATGCCACCAGTTGTAAAGTGGTTGTAAATTCTAAGATAACTATATTTTTTAGTTAAATTCTTGCTGAAAGAAATTGTCTTAAAACCAGTTGCGTCAGCAGTTGCTTCTTCGTATAATTTATCAAGAACTTTATCAGTACCATTATCAGTACTAAATCTAGATCTGGTTTCTTTTCCTGCTCTTAAAGTTGCGCCTTCAGAAAATCTTAAAGTAATAGTTATAGTGTATTTCCCAGCAGTAACGTTTTGAAGATAGAAATAGTGCCCACCACCATTACCAGAATCAGCTGTTGAAGTAGATCTATAAAAAACTTCACCAGTAGCATCATCTTTTATGATTTCTTTAGTAGTAGTAGAGCCCATTTCACCAACGCCTGTAAAATACTCGTTATCTTCAATTGCTATCTTTGCAGTTACAGCACCTAGTGGTAAGTTTTCAAAAGTAACCGTGCCTGTTTTTGTTGTTGCAGCACTTGCGCCAAATGAAAACATTGAAGTAGAAAGTAGCATTGACATTGCCATTAAGATTACGAATAAAATTGTTAATCTTTTTTTCATTTTTATTTCCCCTTTTTATATTATTAATTAATTTTATTTTACCATATATTAAAAAAATACGCAATGCTTTTTATATGTATTAAAAAAAAAGACCGAATTTTCGGTCTTTTTAACTGGTTTTTACCAGTCTTGTTTTATATTTGTTTTTATGTCGTCGTAGTAGTCAAAGTACTTTTCCTTTTCGGTTAGGTTTTCTTCCGATTCTATCATATCGGCGTCCTCTTCAAATTCGTCTGCTTTTCGCATTAAATCGTATTCTGACATATTATTCCCCTACTTTGTTTTCTACTGCGTGACTTAAAAACGCTTTTAACTTATCACTTTTTGGATTTTCAAAAATTTGTTTTGCCGTGCCTATTTCTTCTACAACGCCCTCTGTCATAAACAGTACTTTGTCTGAAACGTTTTTAGCAAAGTCCATTTCGTGCGTTACAATTATCATAGTTCTGTCCTTTCCTTTTAAGGAACGAATAACCTTTAATACTTCGCCCGTTAGTTCTGGGTCTAAAGCAGAAGTTGGTTCGTCAAAACAAAGAACTTTTGGGTTTAGTGCTAATGCCCTTGCAATAGCAACACGTTGTTGTTGACCACCTGATAGGTCGCAAGGATATGCGTTTGACTTTTCAAGTAAGCCAACCTTTTCTAAAATTTCTAAACCGTTCTTTTCAATTTCTGCTACGGCTTGCTTTTTAAATTCGCTAACTAAAATTAGTCTTTCCTTAAAAGACTTGCCTGCTATTTTTAGTTCGGTTTTATACTTTTTAATTTTTTCTTTAAGTAAAAGTTCAGGGGCTAAAGTGATATTTCTAAGTACGGTGTATTGTGGAAAAAGGTTAAATTGTTGGAAAACAAGCCCAAAATTTAAACGCTTTTCTCTTAACTTATTATCATTTGTATTTTTATCAACTTCGCCATCATATAAAACTTCATCATCAAGTACCATTTTCCCACTATCTAAGTCGGTTAAAAAGTTGATTGCGCGAAGTAGTGTGGTTTTACCACTACCTGATGAACCTATTATTGAAAGAACTTCTCCCTTTTTTAGGGAAAAACTTATATCGTTTAACACCTGAAATCCGTCGTTAAAGGTTTTATTAAATTTATCAATTTCTAAAAACGCCATAATTTACACCCTAAAATAAGATAATTTCTTTTCTAATTTGTTGAATATTATTGTTAAAATTCCAACGAAAATTAAATAGAATAGTCCTGCATAGAAGAACGGCCAAATTAAACCGTCACTCATAAACTTCTTTGCTTCAAATATTATTTCGTATACGGCTATCGTATTTGCAAGCGACGTATCCTTAATCAACGTGATAATTTCATTACTCATTGGTGGAATTATACGCTTAATTACTTGAACCAAAATAACTTTGAAAAAAATTTGACCTTTAGTCATACCTAAAACCTCACCGGCTTCATATTGACCTTTTGAAATACTTTGTATTCCTCCACGGAATATTTCTGAAAAATATGCCGCATAGTTGATAGAGAAAGCAACAAAGGCTGCAATAAATCTCGTATCAAAAGTTTTATCAAACCAGACCCAACCCGTATTAACAGTTGGCCAGTTAAATAAACCTATAAGTCCCGGCCCGTAAAATATAACAAACAGCTGTAGCATAAGTGGTGTTCCACGCAATACCCATACGATAACTTTAAAGAATACGCGTAATGGGGCAAACTTAGACATCGTACAAAACGATATAAGTAGCCCCAGTGGTAACGCTATTATTAATGTTATTGCGAAGAGTAAGAACGCGAGTAAGAACCCATTGCCAAGCTGATAAGTAACTTCAGCTAGCATCGTTTATCTCCCCTAAAAAATTATTTGCTTAATGCGTCTGTGTTAAGACCTACAACATACTTTTCAGCTAATTGAGTCATTGTGCCATCAGCATACTTTGCTTTTAAGAAAGCGTCTAATTCAGCCTTTAAGTCACTATTCTTTCTTACACCTACTGCGAAGATTTCATCACCGTAAGATACGCCGTCAACAATCTTAAGATTAGCAAATTCACCCTTACCAGCCAAGCTTTGTGCCATTGTGATATCAACGATTGCTACTTGAGATTCACCAGCTACAACTTCAAGTAAAGCTTGTTTTTGGTTACCAGGTGCTACTACGTTTGTAAAGCCTTCAGCTTCAGTTACGTCTTCACCAGCTGAACCCTTTTCTACAGCAACCTTAGCAGTTTTGATTTGGTCTTTAGTCGTGATTGTACTATTCTCTTTAACTACTGCAACTTGCGCGTTCTTTGCATATGATACAGAGAAATCCATTTGTTCTAATAGTTCATCTTTAGCAGTCATACCGTTCCAAATAAGGTCAATGTTCTTATTTTGTAATTCAACGCCCTTTAAATCCCAGTCAACTAATTCAACGAATTCACAAGTTACGCCAAGTTCTTGAGCAAACATTTTTGCAAGGTCAGCATCAAAACCAATCCATTCATCGTTTCCTGCTTCTTTATAATCCATTGGTTCATAATCAGTAATACCAATTACAATCTTGCCTCTTTCTTGTATGTAAGAAAGGTCTTCTACCTTTTTTGTACAACCGGTCGCTCCGATTACTACGCCTAGTGCTAATAGCACTGTTAACATAAGTGTGATAAGTTTTTTCATTTTTCTTTCTCCTATTTTGTTTATAATTTTTTTATTTTTTACTAAATTATTGCTTTAGCACTTTGCCTTGCTAAAGTGTAAATAGATTATAATACATAATTTTTTATTTGTAAAGCGTTTTTACGTACTTTTTTAAAATTTTTTTTATTTTTTTTTAAATTTTTTTAGCATACAAAAAAAGGCAGGTAAAACCTGCCTTTTTTAATTTTTATTTTAATTTTTATAAAACTGTAAAGTTAAGATAAGTTAACGTGTTACTTGCTGCTTCCCAAGAATCGTATGCAGTTACCTTAAAGTCATAATTTCCTGCATCTAACTGTAAGAAGTGACTAAATTCCGTTCTCATATCACTAGTTAAGCCGTTGAAGTGAGCCGTATTGAAATCTGAACGAACTTTCCAGGTTTTCTTGATTAGGTTAGTACCTGCTTCGTACGCTTCTATTTCGTAATAGAATATTATGTTAGCATCAGTATCTGTAGCAGCTGGTAATGAAATCTTTAAGTTGCAAGAACTATCATCATATAAACTTTTAAATGAACCATTAGCTAAAGCAATTGAGCCACTTAAAACAGGTGCAATATTTGCATTTGTTCTACTTGCTCTAGTATATTTATTTAAGTGAGAGTTATCTGCTACTGGCGCTGATAGTTCCCAAGGCGTTTTAGTTACAGTATCCGTCTTAAAATCTAAACGAGTAATTCTTACGTCACCGTCAACGTCAACTTGAACGAGTAATCCCTTTCTTAAGTCAAGTGAGTTATAACTATAAGTATTCATTACTTCTATATCAAAGCCGGCTCCACCGCCACCTTTAACAGCACCCGTGTTTACAGTTGTAAACTTTCTATCAGCTTCATTTACTGATACGATAGAACGTTCGTCATTTAACGTAATGTGAGTGTGACCAGCGAATACCATTACTTGTGGATATTTACTAATAATATTTCTCGTAGTACCCGTATAACCGTTTCTTTTAAAACCTTTTACAGTCTTTTGTTCGCCGTCCATTCCGATATAAGTTAAATCTATTGGCGTTGCACTATATCCTGCAGGGTTTGTTGAGTCTAAACTATAAGCATCTTCAGGGTCGCAAGTTAAAGCGTCCGTATGCCATTTGTTTGAACCTGGGTCCCAGTTTTCTTCAGTACCATAAATAGTGTCATAAGGTGCTTCGTGGATTGCTATATATACGTAAGCGTTAGGATTTGCCGTTGTAATAGCTTCCAAATCTGCTTCAATATAATCTAATGATAATGGGTCAATAAACCAAGGAATAGTTGGCATTGCTTCTATCATAATAAAGTGATATTCTTGATTACCTATAGTTATATAAGAGTGGCGATAGCCTTTTTCTAAATCTACTCTTGCATCCGTTCTATTTCCATTAGATTCAAAATATTCATCACCCATTAGGTCTTTGAAGGCACCAAAAGATGAATAGTAAGTTCTAGTATCGTGATTACCAGTCGTTAACATTACGTTGTTACCAATATTGTTAGGATATTCAACGCTATCAATAGTTATTTTAGAATCTGTAAATTCTAAAACAACGTCCATAAAGGCGTTCATTTCTGCAACACCACGTCTATCTCTACCATATTGATTGTTGTCGTTAACTTGGTTATCAATTATGTCACCAGCCATTACCATTGCGTCTAACCCATCTTTATCGTGAATAGCCGCTTGTTTTATAATTGATTGAAAAGCTTCCCTCGTAAACGGTTGACAATAATCCCCTGTTGTATACGCCTTTTCTGCTCTATCTAAGTGCAAGTCCGAAATAACACCAAAAGATATTTCAACAAATTCTTCATCAAATATTCCTATCGTATGCGTAGCTTCTGCACTTGCAGTATCAATTTTAGTTATAGCAGGAACCATTACTACTGCTGAAAGAACTAAAATAAATGATATAGCAATTGTTAAAACTTTTTTCATTATATTTTTCTCCCATTTTCGATTTTATATCGTTAAAAGTATAGCATAACTTATCTTTTTTGTAAATACTTTTTTTAAAAAACACAACAAAAAAGGAGAGTAAAAACTCTCCTTTTTGATTTTGTTTTTATTGATAATTATTAAACTAATTCAATAATAGCCATTTCAGCAGCGTCACCACGTCTTTCACCTAATTTGATGATTCTAGTGTAGCCACCACCTTGACCTAATTCTTCCTTTCTTTGAGCATACTTAGGAGCGATTTCGTTGAAAATCTTTTCAACTAATGGATGTTTAATGTCCTTAGTTCTATCTCTGAAAGCTGCTTTAGATTCTTTGAATCCTTTTACTTCTTGAAGGTCGTTTACTAAAGTCATAATCTTTCTTCTTGCTGCTAATTTTTTAGCGCCGTCAGTGATTACTGACTTTTTAACTTCTTTACCCTTTGCGTCAGTACTTACCTTTTCAATTTCAATAGTATCTTCATAAGTTTTCATTGCTAGAGTAATGATTTTTTCAGTATATGAACGAACTTCTTTAGCTCTTGCTAAAGTTGTTTCTATTTTACCATACCAAAGTAAGTTAGATGCTTGGTTCATTAAAAGCACTTTTCTTTGTGTGCTTGTTAATCCTAATTTTCTTGGCATTTCTTAGTCCTCCTTGTCTTTAAGTTTTAAACCTAAAGTTGTTAATTTGTGAATAACTTCGTCTAAAGATTTCTTACCTAAGTTTCTAACTTTAAGCATATCATCTTCTGTTTTCTTTGTTAAATCTTCTACTGTGTTAATGTTTGCCCTCTTTAAGCAGTTATATGAACGAACTGATAAATCAATATCTTCAATTGACATTTCTAATATCTTTGTTCTTTGATCTTCTTCAGGAGGAACAAGAATTCCAAGATCACCCATATCACTTAATGAAACGAACATTTTGATATGTTCTTCCATAATTTTTGCTGCTAAACTTACGATTTCTCTACCAGAGAAAGCACCGTCTGTCCAAACTTCTAAAATAAGTTTGTCAAAGTCAACGCTTTGTCCTACACGAGTTGCTTCTACGTTGTAGCTTACCTTCTTTACAGGTGTATAAATACTATCGATTGGAATATTGTCGATAATATCCGTCTTATGGAATTCAGCACCTTCATAACCACGACCTCTACCGATTGTTAGTTCTACGTCAAGAACGCCACCTTCATCAATCGTGCAGATATATGCGTCTGGGTTAAGAATTTCGATTTCAGCATCAGCTTCAATATCTTTTGCTGTTACAACTGCAGGACCTTCTTTATAAAGTCTTACAATCTTTTTATAATCTTTGTCAAGAATTGCCGTCTTAATTGACACGCATTTTAAGTTAAGAATAATTTCAGTTACGTCTTCTTTTACAAAAGGCACTGCTGAAAATTCGTGCTTAACACCTTCTGCAAACTTAACGTTTTGTATTGCTGCACCTGGTAGTGCTGACAATAAAATTCTTCTTAAACAGTTACCAATTGTTAGACCGAAACCTTTTTCTAAAGGTTCTACAACTATCTTGGCATAAGTCTTTTCTTCATTTTCTTCCACTGCTATTTTTGGCATTTCAATTTCCATCATAAGAAATTTACCTCCTTAATTAAAATAGTTTTGATATAGACTTATAAAAGAATTCTTGTTAAAGCTGTGGAACACTTTAATTTCCCCTTTTATAAGCCCATCAAAAATTGTTATTAAATTATTATTTAGAATAAAGTTCGACAATAAGGTTTTCTTTAATTTGACTGTCGATATCTTCTCTAGTAGGTAATGCGATTACCTTACCTTTTAAAGTTTCTGGATCAAATTCTAACCATTTTGGCATGTTGCCAACTTTCATCGTCTTGATTTCAGCAAAATACTTGTTGTCCTTCTTTGTTTCTTTAACAGCAATTTCGTCGCCTACTTTTACCATTAATGAAGCAATGTTACAAGGCTTACCGTTAACTGTGAAGTGTGCGTGTGTTACAAGTTGTCTTGCTTCTGCTCTTGATGAACCGATACCCATTCTGTAGATAACGTTATCAAGTCTTCTTTCTAATAATGAAAGCATGTTTTCACCGGTGATACCCTTCATTCTATCAGCCTTTTCATAATACTTTCTGAATTGACCTTCTAATACACCGTAAATTCTCTTACACTTTTGTTTTTCACGAAGTTGTAAGCCGTATTCTGAAATCTTCTTTCTGTCCATACCGTGTTGGCCAGGAGCTACTGGTCTTTTTTCGAAAGCACAAGAAGCTTTATAACATCTATCACCTTTTAAGAAAAGTTTTGCACCTTCTCTTCTACATAAACGACATTTTGAATCTGTATATTTAGCCATTTATCTTTCCTCCATTAAACTCTACGCTTTTTAGGTGGTCTGCAACCGTTGTGTGGAATTGGTGATACGTCTTGAATCATTGTAATTTCCAAATCACAGTTTGCAAGTGCTCTGATTGCTGATTCTCTTCCTGAGCCTGGGCCCTTTACGAATACTTCAACAGATCTTAAACCTACGTCTTTTGCCTTCTTAGCTGCATCTTCTGCTGCCATTTGTGCTGCGAATGGTGTGCTCTTTCTTGAACCCTTGAAGCCTAAGCTACCAGCACTTGACCAAGAAATTGCGTTACCTTCTCTATCAGTTATAGTTACGAGTGTGTTGTTGAAAGAAGCTTGGATATGAACTTGTCCCTTGTCAACCTTTCTCGCATCTTTACGTTTTCTTACTACTCTTTTCTTTGTTGCCATTTCTATTTACCTCCCTTAATTATCTGGTTGCAACCTTTTTCTTTGCAACTGTACGACGAGGTCCTTTTCTTGTTCTAGCGTTTCTCTTTGAACTTTGTCCTCTTACTGGAAGGTTCTTTCTGTGACGAACGCCTCTAAAGCAACCTATTTCGATTAATCTTTTGATGTTTAATGAAGTTTCACTTCTTAAATCACCTTCGATTCTTAAATTGTGTTCAATATATTCTCTGAGTTTAGAAATATCATTTTCTGTTAAATCTTTAACTCTGATGTCCGGATCAATTCCGGTTTCTTTTAAAATCTTCTTAGAAGTTGATAAACCAATACCGTAAATATACGTGAGACCGATTTCTGTTCTCTTGTTGTTTGGTAAATCTACACCGGCTATACGTGCCATGCTTGTTTGTTACCTCCGTAATTTTTTTTCTTTTTTTTATTTTTTATTTTTTTATGTTAACATTCTAAAATCCACTTTTTAGAATTTGGAATGTAAAAAGTGTTTTTAGAATAAATTGTTTTCGAGTACCAATAGTTTTTATAAAAAACTAATTAGCCTTGTCTTTGTTTATGATTCTTGTTCTTTGAACAGATTACCATAACCTTTCCGTTTCTTTTAATAACTCTACATTTATCGCACATAGGCTTAACTGATGGTCTTACTTTCATTTTTCTTTCTCCTTTTTTAGTAGTTTATGTTAGTTTTTACTACGCCATATTATTCTTCCCTTAGTTAAATCGTAAGGGCTCATTTCAAGTTTTACACTGTCGCCAGGTATAATCTTTATATAATGCATTCTAAGTTTACCTGAGATATATGCCGTTATCACGTGACCGTTTGAAAGTTTTACTTTGAACGTTGCATTTGGTAACGCTTCGACAATGACACCTTCAGTTTCTATGACATCATTCTTTGACACAAACTCTATCCTCCTTTTTTTAATTACAAAGTTAAAATTTCCACGCCTTCTTCAGTTATTAGCACAGTATTTTCATAATGCGCTGAAGGCTTTCTATCCTGGGTTAGAACCGTCCATCCGTCACTTAAAAAGTCAACCTTAAACGTTCCCATATTTATCATTGGCTCTATCGCAATAGTGTTACCAGCTTTTAGCCTTATGCCCGTTCCTTTCTTTCCAACGTTTGGAACTGATGGATCTTCGTGCATGTTTTTTCCTATTCCGTGACCAACTAACGCTCTTACTACTGAAAATCCGTTTGATTCTGCGTGTTGTTGAATGTTGTAACCGATATTACCTAGTGGCGTACCGTCTTTCAAATTCTCAATCGCCTTAAAAAAACATTCTTCAGTTACTTTTACAAGCTTTGCTTTCTCAGGAGAAAGGTCTCCTACGTGAAAACTTCTTGCAGCATCGCCGTGATAGCCTTTATATATTGCGCCTACGTCGATACTTACTATTTCTCCTTCTTTGATAATCCTTTCGTTATTAGGTATTCCATGTACAACTTGTTCATCTATTGAAATACAAGTAGTTGCTGGATAACCGTGATAACCTAAAAAAGAGGGAGTTGCACCTGCGTTTACAATAAATTCGTATGCAAGTCTGTCTAGTTCTTTTGTCGTCATGCCTGCTTTTAGGTTTTCCTTTAGATAGTTTAAAACGTCTCTAGTAATTTTACCTGCTTCACGCATGATGGCAATTTCTTCAATAGTTTTTACCGTTATCATAAACTTTCAAGCACCTTAATAATTTTTAACGTAACGTTTTCAATTTCATCATCACCATCAACCGTTGCTAAAAGATTTAACTTTTCGTAATAGTCAATAAGTGGCGCCGTTTGATTTTCGTAAACTGTTAATCTGTGCTTTACCGTGTCTTCGTTGTCGTCTTCCCTTATATAAAGTTCTCCACCACAAGTTGGACATACGTTTACATCTTTTAAGTAATCAACGTGAAAAGTTCCTCCACAACTAGCGCAACTTCTTCTACCAGTTAATCGTCTAGTTATTACTTCATTTTCTACGCTGATGTTTAGCACCACGTCAACCCCGATAAAAGAGGTTAACGCTTCTGCTTGTATAAGGTTTCTAGGGAAGCCGTCAAGAATGAATCCTTTACGGCAATCCTCTTCCATTAATCTGTTTTTTACTAATTCTATCGTAAGTTCATCTGGGCAAAAGTTACCCTTGTCGATAAGTTCCTTTATTTCTAATCCTAAAGGAGTTTCTCTCTTTATATTGTCTCTAAATATATCGCCCGTTGAAACGTGGCATAGATTGAACTTACTTGCAATAAATTTAGCTTGGGTTCCCTTTCCTGATCCAGGAGGGCCCATCAAAACAACTTTCATTTTTCTATTTTAGAAAACCTTTATAATTTTTCATCATTATTTGAGATTCTAAACCTTGGTTAATTTCAAGGGCAACTGATACTATAATTAGTAGTCCCGTTGCGCTGAATACGTTAACTAGTTCTGCGCTTATTGCCTTAAACACGATTGATGGGATAAGGGCAACTATTGCTAAGAATATTGCGCCGAATAGCACGATTCTGTTAGAAATTCTCTTTAAGTGGTCTGCAGTAGGTTTACCTGGTCTAATACCTGGGATAAATCCACCGTTTTGTTGAATACTCTTTGATACGTCGTCTGGGTTGAATTGGATTTGGTTATAGAAGTATGCGAAGAATAAAATTAATGCGCATAATACTATAGTATATAACCAGCTACCAGTTCCCATATTTCTTGAATACCAGTTGTCGCTTGACATACCTAACATATTTATAATTAAGTCAGGGAAACTTAAAATTGCAAACGCAAAGATAAGTGGCATAACGCCTGAACCGTTAACTTTAATAGGAATATGTGTTGATTGTCCACCGTACATCTTTCTTCCCTTGATTTGTTTTGCGTATTGAACAGGTATTTTTCTTTCTGCTCTATCAACTGCAACGATTGCTGTAAATATTACTAACGCTGCAACAACAAAACCAACAAGTTCCCAAATTGTGCCAGGGTTTGTACCCATAATCAATTCTCTTATAATGCTTACTGCATATTGACCGATTGTTGCAATAATACCTACAAAGATAAGAATTGATATACCGTTTGATACACCGTGATCTGTGATACGTTCACCAATCCACATGGTTAGTGATGCACCAGCTGTGTACATAATTACCCAGAACGCATAACTTAAGAATTTTGCAAATCCTTCTCCACCAAAGATAGCAGTTGGATCAACGTAATCCTTAAATCCTAATAAAATACCAATAGCTTGTGCTATTGCAAGAATAATTGTTACTACTCTTGTGATATTAGAAATTTTCTTTCTGCCTTCTTCACCTTGCTTGCTTAGTTGTTCAAGCTTAGGAATTGCAACTGTTAATAACTGTATAATAATGGAAGCGTTAATATATGGTCCGATACCCATTGCGAATAACGTACCGTATTGAAGTGCACTACCAGATACAGCATTCATTATTTGGAAATAAGTGTAGTTTGATAAATCACTGTTTACTAAGTTAATACCAGGAACTGGAATATAACAACCAATTCTATATACTAATATTAAAGCAAAAGTAATTATGATTTTTCTTCTTATTTCCTTTACTTTAAATGCGTTTATAAGCGTTTTAAACATCATTATCCTCCCCTAGAGAAAATTATACTAATTCTACTGTTCCGCCAACCTTTTCAATTGCTTCTTTTGCAGATTCTGAAACTTTTGACGCTTTTACGGTAAGAGCCTTAGTTAATTCGCCATTACCTAAAACTTTTAAACCAACAGCGTTTTTAGTATCTTTAATCATACCATTTTCAAGAAGCACTTCAGCATCAATAATAGTACCTGCTTCAAATCTTTCTAAAGTAGATAGGTTTACGATTGCGTATACCTTCTTGAAGTGGTTGTTAAAGCCTCTCTTTGGAAGTCTTCTAATTAAAGGCATTTGTCCACCTTCAAAACCAACTCTTACACCGCCGCCACTTCTAGCCCATTGACCTTTGTGACCTTTACCACTGGTTTTGCCAAGACCTGAACCAATACCTCTACCTAATCTTTTACTTGCAGTGTTTGCTCCAACTGCAGGTTGTAAAGTATCTATTCTCATTTTTACTTACTCCTTTTAATAAAGATTATATCTTTTCAACTTTTACAAGGTGACTTACCTTGTTAATCATACCTAAAATACAAGGATTTTCGTTATGAATTTTGAAAGAATTAATCTTCTTTAAGCCTAATGCTTCTACTACCTTCTTTTGGTTTGGTAAACAAGCGATAGTGCTTCTGATAAGTGTAACTTTTATTTGTTGTTCTTTTTTCTTAGCCATAAAAGTACCCTCCATTAACCGTTAATTTCTTCTACGGTCTTACCGCGAAGTTTTGCAATTTCTTCAACAGTTCTTAATTCTCTTAAACCTTGAATAGCTGCTTTTACACAGTTGATAGGGTTGTTCGTTCCGTGTGATTTAGTTCTGATATTCTTAATACCAACTGCTTCCATTACGGCACGTACTGGACCACCAGCGATAACACCGGTACCTTCTTCAGCTGGCATCATTAATACTGAACCTCTGCCGAATTTACCTACAACTTGGTGTGGAATTGTTGTTCCTACTAATGAACATAATTCCATGTTCTTCTTTGCTCTGTTTGTAGCCTTTTCAATTGCTTCAGGTACTTCGTTTGCCTTACCCATTGCACAGCCTACTCTGCCTGCTCCGTCGCCAATAACTACGAGAGCAGAAAAACGCATATTTCTACCACCTTTTACAACCTTTGTTACACGGTTAACAGCGATAAGCTTTTTAATTAATCCGTCGTTTTCATCGGCTCTTCTAGGTGCTCTACTTCCTTCTCTTGCCATTTTAATTTCTCTCCTTAATTATTTTAGAACTTTAAGCCGGCTTCTCTAGCGCCGTCTGCTAAGCTTTCTACACGACCTGTGTAAAGATATCCACCTCTATCGAATACTACCTTTTCAATGCCTTTTGCTAATGCTTTTTTAGCAAGAACTTCGCCTACGATTTTAGCTTCTTCTTTCTTAGTCTTTCCATCTAATTGTGCTTTAACTTCTTTATCTAAAGTTGATGAAGCAACTAAAGTATTACCTACAGTATCGTCAATAATTTGTGCATAGATATGATTTAAGCTTCTGTAAACGCAAAGTCTAGGTGCGCTAGCAGTACCAGAAACCTTTTTTCTTACTCTTCTATGTCTCTTTTGTCTGTCTTGATTTTTGTTAATCTTAGTAATCATTTTACTTCTCCTAATTTAATACTTTTCGTACCCATAGGTACTGTTGGCAGATTTTCCACCAAAAGTTATTTAAATTACTTACCAGCAGTCTTACCTTCTTTTCTTTCAATGACTTCGTCACTGTAATGAATTCCGTAACCGTGATAAGGTTCTGGTTCTCTAATCTTTCTAATAGATGCAGAGATTTGACCTACTTTAACTTTATCAATACCCTTTACAACGATTTCGTTTTGGCTTGGACATTCTAAAGTAATTCCGTCAACTTCTTCTACTTCTACTTGATGAGAATAACCAACGTTTAATACGACTTTTTTACCTTGCTTTGCTACTTTATAACCTACACCGTTAACAACTAAAGTCTTTTCAAAGCCTTCAGTTACACCCTTAACCATGTTGTTTAATAGCGCTCTGTATAAGCCGTGTTTTGCCTTTGTAGCTTTTTCATCGTTTGCTCTTGTTAAACGAGCAACGTTACCGTCTACTGTGATTGTGATTTTTGCATCATAATCTTGAGTTAAAGTACCTTTTGGTCCTTTTACTGTTAATACGTTATTTGCAGTAGTGATTTGAACACCTGCAGGAATTGTTACTGGAGCATTACCTATTCTTGACATAATACTTAACCCTCCTTACCAAACGTATGCTAGAACTTCGCCGCCTTGATGAGCTTTACGAGCTTCTGCACCTGTCATAATTCCCTTAGAAGTTGACATAATAGCAATACCCATTCCGCCTAAAACTTGAGGGATTTCGCTTTCGCCAACGTATATTCTAAGACCTGGCTTACTTACTCTTTTTAAACCAGTGATAACCTTTTCACCATTTGCACTATATTTTAAAGTGATTATGATTTTGCCTTGAATTCCATCTTCGAACTGCACATCATTAACATATCCTTCTTTGAGTAGGATGTTAGCGATTGCTTTTTTCATGTTAGAAGCAGGAATTTCTACTGTTTCATGCTTTGCAAGAAGAGCGTTTCTAATTCTTGTAAGCATATCTGCAATTACATCTGTCATGATTTTTTTCTCCTTTTACCAACTAGCCTTTTTAACGCCAGGAATTTGACCTTTATATGCTAAATTTCTAAAACAAATACGGCAAATACCATACTTACGAATAACTGCGTGTGGTCTTCCACAAATTGAGCATCTTGTATATGCTCTTGTAGAGAACTTTGCTGGTTTTTGTTGTTTATTTATCATTGCTTTTTTAGCCATTTTATTAACTCCTTATATCCAATTACTTCGTAGCAAAAGGCATGCCCATTGCTGCTAACAATTCTTTTGCTTCTTCATCAGTTTTAGCAGTTGTTGTGAAACAAATATCAAAACCTCTTACTTTTTCTACTTGGTCGTATGAAATTTCAGGGAAAATTAATTGTTCCTTAACACCCATTGCGTAGTTACCTCTACCGTCGAAAGACTTTGTAGGTACACCTCTAAAGTCTCTAACTCTTGGTAATACGATTGATATGAACTTATCGAAAAATTCATACATTCTGATGTCTCTTAAAGTAACCTTTACACCAACGTTTTGACCTTCTCTTACTTTAAAGTTTGCAATAGACTTTCTTGCAACTGTAAGTACAGGCTTTTGTCCAGCAATTAAAGCAAGTTCAGCTTCTGCTTGTTGTACGCTCTTTGCGTTATCCTTAACGTCGCCTAAACCTGAATTAATGGTGATTTTAACAAGCTTTGGAACTTCATTAATGTTTTTATAACCAAACTTTTTAACAAGATAAGGAACAACTTCTTCTTTATATCTTGTCTTAACTCTGTTTTCTGCCATTTATCTATCCTCCGTTTAAGCTTACGCTTCCTTTTTAGTGCTACTCTTTTTTGCTGGAGCTTCGCCGTCAGCTTTCTTAGTAGTAGTCGACTTTTTAGTTGTTGTAGTCTTCTTTGCTGTCGTTGTTTTCTTTGCAGTTTTCTTTTCTTCAGTAACTTCAGCCTTTTCTGCAGGTTCAGCTTTCTTAGTTGCTTTCTTTGCAGTCTTTTCAACTTCCTTTACATCTTTTTGAGTTCCGATAACTGCTCCGCACTTCTTACAGAAACGAACTTTTGCTTCGCCTTCTACTTTGTAACCAATTCTTGTTGCCTTTCCACATACTGGACAAATAACCATTACGTTAGATGCACTGATTGGTCCTGATTGAGATACGATTTCGCTTGTTTCTTGAGCACGTCTTGCTTTCTTATGTTTCTTTTGAATGTTAACACCGTCAACGACTACTCTATTTGCCTTTGGATCAGCAAATAAAACCTTACCGGTCTTACCCTTGTCGTCACCGGTTAAGATTAAAACTGTATCATTCTTTTTAATTTTCATAATAGTTTCTCCTTATAAAACTTCCGGTGCAAGGGAAATTATACGCATGTAATCCTTTTCTCTGAGTTCTCTTGCGATTGGCCCAAAGATACGTGTTCCTCTTGGTTGTTTGTTTGCATCAATGATAACTGCTGCGTTTTCGTCAAATTTAATGTAAGTTCCGTCAGGTCTTCTGATACCGCTAGTTGTTCTTACGATAACTGCCTTAACTACTTCACCCTTCTTAACAGCTCCACCAGGAGTTGCAGTCTTAACACTTGCTACGATAACGTCGCCAATGTTACCAGTTTTACGGAATGAACCGCCTAAAACTCTGATACACATTAATTCTTTTGCTCCTGAGTTGTCAGCAGCTTTTAATCTTGTTTGTGGTTGTATCATTATCGTTTCCTCCTACTTAGCCTTTTCGATAATCTCAGCAACTCTCCAGTTTTTATCCTTAGAAAGTTTTCTGGTTTCGACTATACGAACTTTATCGCCTATTCCGCAACTATTTTGTTCATCGTGCGCCTTAAACTTTTTAGTTCTTTTTACTGTCTTTTTGTAAAGAGGATGTTTATACTTTTCTTCGATAGCAACTACTACCGTTTTATCCATTTTATCTGAAACGATAATTCCTACTCTTTCTTTTCTTAAATTTCTTTCCATATTAAACCTCCCCTTAAGCCTTTAATTCTCTTTGACGGAGAATTGTTTGTATTCTTGCGATATCTTTTTTGCAAGTTCTTAAGGATACCGGATTTTCTAATTGTCCGGTTGCATGACGGAAACGAAGGTTAAATAATTCTTCCTTTAATTCGCCAAGCTTTACGTTTAATTCTTCATTTGATAATTCATGAAGTTCTTTTGCTTTCATTAACCTTCACCGCCTTCTTCTTTTATTTCTTGTGCTACTTCTCTCTTAACAAACTTAGTCTTAACTGGAAGTTTGCTGCCTGCAAGTCTCATAGCTTCTTTTGCAATATCTTCAGGTACGCCTGCCATTTCGAACATAACTCTACCTGGTTTTACTACTGCTACCCAATATTCTACTGAACCTTTACCACTACCCATACGGCTATCAGCAGGTTTCTTAGTAATTGGTTTGTGAGGGAATATATCAATCCAAACTTTACCGCCTCTCTTGATAAATCTTGTCATAGCGATACGAGCTGCTTCGATTTGGTTAGATTTGATCCATGCTGGTTCTAATGCTACTAAACCGTATTCGCCGTAAGCTACTTGATTACCCTTATTGCATTTACCCGTCATTCTACCACGGTGTACTCTTCTTCTTTTAACTCTTTTTGGCATTAACATAATTATGCTTCGCCTCCTTCAGCTAGTTTCTTCTTTGGTGCACCGATAACTTCGCCTTTATAAATCCAACCTTTAATACCGATTACACCGAAAGTAGTATGCGCTTCAGCAAAACCGTAATCAATGTCTGCACGAAGTGTTTGAAGAGGAATTGAACCTTCATGATAACTTTCGCTTCTTGCGATTTCTGCACCGTCAAGACGTCCACTTACCATTATTTTGATACCCTTGATACCACTTCTCATTGATCTTGAAATTGCTTGTTTCATTGCTCTTCTGAAAGATACTCTCTTTTCAATTTGAGCAGCAATTGCTTCTACTGTTAATTGTGCGTCGCTATCTGGCTTTTTAACTTCAATAATGTTTACTGAAATTTGTTTGCTTGATGATAATTTTGCAACGCCCTTCTTTATTACTTCGATTTCGCTACCTTGTTTACCGATTAGCACGCCTGGTCTACCAGTGTGAATTGTAATTACAAGTTTTTGAGCAGCTCTTTCAATGATAATCTTTGAAATTGCAGCTTGATAATACTTCTTCTTTAAGAAAGCTCTGATTTCGTAATCTTCCTTAATGAATGCAGCAAAATCTTTCTTAGACGCAAACCATTGCGTATCCCATTCTTTTATAACGCCGACTCTTAAGCCGTGTGGATTAACTTTTTGTCCCATAATTCCTCCTTAAGCCTTTGCATCTAAAATCACGGTGATGTGACTTGTGCGCTTCAAAATTCTGAAAGCTCTGCCTTGTGCTCTTGGCATTACTCTCTTTAACGTAGGACCTTGGTCAGCAAAGCATGCTGCAACAAATAAGTTTTCCTTATCCATTCCTAAATTGTGTTCTGCGTTTGCTGCAGCAGAATCTAATACCTTTTTAATTGGTTCTGCTGATGATTTAGAAAGGTTTGCAAGAATAGCTTCAGCTTCTCTATAGCTCTTGCCTCTTATTAAGTCAAGAACGATTCTTACTTTGTAAGGAGAAATTCTTACGTGTTTTGCAATAGCCTTTGGTCTAGTGTCTTTGTTTTCTGCTCTCTTTTGAGCCTTTAATTTTGTATTCTTAGCCATGACTTAGACCTCCTATCTTCCACCGGTTGATTTATCACCGGCATGTCCCTTAAACGTTCTAGTTGGTGCGAATTCACCTAATTTACATCCAACCATATCTTCCGTTACGTATACTGGAACGTGTTTTCTTCCATCGTAAACGGCAATTGTATGACCAACCATTTGAGGGAATATAGTAGATGCTCTTGACCAAGTTTTTAATACTTTCTTGTCGTTTTGAGCATTAAGTTCTTCAATTCTCTTTAAGAG
>SVHJ01000003.1 GCA_015055835.1 Clostridiales bacterium | reverse complement strand
AGGGGCAACGGCAATGACCGTTAAACTCATTTTTGAAAAGGCAACCTATAAGATTTTAGGTGCGCAAATCGTTGGATATGACGGAGTTGATAAACGCATTGACGTTATTGCAACGTGGGTTAGGGCAGGGATGAAAGCCGATGAACTAAAAGATTTAGACCTTGCTTATGCTCCGCCATATTCTTCTGCAAAAGACCCAGTAAATATGGCAGGTTTTGTTGTAGAAAATATCAAAAACGGCATAGTGAAACAGTTTTATTATGAAGATATTCCGTCTTTAAGAGAAAGAGATGACGTGATTTTGCTTGATACTCGCACACCTTTTGAATATATGCGTGGTCATGCAGAAGATTTTATCCATATTCCACTTGATGATTTAAGAGAGCGTTTAGGCGAACTTGACAAGTCTAAAAAAATCTACGTTATGTGTCAAAGTGGCTTACGTAGTTATCTTGCAACACGCATTTTAACGCAAAACGGCTTTGACGCATATAACTTTGCAGGTGGTTTTAGATTATATAGCAGTATCAAAAACGAAGAAATGCTATCAAAACAATGCTACACCTGCGGTATGGAGAAATAAAAAACTCTACTTGAAGATGTAATTAAAAACGACGATAAAACAGGTAAGTCGGTGGCAAAAACCACCGGCTTATTATTTTGTAGAAGCAAGATTAATAATAGTTTTCTTTTTCCGTTTTGCATATTCTAAAGTTTTAGCAGCTCCACCCCAAGAATACATAACGTAGGCAATAACTAAATCGGCTTCTTCAACCATCCATTCGTTTCGTTTTAAGATAGCAAATTTGCGTGGAACGCTTTCAAGTGGAGGGAATATAACGTCGTCATAATGATACTTGGCGAACTCTAACTTAGAGTAACTTTTATCAAGATAGGGGGTGATAAATATAAGTTCAATCTCCGGAAAATCATTTTTTAATTCTTTTAATGTGCGCAAACACAATCCATCAAAATCACCATACCCACCTAAGTAAAACTTACAGGTGGGATTTTTTATTATCTCATTTTGAAGAATCGTTTTTAGTTGTTCTTTTATGTCGTTGTTAAACAAACAGTTAGAATGTCCACAAAAGGTAATTATCATTAGAAACCTCCATTTATACAATAGTTTATCACAATGAACTATACATTGAAAAGCGTTCAGCACAATAAACTAAAAATTAAATTGCACAAACTATAATTATTGCAATGAACGTTTATTGTGATAAACGCAAGGAGGTAACTATGAAATTATCTGAAGCGGTAGGTAAAAGGGTAGAGAATTTACTTGCAGAACGTAATATGACTCAGTATCAACTTTATAAAAATGGAGGAATTCCTCGTTCTACTATTTCCGTTACGGTGGATGGTAAATATAAAACTGTTAAATTAGATACTATATATCAAATCGTTGCAACTTTGGGTATTACTCTCAAAGATTTTTTTGACGACGCTCTGTTTGATGAATTAGAGGATTAATAAAAAAATTTTTAAAAAATATTTACAAATTTGTTAATAAGTTGTATAATCAAAACGTAAATTTTAAAAATCCCTATATTATTAGGAGTAAAAGAGTATGAAATTAATAATCAAAGAAAATTACGAAGCAATGAGTGAATGGGCCGCTCAACATATCGCTGATGCGATAAATAATCACAAAAAAGATCGTCCTTTCGTACTTGGTTTGCCGACTGGCTCTTCTCCACTTGGTGTTTACAGAAAATTAATTGAAATGAACAAAGCCGGTAAGGTAAGTTTTAAAAACGTAGTCACTTTTAACATGGATGAATACGTTGGTCTACCAAAAGAACACGACCAAAGTTACTGGTATTTTATGCACGATAATTTTTTCAATCATATAGACATTCCTAGTGAAAACATAAATATTCTAGACGGTATGGCTAAAGATTTAGAAGAAGAATGTAGACTTTATGAAGAAAAGATAGCATCTTACGGCGGAATTGACCTATTTATGGGTGGTTGTGGGGTTGATGGACACATTGCCTTTAACGAACCTTTCACGTCACTAACGTCAAGAACAGGCGTTCGTGCGTTAACAGAAGATACCTTAATTGTTAACTCACGCTTTTTTGACAATGATTTTAGCAAAGTTCCAAAGACAGCCGTTTCAGTTGGTGTAGGTACGGTATGCGACGCTAAACAAGTAATGTTATTGATTAATGGTCACAGCAAGGCGCGTGCGCTTCGCCATTGTGTTGAAGGTGGATTTGACCATGCCTGGACGGTAAGTGCATTACAAATGCATCCAGATGGAATAGTTGTTTGTGATGAACCAGCGTGTGGCGAATTAAAAGTTGACACCTACAAATACTTTAAGGAAACTTATAAAAACGAAAAATAAGGGAAAGACAACTAAAAGTCTAATAGGGTAGCCTATTGGACTTTTTTAGATTAAAGCAAAAGGAAAACAAGATGGAAAAGTACGTTTTAGTAACAGGGGCTTTTGGGGGAATGGGTAAAGCCACAATAAATCTTTTAGCCGAAAAAGGCTATAAAGTATTTGCGCTTGATAAAAATATTGAAACAGTTGAAAATGCAAACATAATACCAATAAAAGCCGACCTAACTGATGAAAATAGCATACAAAAAGTGTTTGAAGAAATAAAAAATATTACGACAGAACTTTACGCCATAATACACTTTGCTGGCATATATATGCTTGATTCTTTAGTGGAAATGGAAAGTAAAAAGTTTGAAAAGATATTCAAAATCAACGTAAACGGCGCATATTTAATAAACAAGATTTTTATGCCACTACTAAAAAAAGGTTCACGAATAATAATTACGACTAGTGAACTGGCTGTTTTAGATCCACTTCCTTTTACGGGAATTTACGCAATAACAAAGAGTGCGCTTGATAAGTACGCTTACTCATTAAAAATGGAACTTCAGTTAAAAGATATAAAAGTAAGCGTTCTTAGAGCAGGTGCCGTTGCAACGAATATGATAGGCGCATCAACCGACGCACTAGATGGCTTTTGCAATAATACTAAACTTTACGCTTTTTCATCAGCGAAGTTTAAAAAGATAGTAGATAGGGTGGAAGCAAGAAAGGTTGAACCTATAAAACTAGCAAAAAAAGCGCATAAAATTTTAAGTAGAAAAAATCCTAAATTTGCGTACAAACTAAATAGAAATCCACTACTACTTTTATTAAATGCTTTGCCACAAAAATTTCAGTTTTGGGTTATCAAAAAAATATTAAAGTAATAAAAAATGCTAACTAATTAGTTAGCATTTTTTTGTTATAAATCAACTTTAACAATAGTTATATCGTCTATTTTTTTAAATCTAGGGTAAAGATTAAAATCTTTATCTTCTTCAGCACGTTTTTTAATTTCATTAACGACGTTCATAGGATTTGTTTTGAAAAATTCTTCATAAGAAGAAAGAATATTAAAAGTAGTTAATGAAGAAGAGAACCCATCAGAACATATTATAAAACTTTCAACCGATTCTAACGGTAGTTCTACAGTATAAACGGCAAAACTAGGTTTTTCTAAAGGTTCAAAAACGTCGTATCCACCCTTTTTATTTTTTAAGGCACGGTGTTTTTTTAGAGTATCTGTTATAAAAGGCAGAGAATTTTTTATAGAAAAACCTCTTTTAATAGCAACGTTTTTTAATTCTTCAAGTGCAATTTTATCAAGGTTAATCAAATCATACTTTTTAAAATTAAAAACTTCACCCGTTTTTAGTTTGTAAATAATATCAAGGTCGCCAAGCGAAAAAAGTTTTAATTTATTATTCTCAATTTTAACGATTGAAATTCCACACGAAGGGAAAGAGGTAAGATTAAGCGAAACTGCCTTTTTACTTAAATCAACAAGGGTATTTTCAGTAAAAGATTTTTTTACTTTTAAGATTTCCTTTTTCAAAAAGTCAGCTAAGATTGATGCTTCAGACTTATATTTATACCCTTTAAAACTAAGATTTGTAGCCCCGTCAATCACCCCAAAAAGGTTTTTTGAAACAAAAAACTTATCTTCGTTAAAAGTATGTGATTTTTTTGTATATTTAAAAACTTTCATTATATTAAAATATTAAACGCAAAAATTGCGATACCAACAAAAATTAATAAAATTGATAAAATATTTGCGAATAGTTTTTCTTTGAATTTATAACCGATAGCAGAGGTTAAAAGGCAAATAAAACCGATTAAAGAGATAAATAAACCAGAATACATAAGCATAACTTTGCCAATAACAAATCTGTCGGTAATATTAGCAAACGCCTCAACACCACCAAGTAAAAAAGCAAGGACGGTAGAAATTAAAGAAATAGTTTTGAAGTTATCAATTTTAAGGGTTGCAACTTCTTTATCGAACTTTTCTTGTTTCTTTTCAAAATCAAGTTGTTTTTCTTCACACTTTCTAATAGTTTCTTCAGCCTTATCAAAAGCAACAATTGAAGAAATTTTTTCATAATATAAGTTAAAAGAAGCAACTCTACTGTCGTGCATAGAATCATCTGGCACTAAAGAAATTCCTTTAAGAATATATTCTTCAGCAAGGTCGTATTTTTTAAGTAGCGCAGCAACTCTGCCGTAATTAACGAAAAATTTAGAATAATCGTCGTCATATCTACAGCATTTATCGGCAAATTTTAAGGTTTCATTTAGTCTGTCTAGGTGAACTTTGTCGTATCTTAAATTAAGGTTAAGTTCGTAAAATCTTGCAACTAACTCAACGTATTGATTAATAAAACCAACGTGGTCTAAATAAGTTTCTAAATGTTTTTCACTTTCAACAATAAGACTTTCGTATTGATTAGCAGTAGCAACCTTAATTTTACCCATAAGATAAATATGAAAATAAAGATCCATATCTTTAAAACTAACGCCAAAATCATCTAAAACTTCGTTCATTTTTTTGAACAAGTTTTTTCTTCTATAGTAGGTAAAAATTAAAAAGAAGGTACAAAATCTTAAATATCTATCGTTATCTTTATTTTGTAAATATTTAATACAGTCATTGATAATTTCAGGGGATAGATTAAGCGACCATTCAGCGATTTCTCTTTCAAAAAGCCTAGTCATTGTTTTTTCTTCAAATGCTTCAATCTTTTCTAAAAATTGATTTAAGTAATCCATATTTTTCTCCTAAATTAAAATAAAAAAATTTTATCTAAAAAGATAAAATTTCTATTTTACGGCAATACCGTTTGGAGTGAATAAGAAGATATTTTTTTCCACTTCACAAACGCCACCGTCAAGTGCATAAACGGCACCACTTAAAAGGTCTAATACACGAAGAGCAGTATCTTGACTAAGTCCTGCAAGATAAACAAGTGCTTGACCTTTGTTTTTTAAGGTATTAATAATATTTTCTACTTCATCAAAACCCTTTGGGTGATAAACAACGATAGGCCCTTTATTTTCAGTTTCTTTATCGAAATTAACGTTTATTGAGCGATCAACCTTTTGGTTTTTCTTAACGCTATCCGATCTATCAAAAAAATCAAAAATCCCCATAATTACTCCTTTAGTAATTTCTTTTTCCGTAAATACTGCTACCAAGCCTAATCATATTGCTACCATTTTGAATGGCAACTAAATAATCTTCACTCATACCAAGTGAAAGATAGGTTAGTTTATGCTTTTCATTTATTGTATCATATAACGAACGCATTTGCAAACATAAATTTTTTTTAAGTTCTAAGTCATCAGTTTTAGGAAGCATAGCCATAAGCCCCAAAACGTTAACCGATTTTAACTTTTGAATTTCATTAAAAGCGGGGATAAGTTCATCTTCACTAAAACCACTTTTACTTTCTTCTTTTCCAATATTTACTTCAAGCAAAATATTAGTGCAAACACCTTTTTTGTCGGAAATTCTGTCAATTTCTTCTGCTAAAGAAATAGAATCAACAGAGTGAATTAAATCCACCTTTCCGACAAGGTATTTAACTTTATTTTTTTGTAAATGTCCAATAAAATGAAAACTTGCGTTTTTAATAAAAGGGCTTTTTTCGTTAAACTCTTGCACTTTATTGTCGCCAACTACTTTAACCCCAAGTTCAATCGACCTATTTATAACGTCAACAGGCACGGTTTTAGTGGCTGCAACCAAAGTGATAGGTTCACCCAAATTATTACCGTCTTTTATTAAATTAAAAATTGTTTGCAAGTTATTTTCTAACATTTATTTTTTATTAACAACTCCCATTTCGATAGCTGCTTCAGCAATTTGAATAGTGTTAGTAGCAGCGCCTTTTCTGATATTGTCTGCAACAACCCACATATTAATACCACTTTCAACAGTATCGTCAAGTCTAACTCTACCAACGAAAACTTCGTCCTTATCAGCAGCGTTAATAGCCATAGGGTAAACAAGGTTAGCGGTATCGTCTTGTAGAACAACGCCTTCAGCCTTTCTTAAAACTTCCTTAACTTCTTCTAAAGTACATTTCTTTTCAAATTCAACGTTAATAGATTCACTGTGTGAAAAATATACAGGAACTCTAACGGTAGTAGCAGTAATTTTTAAGTTTTGGTCGCCTAAAATCTTTTTAGTTTCAAAAATCATCTTATCTTCTTCTTTAGTGTAACCATTATCTAGGAACACGTCAATGTGTGGTAAACAGTTATTAAAGATAGGGTAAGGGAACTTTTGAGGAGCAATACCTTCAATACCGTTCTTTAAATCGTTAAAACCTTTAACACCAGCGCCAGAAACGGCTTGATAAGTAGAGTAAACGATTCTCTTAATCTTAAAGGCTTTGTGTAAAGGTTTAAGAGCAACAACTGCTTGAATAGTAGAACAGTTAGGGTTAGCGATAATGTTGTTATGCCATTTAATATCTTCTTTGTTACATTCAGGAACAACAAGAGGAACGTTAGGTTCTCTTCTCCAAGCGTTAGAGTTATCAATAACTAAAATACCGTTTTCAGCAAAGAAAGGTGCAAATTCTTTACTAATGTCGCCACCAGCAGAGAAAAGTGCAATATCAATATCCTTACCTAAAACGTTTTCTTTAGATAGTTCAATAACTTCGTGTTCTTTACCCATAAAGTTAATTTTTTTACCAGCACTCTTTTTAGAGGCAAAAAGATAATAATTTTCAACAGGTAACTTTCTTTCTTCTAAAACTTGTAAAAACTTGCTACCAACCATACCGGTAGCGCCAACAACTGCAAGGTTATATTTTTTCATTTTAATTCTCCTTAAAATTCGTAATAAACGAATAAATTTTACTATAAATATTATTATTAATCTACCAAAAATTTGGTTAAAAGTCAAAGTATTTTATTAAAATATAAAATAATATTTATTAAAATATAAAATAATAGGGTTTTTTAATTGTAAAAAATTAAAATTTGGTATAAAATAAAAGAAAAACTTTTTTCTAAAAGGGGAAGTAATGGCAAAAGGCGAAGGAATATTTTCAAAACTTATAATGGGTAGTGAAAAGACGGAAGAACAAGCAAGAGCGGCTCTTCCAAGTAACAGATGGGAACTTTTTTGGGACATACTAAAAGGTTCTTTTGGTAAGGTTATAGGGTTAAATCTACTTGTTTTACTTTTTTGTATTCCAATATTTTTATTAGCAATTTATAATAATGCAACTTTAAGTTATTACGCATCACAAGGAACTTTTTCACAAGGACTTGGCGTAGGCTATCCTGGTATAACCTCACTAGTAGGGCTTTCTGAAAGTTTAGAAGTGCAAGTAAGTTATCAATATATTTTCTTACCACTTTTCTCTTTAATAGGCGCAGTTGGGTTAGCAGGTGGCGCATACGTAGCAAAAAATATGGTATGGACTGAAGGTATTTTCGTAGTAAGCGACTTTTGGCGTGGAATAAAAAAGAACTTTGGCACGATAATGTGCGTAGCACTTTTTTACTCAGTTTTATTTTTCTTACTTAACCTATCAATATCATACTTAGGCTTAGTTTACGTAGTAACAACTAATAAAGTAATTAAAGTATTTTCAATAATTTCAAAAGTATTTGCAATAGTAACGATTGTTTTTATCACAATGATATCAATGTATATGTTAACTATCGGCGTTACTTATAAATGTACTTTTTGGCAACTTTTAAAAAATTCAACCATTTTAACTTGGGCGCTACTTCCAAGAAACATCTTTTTTGGTGCAATAGCGTTAATTCCTTTTATATTACTTTTATTTAAGGGGGCAATGAGTACCGTTGCAATATCAGTAATAATAATTTTAGGAATATCTTGGTTTTTATTAGTATGGACAAACTATAGTCAATGGGTATTTGACGAACATATTAACGACAAGGTTGAAGGGGCTAAGAAGAATAGAGGTATTTACGAAAAGGTAAAGAACGACAACGCAAAATCGCTTGAAAAGTATAAAGAAACTTTAATTCACGCAGGTCGTTCAAAACTATCAACTAGACCTATTAGACCTATTGACGAAGACAAGGAAGAATTAGCAATTTTACCAACTTCTTTCTCAAGAGCCGACCTTCAAAAACTTCAAGACAGTAAAAACGCAATTTATAAAGAAATTGACGACTATGTAGAAGAACATAAAAACGACGAACAATATAAGATTAGTGAAGAAGATAAAAAGGCAGAAGAACTAAAAGAAAAGAGAATTAAGGAAGCCGAAAAGGCTCTTAAAATTAATAAAAAGAAGAAAAAGTAATGGAAAAAGCATACAGCGTAATGGCTGATTATTACGAATATTTAACTTACGACTGCGACACTGAAAAGTGGTCGCAGTATGTATGTAATAGAATAAAAAGCGTTGTTAAAAGTGGTAGTGGCATAGACCTTGGTTGTGGCACGGGTATCATAACAAGGGCGCTACACGGCAAAGGCTTTGACGTAACTGGTATCGACTTAAACGGCGAAATGTTATCAAAAGCCCTTTCGTTTAACGACGGCATTTTATATCTTCAAAAAGATTTAAGAAAGGTTACAGAGTTTAACGATTTAAGTTTTATAACTGCAGTAAACGACGTTTTTAATTATATAAAGCCAACTGAATTAGAAAAGGTTTTAGTAAACTTTAACAAAATGTTAAAAATGGGTGGCGCAGTTTTGATAGATTTTTCATCAGAATATAAGTTAACTAAAATTTTAGGCAACGAACCTTGCTTTTTTGATGATGAAGAGGTTTCGTATATATGGCTAAACAAACTTAAAGGGGACAAACTCACTATGGAAATAACCTATTTTTTACTTGATAAAAAAAGTGGGTTATATTGTAGAAGAGAAGAAAAGCATATTCAGTACGTACATAAAACGGTTGATATAGAAAAGGCGTTTATAAACGCTGGATTTGAAATAGTAAAAAAAGAGAGTCATTTGGGTAAAAAACTAAAAGAAGACTCTCATAGAATAAACTTTTTAGCAAAGAAGATAAAGGAGAAATAAAATGCAATTATTAGTAATTACAATGGATAATTCAGAAGAATTTTTGAAAACCTTATCAGGCTTAAAAGATCACGGAATGAATGGTATAGTGATACCAACAACAAGCCTAAAACACGCACTCTTTAGTTCAAATATAGATGCTGCGCCAATTTTTGGTAGCATAAGTAAATTAGTTGACCACGACTATGAGTTAAGTCATACGGTAATGATGCTTGTTCATCACGACAAACTTGAAATAGCAAAAGAAGTAGTAAAAGGCATTGTAAAAGAATTTGGCGAAAAGGGCATAATGTTTGCCGTTCCCGTTTCATTTTGGGAGGGAATAGAATAAAAAATGAACACGATATTAAGTATTGCAATAGCAATGCTTGTTGGTTTACTTTTAACAAGAGTAGTAAAATTGGTTAATCTACCAAACGTAACGGCATATCTAATTGCTGGTTTAATAGTTCGTTTTTTAGGTGGATTTGCAGGAATAAAACTAGAAAACCTAGGGGAAATAAGTGAAGTTGCGCTAGGATTTATAGCCTTTTCAATCGGTGGCGAATTTAAGTTATCGAATATTAAAAAACTAGGTGGAAAGATAATTATCATAACTTTAGTACAAGCATTAGGCGCTTGTTTATTCGTTATGGCAGGGTTATTCGTTGCGCAAATAATCGTTGGAAAAGACCAAATTTCAACTCCGCTCGTTTTACTTTTAAGCGTAATAGCAACGGCAACAGCCCCAGCAGCAACCTTAATGGTAGTAAGACAGTTTAAAGCAAAAGGCCCTGTAACGGACACTTTGCTTCCAGTAGTTGCGCTTGACGACGCAGTAGGACTTATAATGTTCTCAATTAACTTTGCAATAGCGAAAGTATTAGTTAGTGGCGAAGCCATAACCGTTTATGCCGTTGCGATAGAACCTTTAATCGAAATAGGTTTATCTTTAGCCGTTGGTTTAGTGCTTGGTGGATTACTAGCCCTTGCTTGTAAATTTTTCTTATCAAGGGCAAATAGACTTTGCTTGATAGTAGTTGTGGTATTTATAGGCGTAGGTTTAGCAAAAATATGGCCACTTTCATCACTACTAACGGGAATGATGACGGGTGCTGCATTTGCAAACTTTAGAAAAGATTCCGTTAAAATACTAGAAGGTCCTGAAAGATGGACACCACCACTATTTATGATATTCTTTATTTTATCAGGGGCAGAACTTGACGTAAGCGTTTTAGCAAGCATAGGTGTCGCTGGAATTGTATATTTAGTTTGCCGTTCACTTGGTAAATATTTTGGCGCATACGTTGGCGCGTCAATGGTAAAATCTGAAAAGAGTGTAAGAAAATATCTTGGTATAACCCTATTACCTCAAGCCGGTGTAGCGATAGGTATGGCACAACTTGTTTTCAATACGCCTGAGTTTAGTGGAACACTTGGCACAACGATAATGACAATAGTATTAGCCGCAACGTTAGTTTACGAACTAGTAGGACCGGTGCTTACAAAGATTTCGCTTGAAAGAGCAGGGGAAATTGTAAAAGAAAAGAAGGAAAAAACAAATGGACAAACTGCTTAAAACCTTAGTATTTGACAATCAAATTTCAGTAAGCGTATTAGATACGACTGAAATGGTAAATAAAGCAATCAAAACGCATAACCTTTCTCCACTATCAGCAGCAGCGCTTGGTAGAACTTTAACTATAGGAACTTTTATGTCGTCAACCTTAAAAAATGATAAAGATAAACTATCAATAACTATAAACGGCGACGGTGTTGGTGGGCAAATAGTGGTATGTGGCAATAAAGATTTACAGATGCGTGGCACGATTGAAAACGAAAGGGCAGAACTACCCCTAAAGGAAAACGGCAAGTTAGACGTAGGTGGTTGCGTAGGTAAAAATGGTAGAATAAACATAATAAAAAGTATGGGGTTAAAAGACCCTTACACAGGCACAAGTGAACTAATAAACGGCGAAATTGCTGAAGACTTTACAGCCTACTACTTTTTTAGCGAACAACAACCAACTGCAATCGCTCTTGGCGTAAAAATCGGTGTAGATTTAACTTGCGTAGGAGCAGGTGGCGTAATCGTTCAAACCTTGCCTTTTGCAAGCGACGAAGCAATTGATAAAGCCGAAGCAATAGTTAAAAATCTAACCAACATTAGCACTTTAATTGAAGAAAACGGGGCAGAAAAGGTATTAAAAGACCTTTTTGGCGACGTAGAATTTAACGAATATTACCCAAAATATAAATGTTTATGTAATAGAAATTACTTAAAGAAAATACTTGTTTCTTTAGGGAAAGAAGAATTACTTAACATAATAAAAGAAGAAGGGGAAATAAAGGTAAATTGTGAATTTTGTAAAAAAGATTATATTTTTACCTTAGAAGACGTAGAAAAATTATTTAAATAAACGAAAGAAATGGCTAATTTACTAAAGTTTGAAAACACGCCCGAAAGATATTTAAAAATAGCAAAAGAAAAACAAGAAAGAGGAGAATATGCAAACGCACTTTCTACTCTTTATTTTGCTTTAAAAAAGGGTGAAAATGGGTGTGAAAAAGCAAAAATATATAGCCAAATAGCTGAAGTTTATAAAAATATTAATAATGCCTATCGAGCAATCGACTATTCTTTTAAAGCATTAAACGAACTAAAAACAGAAGAAGAAAAAAAAGACCTTTACAGTTCACTAGGACACTATTTTTTAGCAATAAATAAACTTGATTTATCGCACGTTTACTTTGAAAAAGCAACTAAAGCAGGTGCTTTTGAAGAGTTTGGTGAACAAAAAGTAGCCATTTTAGAAAAACTTAAAGAACTTTTAGAAACCCCTGAATTTAAGTTAGTTAAGTCAGAGGCAAATAGAGATTTTGAGATAATGAAAGAGGCTGAAAGTTTTTTAAGAAAAAACAATATTCAACCAGCGATAGAAGAGTATTTGAAAATAACGCCCGACTCAGAATATTATGAACAAGCGATTATAAATCTTTCTTTTTGCTATGAAGAATTAAACCAAAAAGAAGTAGCAATAAAAATTTTAGAAACGGCAAACAAATTGATATATTCTATAGGAATAATTGCAAGATTAATTTCTATTTATCAAGAAACGGACAAACAAAAGGCAGAAAGTTGTTATAAAAAGTTGTTAAAAAAAGATACTGATGATTTTGAAGAATTAAACCTTATTATGTTAGTAGCATCAACTATGGAAGATGATAAAACAGTACTTTCAATTGCTGAGAAGATATTGACATTACAACTTCCTAACGACTTTTATTTTCTAATAGGTTTTTACGGTTTTTTAGCCGTTTCAAATTATAACCTAAAAAACTACAAAAAAGCCAAAGAATATTTCAAAATGCAAAACGACTTAATTGACGGCGACGACGCTTGTAAATATTATATAGATGAAATTGACAAAATTCTTTCCGGCAAAAAAAGTGCAGATAAAATAAAGCGTATAGATTATGGCAAACAACTTCCTAAAAAAGAACTTGAAAATAGGATAAATAGTGTAGTAGGACTTTTTTTAGATGAAAAGGATAAAAAACTAACACCAACAAAAGAAAAACTAATTAAGGAAAAAGATAATATTTATTGGGCAACCTTTTACGGAAACAAAAATTTATTTAACGTAGTTTCTGAGGGCGTTTTTAGAACGGATAAAGAATTTTCATTAGAATTATATAAAGAAGTGTTTCTTAATAGATATATGGACGGCGAATGCAAAAAGAAGATACTAAAGCTTTTAGTTAAAGGCAACCTAGTTAAAGAGATAGCAATTATCGCCGAAAACGTTTATAAAAAAATAACCCTTACAAAAAAAGAGTTAGACGGTGTTTTTTTAGAAGCCTACTTAAATCTAATTTGTATGAGCAAAAAAGAAAGTTTTGAAGATTTTTTTGAACTTTTAGAAATGGCAGAAAAAAATTACAAACTTATAGAAAAATATCCAAAATCGGTTATAGAATGCGTTTTAACAGCGTTTGTAGATGAAGAAAATTTTAAAACTTGGTTAAAAAACTTAAAAACAAAGAAAAAACTAGTAACGGAAGTTTATAATTTAATTATTAAAGGAGAAAATTATGAAAATAGTTGATATTGATAGCCTTTTTGACGAATATATAAAAGAATTTACCTATAAAAGCATAGGAGTGTTAAAACCAGAAGAAATTGAAGATAAAATAGGGGAATTATATATTAAGTTTGGCGACGAAAAGTTTAAAGAACTAGATAATAAAACACCAAACACCTTTTATGCCGAATTTAGTGGGGAAGAATTAATAAATATTTTAAAAGAACACTTAGAAAATGGTGTTTCAGTATCAGACTTTTTATGTGAAGAAATAATAAAAAAAGCCCCTGAAGAAGAATTAATTAAAGTTTTAGATAGCGACAACGAAGAATTAAAAGCATACGCAATAAATATGCTAAACGACTTAAATAGTAAAAAAGCGTTATCAAAATATTTAGAACTTTTATTTGGTGGCACGGAAAGTGAAACGGTAAAAGAATTAGTAGCAGAATACTTAGTAAATTACGCTGACGATATAAAAGAAAAACTGCTTTCAATGTACGAAGATTTAGAAAAGGAAGAAAAACTTTTCGCATTAGAAATTTTATCGAAAGCAAGTAAAGACGATAGGGTATTTTCCCTTTTAATTTCTGAATTTTTAAGTGGTCAAAATCTACTTTTACTTACTGCTTATTTAGAGCGTTACGGTGATGAAAAAGCATTACCTTATTTGCTTAATAAAATCGAAGATGAAAGTATAAATTATCAAGAATTTAGCGAGTTAAAAATGGCAATCGAACTTTTTGGTGGAGAATACGAAAAGGAAAGGGATTTTAGTAAAGACAAAATTTGGGCAAAAATAAAAGAACAAGCAGAAATAGATTCAAAATCAAAAAAAGACCTACAAAACTAAAATAAAAAAGGTATTTTACCTTATATTTTCGCAGGTTTTATCTAAGATAAATTAAATATTGTTACGGTTACGTTGATACTATAAGGATAAGTTGCAAATGAAAGAATTTTTTATAATTTATTGTATATATCTTGTTGTACTAAGCTTTATCACTTTTTGTGCATATGGCATAGACAAAAGAAAAGCAAAAAAAGACAAAAGGCGAATATCAGAAAAAACTTTATTAGGTCTTTCTCTTTTAGGTGGCGCTTTAGGTGGGCTACTTGGAATGTTAAAGTTCCGTCATAAAACCCGTTTAGAACATTGGTATTTTACCCTTTTGAATTTGGTTGGAATTATTCTTCATATAGGATTATTAGTATATCTATTTACTTTAATTTAGAAAAATTTTCATAAAACCACATAAAAAATCGCAGTCATTTGACTGCGATTTTATTTTTTAATTTTAATTACATTGCGTAATTCTTAAAGTAATTTTGAATTAGGATAATAGGAGTACCTTTATCACCACTACCACTTGTCAAGTCAGAAAGTGAAGCAAGTAAGTCGGTAAGTTGACGAGGAGTAGTACCTAAACTTTGTTCCTTAGCAAAAAGGTTATCATCTTTATTCTTAATCATTTCTTGAACGGCCTTAACAGCGTCGTCACCAGTTAAAGTTGAAAGGTCGTTATCAGCAACGTACTTTAACTTAATTTCGTTAGGAACGCCTTTTAAACCGTCAGTAAAACCAGGAGAGGCAACAGGGTCAGCAAGTTCCCAAATACCACAAACAGGGTCTTTGAAAGCGCCGTCGCCGTAAACCATACATTCAATAGTTTTACCAGTACGAGCCTTTAATTCGTTTTGAAGGGCAATAGCAAACTTTTTAGCATCTCTAGGGAATAGTTTAACGCTATTTTCAGTAGCAAGGTTAGAACCAAGCACTCCGTAGTCGGCATTGTAACCACTACCGTTAACGCTTTCAGATAAAATTTCATCTAAAGTAACAACCTTTTTAGCGCCACCGGCTAATAAAAGTTTTTTAGTTCTATTTCTAGTATGAATATCAGCAGCGATAACGTACTTAGTATGTTTTAATATTTCGCAAGGGTTAGTAGCTAAAATAACTTCGCAATTACCAACCTTTTCATAAAATTCAATGTAGTCAACACCAGTAAACTTATGTCTAACGTCACCAAAAAGTTTTCTAAATTCATCACCCGTGAAAACGTCAGTATAAGGGTTAACCTTCTTTTCCATTAATTGTTCGTAAGTAATAAAACTATTACCAACTTCGTCAGAAGGGTAAGAAAGTTGAACGATTAATTTTTTAACCCCTTTAGCAATACCTTCTAAAACTTTAGAAAAACGGTTTCTAGAAAAGATAGGGAAAACAAGCCCAACGGTTTCATCACCGAATTTAGCCTTAACGTCAGTTGCGATATCGTCGATAGTAGCGTAATTGCCTTGAGATTTAGCAAGAACGGCTTCAGTAACAGCAACAACGTCTTTATCGTTTAGTTCAAAATTACCTTGTTTACTAGCGTTAATAACGCAGTCAGCAGTAATTTTAACAAGATCGTCGCCCTTTCTAATAATAGGTGCTCTAATACCTCTTGAAATAGTGCCTTGATAATCCATAAAATAACCTCTTAAATAATTTACGCTAAAATTTTACCCCTTTTTTAGTAGTTTGTCAATCATATAAAAAAAGTAAAGAAAATTTTTTTAAACAAGGGTCAATTTTTTTACTTGCAATAAGGTATGTTGATAAAAAACAACAAAAAAACCTATCGGGTAGCCGATAGGTTTTTTAATTTTTAAATTTTGTTATTAAATTATAAAAGTGGAATAGTTCCTAAGAAAATAACGTCTTTTCTGTAAGCAGAGTCGCCTTCAGCAAGAACGAAAGCCTTTTTGTGGATAATACCACCAGCCTTGTTAACAATTTCTTCTAATCCTTTAAGACTTGCACCTGTTGATAAAACGTCGTCAACGATACCAACCTTTTTGCCCTTAATTAACTCAACGTCGTGCTTAGATAGGTACATTTTTTGAATTTGACCAGTCGTAATAGATTCTTTAATAGTAACGTCAATACCGTCTTGCATATAAAGTTTTTTAGACTTTCTAACAACGGCGTAGTAATGCATACCAAGTTCTCTTGCAACAACGTGTGTTAATTGTAAACCTTTTGATTCAGCAGTAATTAAAACGTCACAGTCAGCAAGGTATTTACTTAAAGCCTTACCACAATGTTCAGTTAATTCCGTATTGCCGTGTAGATTAAAAAAGGCAATATTTATACCACTAGGAAGTGGTAAAATAGGTAATTCTGCTTCATAACCTTCAATATCAACTTTAAAAACTTTTTCCATAAAAAACTCCTTGACAATATTATTTTTACAAAAAATATTTTATCACAAACAAAACTCTTTGTAAATACATAATAAAAGTTTTGTTTGCATATTTTTTATTAAATAACTAAAAAGAGGACAAATTATGTTTCACTCAAAAAGTATAGAAGACACTCTTTCTTTTTTTAATTCAAGTAAAGATGGACTTAATGAAGTTAAAATATTAAAATCAAAAAAACTTTACGGGGAAAACAGGTTAAAAAAGGAAAAAGAAAAAGGGATATTTAGCAAAATTTTTGAAATTTTAAGAGAGCCTATGATGATTATTTTATTAATCAGTCTTTTAGTAACCCTAACTTCAAGCATACTAGAGTTAATTAAAAGTGGCAGTACTGATTTTATTGAATCTTTCGGCATATTTTTTGCAATTTTTCTTTCAACAGTCATCACTCTTTTTATGGAAAGTAGTTCAAAAAAAGCCTTTTTAGCGCTAAATAAACTTTACGACAACTTAAGCGTAGTAGTTAGAAGAGATGGAAAAGAAATAGTGGTAAAAAAGGAAGAGGTGGTTTGTGGAGATATTCTTCTACTAAAAACTGGGGACAAGATTATAGCCGACGGTAGAATTATAAAAGCAGAAAGTTTAGAAATTGACGAATCTTCTTTAACGGGGGAAAGTAATTCAGTAATAAAAAATTCAAGTGTAATTTTAGAAAACGACGCTCACTTAGCCGATAGAATAAATATGGCGTATTCCGGCACTTTTGTAAAAAACGGAAATGGGGAAATGGTTGTAACGGCAATAGGGGAAAACGCTGAACTTGGTAAAATTTCAAAAGAACTTAAAAAGGAAGAAAAAGAAACGCCGTTAAACGTAAAACTAAATAGTTTAAGTAAAAAAATAACCTTACTTGGTGCAATTTTTTCAGTAGTTATTTTAGTAATAAATATAGTAAAACTAGCCCTTTCAAACAATTTTACCTTTAATAGTATTCAAAGCGCCGTTGTTTCAAGCATAATTTTGATAGTTGCCGCCGTTCCTGAAGGCTTACCGACGATAGTTGCGTTGTCGCTAGCGCTTAATATGATAAAGTTAGCAAAAGAAAACGCACTAATTAAAAAACTTTCAGCAGTAGAAACGATGGGCGCAATAAACGTTATATGTTCTGATAAAACAGGAACGCTAACGGAAAATAAAATGACGCTTGAAAAGGTTGTAATAGTAAACAAGGTTGACGGAGAGGAGGCTATTTGGCAAAACGCCGTTATAAATTCTAGCGCAGAAATAGTAATTAAAGGTAAAAAGCAAGAGGTAACAGGTAGTGGTACTGAAGTTGCCTTACTTAAAGGATATATAAACTCTAAAGGTAAGGTAAAAGAGTTAAGGGAAAAATACAAAGTTTTAAAGGTTGAGCCGTTTGATAGTAGCGTTAAAAAAATGGCTACCGATATAAGTTATAACGGCAGTAGTAGGTCGTTAATAAAAGGCGCGCCAGAAGTTTGTATTAACCTTATAAAAGATGGTAAAGAAGAGATATTAAAACAAATTGAAGGTTATGAAGAAAAAGGCAAGCGTGTAATTTGTTTTTTACATAAAGATAACGACTACGTTTTCGACGGCTACGCTGTTTTAGACGATAAAATTAGGAAAGAGGCGTTTAAGGCTGTAAAAGACTGCCAAAAAGCAGGTATAAAGGTGGTAATGTTAACTGGCGACAATCTTTTAACAGCCACTAATATCGCAAAAGAACTTAATATAGTAAAAAAGGGGGACTATCTTTTAACAGGGGATAAAATTGACAACTTAACGGATAAAGAGTTGAAAAAAGTTTTACCAAAACTATCGGTAGTTGCAAGAAGTACCCCTTTAACAAAGTTAAAAATTGTAAAAGCATATAAAGAATTAGGAAAGGTTGTTGCCGTAACTGGCGACGGCATAAACGACGCTCCTGCAATAAAACAAGCCGACGTCGGTATTTCAATGGAAACTGGTACGGAAATTACGAAAGAAGCAAGCGACGTAATACTTTTAGATAATTCATTTGCAACCATAGTAAAAGCCGTATCGTTTGGCAGAAACGTTTATGAAAACTTACAACGATTTATACTATTTCAACTTTCGGTAAACCTTTCAGCCGTTTTATTTATAACCTTATCTCTTTTAATAACAGGCGTCAGCCCTTTTAATACTTTAGAACTATTATGGATAAATATAATAATGGACGGGCCACCTGCCTTAACTTTGGGGTTAGAGGGGGCAAGAAGTAGTTTAATGGATAAAACGCCTATCAAAAAAGATAGCAGTATTTGTAGTAAGAAAATGCTTTTTAAAATAGGTGTAAACGGGGTGTTTATTTCTGCAGTATTATTACTTCAACAAACCTTTAATTTTTTAAAAATTGAAAGTGCAAATACTTCTTCAGCATTGTTTACAATCTTTGTACTATTTCAACTGTTTAACGCATTTAATAGTAGAGAGTTAGGACTTGAAAGCGTATTTAAAAGTGTAAAAAAGAACAAGCCAATGTTAATAGTTTTTTTCTTAACCTTTATAATGCACGTTGTAATCGTTGAGTTTTTAAATAAACCCTTTTCAATTACGCCGTTACCACTTATTGATTGGCTAAAGATAGTGGCGTTAACTTTTTTGATAATAGTTATTTCGGAGATTTATAAATTTATTTTAAAAAAAAGAATAAATAAAAGCAGGAGAATTGGCGTAAACTAAAAAATATGACTAAAATAGTGATAACTGAAAGGAGTGAAAACTCTAAAAACCTAAATTATATACTTTCTACCTTAAGGGAAACGTTTAATCAAACGGAATCATCATTTTATCTTTCGGAAAGTGAACAAAGGGGAAAACTAGAAATTTTAGTACCTGATTTTTATAGTGAAATAATAAAATCAGAAGTATTTGATAAAGTAGGGGACGTAATTGTTATAAATTATAAATACGACTATTTTAAGAAAAAAATAGTAGTAAACGGCTTAACAGAAGTTGAGAGGGAACTACTTTTTGCCTCCTTAATTGCAGCAGACCTAGAAGAAGACAAAAAATACGTTATAGAAAGGTATAAAAAACAAACGGAGATAGCAATAGACGGCATATATAATTTTAAGTTAAAACTACTTAAAAATAAGTGGGAAGAGATTGTTTCATATATTCCAAGTTACTTTTCAAAAGAACAGTTAAAAGAGTTTATAACCTATTTAATAGACGGCAGAAAAAGAAAAATTTACGTAGATATGGGTAGGGTTTACGACGTACGATTTCGCCCACAAAAAAGGGGAGAACTTATGGACGAAAGTTTTTTAGAAGGTAAAATAATTAGAGAAATAATTTTAAGTGGTTGTGGTTTAATTGAGTTAAACGGTAACCTACCAAAGACTGATGAATTTTATTTAATGGAATATTACGGCGATAAAGTTTTAATGTCGAAAACCACTTGACAAAAAGGGTTTTAGGGTATATTATGTAATAAATAAATAAGCCAAACGGTTTAAGACAAGTAGTAAAAATCAAGTTTTTTCAGAGAGTAAGGGGTTGGTGTGACCTTATAAAACCTTTTTTATGAAACCACTTAAATATCGGCAAGTTTTATGGTTTTAACTATAAAAAACCTACTAAAGTGGCCAAATTTTTGGCAATTAAGGTGGAACCACGGATTTATTCGTCCTTAAACTATCAAAGTTTAAGGGCTTTTTTTTTATAAGGAGAAGTATATGGAAATTTTACTATTAGACGGCTCAAAATTAGAATACAGCGAAAAGGTAACGGCAGGAAAGGTAGCAAAAGACATAAGCGAAGGTCTTTTTAGAAATGCTATTTGTGCTAGAGTTGACGGGGAACTTGTTGACCTATCTTATGAAATTACTAAAGACTGCAAACTACAAATTATCACTAACAAAGATGCTGAAGGTTTAGACGTGTATAGACACACAACTTCACACGTTTTAGCGCAAGCAGTAAAGAATATTTATCCTACTTGTAAATTAGCAATCGGACCAACTATTGAAAACGGTTTTTACTATGACTTTGAATTTAAAACGCCTATAAAGGAAGAAGATTTAGCAAAAATCGAAAAGGAAATGAACGATATTATAAAAGGCGATTTACCTATTGAAAGATTTACCCTAGAAAGAAAGGATGCTTTAAAGTTAATGGACAACTTTAAAGAACCTTATAAAAAGGAACTAATAAAAACCCTTCCTGAAGGGGAAGAAATTTCTTTCTATAAGCAAGGGGACTTCGTTGATTTATGTAGAGGACCACATCTTCCATCAACAGGTTTAATTAAAGCGTTTAAGTTAACTTCAATAACAGGCGCATACTGGAGAGGGGATGAAAAGAACAAGATGCTTACCCGTATTTATGGTACAGCATTTTATAAAAAGGCTGATTTAGAGGCATACTTATTAAAGGTTGAAGAAGATAAGAAAAGAGACCATAATAAATTAGGTAGAGATTTAGGCATCTTTATGACTGAAGATACCGTTGGACAAGGTTTACCTATTTTAATGCCAAAAGGTGCAAAAATACTACAAATTTTATCTAGATTTGTAGAAGATGAAGAAGAAAAAAGAGGTTTTATGATAACTAAAACCCCTTATATGGCAAAAAGCGACCTATATAAAATTTCAGGTCACTGGGATCATTATAGAGATAAGATGTTTATTATCGGTGATGAAAACGCTCCAGACGTATTAGCCCTTCGCCCAATGACTTGTCCTTTCCAATACCAAATTTATAAAAACGGTCTAAAGAGTTATAGAGATTTACCTTGCAGATATAGTGAAACTGCTACCTTATTTAGAAAGGAAGCAAGTGGCGAAATGCATGGGCTTATTAGAGTAAGACAATTTACTTTATCTGATGGACATATCGTTTGTACTCCTGAACAAATCGAAGGAGAATTCAAAAAGTGTTTAGACTTAAGTTACTATTTCTTAGAATGTTTAGGCTTAAAAGAAGACGTATCATTTAGATTTAGTAAGCGTGGCGACAATAAAGAAAAGTATATTGATAACGACAAAGCTTGGGACGAAACTGAAGCATTAATGAAAAAGATTTTAGATAATATCGGTCTTGACTACGTTGAAGCAGATGACGAAGCGGCTTTCTACGGACCAAAACTTGATATTCAAGCAAAGAACGTTTACGGCAAGGAAGATACGATTATCACAATTCAATTAGACTTTGCTGCTGGTAGAAGTTTTGGTATGACTTACGTTGATGAAAACGGTGAAAAACAATATCCTTTCGTTATCCACAGAAGTTCAATCGGTTGTTATGAAAGAACGCTTGCAATGCTTATTGAAAAGTATAGTGGCGCATTCCCATTATGGATGAGCCCAACGCAAGTTATGATACTTCCAGTAACTGACAGAAGTGCTGATTACGCTGACCAAATTAAAGAAGAACTAACTCGTTTAGGACTTCGTGCAGAAGTTGACCATAGAAAGGAAAAAATCGGTTATAAGATTAGAGAAGCAAGATTAAATAAAGTTCCTTATATGTTCGTAGTTGGTGATAAAGAAGTTGAAGACGGAACGGTTGCCGTAAGAAGTAGAAAAGATGGCGAACTTGGTTCAATGGAAAGAAAGGAAATTTACGACAAATTAGCTCAAGAAGATAGAGAAAAAAGAGTTTAATTTTTAATAAAACCCACTAAAACGGTGGGTTTTATTTATTTTAAATATTGAAAAGTTAAATGTTTTATGATAAAATAAATTTTAAGAGAAAAAAGGAATGGTTTTTATGTATGGAAAAAACTAAGAACTACAACGTATTAAAAATAATAGGTTTGATATTATTTGATTTATTAACTATTTTAGTGGTAGCAGGGGTGTCTTGCCTCATTGTTGGCGTACCTTTTTACTATCTTGCTACGTCAATGAATATGCTAAAATGGTTATTAATTTTAACGGCAGTATTACTTGTTGGGGCATTCTTGCTAACGGGTGTATATTCAAGTTATCTAAAATATTTAGGGGTAAAAGACGCAATAAAAATCTCTATAACGTTGTTTATAGTGATGAGTATAATCGTTATATTAGCAGGAATAATTGATGGAATACCTGTTAGATGGGCAGTTTGTTTTTCAGTAATATCTTTACCGGTAATACTAATTTTTAGATTTTCTTTTAGAGCGTATAACCTTTATTTTGGCAAAGAAAAAAAGGTAGAAAGAAAGCAAAAAGCAATAATTATCGGCGCAGGACAAGCCGGAAGTAAACTAGTTGAAGAAATTCAGTCTTCAAACAAAATCAACGTAACACCAGTTTGTATTTTAGATGATAACGACAGTAAAATAGGGTTAAATATACACGGCGTAAAAGTTGTTGGAACGTCAAAGGATATACAAAAATTCGTTTCAATTTATAATGCTGACCAAATTTTTATAGCCATACCGTCAAGTAATAAAAAGAAACTTGGGGAACTAATTAAACAATGTCAAAAGACGGGTTGTAAGGTAAAAACTCTTCCAAGCACGCACGAACTTATAAGTGGCGAAGCCATGATTTCAGCAATGAAAGACGTTTCAGTAGTTGACCTTTTAGGTAGAGAAGAAACTAAAGTAAACCTAAAAGAAATTATGACTTACATAGAAAACCAAGTTGTTATGGTAACGGGTGGTGGTGGCTCAATCGGTAGCGAACTTTGCCGTCAAATAGCAAAAAGAAACCCAAAACAACTTATAATTTTAGATATTTATGAAAATACTACTTACGAAATAGCGCAAGAATTAAAAAGAAGATGTCCCGACCTTAATTTAGAAGTATTAATTGCAAGTGTTCGTGACCAAAAAAGAATAAACGATATATTTGACAAATATAGACCTAACATAATTTTCCACGCTGCAGCGCATAAGCACGTGCCTTTAATGGAAACAAGCCCTAACGAAGCGGTAAAAAACAACGTTGGTGGTACATTAAACGTAGCGATGGCAGCAGATAAATACGGCGTAAAAAGAATGGTATTAATTTCTACAGATAAAGCAGTTAATCCAACCAACATAATGGGCGCAACTAAGCGTATTTGTGAAATGATAGTTCAACAAATGAACAAAAAAAGTCAAACGGAATTTGTTGCCGTAAGATTTGGTAACGTTTTAGGCTCAAACGGTTCAGTTATACCACTATTTAAAAAACAAATTGCAGAAGGTGGTCCAGTTACGGTAACACATAAAGATATTACTAGATTTTTTATGACGATACCTGAAGCCGTGTCATTAGTTTTACAAGCAGGGGCGTATGCTCAAGGTGGCGAAATTTTCGTTTTAGATATGGGTAAGCCAGTTAGAATTTACGATATGGCTGAAAATTTAATTAGACTATCTGGTTATGAACCTAACGTAGATATTATGATAGAAGTAACCGGTCTAAGACCAGGCGAAAAACTTTATGAAGAACTTTTAATGGCAGAAGAAGGGTTAAAAGAAACTGCAAACAAGCGTATTCATATAGGAAAGCCTATTGAACTTGACGAAGAAAAGTTGTTTATGAACATAGATGAACTTCTTTTAGAAGCGTATAAAGAAACGGACAAGATGAAAGATTTAGTTAAAGAACTTGTTCCAACCTACGTTATCGATAGGAGAAAATAATAAAAGATGGCTGAAAGCTTAAGCAAAAAAATGGGCAAAGGAATATTTTGGAAATTCTTTGAAAAGATAGGAACGGAACTAATAGCGTTAGTCGTTTCTATCATTTTAGCAAGAATTCTTTTACCTGAAGACTATGGTGTAGTAGTAATATGCTCTATTTTTATTGCTTTTTTCAGCATATTTTTTAATCACGGTTTAAACCAAGCGTTAATAAGAAAGCAAAATACCGACGACGTTGACTACTCTACCGTATTTTATACAGAGGTAGCCCTTTCGGTATTTTTTTATTTTGTAATTTTCTTTTTAGCGCCAGTTTTTGCCTCGTTTTTTAACACAAAAAACATTGAACTTTTAACTGTTGTAATAAGGGTAATTGCTTTAAGAATACCAATATTAGCGCTTAGTAGCGTGCAAAGCAGTATAATATCAAAAAAACTAGAGTTTAAAAAATTCTTTTATATAAGTTTAGTTGGAACTATTCTTTCAGGTGTTGTTGGTATAACTATGGCACTAAAAGGCTATGGCGTATGGGCGCTAGTTGTTCAAAGTTTAACCAATTCTTTTGTAGATATGATATTTTTATTTATTTTATCTAAATGGTTACCAAAACTAACCTTTTCTTTTTCAAGACTAAAAGAATTAAGTTTAATAGCATATAAATATTTTTTAGTAGGTTTAATTGATACCATATACGAAAAATTAAGGGAACTAATTATAGGTAGTAAATACACTTTAGCAGAATTATCTTATTATAACCAAGGCAAAAAATACCCAAGGCTACTAGCAACTAACGTAAACGGTGCGCTTGCAGGGGTATTATTTCCAGCCTTTTCATCAATTTCAAACTCTAAAGAAAGATTAAAAAAAGAAGCGAGAAAAATGCTGATTTTAATGAGTTTTATTCTTTTTCCTTGCATATTAGGCTTTGCAGTTATAGGCGAATCTTTTATAAAACTTGTGCTTACTGAAAAGTGGTTATTTGCATTACCATTTTTATATATTTATTTAACTGTTGCTTTGTTTTCGCCAATACACGCTATAACAAGACAAATATTAAAAGTAGAAGACGGCAAAGCCTTTTTAATAGTAGATTTAATAAAAAAGGGTATAGGCTTAGTGGCCCTTTTAGTTTCCCTTTGGTTTGGGGTTATATATATTGCCCTTTCATCAATGATAGTTGCTTTTATAAACCTAATATTTAACCTAATATTAAACCAAAAATATATAGGATATAAAGTAATAGAACAGTTAAAAGATTTTGTGCCAAGCCTATTACTTTCTTTCGTTATGAGTGCTTTATTAGTCCTTATTTCATTTATACCAATGGCATATTATTTAGTTATGATTTTACAAATTATAGTTGGCGTAATTTTCTACTTTGTATTTTCAAAAGTATTTAAGTTAAAAGGTAGAAACTTGCTTTTATCAAGCATAAAAAGTTTAACTAAAAAAGATGCAAAAAATTAAAGATTTATTACTAGAAAATCAAGATTTAGAGTATAAAACCTTTCATCAAAAACTTATGCCAACAATAGAAAATGAAAGGGTTATAGGGGTTAGAATACCTAAAATAAAAGAGATAGTAAAAAGGGTTAAAGATAGCCCTTTTTCATTAGATTTTATAAAAGAAAAACACTATTATTACGAAGAAAATAATGTTCACGGTGGGTTACTTGAGTATCTACCTAAAACGAAAGAAGAACTTTTTTTAATGATAGAAGAATTTTTGCCCTATATAGACAACTGGGCGACTTGCGACTTTACCGTTTCAAACTTAAAAAGAGTAAAAAAACTAAAAAAAGAGTTTTTTGAAAGGATAAAAGTTTGGATAAAAAGCGATAAGCCTTACACCGTTCGTTTTGCAATAGTTTTATTACTTACCTATTATAAAGAAGAACTAACTGAAGAAATTTATAAGTTGGTTAACAGCGTAAAGTTAGAAGATTATTACGTAAATATGGGGGTGGCGTGGTTTTATAGCGTAGCGCTAGTTTATGACTACGAAAGGGTAAAAGAAATTTTAGAAAGCAAAATACTAAAACCTTTTATTCAAAACAAATCGATATCAAAAGGGATAGATAGTTTTAGACTAACAAAAGAACAAAAAGAATATTTAAAAACTTTAAAAAAATAAAAGCCGTGAATTATTTCACGGCTTTTTAATTACAAATTATTTATTTGCCTAAATTTACTGAAGTAAGTGTGTATTGTAAAGCCCCAAGTCCGTTAGGAAGTTTATCAACGAATTTAACTAATAACGCACGGTCGGTAGAGCCTTTAACACCCTTTTGGTAATAACAAAACTTAGGCGCACCTGCAAGTTTTTCATTTAGAACTATTGAAGTAACGAAAGTATTAACAGTAGCCTCATCTTTAACAATAGGAGCACCATCTACTATAAAGTTATTGTTCTTAAATAAGTCGGTATTAACGGTTTCTTCGCCTAACACTCTAACGGCAACGCTTTTAACGTTTCTATGTGTAGTATCAAGAACGTTTAGGCTAACAGCGTAATCTTTTTGAAGTGGTAAACAACGAACTGCAAAAAGAAGTTCTTCGTTATCAAGAACAGCCAAATCGTTATAAAGAACGGTTTGATTAACGGTAGAAGTTTCTACTAAAGAATATTTATCGCTATCAGGATATTTTTCCTTTATATCGTTATTAACGATAGAAAGTTCAGCGTTTTCGTTAACGTATTTAACGGTAGAAGTATAAGCGCTATGCGCAATATTATAATTTTTATCTAAAGAAGTAGTGTTGTAATTTTTTTGATGATAAATAGGTTGTAAATAATAATCCGTTTCATTAAACCAACAAGTAGAAGTAATAGTGTCGTTAAAAGTATAAGAAAGGTTATCGTAAGTATAAGTAACGTCAATATTAAAACTTGTTGTAAGCAAATAAAAGCCCTTAAAAGTACCTTTATATGAAGTAGTATAATCTTTATATTCATTAGGTAAATCTGTCTTGGCTTCTAAAGTAACGGTGTATTCGCCAACGCCGTATTTAACGTCAACTTTGCTATTTGGTTGTTTAGAAAAATCGTAAGAAGAGTGTTTAAAACCATCAACGTTTTCTACTTTATAGGTATAAGTTTGAGTAGATGCAATAAATTTACCCTCTTTAAACCAGTTTGAAGAATAGGTTGCAACCACGTGATTAGAACAAGCAACCAACGTTAAAGTCAAACAAAGTAAAAGGGCAAAAGCAATAATTTTTTTCATTTATATTCCTCTAAAAAATATTTTACTAAATAATAAGGTAATTTTAACACAATATTAAAAAAAAGTGAACAGTATTTATTAAAAATATTATAATTTAAATACAAAATTATATAGAAAAAGACCTTTTAGTGTGATATAATTAAATTTATGAAAGTAAAACTTATAAAAACAAACACCTATTTTAACGCAATTATAAAAGTCGCAAAAGAACTAAAGACGGCTTCGCGCGAAATAGATGATAAAAATTTAATATTTACCGAAGAAAAAATGACCCTTTTAACAGAAAGGCAAATAGTATCTACTTTAGGTGGTACTTTTAATACGGAAGTTTTTTCTTTTATAAAATATCTAAAAAAGCATAAAAGTGTAGATAATCTTCTAAAAAAAGAGGGTTCAATTATGCTACTTAGAAAAATTATAGCAGAAAAAAAGGCTGAAACTATTTTATTTAAAAGGGGTCTTGGCTATCAATATGCGCCTAGCGTTTTTGAACAATTAGCCCAACTAAAAAGTGCAAAAGTTACGCCGTTTGATTTAGAAGAGGCATTAAAAGATTTAGATGGTACGCTTTATAATAAAATAAGCGACCTTGCTTTTATGTACAAAGAATATGAAAAACTTCTTGAAGAAAAGGGTTTTATAGACCAAAACAATTATCTAAACGAACTACCTGGTTTAATAGAAAGTCAAGATTTATCAAACGTTAACGTCTTTTTAGTAGGTTTTAACAGTTTTACAAAACAGGGTAAAGAAGTTGTTAAAACTTTACTAAAAAAAGCAAAAAGCGTAACGGCAATTTTAGTTTCTGGGGAAAACCATTATCTATACACCAACGAAACTACAAACGCTTTTTTAAGCATAGCCTCAAACGAAAAAATAAAGGTAGAAATAGAAGATTTTTCACCTATAAATAAAGAAAGTGAGTTTTTACTTAAAAATCTTTTTAATCCAAAAGTGTTTAAAAAAGATTTTAACAAACTTGAAACTACTGCTATTTCTCTTTACGAAGGGGAAAATATAGAAGACGAGTTAGAAAGATGCGCCCATATAATAAAAACAAAAGTAATGGGTGGCAATAGGTATAGAGATTTTGCAATAGGGTTAGAAAACGACCTTTATAAAGAAAAACTTTCAAAAATTTTTGGAAGATATGATATTCCTTTCTTTTTAGACGTAAGAAAAAACTTATCAGAACATCCTATTTATTCTCTTTTAACCTCTTATTTTAAAAACTTAAAAGGGGCTTTGAGTATAAAAGATTTAATGTCTTTTGCAAAAAATCCGTTAGTATGTACTGATAAAGATTTTTTAGATGATTTTGAAAATTATCTATATAAATACAATATTCAAAGGTACAATTTATCAAAAGAATTTACGCATAAAACTGATAAAATAGTTGAATTTGAAGATTTTAGAAAAAAGTTAATAGACTGTTTTTCTAAGGTGAAAGAAGAAGATTTTGCAGAAAATTACGTAAAAGAAATCAAGAAGTTACTAATAAAAATAAAAGCAGAAGAAAAGATAGAATTTTTAACAAACCAACTTAAAAATCAAGGGGAACTAGTAGAAAGTTCTTATAACGAAAGGGCGCTAGTTAGCGTGTTAGAAGTTTTAGAAGAAGTGCTAAAAATATTAAAGGGAACAAAGATAAGTTTTACAGAGTTTTCTTTAATTTTAATCAGTGGTGTAAAGGCAAAAGAAATTCCTATTATTCCACAATTTAACGACGCAGTTTTTGTTGGAACGCTAAAACAATGTGGTTTAGCCCCTGCTGAAAACTTGTTTGTAGTTGGACTAACAAGCGAACTTCCTGGCGTTAAAGAAGACGTATCGTTATTAAGTGATAGCGACTTAAGAGAACTTGATAAAATAAGCGTTTTCGTTGAACCTACTATAAAAATAGTCAATTCAAGACTGCGTGAAGATTTATCGTTAGGGTTAGTAGGATTTAATAAAAACCTATATTTATCATATCCAACAACCATTCAAGGCAAACAAAAAAAGAGAAGTGAAGTTATAACTTATATCCAAAAACTCTTTAACAAAAACGGCAAAGATTTACCTGTTATAAAAAAGGGTGAAAGTTTTAATTACGACCAAGAATTTTTAGTGGAAAATAGGTTTTTATCTAAAAAGCAAGGGGACAAGGCGTTTGCATTAATAACGGCTGAGGCAAAAGAGGGTAAAACTAAAGACTTAGAATCAGCAATAAGTTATTATCACGCCGTAAAAGAAATTAAATTAGAAAGTTTAGACGACTTTTTAAAAGAGTTAAATGAAGAAAAAAAGGTATCGTTAAAAGAAAAAGTAAATTTAAAAGAAGACAGAATAAGCGCTACCGTTTTAGAAAGATATTACAACTGTCCGTACTCATCTTTTTTAACTAGTCTTTTATTATTAAAAGAAAGAGAAGTAGGTGAAGTTCAAGCGTTTGATATCGGTAACTATATTCACGAAATACTTGAAAAATACACGGAAAATATCGAAAGCATTAAAACGAAAGAAGAAAGTGATAAAAAAGTAGAAGAAATTATAACTAAGGTAGAAGAAAAGTACGCACATTTTTTAGATGATGCAATTTCTAGCGTAATAATTGAGAGGGCAAGGAAAGAGGCAAAAAGGGAATGTTACGCCGTACTTGAAGAATTAAAAACTTCTTCGTTTAAGATAACTGGTAGGGAAAAAGAGTTTGGTAAAGGTGAAGATAAAATAATTTTAGACACCAAAAACGGCAACATTTTTGTTACCGGTAAGATTGATAGAGTTGACGAAACGGAAAAGTTTGTAAGAATAATAGACTATAAAACGGGTAGTCAAAAAGATAGCAATAAAGATTTATATATGGGTAAAAAGGTGCAACTTTATCTATATATGAACGCGCTACTTAAAAACAGCAAAGATAAAAGCCCTGCAGGAGTATATTATTTAACACTTGCTGACGATTTTAAAAATCTTGATGAAGAGCCACAAACCTTTTTTGACGGTCGTTCGTTAAGAGATGAAGAGGCGCTTAAAGAAATAGATAAATCATTAGATAAAGGGGTAAAAAGCAGTAAAATAAAGGCAAGTTTTGATAAAGACGGTAAGGTGGTAAAACCTAGAGGAAAGGATAATTCTCTTTTGGATAAAGAGGTTTTTGACGATTATTTAAAATACTCTTTACTTATCTCTAAAAAGGGGGCAGAAGGCATAACCGACGGGGTAATAATAGCCTCTCCAACCAAAGGCGCTTGCGATTATTGTAAATATAAAGGACTTTGTTCGTTTGATGAAAAATACGACCAAAAAAGAGACGTAGAAGTATCAAACGACACTATTAGTAAAGCAGTAAAGGAGGAAGAAAATTGAGTTATACAAAAAATCAAAAAGAAGCCGTTTTGTTTAACGACGGCAATCTACTCGTTTCTGCCTCAGCCGGTAGTGGAAAGACCAAAGTAATGGTGGATAGGCTAATTCGTTTAATAAGCGAAGAACGCGCAAATTTACAAGAAATTTTAGCCGTTACATTTACCGAACTAGCCGCCGAAGAAATGAAAGAAAAAATAAGGGAAGCGCTTATAGAAAAAATAAATGACGGCAAAGAAAATTTAAGGTCAAGTTTAGTTGAAATATCAAACGCTGACATTTCAACTATGCACTCTTTTTGCGCAAAACTAATTCGCCGTTATTTTTTTGAAGTAGGCGTATCGGTTGACTTTGAAATTATAGAAAAGGAAGAAGCCGAAGAATTAAAAAGACGGGTAATCGACCAGCTTTTTTACGAATTATATGAACAAAAAAATGCAAATTTTTTACATTTATCAGAGTGTTTTAATAGTAAAAGAAAGGATAAAAGTTTTAGGGAAACTGTTTTAACAATTTTTGACGATGCTTCAGCCGAAGAAGATTTTGACGCTTTTTTAGATGAAAGCGTTTATAATTATACAAAAAGAGGTTTTGATTATTTTAAGGAAAAAAGTCAAAATTATTTTAAGGAAAGGTTAAACGAATACAAAAAAGAATTTATAATATTAAAAAACGAACTTGAAGAGAATTGTTTAGTTGAAAGGTTAACTATAGTAAAAAATATTTTAGTTAATATTGAAGAAATGCTATCATTAACTCTTTTTGATTATTGCGCTTTTTCTAACTATAAAACGGAAACGGCAAGGAAAAAGATACCTGAAGAATTAAAATACTTAAACGAAAAATTTAAGAGTTTAAAAGGTTCTTTTCAAGAATTCGTAGTAGAAAAACTTTCCGTTTATAAAAGTGAAGAAGAGGAAAAAAAGGCTTTCTATGGCGCGCAAAAAACCACGGAAAGTTTAGTAGAACTTGTAAAAACTTTTAGAAAAACTTACGCTGAAGAAAAGAAAAAATTAAACAAACTTGATTTTAACGACTTAGAACATTTTGCGCTTGAAATATTAAAAAACGAAAAAGTTAAAGAAGATATTCAACAAAAATATAAGTATATTTTTATTGATGAATATCAAGACACTAACGGTATACAAGAAGCCATTTTAAATAGACTATCAAACGACAATTTATTTATGGTTGGCGACGTAAAACAAAGTATATATGCGTTTAGAGGTTGTAACCACAAAATTTTCCAAGAAAAGATGGAAAAATTCAACAAAAAAGGAGAGGGTTTAATAAACTTAAACCACAATTTCCGTTCATCTACAGCCGTAATAAACTTTGTTAATAAAGTATTTACCGGCAAAATGACGGAAGAAGATTTTGGTATAAATTATGAAGATGCCTCTTTAATTTCAGGTGGATTATACTTAGATGAAAATAAAGTAGAGCATTTTGGCGAAGCCGAACTATTTATTCTTCCATACAAAGCAAAAGAAAAAGAAGAAAAGAAAGTATCCGTTTACAACCTATTAGAGGAGGTTAAGGAAAGGTCGGAAGAAGATGAAGAAGTCGATTTAGTAGTAGGCTTAATTAGGGAAAAATTAGGACAAAATTTTTACGACGTAAAAGAAAAAAGGGAAAGACCTATAGAATATAAAGACGTCGTAGTTTTGGCGCGTTCAAGAAACGCTTTTTTTCAAAAGTTATCAAAAGCGCTTATAGAAAACGGCATACCAGTTTGTTTTGACGCAAAGTCAAAAATAGCAGACTATCCTGAAATAAACGTTTTGATAAATTTATTAAGATTTATTGACTGCGCAAAATCAGATATTCCACTTGCATTTACCTTAAAAAAGGTATGGAAACTAACTGATGACGAACTTTACGAAATAAGAAAAGGTTGTAGTGATAAAAAATATTTTTATCAGTCTTGTTTAGCGTATAAAGAAAAGAAAAACGATTTAGCAAAAAAACTAACTGAGTTTTACGAATATTTTGAAAAAATAAGATTTTTAGCCGATTTTATAGGGGCTAAAAAGATTATAGAAAAGGTTATAGAAGATTGTGGTTTTGAATACACCCTTTTATCTTCACCGTTTGGCAAGAATAAGTTAAAAAACGTAGAAGCCTTTTTAGATGAAGGGGTTAAAAACAACCTATTCCTTTCTGTAAGAGAGTTTTTAGAAAAAATAGACAATATGGAAGAAACGTCAGTTTTTTCAGCCTCTTCTGAAAATGCTGTAAGAATTATGACCATACACGGCTCTAAGGGGTTAGAATTCCCAGTCGTAATAGTTCCAAACTTAAATAAAACTTTTAACGTACAAGACGTAAGAGATAAAGTTTTATTTGATAGAGAGTTTGGTTTAGGCGTAAAAAATTACGATAAGGAAGATAGGAGCGTATCTTCAACAATACTTACAAGGTTTATTAAAGAAGATATAATTCTTAAAAATAAAAAGGAAGAACTAAAACTTTTTTACGTTGCGTTAACAAGAGCAAAATACTGTTTATATTTAACAGCAACTTTAAAAAAAGAACAAAAATACCCAATTTCAATCGGCTCTTCTTATTATGATTTCGTTTACTTTTTGGACGGAAAAGAAAGTGAGAAAAAGGTTATTGAAAGAACTGGCGCTAAAGAAAACGAATTTGTTGCAATGGGTAAGCCAAATAACGACTTAAAAGAAAAATATAAAGAAAATCTTTTATTTTCGTATAAAGAGGACTATACTCTTCCACTAAAAACTTCGGTAACCAAAAGTTTAACTATGGATAGACTAGAGGAAGAGTATAAAATACCGTTAGTTTTTGCTGAGGAAGAGGTGAAAGAAAAAGGTGTTTTAATGCACCGTTTTTTAGAACATTGTATTTTTGAAGAAAGCGCGCTTAAGAATTTAGAAAGAATGTTAAAAGATGGCGTGTTTACTAAAGAAGAAAGTGAACTTTTAGACCTACCTGCGCTTGAAAAGTTATTGAACAGTCAATTAATTAAAGAAATAAAAGAGTATAAAAAATATCCTGAAAAATGGTTTATTATGGAAGTTCCTGCAAAACTATTAAAGGATACTACTTCTAACGATAATATTTTAGTACAAGGTATAATCGACCTACTTTGCATAAAGGGGGACGAAGTTATAATTTTAGACTACAAATATTCTCAAAAAGATAAAGACGGCTTAATTAAAACTTACAAAAAGCAGTTAGATTTATACGCCTTAGCAGTGGAGCGTTCTTTAAATAAAAAGGTTATAAAAAAGGCGATAGTGAGTTTAAGAAATTCTGAAGTAATAGAAATCGACTAAAAAACTTAAAAAAATATAAAGGTTGCTCGTTTTCGACTAATAAAAAAAGTTATAAAAAATCAAGAAGGAGAAAGTAAATGAATATCGTTCTTGATTTTTTTAATTTATTAAACAAATTTTTTATTAAATATTTAGATTTTGCAATACTTTTTTTAAGTCTAGGATTAATTTTTTCGTTTGTGTTTTTTTTAATACTTTCCATAAAAAGAAAGCCTATAAGTAAATTATTTTTTATAAGTTTAGTGGTTATAAATTTAGGTGTTTTAGCAATTTCTAGCCTAGCTGAAAAATTAACGGATAAACTACCGATAACCTATATTTTTTTAAGTAGCGTTTTTTATTTTACGATAAAAATAGTTAAAATCAAAACGGAAGTAAAAAAAGAGGAAACGAAATTAATAAACCTAATAAACGAAGAATATAAAAAGGAAATAGATAAAGAAAAAGTAGAGGTTGAAGAACTAAAAAGGGAAAAAAGTTTTTTATTTGAAGAAGAAAATCCTTTTTTAAACGAAATAAAAGGAAAGATAAAAGAACAGGTGGTTGAAGACGAAATATGTTTGGATCACGCAAAAAACGTAATAGAAAAATTAAAGGAAACAACCCTATCTTATTATGATAAAAAAGCCGTTAAAGAAATAGAATATACTCTTTTAACGGCAGATGGTGAAATGAAAGGAATAGTAAAATCAAAAATAAACGAAAGTTTGCAACAACTACTTAAAATAATGGCAAAATATCAGCTATAATAAAAGGAAAATTAGTTTATAAAAACCAAGTAAAATTAAAAGCGTAGGCGCAAGAAAGTAACACCGTTTTGTAAGAGATAAAAGTCTAGTATTTGCAAATTTTACGCTTAAAAAGACCATTGCTCCGTGAATAAACGCAATGGTTAACGGAACGTAAAAACTAGAAATTCCCATAAGTGAAACGGAAAGGTTAAAAAACGCACCGTCAAGACCAACGGCAAAGCCTGATATAAAAATTCTTAAAATAGATTTTTTGTGGGTTTTGTCTTTTTTTATATTTAAAAGGCTAAAAAGCCCTACTAAAATCAAAATAATTCCACCGATACTTGAAAAGTCTTCAGTAAAATAAAGTTGCAAAAAAACGCCTAAATAATTAGTTATAAAACAAAGGGCTAATACGGGGAAAAACACTCCCAAAACAACCTGCCACTTTTTATATTCCATATTAGCTAAGGAAAATCCACAAAGGAAAGAATCAACGCTAACTAAAATAGCACCGTAAATAATAAAAAACAAACTCATAAGTATATCAATCCTTTAATCTAAAGTAAAACTTATAGTAATATATGAAAAAAATATATAAAAAGGTTAAAGAAAAATTTTAAAATATATAAATATGTATAAAAAGAAGATTGACAAAGCTAAAAATTTTGTGTAAAATATTGTAGATTGTAATATTATTTACATTTGTAGGAGTTTAAATAAATGATTAACACGTTAAAAAACAAACTTATTTTAATATTAGTTGCAATCACGTTAGTTTTTGGTATGGCATTTTTAGTAAATACGAACGTAGCAAAAGCAACTGATGGTAAAATTACAACAAACAGTTATTTTGTAGGAGTAGAGGGCGTTAATGGAAGATTAGATTCTACTATAGAAAACGGCAAACTTACTACTTTAATAAAGGAAGATTCTACGGTAAAATATTTCAGTAAAGTGGCTATTGATGATTTTGAAATGGTTTTCAACTATACTGATAAAATTGAAACGTTAAAAATCGAATTAACTTCAAAAGGTTTTTATAAAGATGAAGTTACAAACGTACTAACTTTAAAATTGGATGGTACGACTTTAATTGCGAACTTTAACGACGGTACTAATAAAGAAATTTCTTCTGCTGAAGAAATTACGTTAAAAATAAAGGTTGAAGACGGATTTATTCTTCCTACGGTAAACGGCGAAAACCTTTTAAATGGTAAAGAAGATTACAGGGTTGAAGTTCAAGATACGACTACTGCAAATTTAGCGTTTGTTTTTGACGTAAAAGAAGAAACGGAATTTAGTATTGATAGCATTACTCAAAAAGCAACGGATAGCGACTATTTACAAGACTTTGAAGTTGAAGGTGATGTTTTAAAGAAAGAAACTAAACCTGTTATCGTTGTTGATAACGAATTCTTCTCATATGATGAAACTGGCGCATTAAGATGCGTTAAATATCAAAACACAACTTTAAGAATTTCTTGGAATGCAATAAACGTAACTCCAATGACAACTTCTGTAAAGTTAACGGTAAAAGATGGTGATGGTATAGCCGTTGTTTCAAATGGCGATACTTCTGCAACGTTTATGTTAACTAAGCCTAACGCAACACTTTCTATCGTAAAGGATACTGAAGTTTATAAAGAAGTTGAAATAACTGGTATGGTAAAAGGCGAAGGCTATGATAAGACTGCTCCAGTTTACAATGACGACGACGTTGCAATTGAACAATTTAGAAAAGAATTAGAAAAAGCAACTAAAAAAGAATATACGGTTAACGGTAAAACGGAAGAACATTATATTCAAATCGGTGAAAATCAAAAACTAACTATACCTACTATGAAGAGTTTAGTATATGATGATTTAGTTGGTTATAGTGATTTAAAATACGTAGTTCACTACTACACTCCATCAACTTCAGGTGAAACTGCATCTTTATCAATTCCTATTGAAGAAGCAGGCGACTATACTTTCTTCGTTGTATTTAACGACTTAGAAAATAATAAAATGAGTGAAGAAGATTTCGTTGAAAAAGATGATGATGGTAAAATTATTGGACTTGCTGAAAAATATGGCAAGTACGTATTTAACTTTACTATAAAAGACGACGCTCCAATGGTAGTTTCTGGCGCAACACAAGAAAACGGTTTCTTAAACGTTAAATACGTAGCAGAAAGTTTTGATATAATCGGCGCTGACTATAACAGTGTATATAAACTATATTATAGGGCAAACGAATCAGCAAACTGGGTAGAAATTCCAGCAGAAAAGAAGATTGATGACAGTTATGACTTTACTGCATTAAAGACTATCGGAATTAAAGACGTTGATGCTGTGAAGAAGATTGCTTATGACGGAAAATTAACTTTCACACCTACAATGAAAGGTGAATACAAAATCACTTGTGAAATTTCAACTACTTACTCAAATAGAGAAGCTGATGGTGAAACGTTTATTTTAGTACAAGACGAAATTGACACGTTAAACGATGGCTTTATCGTTTGGTTAGAAAACAATACAGCGTCATTTATTTTCTTAACGGTTGGCACGCTTTCACTAATAGGTTTAATAGTTGTTTTATGTATTAAGCCTAAACAAAAAGAAGACTAAAAAACAAAAAGCTTTAAGCTGACTTTGCTTAAAGCTTTTTTTATCTAAAGATATGTTAAAAGAATTTTTTGTAGAAGAAAATAAAAAGATAAGTAGCCTACTAGAAGAAAAATTAGGAATAGGCTATTTTTCTATACAAAAAATATTAAAAAACAAAGATATAAAAGTAAACGGAAAAAGAGTATCGACTGATTTAGTTTTAAAAGCAGGGGATAAAGTATCCGTTTATTATAAAGAAACTGAAAAAAAGTTATACGATATAGTTTTTGAAAACCAAGATATTTTGGTAATAAATAAGCCACAAGGAATTTTATCTGAAACTGTGTTTGAAAGCATAAAAGAAAAGGCGTTTTTTATACATAGATTAGATAGGAACACTTCTGGTTTAATGATTTTTGCTAAAAATGAAACATCAAACGAAGAACTATTAAAAGGCTTTAAAAATAGAACTTTTGAAAAATATTATTTAGCCACCCTTTTTGGAAATCTAAAAAAAGACAATGAAATAATGACTGCGTATCTAAAAAAAGACGGTACTAAAGGGTTAGTAAAAATTTATGATAACAAGGTAGAAAATTCTAGCAAAATTATAACGGAATATAAAGTTTTAGAAAGGAAAACCATAGATATAGAAAGTGAAAGTTTACAAACTACTTTGGTAGAAATACTTCTTCATACCGGCAAAACCCACCAAATAAGGGCGCATTTTGCGCATATCGGTCATTTCGTAATAGGCGACGGCAAGTACGGTAGGGGGGATATAAATAAAAAGTTCAAAAAAACAAAACAAGAACTAAAAGCTTATAAACTTAAATTAAATTTTGAAAAAGAAAGTCCACTTTACTACTTAAACGGTAAAACTTTTGAAATATAGTATAGGAACATTATGCCACAAGACGCATTTACGCTAAAATACGTAGCAGAAGAACTTAATCAAATTTTAAGTGGTGGAAAGGTAAATAAGATAACTGAGCCAAAATCTGATGAAATTATAATAAGCATATATAAAGGCACGGTTTATAAACTACTTATTTCAGCCAACGCATCAACTGCAAGAACGGTAATAACAAACGGAGAAAGTGAAAATCCAATAGTACCGTTCAATTTTTGCATGCTACTTAGAAAGCATTTAACGGGTGCAACGCTAGAGAAGATAGAGCAGTTGGAATTTGAAAGAATAATTAAGTTTACTTTTATAAATAAAAACGACTTTTTTGAAGAGGAAGAAAAGGTTTTAATTGCTGAAATTATGGGTAAATACAGCAATATAATGCTACTATTTAACGGTAAAATTTTAGGTTCAATAAAAACGGCTTCACTTGAAGAAATGTCCGTTAGACCAATTTTAACTGGGCTAGAATATAAAATGCCACCAAAACAAGAAAAAATTTCTCCATGTGAAAAGGAAAGAATTTTTGAGTTTATCAACAAGTTTTCAGGTGGCGATTTAGTAAGTTATATCTTTAACGGAATAATGGGTATATCAAAGGAAACTGCAACTGAAATTGTGGTTAGGTTTTTCAACAAAAAAGATATTCAAAATATACCTGACACGGAAGAATTTAGTCAATTTTTAATAGATTTTTTACTAAACACAAAGGTAAATCCTTGTATAATAAAGGCGCTAGAAAAAAACTTGGACTTTTTTGTTTTAGATTATAAAAGCATATCTGGGGAAAGGGTGTTTTTTGATAATATTTATAAAGCGCAAGATTTATATTATTTAGAAAAGGAAAATAAAAAACAAATAACGGAAAAGAAAAACAAACTGCTTTCCGGCATAAATGCTTATAGAAAAAAACTTAAAAAGCGTTTGCAAATAATAGAAGATAAAGAAAGGAACTCTAGCGATATGGAGATTAATAGAATTAAAGGGGAACTTCTTTTATCAAATTCTTATAAAATTAAAGGAACGGAAGAGTTTGTGGTGCTTGATAATTATTACGACGGCAGTCAAATAAAAATAGCCTTAGATAAAAGTTTATCAGTATCAAAAAACTCGCAAAACTACTTTAAAAAATACAACAAACAAAAAAGAACGCTTGCTTCAATTTTACCTCAAAAAGAGGAGATTTTGCTTGAACTAAATTATCTTGATAGCGTTGAAGATGAACTTAATCTTGCATTAAATAAAGAGGACCTTACTCACGTTGAAAGTGAACTGCTTATTTCAGGCATTATAAGGGGACAAAACCAACCTAAAAACAAAAAGAAAAAGGAAATAAATTATAGGCTTTACGAAGTAAACGGGGTAAAAATTAAGGTAGGCAAAAACAACGTTTCAAACGAAGAACTCACAAGTTCAGCAAAGCCTAAGGACTTATGGATTCATACAAAAAATTATCCGTCAGCCCACGTTATAATTGAAAACGAAGGTAGACCAGTTAGTGAAGAGATAATAAAAATAGGCGCAGAGATATGTGCATATTATTCAAAGGGCAGATACGGCGATAAAATAGAGGTTGACTTCACCTTAAAAAAACACGTTAAAAAGCCACCTAAGTCAAAATTAGGCTTTTTTATCTACCAAACCAACGAAACTTTGGTGGTAAACCCAAGTAATCACGAAGAATTTATAAAAAGTAATTAAAACGGTTTGCTTTTTTTAAAAACTATGGTAAAATATTTAAGAATCTAAAGAATAAATAATAGGAGAGTATTATGAAATATAAATTTGAAAAGGCTGAAAAGAACTCAGTAAAAATTCGCATTACCTTAGACGCTAAGGAATGGCAACAAGCAAGAGAAAATGCTTACAACAAAACAAAGGGTCAATACTCAATGCAAGGCTTTAGAAAGGGTAAAGTTCCTATGAAAGTTTTAGAAAACGCATATGGCGCTGGAATTTTCTTTGAAGATGCTATTAACGATTGTTTCCCTAAATATTATGGTGAAGTATTAGACAAAGAACCATCTATCGAAGTTATTGCAAGACCTAGCTTAGATATTGAAAAGATTGATGAAAAGGGTATAACTTTAGTAGCAGTAGTACCAGTAAAGCCTGAAGTAAAACTTGGCGCATACAAAGGTATAAAATTTGATAAAGTTGAGTATAATGTAGAAGATAAAGATATCGAAGAAGAAATTAAAAGACTTAGGGAAAGAAATTCAAGACTAATTGACGTAACTGATAGAGCTTGTGAAAACGGTGATAACGTAATTATCGACTACTCTGGTTCAGTTGACGGCGTTAAGTTTGACGGTGGCACAGCTGAAAAGCAACCTTTAACTTTAGGTAGTGGACAATTTATCCCAGGATTTGAAGATCAAGTAGTTGGTATGGCTATCGGTGAAGAAAGAGATATTTCTGTTAAATTCCCTGAAGAATATCACGCTGAAAACTTAAAAGGAAAGGATGCAGTTTTCCACGTTAAATTACACGAAATTAAGAAAACTGAACTTCCTGAAGTTAACGACGAATTTATTAAGGAAGCAGCAGGTGCTGAAAGTTTAGACGCATACAAAAAGGAAACTAAAGAACGTTTAGAAAAGATGAACGCTGACAGAGCTGAAAGAGAACTTGAAAACAAAATTATTAAGTTCATCGCTGATGACAGCCAAGTTGAATTAAACGATAGCGTAGTTGAAGACCAAATTGACAGCATGGTACAAGATATGGAATACAGAATGATGTACCAAGGTTTAAAACTTGAAGACTACTTAAAATACATGAACATCACAATGGCAGATTACAGAAAGAACTTTGAAGGACAAGCAAGAGAAATGCTTAAATCTCAATTCGTAATCGGTGCAATTTTAGATGCTGAAAAGATTGACGCTACTGATGAAGAAGTTCAAGAAAGAATTAACGAAATGGCTGAAAAGCAAGGCAAAAAGCCAATTGACGTTAGCGAAAAGATGGATACTAAACAAGTAGAATACATCAAAAACGACATTATTATTAAGAAATTATTCGACTTCTTAAAGAAGGAAAACGAAATAAAATAAGTTTTTAAGGTGAAGTAATGAGAGAAAGAAATACCGTAGTACCTTACGTTGTAGAACAAACTAGTAAAGGCGAAAGAAGTTATGACATATACTCAAGACTATTAGAAGATAGAATTATCTTTTTAACTGGTGAAATTAACGACCAAGTAGCAGACGCAGTAGTTGCGCAACTTATCTACTTAGAAGGTAAAGACCCAAACAAAGATATTTGTCTATACATTAACAGCCCTGGTGGAAGCGTAACGGCAGGTTTAGCTATTTACGATACTATTAACTATATAAAATGTGACGTAACTACTATTTGTATCGGTTTAGCAGCAAGTATGGGCGCATTTCTTCTTTCAAGTGGCACTAAAGGTAAAAGATACGCTCTTCCAAACAGTGAAATAATGATTCACCAACCTTTAGGTGGGGCACAAGGTCAAGCTAGTGATATAAAAATTCAAGCCGACCACATTTTAAAAACTAAAAAGCGTTTAAACACTATTCTAGCAAAGAACAGTGGTAAACCTTACGAACAAGTTGAAAAAGACACTGATAGAGATAATTATCTTTCAGCCGAAGAAGCAAAAGAATACGGATTAATAGACGAAATTTTTTATCAAAGACCATAATAACGGAGAATTAAATGAAAGATAACGAAGAAATTTGTTCCTTTTGCGGAAGACAAAAAAGCGAAGTTAAAAATCTTATAGCAGGGCCAAGTGGTTCTTATATTTGTGATGAATGTATTGAAATTTGTCAAGAAATATTAAAGGAAAATAACGTTAAAAAGAGCAAACAGTTTACGTTATTAAAACCACAACAAATCAAGGAAAAACTTGATGATTACGTTATAGGACAAGACGAAGCTAAAAAGACGCTCTCAGTGGCTGTTTATAACCACTATAAAAGGATAACCAACCCTCAAAAAGATGACGAGGTTGAACTAGATAAAAGTAATATTTTAGTTTTAGGACCAACTGGTAGTGGTAAAACTTTACTTGCAAAAACTTTAGCAAGAATTTTAGACGTACCTTTTGCCTCTTGCGATGCAACTACTTTAACTGAAGCCGGTTACGTAGGGGAAGACGTTGAAAATATTTTATTAAAACTAATTCAAGCAGCTGATTATGATATAGAAAAGGCTCAAATGGGCATAGTATATATTGATGAAATTGATAAGATTGCAAGAAAAAGTGAAAACGTTTCAATAACTCGTGACGTTTCAGGTGAAGGCGTTCAACAAGCTTTACTAAAAATTATAGAAAGCACTATCGCCTCAGTACCACCTCAAGGGGGAAGAAAACACCCTCAACAAGAAAATATAAAAATCGACACTACTAATATATTATTTATATGTGGTGGCGCATTTGTTGGACTTGATGACATTGTAGGGAAGAGAAAGGAAAATTCATCATTAGGTTTTGGTGGAAACGTTTCTTCTAAAAACAATGAAAACAAAGGTAAATTTTTACACGAAGTTCAACCAGAAGACCTTATTAAATATGGCTTAATTCCTGAATTTGTCGGCAGAATTCCTATTACCGTAGGACTAAATCCGTTAGATGAAAAGGCGCTTGTAAAAATAATGACAGAGCCAAAGAATGCGCTTGTAAAGCAATATAAAAAGCTTATAGGTTTTGACAACGTAGAACTTGAAATAACCGACGGTGCAGTAGAGGCCGTTGCAAAACGTGCAATAGAACTAAAAACGGGCGCAAGAGGACTTCGTACAATATTTGAAAATCTTATGATAGACACAATGTACGACCTACCAGGTAGCGACGATATTGAAAAGGTTATAATTGATGAAGAGGTTGTTAGAGATAAAAAAGAACCTAAAATCATCAAAAAAACAGCATAACTAAAAGGAACTGATTAAATCAGTTCCTTTTTTTATATAATCCTAAATCCACCACTAAAAAGCATATAAAGTAAAAAGATAGAAAGGGTTGCAAAAAGGGGCATAACAACCATCATATAAAGGTCCCTTAGGTGGTGCTTTATTATAAACATACAAATAAAAATTCCAAGCGCTCCACCAAGAAGACCGGATAGTAAAATTTTACCATCTTTGATATCAACTTTTTCATCTCTATCAATTTGTCTTTTTTGCAAAATAAGCATAAAAACGCCGTAAAAATTTATAGCCAAAAAGTAAACTATAGCTAACACGTAAATTAAAATATTCATTTGTAAATTAATTTGTGTAAATTTTAAAAAAATATAGACAAAACCATTAAAAAATGTTAAAATATAGCTATTAAGAGGAGATATTACTATGAAGTGTATGTATTGTGGTCATTTAGACAGCAAGGTAATTGATTCAAGATTAACTGAAGAAGGAACAATGATTAGAAGAAGGCGTGAGTGTATAAAATGTGGCAAACGTTTTACGACTTACGAAACTATTGAAACCACCCCTATTTTAGTAGTAAAAGCAAGTGGAAATAGACAAACTTTTGATGCTTCAAAAATTAAAAGTGGTATTATAAGAGCGTGTGAAAAACGCCCTGTACCAATGTTTAAGATAGATAAACTTGTAGACGACATACAAAAAAGAATATATAACTCTTTAGACCAAGAAATTACCAGTAAAGAAATAGGAGAAATGGTAATGGAAGGCTTAAAAGAAATTGATGAAGTAGCCTACGTAAGATTTGCCTCAGTTTATCGTTCTTTTAAGGATATATCAGCGTTTATGGCTGAGTTAGAAGCAATGATAAAAAAGAGTGAAAAATAGATAAAAATTCAATATTTATACACGTTAAAACCCGAAAGAAAAATTCGGGTTTTATTTTTTAAAAAATAAAGATAAAAAAAGAATAAAACCCTTGAAAACCCTTGCAATTAGGGTTTTGTTGTGATAAAATAATTTAGAACGGATTTTTATATTTCGTTAATCAAAAGAAAAATAAAAAATTTTTATAAATAGCGGAGGTTATGATGGCTAAGCAAACGACATTACCATTCAAAGGTACACCTGAACAAGAGAAACTTTTAAGAGAAAAGTTACAACAATTAAAAGGTCAAAAAGGTGCATTAATGCCTGCATTACAAGCAGCACAAGAAATTTACGAATATCTTCCACGTGAAGTACAAATTATCGTTGCAGAAGAAATTGGCGTACCACTATCAGAAGTGTACGGCGTAGCAACGTTCTATTCACAATTCTCTTTAGTACCAAAGGGAAAATTCAAGGTTGCAGTATGTTTAGGTACAGCTTGCTACGTAAAAGGCGCAGGTGACGTAATTGCAGAAATCGAAAAACAATTAGGAATTCCAACAGGTGGAATTACTGCTGATGGAAAGTTCTCTTTAGATGCAACAAGATGTATCGGTTGTTGTGGTCTAGCACCAGTATTAACCGTTAACGACGACGTATATGGTAAAGTAGTACCAGCAGACGTTGAAGGAATTTTAGCAAAATACAACTAAGCGTTAAGGGCTTTTAAGGAGCAACTTATGAAAATAAGAGAGATAGCAGAAGTGTTACACGGCTCAATCATTTGCAGGGAAGACTTAGCAGATAGAGAAGTAATTTCGGCTTGTGGTTCGGATATGATGAGCGACGTGTTAGCATATACAAAAGATCAAGCTGTATTAATCACTGGTCTTTGCAATCCACAAGTTGTGCGTACTGCAGAAATGATAGACGTATTATGTATCGTTTTTGTTAGAAATAAAATGCCAGATCAAGAAACTATTGAACTTGCAAAAGCAAAGGATATAGTAATGGTATGTACGCCACATAGAATGTTCTCAGCGTGTGGAATATTGTATAAAGAAGGGCTTATTTCAGGAAACTAAATGGAAAAGATACATTTAGAATTTGAGGTTGACGGCTGTAATTTTATATCAGCAGGTACGGCAACAGCAAAAGTTAAAGCGTGATTGAAAGAAATGGGCATCAATCCGGACGATGTCAAACGTGTAGCCATAGCCATGTATGAAGGCGAAATAAATATGGTAATACACGCAAACGGTGGTAAGGCTTTAGTCGATATTTACGTTGACAAAGTAGTAGTAAAACTAATTGATACAGGTAAAGGAATTGCTGATATAGATTTAGCAATGAAACCTGGTTATTCAACAGCGACGGAAGATATAAGACAACTTGGTTTTGGTGCTGGAATGGGGCTTCCTAATATGAAAAAACACTCAGATGAGTGTATAGTAGAAAGTGAAGTTGGTAAAGGAACAACAGTTACTTTAATAATCAACTTGCGCTAACTAACGTAAGGTAAAGTTATGGAGAAACTAAAAAGTTTACACACGGTAACGCTTGACGGTAATCGTTGTAAAGGTTGTGTTACTTGTATGAAAAGGTGTCCAACCCAAGCAATACGTGTAAGAAACGGAAAAGCAAGTGTAATTTACGATAAATGTATTGGGTGTGGCGAATGCGTTAGACTTTGCCCTCATCATGCAAAAATTGCAAGTTACGATAAGTTTGAAGTTATTAACAATTTCAAGTATAAAATTGCTTTACCTGCACCATCACTTTATGGACAATTTAACAATTTAAAAGACGTAAATTACGTATTAACAGGACTAAAAAGACTTGGTTTTGATGAAGTTTTTGAAGTAGGTAGGGGGGCAGAACTTTGTTCACACGCAACCCAAGTACTATTAAATAAAGAAACCATTAAAAAGCCAGTAATCAGCACGGCTTGTCCTGCTGTACTTGAACTAATATACGCAAAGTACGAAAATTTAAAAGATAATTTATTAAAACTTTTAGCACCAGTTGACGTTGCGGCAAAACTCGCAAGAGAAAGCGCAATTGAAAGGGGAATTCCTAAAGAAGATATCGGCGTATTTTTCATTTCGCCATGTCCAGCAAAGGTATTTGCGCTAAAAGCAGGAATAGGGGTTGAAAAACCGTTAGTTGACGGTGTACTTGCTATATCAGAAGTTTATATGAAACTCCTTCCTGAAATGAAAAAGATTGAAGAGCCTGAAAAACTTTCAAAAATGGGTGTATTAGGACTTAACTGGGCGGCATCAAGTGGCGAGGCCATTGGCGCTGGCAGAGCAAAATATCTTGCAGCTGACGGAATAGAAAACGTAATAGCAATATTAAACTCTATTGAAGACGGTTCACTTAGCGACGTTGATTTTATTGAATTAAACGCTTGTATAAGTGGTTGCGTAGGTGGGGTATTGAACGTAGAAAATCCGTTTGTAGCAAGGGCAAGATTAAGGGGACTTAGAAGTAAGTTTCCACAAACGGCAAACACACTTGCAGACGTAGGCAAATCATTTGACTACTACAAGTGGGAAAAAGAACCTGATTTCACAACTAAAGGAAAGAAGGTAGAAGATAGACAACAAGTATTTAACAAGTTGATGGAAATACAAAAACTTTACAGCACTCTTCCACAAAGCGATTGTGGGTTATGTGGTGCTCCAAGTTGTAGGGCTTTTTGTGAAGATATAGTAAACGGCAAAATTCCTAAAGATTCAAAATGTTTAATGCTTGATAGGTAGTTTATGACAGTAAATCAATTAGCAGAATTATTAAATGCAAACAAACTTAATATTGCTAACGGAGATAAAGAGGTTGTAACGGGCTATGCAGGGGATTTATTGAGTTTTGTAATGGGTAGAGCGCCTGAAGATTCAGCGTGGTTTACCATTATGACAAACTTAAATATTCTAGCAGTAGCAACGCTAACCGACGTAGCCGTAGTAGTAGTTTGTGAAGGTGCTGCTGTTGATAATGCAATAATAGAAAAGGCCAAGCAACAAGAAATAAACCTTATAAAAACGGAATATGACGTATTTAATGCAATAAAAAGGTATTTAGATGCAATTTAAGTATGATTTTCATATCCACAGTGGGTTATCGCCTTGTGCTGAAAAGGATATGACGCCCGTTGACATAGTAGGCTTGGCAAAATTAAACGGCTTAGATATGGTTGCAATAGCCGACCATAACGCCATAGGTAACGTAGAAGTTGCCTTAAAAGCCGGTGAATTTTATGGGGTAACGGTAATCCCTGCATTTGAACTTCAAACGGCAGAAGAAATACATATATTATGTTTATTTGAAAGTTTTGAAGATTTAGAGGCTTGTTATAAAAGTATTGAGTTTTTGAAGGTAAAAAACAAACCGGAAATTTATGGAAACCAATATTTTTACGACGAAGATGATAATATCATAGGGGAAGAAGAAAATCTTTTACTTATGAATGCAAAAATACCCTCTCATAAAGTATATAATTTAGTCAAAGAACATAACGGAATTGCAATTCCTGCACATATAGATAGGGATGCAAACAGTATGTTACAAATATTAGGAACTATAACGGAAGAATTCCACGTAGTAGAACTTTCAACTAGAGCGACTGGCGAATGGTATGAAAGGTACAAAGATTATCTAATAATAGTCGATTCTGACGCTCATACTACTGATAGAATAGGAAAAAGCGTTATCGACCTACCTGAAAATTCGGCAAAAGCATTAATTTCTTATTTAAGGAATTATAGAAGAGGTCAAAAATGAGAGAACTTTCTTTGAACATATTAGATATAGCAGAAAATTCTTTCAAAGCAAAAGCGACTGAAATTGAAATTATTGTAAAGGTGGACGTAAACTTTTTAACGATATCGGTAATTGATAACGGCGTTGGAATGGATGAAGAGTTTCTAAAAAGGGTAACCGATCCGTTTACGACAACAAGAACGACAAGAAAGGTCGGAATGGGCATACCACTTATAAAGATGCAAGCAGAACTTTGTGAAGGAAGTTTTGATATTCAATCAACAAAAGGGGTTGGAACAACTTTAACGGCATCTTTTAAGACAAACCATATAGATAGACCGCCTTTGGGCGATATTGCTGAAACGATAGTATCGTTAATAGCAGACTTAAAAGGCGCAGAACTAACTTTTAGGTATGAGTTAGAAGGAGAGGAAGAATTTGTACTCTCAACCAAAGAAGTAAAAGAAGAGTTAGGCGACGCTATACCAATAGATACGCCGGACGTTCTTATATTTATTAAGGATTTAATAAAAGAAAATATAAAGTTAAGTATTGGAGGGTTTTCATTATGAAAAGCATAGCAGACATTAAGGCAATTAGAGACAAGATGCAGTCTGAAATCATTTTGAGAGACAATGATGAAACCAACGAAATCAGAGTAGTTGTAGGTATGGCTACTTGTGGTATTTCAGCTGGTGCAAGACCTGTTTTCAACACATTGATTGACGAAGTTGCAAAACGTAAACTTACTAACGTAAAAGTTACAAGAACCGGATGCTTAGGTATGTGTAAATTAGAACCTATCGTTGAAGTATTCGTACCAAATCAAGAAAAAGTAACTTACGTTCACGTAGATAGCGAAAAGGCAATGAACATCATTGTAAACCATATTGTAAATGGTAACGTTTGCAAAGAGTATCTTATCAACGACGAAGAATAATTAGGAGTGAAAATAAATGTTTAAGAATCATATTTTAGTTTGTGGTGGTACAGGTTGTCACTCAAATAACAGTGGCGAAATCCTAGCAGAATTTGCAGCGCAAGCAAAAGCACAAGGTCTTGAAAACGACGTACAAGTAATTCAAACTGGTTGTTTTGGTTTATGTGCAAAAGGTCCAGTTGTAATCGTATATCCAGAAGGTGCTTTCTATAGCCAAGTTCAAGTAGAAGACGTAAAAGAAATCGTATCAGAACATATCGGTAAAGGTAGAATTGTTGAAAGATTATTACACAAAGAACCAGAAGAAATCAAAGCAGTTAAGGCTTTATCAGACACTACTTTCTACAAAAGACAAACAAGAGTAGCTTTAAGAAACTGTGGTGTTATAAACCCAGAAAACATTGATGAATATATTGCTTACGATGGTTATCAAGCATTAATTAAGGCTTTAACAGAAATGACTCCACAAGAAGTTATTGATGAAATCAAGAAGTCAGGATTAAGAGGCCGTGGTGGCGGTGGTTTCTCAACTGGTTTAAAATGGCAATTCACAAAAGACGCAAAGGGCGACCAAAAGTACGTATGTTGTAATGCCGACGAAGGTGACCCAGGTGCGTTCATGGACAGATCAGTTCTAGAAGGTGACCCACACGCAGTAGTTGAAGCAATGACTATCGCAGGTTATGCAGTAGGCGCAACTCAAGGTTACGTTTATATCAGAGCTGAATATCCAATCGCAGTTAACAGATTACAAATAGCAATCGACCAAGCACGTGAATACGGATTACTTGGTAAAAATATTTTAGGAACAGATTTCTGTTTCGACCTAGACATTCGTCTTGGTGCAGGTGCATTCGTTTGTGGTGAAGAAACTGCACTTATGACAAGTATCGAAGGTCACAGAGGTGAACCAAGACCAAGACCTCCATTCCCAGCAGTTAAAGGTTTATTTGGTAAGCCAACTCTACTTAACAACGTAGAAACTTATGCGAATATTTCTCAAATCATCTTAAAGGGTGCTGACTGGTTTACTCAAATGGGAACTGAAAAGAGTAAGGGTACAAAGGTATTCGCTCTAGGTGGTAAAATTGTTAATACTGGTCTAGTAGAAATCCCAATGGGTACTACTTTAAAAGAAGTTGTATATGAAATCGGTGGTGGTATTCCAAACGGTAAGAAGTTCAAAGCTGCTCAAACAGGTGGACCTTCTGGTGGATGTATTCCAGCATCATTAATTGATACTCCAATTGACTACGATACACTTATGTCAATCGGTTCAATGATGGGTTCAGGTGGACTTATCGTAATGGACGAAGACAACTGTATGGTTGATATTGCTAAGTTCTTCTTAGAATTTACCGTTGATGAATCTTGTGGTAAGTGTACTCCTTGCCGTATCGGTACAAAGAGATTATTAGAATACTTAGATAAGATTACAAAAGGTCAAGCAACTATGGAAGATATAGACAAGATGGAAGAACTTTGTTATTACATCAAAGAAAACGCTCTTTGTGGTTTAGGACAAACTGCACCAAACCCAGTACTTTCAACTTTAAGATACTTTAGAGATGAATACGAAGCACACGTTAAGGAAAAGAGATGTCCTGCAGGCGTATGTAAAGATTTATTAAAATTCAGTATTGATAAAGAAAAGTGTATTGGTTGTGGTATGTGCGCTAAACAATGTCCTGCAAGTGCAATCGTTAAGACTGATTACATAGCACAAGGACACAAATTACCTTCATACAAGATTACAGATGCTTGTGTTAAGTGTGGCGCTTGTATTGAAAAGTGTAAATTCAATGCTATTTCAAAGGGCTAAGATTGGGAGGATATAAGAATGGTTAATTTAAAGATAAACGGTATTAGTGTAAGCGTTCCAGAAGGAACAACAATACTTGAAGCTGCAAAAGTTGCAGGAATAAAGATTCCTACCCTTTGTTATATGAAGGATATCAACGAAATCGGTGCATGTCGTATCTGCGTTGTAGAAGTTAAAGGCGCAAGAAGTATGGCTGCAGCATGTGTATATCCAGTAGCAGAAGGAATGGAAGTAATCACAAATTCTGAAAAGGTATTCAAATCAAGAAAGGCAACGTTAGAATTAATTCTTTCTAACCACAGAAAAGATTGCTTATCTTGTGACAGAAACTTAAACTGTGAATTACAAGAATTATCAAAAGAATACGGTTGCGATACTAAAGCATATCAAGGCGCAGTAAGCAAGTTTGAAAAGGACGAATCTACTGATTATTTAGTAAGAGATAACACAAAATGTATTTTATGTAGAAGATGTGTTGCAGTATGTAACAAACTTCAAACAGTTGGTGTTATCGGTGCTAATGATAGAGGTTTTGCAACTCATATCGCTTGTGAATTTGAAAATAATTTGAGCGACGTTCCATGTGTAGCATGTGGTCAATGTATTAACGTTTGTCCTACAGGCGCTTTACATGAAAAAGAAGAAATTGACAACGTTAAGGAAGCTTTAGCAGATCCTAATAAGTACGTTGTAGTAGCATCAGCTCCATCAGTAAGAGCAGCTTTAGGTGAAGAATTCGGTTATCCAATCGGAACTAACGTAGAAGGCAAGATGGCTACTGCATTAAGAATGTTAGGCTTTAAGAAAGTATTTGACGTTAACTTTACTGCAGACTTAACAATTTTAGAAGAAAGTCACGAACTTATTGAAAGAATTCAAAACGGTGGCAAACTTCCAATGATTACAAGCTGTTCACCAGGATGGATTAACTTTATGGAAAGATATTATCCAGACCTAATCGGCAACATCAGTACTTGTAAGTCACCACAACAAATGTTCGGTGCAGTTGTTAAAACTTACTTTGCTAAGAAAGCAGGTATTGATCCAAAAGACATTTACGTTGTATCTGTAATGCCTTGTACTGCAAAGAAAGGCGAAAAGAATAGAAACGACCAAAATGCAGCTGGCGTACCTGATATTGATGCTGTATTAACTACTAGAGAACTTGCTAAGTTCATTAAGCAACGTGGCATTATCTTCAACGAATTAGCAGATGGCGAATTTGATAGCCCAATCGGTGAATTCTCAGGCGCTGGTGTTATCTTCGGTGTAACTGGTGGTGTTATGGAAGCAGCTTTAAGAACTGCAGTTGAAACTATCACTGGTAAAGAACTTCCTGCTTTAGACTTTACTGAAGTTAGAGGTTTAGAAGGTATTAAGGAAGCTTCTTACAACGTAGGTGGCTTAGACGTTAAAGTAGCAGTAGCAAGTGGATTATCTAACGCAAAAGTTCTTTGCGATAAGATTAGAAATGGCGAAGCAGATTATCAATTTATTGAAATCATGTGCTGTCCAGGTGGATGTATCAACGGTGGTGGTCAACCAATCATTGATAACTACACAAGAAAGAACGTTGACTACAAGGCATTAAGAGCAAGCGTACTTTACAATCAAGATAAAGACTCTAAGCTTAGAAAGAGCCACGATAACCCTTATATTAAGGAATTATACGATAGCTATTTCGAAAAACCAGGTAGCCATATCGCTCACGAAGTTCTTCATACAACTTACACTGCTAAGAAAAAGTATTAAGATTTGACTTAAAAAAATAAAAAAGGATAGGTAACTATCCTTTTTTTGTTATCATAAAAAAGCTAAAAACTTAATATTTTATTAACAGTTATGTTTTTAGTTAAAAGAAGTAGAATAATATCAATAATTTTAGTGCTATCAGTAGTTGCGTTTACTTTATGTATAATAGGGGTAACAAGTAACTCAACCGTAGATAATAAAGAAATAACAGTAGTGTTAGATGCAGGGCACGGTGGTATTGACAACGGTGTAACTGGAAGATATACAGGGGCAAAAGAGAGTGAACTTAATTTATCTATAACAAAAAAGGTAAAAAACAACCTTATAAAAGCAGGGATAAAAGTCGTTTTAACTAGGGAATCTTCCAACGGTCTTTACGGTTTAGCAACCAAAAATCGTAAAAGAAAAGATATGCTAAAAAGAAAGGAAATTATTGAAAGTGTAAATCCAAACTTAGTGCTTTCAATACACCAAAACTACTATTCATTACCATCACGCCGTGGCGCGCAAGTGTTTTTTGATGAAGGAAAGGAAGAATCAAAATCTTTTGCAAAAAAACTTCAACAAAGTCTAAACAATATGGAAGAAGCAAGCAGAGAGTGTTCTATATTAAAAGGAGATTATTATATACTAAACAGTCATCAATATCCGTCAGCGCTTGTTGAATGTGGTTTTTTATCAAATAAAGAAGATGAAAACCTTTTAATTACCGAAGAATATCAAGAAAAAATAGCCTATGCAATTTTTAAGGGCATAATAGATTACTTAAGCACAACAACTTCATATGGTTTTAACGTTTAGAATATCCCCAAACTTATCTATTTAATAAAAAAGTTTGGGGCTTTTTATTGTAATTTTTTTAAGTATATGATAAAATAAAAGGGTTAAATTATGAAAATAGGGGGAGTATTGCTTGTTCAATCTTGGAGATACAATAAAAAAAGAAAAAGCGCTTAATATGAACGCAATTACCTTAGCGTTTGTAGGTGACGCAGTATATTCTTTATATTCAAGGGAAAAACTTGCATTTAGTACCGACTTAAAAACTAGTGAAATGAATAAAGCCGTTACTAGTGAAGTTAGAGCGTCTTCCCAAGCACTTTTTATAGATAAACTTCTTCCAGTTTTAACAGAAGAAGAACTTATGGTCTATAAAAGGGGTAGAAATAGCAAAAAACCAACCAAAGCAAAAAGTGCAACGGTAAGAGAATACAATATGTCCACAGGGTTTGAAGCCGTTTTAGGTTATTTATACGTAACGGGACAAATTGAAAGATTAAATTATTTATTAAATTACAGGGGTTAAAATGAAAGTAGAAGGCAGAAATGCAGTAAGAGAGTTATTAAAAACTGATAGAGATATTGACAAAATTTTAGTACAAAACGGGCTTAGAGATGCTGAGTCTAAAAAACTTATTGATATAATTCGCGAATATAAAATAAAAATTCAATTTGCAGATACTTTTGTTTTAGATAAAGAAAGTCAATCTAAAAAACATCAAGGTTTTATAGCATTTGTTAGTGAATACAGTTACGTTGACGTTGAAGATATTATTGAAACCGTACAAAAAAAGGGTAAAGACGGGTTTATAGTTTTACTTAATGAAGTTTTAGACCCACATAACCTTGGTAGTATCATAAGAGTTTGCGAATGTGCAGGGGTTGACGGTATTATAATAACAAAAAACAGAAGCGCAAGCGTAAACGATTTAGTTATGAGAATATCTGAAGGCGCATTAAACCACGTAAAAATTGCAAGAGTTGTAAACATTAACCACACGATTGAAAAGTTAAAGGAAGCAGGTTACTGGGTAATGGCTGTTGAACTTGGTGGCGACAATATTTACGAAAGTGATTTAACTGGCAACTTAGCATTAGTTATCGGTGGAGAAGATAGTGGGGTTAAGCGTTTAACTAAAGAAAAGTGTGAAAAAATTCTAACAATTCCAATGAAAGGTAAGGTAAATTCTCTTAATGCATCAGTTGCGTGTGGTGTTGCCGTGTTTGAGGCGTTAAGACAAAGAAATTAAGATGAAAGATTACAGTATTTTAACGGATGAAGAACTTATTGAGTGCGCAAAAAACGGCGATACTCAAGCAGAAAATTCGTTAATAAAAAGGTATACAAACTTAATACTTAAAATTATAAATCAAAGGGTGGGAAGGCTTGACGATTATAAAAAGGATGAGTTTTTACAAACTGGTCGCCTTGCCGTTTCAAATGCAATAAAAGCGTATAAAGGAAGTAGCAGTTTTACCACTTTTGCGTACGTTTGTATTGATAGAAGAATTTTAGATGAAATTAAAGGGAAAAATCGTAAAAAAGACGTTATAACAAAAACAGCCCTTTCATTAAATTCATCTAATCCTGAAGATATAAGTAGAATTGAAAGGATAATCGACTTAAACGCAGTTGATCCTGAAAGTAAAATAATAAGCGAAGAAAGCGTTGCAGAACTTTGGGTTAAGTTTGAAAAGGTTTTAAGTAAATTTGAGTTTGAAGTATTTACGCTTTACTTAAAAAATTATTCTTATAAAGAGATAGCAACAAAGCTTGAAAAGGAAGAAAAGGCAATAAATAACGCCGTTCAAAGAATAAGAAAAAAGTTAATAGGAAAAATATAGGAGAATAAAATGTCATATATTGCATTGTATAGAAAATATAGACCAGTTGATTTTGATTCAGTAGTAGGACAAGACCATATAAAAACTACCTTAACAAATCAAATTAAAGAAAACAGAATAGGTCACGCATATTTATTTACCGGTACTAGAGGTACAGGTAAAACTTCGGTTGCAAAAATATTTTCAAGAGCAATTAACTGTTTGACGCCAAAAAACGGTTCTCCTTGTGGAGAATGTCCTGCTTGTAAGGCATTGCTTACGCCTTCTAATATGGACGTAATTGAAATTGACGCAGCATCAAATAACGGCGTAAATGAAATAAGGGATTTAAGGGAAAAGGTAACCTATCCACCAGTTGAAGTAAGATATAAAGTTTATATCATAGACGAAGTGCATATGTTAACTGGTCCAGCATTTAACGCTTTACTAAAAACGTTAGAAGAACCACCAAAGCACGCAGTATTTATTTTAGCAACGACGGAAGTTCATAAAATTCCACAAACAATTTTATCTCGTTGTATGCGTTTTGATTTTAAACTTATAGACGTAAAAGAAATTGCTACGTTAATTGCAAAAATTTTTGACGATATAGGTAAAGAATATGATAAAGAAGCCGTTATGGCTATAGCAAAGGCAGGGGAAGGTAGTGTAAGAGATGCGCTTTCTATTGCAGACACATGTGTTTCATATTCTAATAGAAAATTAGAATATAAGGACGTTTTAGACGTATTAGGGGCATCAGATAATAGTAAATTATTAGAACTAGTAAAAAATATTTTAGCAGGAAATAGTTCAAAAATATTTGATTTAATAGACCAAATGGCAAAACAAGGCAAAGCAATGAGCCTGCTTTGTAAAGATATAATATCTGTTACAAGAGATCTTTTGGTAATAAAAACTTCTAAAGATGCAAACGCTATATTAAATCTTCCAAGCGATAAGTTTGAGGAGATGAAAGAAATTTCAGCCTTAGCAACTGAAACGTTTATGGTAAAGGTATTAGAATTATTTTCATTTTGTGAAAGTGATTTAAGATATTCAACTAACCCAAGGGTTTTGGTTGAAACAACGGCTTTAAGGGCAGGTCTTCCACAAAACAACTATGACGTTGATAGTTTGCTACTTAGGGTTTCTAAGCTAGAAGAACAGCTTAAAAAGGGAGTTTTTGTGGCAAATGGTAGCGCTAATATAAATGGTGCTACGCCTGTTTCCACAGAACAAGTTGTAGAAGAAAAAGTAGAGGAAAAAAAGTTTTTCAAAAAGAAATTAAGTACTATAACTTCGCAAGAAGCCACGGCAATGATAATAAGTGGGCTTAGAAAAAGCGAAAGATATATGTTGTGGGCAAAACTACAAAGTGCGAAAATTTTAATTGAAGGTGAAAGTTTAGTTATTACCGTTTCAACTGAAAGTGATTATGAAATAGTTAATATGGAAGAATCATTAAAAGCAATAAGGGAAGAATTAAACGAATTTGATGAATTTGAAATTAAAGTTATATCTTTATCAAAAGAGCCTACAAACAAGGTTTTAGATGAAATTGAAGAAATGAAATCAAAATTTGGTGAAGATACGGTTATTATAAAAAAGTAGGAGGATAGAATAATGGCAGGATACAGAGGTGGCTTTGGTGGAGGCTTCGGTGGTGGAAACCAAATGCAAATGATGAAACAAATACAAAAAATGCAACAAGAAATGATGAAGGCGCAAGAAGAACTAGAACAAGCTGAAATTGAAGGAACTGCTTCAAACGGACTTGTTAAGGTAACGCTTAATGGTAAAGGAGAATTTTTAGGAATTTCAATCAATCCAGACGTTGTTGACGTAGATGATATTGAAATGCTTGAAGATTTAATAGTGGTTGCATTTAATGATGCAAAATCAAAAGCTGATGAATTATCTCAACAAAAGTTAGGAAAATTTAGTGCTTTAGGTGGATTTTAATGAAGGTATATATTGAACCTATAGGAAAACTAATAAACGAATTTAGTAAACTTCCTGGAGTTGGCAAAAAAACTGCGCAAAGATTTGCTTATAAAATAATAAACATGTCTAAAGAAGAGGCAGAAGAATTTGCCGAAGCTATTTTGCTTGCTAAAAAGAACGTTCATTATTGCAAAGTTTGTGGTAACTTTTCTGAAGATGATGTTTGCGACATATGTAAATCACGTTCAAACAGTACAATTTGCGTTGTAAAAGAACCAAAAGACGTAATTGCAATAGAAAAACTTAACGAATACCAAGGGGTTTACCACGTTTTACACGGAACTATATCTCCAATGGACGGAATAGGGCCAAACGATATAAGAATAAAAGAGTTGCTTTCTAGAATAGGTGAGGGTGTTAATGAAATTATATTAGCAACAAACCCTGACGTTGAGGGTGAGGCAACGGCTATGTATATAACCAGCCTAATAAAACCACTTGGCGTAAAAGTAACAAGGCTTGCGCATGGCATTCCAATAGGGACTGACTTAGAATATGCCGACGAAGTGACTTTAGCAAGAGCTTTCGTTGACAGAAAGACTTTATAATAGAGGAATAAAAGATGAAAATTTCAGTTTTGGGCTGTGGAAGATGGGGATCTTTCATTGCCTGGTATTTATGTAATAAGGGCTTTGACGTAACCAACTGGGGTATTGAAGGCAGTTATTCTTATGAGGTTTTAAAAACGCAAGGAAAGAACGAATACGTAGAACTTGATAAGAGAATTTATTTAACTTCAGACCTAGAACTTGCAGTAAATAAAAGCGATATTATAATAATTTCAATTCCTTCACAAGAAGTAAGGGGATTTGTAAAAAGATTAACGGCGTATGATTTAAGCAAAAAGACTTTCGTGCTTTGTATGAAAGGTATAGAAGTTGAAACGGGTAAGCGTTTAAGTGAAATTTTAATAGAACACGGTATAGATAAAAACAAGATTGCCGTTTGGGTTGGTCCTGGGCACATACAAGCTTTTACGCAAGGACAACCAAGCTGTATGGTAATCGACTCCTATTCAAAAGAATTAACTACCTATTTAGCTGATAATTTTAGAAGTAATCTTATTCGTTTTTATTATGGCGACGATATTATCGGTAGTGAAATAGGCGCAGCCGCTAAAAACGTAATGGGAATTGCTGCAGGTATGTTAGACGGTTCTGGCTATTCAACACTTAAAGGCGCGTTGATGGCAAGAGGCACTAGAGAGGTTGCAAGACTTATTAAAGTAATGGGTGGAAACGAACTTTCTGCATATGGGCTTTGTCATCTTGGTGACTACGAAGCAACTTTATTTAGTCAATTTTCTCATAACAGAGTGTTTGGCGAAAAGTTTGTTAAAAAAGTAGAATTTGAAAAGCTTGCAGAGGGTGTTGCTACTACTAAGGCTATGAAAAACCTAGGGGAAAAGTATGGGGAAGAATTACCTATAACTAACGCCGTTTATGAAGTGTTATATAACGGCAAAGAACCTATGGAAGCGTTTTCAAAACTATTTGAAAGAACAATTAAAAAAGAATTTTAGTAAAAAAGGCTGAAAAAATCAGCCTTTTTTAATTGTAATATTTTATAATATCTTCTATTTTTTTCTTTATATCTTTTTTTAATTTTTTAGGAGAAACAACTTTTAGCCCATCTCCAAAACTCAAAATTTTTCCAATTAAAATATCATCAATTGGTAAAACTGCTTTAGCAGTTATTTTTTCTCCTTTTTTAACGTTGTTAACGCCAAGCCACTCTTCAACGTCAGCAACTATTTTTTCATCAACTATAAATTCAACTAATTCAGCATTGTCGGTAGCGTACCAGTTTTCAAAAGGTAATACGTCGGGAATAGGTCGTTTAACAAAAGTATCTTTTAATGTATTTATTTTTTCGATACGTCCAATTTTGAAAAGCCTAAATTCATTTCTTAAATTACAATAAGCAAAAACGTACCATAACCCTTGTTTAAGCACGATATTATGTGGTTCAATTAGTCGTTTAGAGCGTTCGCCATTTCTATCAAGATAATCAATTTCAAGAATAAGATTGTTTTCAATACCATTTTCAATCATAGTAAGTTTATCTTTATGCTCGCTTGTGTCGCCCCAAGAAGTAGAGTCAATAATTAAATGACCATTTTTAATATCAAAATCATAATATTCTTTTTTAGTTAATGAAAAAAGTTTATTTATAACGCTAGTTATGGTTTTATTTTCAACGTGTTCGTTTATTCCTTTTAGTGCACTAATTGTTTCATTAAACTCTTTTTTAGTTAAAAAACTAGCAGGAAGTCTATAATTTTCCATAATACAAAAACCACCAGCATTACCACGCTTAGTATAAATAGGAATGCCTGCGTATTCAATGCAAGATATGTATCTATAAACAGTTCTTGTAGAAATTTCATACTTTTCAGCAAGATAAGAAGCCTGTACGGTTTTTTTCGACAAAAGTTCAAATAAAATTCTAAGCATCAATTCGTATTTCATGTTTTTTACTTCCTTAATTTGACATATTTATATTGTAGTTAAAAAAATAATTATAGTCAAGTAATTTATAAATTATTTTCAAATATGACAAGCATATGGCACAAATTAGCAATATAATAAGGGTGTAAATAAGGAGGCAATATGAAAACAATAATTAATAAAATAAAGAATATTTTTAAGAAAAACAAATTAAAGGTAATAACTATAAAAAGGAATGAAGAAAATAAAAAAGAAATACCATTAAACTTTACAGATACCCTTTTTAGTTTTTATTTTAATAATCTTACTACTGAAGAAATACTATTCCAACTAAAAAGGGATAATTTTGCAAAAACATTTTTAAAAGAGATAAATATCTAAATATAAGAAGAAAGAATATTAGCGATTTTTTGGTTAGCACCTAAAAGGTCTAAACTTTCAAGATTTTTTACAAAAGTAAATCTGTTTTTATACAAATAAAATATTTTTTCAGTTAAATTTTCTTTTGTAAGATCTTCTTCCATTAAAGTTAAAGCCATATTTTTATTTGCAAAATAACGGGCATTTTCAATTTGGTCGCCTCTTGAAACCTTGTTTGATAAAGGAATAAAAAGGGTGGGTATTTTAAGGCTACAAAGCTCAAAAAGGGTGTTAGCGCCTGCTCTTGAGATTGCAACGTCTGCTAAGGAGTAAGCCTTTTCAATATCGTCTAAAAACTCTAATTGAACGTAACCCTTTTTACTAATATTAGTAGCATTGTTTTTTCCAACTATATGCAAAACGTTAAAATGGGGAAGTAAGTTTTCAAGTGAAGAAAGAATAACTTCGTTTATTTTTTTACTTCCTAAGCTACCACCAATAACTAATATGGTGGGTTTATCATCAAGACCAAGCTGTTTTTTATAAATAGTTTGGTTTTTATTTAGGTTAAATTTTCTTATAGGGTTACCAACAAACTCAGCGTTTTTAATAGTTTTAGCCGTTTCAGGAAATGCTGTTAAAATTTTATCACAAAACTTAAAGGATAGTTTATTTGCTAAACCTATAGAATAATCGCTTTCATGTAAAACCACAGGTATTTTTAAAGAACGTGCCGCAACTACAACTGGAAAAGATACGTATCCACCTTTTGAAAAAACAACTTTAGGTTTTAATTTTTTTAATACCTCTTTGCTTTCCTTAATACCTTTTATAATCGTAAAGGGGATTGAAAGGTTTTTAAGAGTAAAACTTCTAACAAGTTTTTGTGAAGGAACGTTAAAATAAGTTAAACCGTTTTTAATAGCAATATTTTTTTCAATAGGGGTAGAGCCGATATAGTAAACGTTATCAAAACTTTTTAAGTATGGTAAAAGTGCTACGTTAGGGATACAATGGCCACCTGTGCCACCACCAGTCAAAACAATATTATTCATACTATATTTATATGTAATTTGATTAAAAATATAAACAAAAAAAGGATAGAAACTAAATCTATCCTTTTTTAATTAAATTGAGATTAAAAACTAATTGTTTTTGTCATCATCAGAGAAGTCTTCTAAAACTTCACCATAAGTGTATTCTTCTGATTCCTCTGTTTCTTGAACTTCTTCAACAGGTTCTTCAGTAATTTCTTCTACAGGTTCAGTTACTTCTTCAACGATTTCATCAGTCGTATCTTCAAAATCTTCAAAAGAAACTTCTTTTTTAGCAACTTTTGTAATTTTGTTTCTGCTTACAACCTTGTAATGACTCTTAGCATCACTCTTATTCTTTTTGTTTTTAGTTCTGAAAGTCTTAACGATAACAGCAACTAACGCAACGAAAATTGCAGCAGCTAAAAGAACAGAAGAGAATGATAACCAGAAAGTAGATGGGTCATAGTTTGTAGTACAACTAGAACCTTCATCATTATCAATGCTAGGAATTACAGATTCAGATGGGTCAATCGTGTTAAAGATTGTGTAAAGGAAAGTGCCTTTATGATTTGCAGGAACATAAACGCCATCAACTAATTCGTAATCAAAGTCACTTGCTAAAACAATCTTTGAAGAATACTTAAACTTTTCATCATCATTAACTTGTTTGTTATATTCGATTTCTTCATTAGTAAGTTTTTGAGTATAGTAAACAAGGTCGCTATCATCAATTATACCATCAGCAAAAGCGTTGTATAAAGGAGATGCAGCGTTTTCAAAGTTACCTTCAGTGAAAGAAGATGAAACAACTAAATTATCAAAGAATACGTAACCTTTAGAAGGAGTTTTACCATCTCTTGAACCATTCCATAATTCAATCTTAAGGTTTTTAGAAGTAGCGCCTGTAGCAACGTAGAAAGATAAAGTAACAAATCCACTTTCAGTTTCGTTACACATATCAGAAGTTACTTCAAAGAACATATCAGTAGAATAAATTTTACCGTTATCTGCTGTGAACTTTTGATTTAATATGTCGCTAGAGTTAGTAGCGTCTGCTAAGTAAACGAAAGCAGTAGCGCCATCAAAAGCTCTAACGTCAACCGTTATAACATAGAAACTGTCAACAGCAATAGTTCTTTGAGTAGAAATAAAGCCGTAAGAAGAAGCTTCTTTGTTGTAAATCATAAGTGGTTGAATAGTGTCATCACCATTCCAGTTAACCATTTGTGCAAGGTTAGGAATAGAGTAGTTACCAAAGTAGTTAGAGTTTATAAGACCAGCATTGTCGTTGGCGTTAACAGAAGAATCAGTTCCTTCAGGGTTAACGTAAATGTGGTTACTTGAAACACCGGTAAATCCTAAAGCGTTAGCAGGAGAATGGGTGATAGTTCCTTCATCACTAGGTGCAACGCTGAAAGTGAAAGTGTCTTTACTAGAAGATTCAGCATAGTCGGCGTTGTTGTTAGCATATAAAGCAACTGCAAAAGATTTTGCATTATCAACAGCTTTGTTGTTTAAGAAATAAATGTCATAAACGTCGTCTGTAGCATCTTCTTCAACAGTAGTGTTACCAACAGCATATCTAATATCTGCTACGTAAACGTCACCAGTAGGGTATAACGTAGGATCGTTTTGGTTAGCAACGTCTGTAGGACCTAAATAAAGAGCTAAATAGAAGTTCTTATTTTCGCCATCAACAAAGTTGTTCTTTAGAATTAAAGAATATTCTGTCCATTCAGCATCTTTAGCGTTTGAAACTGTTAAAGTGTACTTGTCCGTAGAAGGGTCATATACGTTAGCAGTTTTAGTATCGTAAACGTAAACTGAAAGACCAGTTTTATCAAACTTAGCAAGGTTAGCCTTAACTAAGAAAGAGATTTGCATAAATTGTTGATTAGCAATAGTAAAGCCATCAGACTTAACAACTAAACCGTAACTTGTTTTATCAGTAGTAATTTTAATAGCGTCTTTACCATCTTCAGTTACAATTGAGTAGCCTGATTTTTGGTCGTCTTTATTAAATTTATTTCCTTCAACACCAGTGCTTGAAGTAGTATAATCACCATCTAGTGTTAAAGAACCTAAGTCAACTTCGTTAAAGTAAGTAACGTTTTCACTATCTTCAGTTGCTAAAGAGAATAAAGATAGGTTAGCACCGTCTTTATTAACAATTTTAGCAGGGACTTTATCAGTTGAAGGAGTGCTCTTGAAATCTACGCTAGTAAAGTTGTCGTTAAAAGTAGTTCCAACTTCGTCAGCATATTCTTTAGCAGTTAATTCTTCAAAAGAAACGTTATCAAAATAAGCAGTACCTTCTACAGTATAGTCGAAGAAGTTAGCGCCGTTACCATAACCTAAACCTAAAACAACCTTTATGTTAGAAGTTGCTTGGTTGTTAGGTTTAACGTAAATAACGTACTTAGCCCATTCGCCGTTAGTATTGATGTTAGAAATGCTGTATTCGTCTTGAGTTGTGTTGCTAACGTTTGAAATAAGTCTAATGTTAGCACCAAATTCATCAGCAGTTTTAGAAGTTAAATAACCAGTTTTAACAAAAACTGTAACTTTACCATAAGAACCTTTGGTTAGGGTAAGGGTTTTTGAACTAGTAGCTTTTTGAGCTGTACCAAAACCGTAGTAGGTAGAAGAATTACCAGAAGTTAAGAAGTTGTTTAACATTAAAACGTGCTTTTCATTTTCAGCAGTTTCAGTAGCAACGCCAGGGTTTTTGTAGAAAACTTTACCATCAGCGTTATAATCAGCATCATTACCCATAATTCTGTTAACAACTTTTTCTTTAATCCATTTGTTAACTTCAGTAGATGAAGCGTCCTCACCAAGAGCTGTTTCAGCATCTTTTTTTAACTCAGTCGTATCGTCAGCGTCGAAATAATACTTAAGTGCCCAGTTTCTAAAATCAGCGTCTTCGTAAAGTTTGTTAACAGTTGCTGAAAATGCTTCATCAGTTGCTTTAATAGCACCAGAAGAAACTTTAGAAGAACTTGCACCGTTATCGACAGCGATAGACCAGTTGCTAACGGTAGTATCTGGATAATCGGCAATAGTCATAGATGACACACCGAATTCAAAATTACCGTTTGTAATCAATTGCGTATCGGTTTCCGTTTTAGTGAACTTTCCGTCGTTGATTTTGGTAGGGTCGTTAGAACAAGCTACCGTAAAAGCAAGCGTGAAAGAAAGTAGGCAAACTAAAAGAAAAGCGAATATAGCTTTTGATTTAAATTTTGTCAATTTTTCAGTCATAATCTCTCCTATTATATTAATTTAAAATATCTTATATAAGTATATAGTATTTTAGCGAAAAAAGCAAACGATATTTAAAGTTTTATAAGCAATAAGGAACAAAAATTTTAAAAAAAATAATTTTTTAGTTTAAATTGCAAAAACTAGTCAGTATGGAAATAAAAAAAGACAGCAAAAAAGAAAAAATAATTATGATTATAGCAGGACTATTTACCGGCTTTATCAACGGAATTTTTGGTGGTGGAGGAGGAATGATAATAGTGCCCATACTAACCTTAATTTTAGCGAAGCAAAGTAAAATTGCGCACGCAACGGCAATACTAATTATTCTTCCTATGACCATAGTTAGCGCAGTATTTTATCTTATATTTGGCGAGTTTGAAATAAAAACGGGTTTACCAGTCGGAATAGGTGTTATATTAGGTGGAATAATAGGCTCTATTTTATTAAAAAAATTGTCTTGTAAGTGGGTTACGGTTATTTTTATTTTAGTTATGCTTTTTGCAGGTGGAAAAATGTTATTATTTTAAGGAGATAAGAATGAAATTTTTGTGGTTTGTCGTGTCAGGTTTAATAGGTGGCGCATTTGCAGGAATGGGTATGGGAGGAGGAACTTTTTTAATACCACTACTAAACATTTTTTATGATGTAGAGCAACATTTATGTCAAGCTATAAACTTAATAAGTTTTATACCAATGGCTGTAATATCGTTAATTTTGCATTTTAAAAATAAACTAGTGGATACAAAAGGCGTATTGTATATCATAATACCAGGGACTTTAACGGCAATAGGAGGGTGTTTTTTAGCCAAAATTATCAAAGGGGAACTTCTAAAAAGAATTTTTGGTGGATTTTTAATTGGCTTAGCAATTTTGCAGTTAATACTATTTATAAAAGAGGTAAAAAAGGGTAATAAAAAAGTTAAAGAAATTTAAAAAAGGGTATGTACAAACCAAAAATGTTGTGATATAATACTAGAGTAAAAATTTATTTTGGGAGCGGATACAAAATTGGAAAAAATAGCGATAATAGATCTTGGTTCTAACACAACGAGATTGCTTATAATTGATGTACTAAACGACGGAACATTTTCTATTGTGGACCAACTAAAAGAAGCCCCTAGATTAGGTGAAGGAATGGAGAGAGATGGTTTTTTAAAGCCAGCTCGTATTCATGAAACAGTTTGCACCTTAAAAATGTTCCGAAAATTATGTGATGCCTATAGAGTAGATAAAATAATTGCAGTAGCAACTGCAGCAGTTAGACATGCAAAAAATCAAAGAAGCTTTTTAGATGAAGTTTCAGCTATTTGTGGTATAAAATTAAGGGTATTGACAGCAGAAGAAGAAGCGATGTACGTATATAAAGGCGTAATCAATACAATGGATATTGCCAAAGGTTTAATTTTTGAAATCGGTGGAGGCAGTACTAAAATTGTTTATTACAATAGACGTAATTTACTTAATTACGCAACGCTTCCATTTGGTGCAATAACTTTAACAGAACTTTTTGCAAAAGAAGGGGAAGACCCAGCAGAAACAGCAAATAAGATTGAAGACTTTTTAACAGAACAACTAAAGCAAATAGAATGGCTTAAAGAAGTTGATCCAGAAACACAATTAATCGGTGTAGGTGGCTCTTTTAGAAACCTAGCAAGAGTTTCAAAGATAATGAGAAAATATCCATTAAGAACCATTCACAATTACGTTGTTACTGGTGAAGATTTTGAACATTCTTATAACTTACTTAAAAATCTTGATATAGATAGAAAGAGAAAGATAAAGGGAATTTCAAGTGGAAGAGCAGATATTCTTCCAAGTGCGTTCGCTGCAATTTCTGCTTTCAAAAAATATATGAACATAGAAAACGTTATAATAAGTGGAAGTGGCTTAAGAACAGGTCTTATGTTTAATTATGCAGTTCCACAAACGCAAGAAAAGCCAATACAAGACGTTTTAGGATTTAGTTTAAATACAATAATCAACAAATTTGGCTGTAATAAAGAACATATTGATAACGTTACTAACTTAGCAGTGCAACTCTTTAAGCAATTAAGAGTTCTTCATAAATTCCCAAGACAATATTTAAAGATAATGAAGGTTGCAGCAAGCTTACATGAAACGGGAAATAAAGTTCAATTTTATAACTTTGAAAAGCATAGTGGCTACGTAGTATTAAACTCTAATTTATACGGAATAAGTCATAGGGATATGGTTTTAGCATCTTTCGTTGTATCAAATAGTAGTATTGAAGACGTAAACTTAATCGAATGGGCAAGATACAAAGATTTCGTTACGGAAGAAGATTTAGAAGCCGTTAAGAAAATGGGTGTAATGCTTAGACTAGCCGACAGTTTAGATAGATGTGGCTTAGGGCTTGTTAAGAACATAAACTGTGATATTTTAGGCGATTCTGTTATAATGAAGACGGAAGTTGAAGGGGATGCAGGGTTAGAAATAAACGAAGCACTTCAAATTTCGGCTGATTTTAGAAAGACCTTTAGAAAGAATTTAGAAATACTTTAATAAAAAATCGCCGTTTAACACGGCGATTTTAATATAAAAAGATGAAAATAGTTTTAGCAAGTACTTCGCCAAGAAGAATAGAACTTTTAAAAAAAGCAAATTTTGATTTTGAAGTTATATCTCCTTGTGTTGATGAAAGTATAGATAAAAGTTTAAATCCCTCAAAAAAGGTGGAAAACCTATCTTTTTTAAAAGCAAAATCAGTTTTTGAAAGGGTAAAAGAAGGGGTAGTTATCGGCGCAGATACGGTTGTTTCGTTTGAAGATGAAATTTTAGAAAAGCCGATTGATTTATTAGATGCAAAAAACACTTTAAAAAGATTAAGTGGTAAAACGCATTTGGTTATAACGGGTATTACTTTTTACACAAAAAATAAGGTTATAACAAAAAGCGTAGTTTCAAAGGTTAAATTTAAAAAATTAACTGATGAAATTATTGATAAATACGTAAAAGACTATAACGTTTTAGATAAGGCTGGTAGTTACGCTATACAAGACGATATAGTAGTGGAAAGTTTTGAAGGTAGTTATTCTAATATAGTTGGAATGCCTATGGAAGAAACGGAAGAAATATTAAAGGATGTTTTATTATGGCAGGGGACAGAATAGCAATTGATTTTGGCAGTTCATATACTAATATTTATAAACAAGGCTACGGCGTTGTGCTTAGTGAACCAACGGTAGCTTGTCTTGAAGTCGACGTAAAAGGCAAAAACAAAATAAAAGCCGTTGGCTTAGAGGCTAAAAGGTATATAGGTAAAACTGGCTCAAACAGTAAAATTATTTTTCCTGTATTTGAGGGGGAAATTGTAAACGAAACCGTTGCAAAAGAGGTGTTGTCTACATTCTTAAAGAAAATAGAATTCAAAAAAGGTATAGGCTCAACAGTGCTTTTTAGTGTACCTGCAGGTTCTGACGGAAGTTATTTTTCTAAACTAAAAAAACTTTCTTACGAACTAGGAATAGGAAAAACAGAGTTTATAGAATCTCCAGTTCTTTCTGCGTTAGGACAAGACATAACTTTAAATGCAACTAATCCTTATTTTGTTATAGAATTTGGTGGTGGAAGTACTAATATGGGTATGGTTTCACTAGACGGGGTTGTTGCAGGTTTTTCAGTTAATATCGGTAGCAGTAAAATAGATGCAGACATAATTGATTTATTGATTGAAAACTTTGGTTTGCAAGTAGGACTTCAAACGGCTGAAAAGATTAAAATAAACGTAGGAAGTTTAGTAGAAAAAGATACAATGTCTATTGCAGTAAGTGGTAGATGTGTGGAAACTGGTAAACCAAAATCAATTTCCGTATCGTCAAAAGATATAGTAGAAGTAATAAAAAAATATTACGACAAAATAGCAGATCTTGCACAAGCATTACTTGCAAAACTTCCTGTTGAAGCATCAGCAGAAATTCGTGAAAACGGAATATTCCTTTCAGGTGGACCATCTATGATATATGGAATAGAAGATTATTTTGCGCAAAAATTTAGTATAAAAGTAGTAGTTGCAAACGACGGTCCTTATTCTGTTATAAAAGGTGCAGGGGCACTTCTTGGAAAACCTACTTTATTAAAGAAATTAAACTTAGAAAAGTAAAAATTAATTCGACAAAAGGTACGAGCATTTGGCTAAAAAGTCAATTACTCGTACTTTTTTTTGTTTTAAAATATAAAAAAGGAGAAACAGTGGCAAGAAAAATAGTTATAACCTCTGGTAAAGGTGGAGTTGGTAAAACTACACTTACTTCCAACTTAGGCGTTGTTTTAAGTAATTTAGGGAATAGAGTGCTTTTAATAGACCTTGATTTTGGACTTAACAACCTAGACGTAGTTATGGGCGTTGAAAATAAAATATCCTATGATATCGTAGACGTGTTTGAGGGTAGATGTAGGGTAAAACAAGCGCTAGTTGGAGTAAAAGACTTTAAAAACTTATACGTATTACCATCAGTTGGGGTTAAAAATACAAATTTAATAAGTGGGCAAAATATAAAACTTATCATTGAAAAGGTAAGCGCTCTTTTTGATTTTATAATAATTGACTGTCCTGCTGGTATAGACGTAGGATTTCATAGAGCGATATCCATAGCAGATGAAGCAATTGTGGTAACAACCCCTCAACTATCAAGTTTAAGAGATGCTGATAAAGTTATATCTATACTAAAAAGCTATCGGTTAGAAAAGGTTTCGCTTGTAATAAATAGGGTAAGGGGAGATCTTATTTTAGAAAATAAAATGATGATGCCAAGCGATATAGAAGGGCTACTTAAGACAAATTTGATAGGTGTTCTACCAGAAGAAGACGTTGTTTTTTTAAGTAGTGGTGGCGTACCCAAAAATAGTTCCTCAGGGAAAGCGTATAGAATGTTGAGTATGAATTTAATAAAAAACACTAAAAAAATTTATGATACAACAAGCAAGTACTCCGGCTTTTTTGGAAGTATAAAAAGGGGGCTTAAAAGGCTATGAAAAAGGTGACTACAAAGAAAGAATTAGTTAGGTTAAAAAATATAATTGAAGGGGATAGATTTTTAGTAAAAGAAGATTACGTGGATTTAGTAGTTAGTGATTTATATGAACTTTTAAAAGATTATTTTGAATTAAAAGAAGTGCCGGTTTTAACAATTTTAAGGGAAAGAGATAGTTATAAAATAACGGTAACTGCAAACGCAAATAGAATAAAATCTTTTGGGGTTTTACCTAAAGATTAAACAAAAAAAACATAAAAAACCTTTTTTTACAAATACTGTAATAAAGGTTTTTATTTTTACATAAAAAACATAAGCATTTACTAATGAAAACGCACCTCTTTATGTGTGATAGAAAACCCTTAAAAACCCCTTACATATGCAGGAAAAACGCTTACTTTTAAAAAATACTTTGGTAATATCTATAGGTAATTTTATTGCTAAAATAATAGGGGCATTTTATAGAATTCCCCTTACTAATTTTTTAGGTGGAACTGGTATTGGATTATATCAAATGGTCTTTCCAGTTTACGCACTACTACTTGATTTTTCAATGGCAGTACCAACTGCTCTTTCAAAAAATTTAGTACAAATTGAAGAGAAAAAAGAAAGACAAAAATACTTTTATGCGTCATTAAAAGCACTATTTTTTATAGGGCTTTTTGGGATGGCTTTTTTAATATTTTTTGCTAAACCTATTTCCTATTTACAGGGGGATAAAAATGCTTTTTTCCCTTATCTATTTTTAGCTCCGTCAGTTTTCCTAGTTAGTTTGATTTCTTGTTTTAGAGGGTTTTTTCAATCTAAAATAAATATGTATCCAACTGCTATTTCTCAAATAGTTGAACAAGGGGTAAAACTTGTATTTGGCTTAGTACTTGTTAATGTGTTAGTAGCAAGTTTAACTTTTTCAGTTAGTGGGGCAACCTTAGCAGTAACTTTAAGCGAATTAATTGCTTTAACCTTTTTAGTGGTTTATTATAAGAAAAAGACGAAAGAAAGATTGTATATAAAACTAGAAAAAACCGAACAAAAAAAATTAACAAAACATCTTTTTAAAACGGCAATTCCAATAATGTTAATTGGAATATCTCTTCCAATATCTCATTTAATTGATAGTTTTTTAATAATAAACGTGCTAAAAAGTTATCGAGAAGACGCAACCCTACTTTACGGTTTGTTTTCCGGCTCAGCGCATTCTGTAATAAATATGCCAGTTTCAGTTTGTTACGGTGTTTCAATAGCCCTTATACCTTTAATTTCAAAAGTAAAAGGTAAGAAAAAAGAAAATGGAATGTCTTTTTCAATTTTATTAACCTTAATTTTATCAGTTCCTTGCTTTTTATTTATACTATTTTTTGCTGATAAAATAGTAAATATTTTGTTTTTTAGGTTAGATTATACTAGCAAAACGACTTTGATAGGGTTATTAAAAACAATGTCGCCGATAGTAATTTTGCTTTCTTTAACGCAAACAACCAACGCAATTTTAATTAGTTTAGATAAATCTTATAGGTCGCTATTTAATATGTTAATAGCAATAAGCATAAAAATACCAATCACGGTAATTTTACTATTTAATCAAAACGTAAACGTTTATGCAGGGGTAATCGCCTCAATATGCGCTTTTTTAGTTGCTACTTTTCTTAATTTATTGTATATTTGTATTATAAGATTTAATGAAAGTAGGGAAGGCATAAATGGATATAAAGTCTATAAAGCTTGGTGACGTTACAATAAAAAACAACCTATTCTTAGCGCCAATGGCAGGATTTACTGATTTTGCGTTAAGAAAAATAGCAAGTGATTATGGCGCTGGGCTTTTAGTTACCGAACTTGTTAGTGCAAAAGGCATAATTTATAAAGCAAAAGGAACGAAAGATCTTTTACACACGGTAGACGACGGGTTAACTTCTGCGCAAATTTTCGGTTCAGACCCAGTTTGTATGAAAGAGGCAATTTTAAGTGAAGATTTAGCGCCTTTTCCTATAATAGATATAAATATGGGTTGTCCCGTACCTAAAATTATAAAAAACGGTGAGGGTAGCGCGTTACTTGCTAAGCCTGACCTTGCTGAAAAAATAGTAAAAGAATGTGTAAAAACAGGCAAAATTATAACGGTAAAAATTCGTACAGGTTTAAAGCAAGATAATTTGATAACCGAAGAATTTTGCAAAATGTTAGAGGGCGCAGGGGCAAGTTTAATAACGATTCACGGCAGAACTAGGGAAATGTACTATTCTGGCGATATTTTTTTTGATGAAATTAAAAAGGCTAAAAAAGCCGTTAAAATACCAATTATAGCAAACGGCAGTATAGTTTCAAAAGAAACGGCTGATGAAATGATGGAAAAAACGGGTGCAGACGGCGTTATGATAGGTCGTGGCGCAATGATAAGACCTTACATATTTAGTCAGCTTCAAGGGATAGAATACGACTTTAATTTAAAAGAAACGCTAATAAAACATTTAGATTTATTGCTTACAAAATATCCTGATAAACGCGTTGCAATTAATTTTAGGAAGTTTTTGCCTTACTATTTAAAAGGTATGAACGTTAAAGAGCTAAGGGTAAAAGCAAATATGACGGAAACAACTAGCGAATTAAAGGAATTATTTAACGAATATCTTTAACAAAAAAGAATGATTTTCAATATTATGTATAGAATACGAAATGTTGGAGATTTCTTTGAAAATTTGTTTTGTTTCTAGCCAAAATTTAAATTCTTTTTGGCATAATAATTTAGAAAGCGTACAAAAATCAGACCTATTAGTGTTTGGGTTTAACGGACTTCCTCTTGTTAGTTATAAAAGCGAACTAGAAGGAAAAACTGAATATTTTTCAGACGTGGCAAAGTTATCAAAAAACTTAAACACGGTTATTATAAGTGGGTGTGATACGGATACTTACGGTATGTATCGCCACTCGGCAGTAATAGCAGATAAAGGGAAAATTTTAGGTGTATCCGACATGGTAAACGTCGTTGATGATAGCGAATTTACTGGTGGAGGAGGTTTTAGGATTTACGATACAAGCGTAGGTAGAATAGGCGTAATAGTTGGAGAAGATATATTTTTCCCAGAAATATCAAAAACTTTAAGTTTAGGGGAAAGTGACGTCATAGTTTCCGTTTACAGAAAAATAACCAGTTCAATTCCCCAAATAATGTTAAGGGCAAGTGCGTTTGCTTTTGGCGTGCCGATAGGAATGATAGCCGAAGACTACGTACAGGTTGCAGGTATAAACGGGGAAATTATTTTAGCTGGTAAAGGAACTAAGGAAATAGATTTAAATATAAAAAAGGAATACCATTTAATAACTAACAAAAAAAGGGGATTAAACGGGGTATTTAAAGGAGAAATATAATGGCATTACATATAGTTTTAGTAGAACCGGAAATTCCACAAAACACAGGCAATATTGCAAGAACTGCAGCCGCAACTAACTGCGTACTACATCTAGTTAAACCACTTGGTTTTGATATATCTGAAAAGGCTGTAAAAAGAGCAGGACTTGATTACTGGGATTCAGTTAAAATAGAAGTGCACGAAAACGTTGAAGAAGTGTTTGATAAATATTATACAGGGGACAACTTTTATTTTTTCTCAACTAAAGCAAAAAGCGTGTATACCGACGCAAAATATAAAGATAACGACTTCTTGTTTTTTGGTAGAGAAACTAGGGGACTACCTGAACCACTACTTGAAAAACATTACGATAAAACGGTAAGAATACCAATGTTTTCAGATCTTCGTTCGCTTAACCTTTCAAATTCCGTTGCAATAGCCGTTTATGAGGCTCTTCGCCAAAACGACTTTAACGATTTAACTATGGAAGGGAAATTAACTGGCAGGGGATATTAAAACGTTTTAAGATATAAAATTATAATTAAGCAAAAAAAAGAGATGCTTTTACAAAAAGCATCTCTTTTTTTTTAACTAAGTTTTATTTCTTTTTCTTTTTCGTAGCAACAATTACTGCACCAGCAAGTAAAGTTGTAGAAAGAATTGCACTTTCTGCACCAATTACAGAGCCACAGCCACGCTTTTCTTCTACAGGTGTATTTGGTGTGTTAGGTGTGGTTGACCACCACATGTTAGTAATTTCTCTATTGATAATATCGCCCATTACTTCGTAACCTGCAAAGTTAAGGTGTAAGTTATCTTGGTCAAAATATTTAGCAGGAATTTCCGAACCATTAGGGTTAGACGGTTTAGTGAAAGATCTCATATCAATAGTGTTAATATCGTAACCTTTTGCTTGAGCTTGAGCAACGCAATTAGCTTGAAGTTCGATTATAAAGTCTTGACAATGTTCGTCGTTCGTAGGGTCGTTATCGTCGTTTCTACGGTTATATAAGTTATTATAGAAAGCAAACTTAATATTTTTATTATTTTCAGATAAAGTATCTAAGATAATAAAGAAAGCGTCGTAGAAAGCTTGATTACCTTGTTCGCCCCAAGCAGCTTGTTTGAAATAGAAAGAGTCGTTACCACCAAGAGAAATAATAACGTAATCTAAATCATCTTTAACGGCTTTACAATCTTTCCATTGAGTAGTTTCTTGGTAAGGGTTAGTTCTACCAGCAAGTCCGTTTTCCTTATCGTTTCTCATAACTTTACCAGGATTACCAAAATTATAAACTAAAGTATCTTTCCAATGTAATCTTTGTAATCTTGCTGAGTATGAGAAGATTTTAATATATTCAGATTTAGTAGTAGAAGTATAACCTTGAGAGATACTATCACCAATACAAGCAATAGTCTTTAGGTCTTTAGTACCTTCTAACTTAAAACCTTTGTTTAAGGTAATTTGACCGTCTTTAACGTTTTCTTTTAAGTAGTCAAATAGTTTATTCATTGCTTCGTAAGTAGTAGCGTAAGTACCACCAAGCATATAAAGGTCGTTACCGATAAGCCCTGCTTTATAATCGTAAGGGGAACTAACGTTTTCAAAATTAGCATAATAAGAATTACGGTTAGTATCACCAATTATAATTTCCTTATCAACTTTTGTAAATTCAGAATCGCCTTTAACTGTTAAAGTAACACCTAAAGATTCTTTAACCTTGCTAGCAAATTCTTCAGCAATCAACTTATTTATAACTAATTCTTTATTATCGTAAATAGCCCAAGCATCAGCACTTATAGGGGCTTTTACCTTATCAGCACGAAGGGCTTCAACAGTTTTTTCAATATCTTCATCATCATAAACTATAACGTAATCACTTAATTTAACGGTAGTTTGTGCTTCATTTGGTTCAGAAGGTGTGTCACCATTAGTAAATGGATCATCAATAGTTACTTGTTTAACGTCAATATAGCTGTTGTTTGTTCCGTACATAAAAATTCTAAGTTCAGAAAAATTAATCGTAGGGGTAAATTCAAACTCTATAGTTTTCCAACCGTTAGCGTCTGCAGTAGCGTAATCTATAAGGTCATTTAATACTTGAGTTTTATATTGAGAGCTTTTTAGAAGTCTAAAACTAAGGTCTTTACCACTTTGTAAACCAAACTCGCCACTAGTGCTACCCGTTCTTAAAGTAATAGTAACGTTGTAGGTTGTAGGAATTGTTTCTTTAACAAAAAAGCCACGTAAACCTACGTATTTGTCGCTAGTCGTTGATTGAATTCTAACAAAAGAATCATTGCCTTCTTTAACTACTTTAACAGAGCCCGTACCCATAGTTGCAAGTGCATTAACGTCTTCGTTGGAGATTGAAGTTTTTGACGTACCTAGCGTTTGTGCACTTACGTTTTGAAAAGTAAGAAGATAGTCAACGTCGTCTGGAGTAGAAGCTTGAGCAGTTGTAGTATTGTTACAAGCAACTAAGCCTACGATACTTAACCCTAATAAAAAGGTTAAAATTAAACAGAAAAGTTTTTTCATAATTACTCCCTCACCATATAATTATTTAAATCTTTTATATTGTAACAAGAGAAGATAGATTTTTCAAGTGTAAATTATAATTAAGACAACTTTTGTTAAAATTAAGACAACTTTTGTTAAATTAAAAACAAAAAAAGGGATGCAATATTGCATCTCTTTAATTTTTTATTTACTTAAATATTCCATAAATTTTGTAAAACTTTTTTATCAACTAAATCACCAAATTTACAATATCCTTTTGATGAAAAGTGTAAATTATCAGAAGAAAATTGTGAAGGACCAAGGTCATTTTTGATATTACTTGCTAAATTGTGGAATTTAATGTTGTAATTTTTTGCTAAAGCGTTATTATAACAAACGTTAAGTAGTTCGTCAATTTTTGAATTATAAACTTCAGTAAGTGGTGTCCAAAAGTTTAATAAAGTATATTTTATATTTGGATTTTCACTACTTAAAGAGGTAAGCATATTGTCAAAACTATTAACAAAGTTAGTCTTTTTAGCATCAGTCCAAGTTGTTTTATCTTTAATAAAATCGTTAGTACCTAACTTGATAAATACGTAATCAAAATTTTCAGCATGGGCAACACAGTCAGACCATTTTTGCGTTGCTTGATAAGAAGCGCCTGAAATATCAGTTCTCATAGTTTTTCCACTTGAACCAAAGTTGTAAACGTAAGTGGTTTTCCAGTTTAATCTTTGTAGAGTTGCAGGATAAGACCAGTAGTTAACGTTGGCAAATTTATTTTCAGGGTGGTATCCTTCAGTATTACTTGCGCCTATACAAGCAATAGTGATAAGGTCGTGCGTTCCTTGAAGGGAAAAGTCAGCATCAATATTTGCTACTTTTTTTGTATAATTATTTTCATCAGCAAGGTAGTCTAAAAAATACTTAGTAGCAGCATAAGTTGTTCCATAACAGCCACCATAGAAGAAAAGTTTATTGTTTTTAACACCAACAGAATAATCGTAAGGGGTAAAGATAGGTTGGTCGGTTAAACTAACACGGTTTGTTTTACCAATTAAAATTTCTTTTTGAGTTTCCGTGCTTTCAGTATCCTTTTTAATTTCTAAAGTAACGCCAAACTTTTCATTTATTTTAGCAACGAATTCTTCTGCAATAAGTCTGTTAAAATCCCATTCCGTATAAGAAGCGGCAGATAAATCTGCTTTCATAGCGTCTTCGTATTCATATTTTCCATAAACTACGGTATAATCTTTTAAGTTGTTTCCTAATATTTTCATTTTTAATCCACCTTTATTACAAGCGGTGCCGGTAAGACCGATTGCAAAAATCATACACAATAAAATAGGTAATATTTTTTTCATAAACCACCTCTAAAAAAATTAACTTACTTTTTAATTATACGTTAATTGATATTTTTGTCAATTAAAAAATTGTTTAATAGCGCCGTTAAGTGCAACGGCCATTTTGTAATAACCTTTTGAGTTAGGGTGTAATTTATCACTATCAAAACAAGTATTTAAAGGCATATTTTCTTTTGAATAGGTGTTCATATCACATAACTCAATATCATAACCTTTTTGTTTTGCTTTTATTACGCACTCTTGTTGTAATTCTAAAATAAAGTCCGCACCGTAAGGGTTAGCGCTACCAGTAACAGGGCAGTTAGAAAGGATAAATTGTATATTTTTATTGTTTTCGCTTAAAGTGTCAACTAAGGTAAAAAAGTCGGCAATAAATTGATTATCATCATTAGTAGTCCACGCTCTATTTTCGTTTACAAGCACTATTTTAGAGTCGTTTGTACCAAGTGCAATAATAACCTTATCTAAAACTTCTCTCATTTCAATTGCTTTAGTCCATCTTGCAGAGTCTTGGTAAGAGTTTGAAGTAGTGCTAAGCATTGTCATAGCGCTTCTACCAAAGTTATACACGTAAGAAGTTTTCCAATTTAGTCTTTGCAGGTAAGATGGATATGCAAAATAGCAATAAGAGTTAGCAAGACCAGTATCAGCAGAAGTTGACTTATAACCTTGTGTAATGCTATCGCCAATACAACCTATAACTTCAAGGTCTTTAGTACCTTCTACTTTAAAATTATTGCTTAAATTTATATTTTTGCCATCAAAATTCTTCTTAAATTCTTCAAAAAGTTGGTTAGACGCAAAGTAAGTCGTACCATAACATCCACCAACGGCATAAAAATCTTTATCTTTAACGCCGATAGCATACTTAAAAGGGTCTGTGGTAGAATAATTATATCTTGTATTTACGCCACTACTGTTTAAGGTAATATCTTTAACAAAATCAAGTCCTAAATCATCAGCGTATTTCAAACGATTAGTATTACCAATTAAAATTTCATTACCCGTTTTTTCGCTTTCCGTATCTTTAACTATAGGAAGTTCAACGCCAAACTCAGCCTTTATTTTATCTCTTAACTCTTCGGCGGTAATTTTGTTAAAATCCCACTCCGTAAGAGATGCTAAAGAAAGGTTTTTTTTCATCAAATCTTCTGCTTCGTATTTAGCGTACACGATAGTGTAATCTTCTAATTTTTTGCCCATAATTTTAACACCCCCACAAGCAGTTAAGGGGATAAGCCCTAAAAACAAAACTGCTGAAATAATAGCACATAAAAACTTTTTCATAAAAACCACCTTACTTATAATTTTTAGCAAGTCCACCTTCAGAAGTTTCTCTATATATAACCTTTAAGTCTTTCCCCGTTTCATACATAGTTTTAACAATCATATCAAAACTAATCTTTCTTGAATCAACCAAAAAGTCGGCAAGATTAACTGCGTTTAGCGCACGCATAGCAGCAACGGCGTTTCTTTCAATACAAGGAATTTGAACAAGCCCTAAAATAGGGTCGCAAGTTAGCCCTAAATGGTGTTCAATACACATTTCTGCAGAATATTCAATTTCATCAAGGTTAAGTCCATAAAGTTCAGCAGCACCAGCAGCAGCCATTGCACACGCCGTACCAACTTCTGCTTGACAACCACACTCTGCTCCACTAATAGAGGCGTTGGTTTTAATTAAATTGCCAATAATACCAGCAGTAGCGATAGCTTTTACAATTTGTTCATCAGTAAAATTTCTTTTAACTTGTAAAAATTTTAATACGGCAGGAAGAACTCCACTTGCCCCACAAGTAGGCGCAGTAACAATTTCCCCAGTAGATGCGTTTTGTTCACTAACGGCATAAGCAAAAGCACAAATCAAACGGTTTGTCTTTGTTTCTTCACTTTCATCAATATGCGTTTGTCTATATAAAAATCTTGCCTTTCTTTTTAAATCAAGTCCACCACGAAGTACCCCTTCAGTATTAAGCCCGTCGTGGATAGACTGTTTCATAACTTCCCAAACTTTAGTTAGGTAATCCCAAATTTCCTTACCTTCACACTCTTCAACGTAGTCGTAAAGTCTAATACCTTTATTATCGCAATAAGCCTTAATTTCATCAAAAGAATTAAGTGGATAAACTTCCTTTTGCTCAGGTAATTTTTGCCCCTGAATTTGAATTTCACCACCACCAACGGAAAAGACCCTCAAACTACCTAAAAGTTCATTTTCTTTATAAGCAAAAAGGTCTAAAGTGTTAGGATGTTCTTTAGTTTCAGTAATCTCATCAAAAACAATTTCCACCTTATTTTCAAACACTTCTTTTAGTACAAGGTCAGTCATATGACCTTTACCCGTTTTAGCAAGTGAGCCGTATAAAATAACCTTAAAATTATCAGCAGAAGGGTATAGGTTTTTAAACATAGTCCCTGCGTTAAAAGGACCAATAGTGTGTGAAGAAGAAGGACCTCTTCCAATTCTATACAAATACTTTAAAGACTTCATAATTTTTCTCCTAAAAATCATAATACCACTTTTTTAAGTTTTTTACAATAGTAATATAATAAAAAATATAAGATTAGTTAATTAAAAACAGTTGACAAAATTTTCATAAAAAATGTAAAATTATATCGTAGGAAAGTTTAGAAGGCTTTTTTACCAAATTAAAAAATAAGGAAAAAGAGATGGGAAGTACTTTATACGATAACATATTTTTCATACTAGGTGGCGTAGCTATACTAATGTTTGGTATGAAAATTATGGGGGACAATCTTGAAAAGTTAGCCGGTAACAATTTAAGAAAGTTACTTGGCAAAATGACTAACAACAAGTTTGCTGGTGTTGGCGTAGGTGCTATAGTAACTGCAATTATAAACAGTAGTTCAGCGACGACGGTAATGCTTGTAGGTTTCGTTAACGTAGGGTTGATGACGCTTGCTCAGGCTACAACGGTAATAATGGGTGCAAATATAGGTACAACCATAACTGCGCAAATACTATCGTTTAGTAATATAGGCAAATTAAACATAACGGCAATTGCCGCTCTTGTTGCAACTATCGGTATGGGTTTTGATTTGTTCTGCAAGAAAGACAGGTTAAAAAAGATAGGTATAATTTTCTTAGGACTTGGTATGATATTTATCGGTTTAGAAATAACCGGTATGTCAATTGAACAAATTGTTTATGAAGATCCTAGTAATAAAGCAACAATTCTTCCTTTCTTTAGAGACGTTCTTCAAAGCAACGCCTTTCCGTTACTACTTATTTTAATAGGTTTAGCCGTAACGGGTATAATTCAAAGTTCAGCAGCCGTAACGGGTATTTTAATAGCGTTAGGCTCTGCAATAACCTTTGACAACGCAATATTTATTATATTAGGTTCAAATATCGGTACTTGTGTAACTGCTTTAATTTCTAGTGTAGGAACAAACTCAAACGCAAGAAGAACTGCAATCGTTCACATATTGTTTAACACTTTAGGTTGTATAATCTTTACAATTCCACTTTGGATATTTAAAGACCATATTGAACCAATTATGGAAACCATAAGTTTCACGACAGATCCAGGAAGAATGATAGCAAACTTCCACACAATATTTAACGTAATTACAACTTTAATTTTACTACCATTTACAAATATATTAGTAAAAATGGCAGAAAAACTTGTTCCAGATAAGAAAGACCAAAAGAAAAGAGTTTTCTCATTGGACGACCGTATTTTACAAACTCCAACTATTGCCGCAAACCAAATTAAAACGGAAATAGTAAAGATGGCAGGACTTGCAAAAGAAAACTTAAATTTATCTTTAGGCATTTTACTTGACAAGAAATTTGATGATGAAAATACGCTAAAAGAAAACGAAGAAACGCTTAACTACCTAAACGGTAAAATAACGGCTTTCTTAACAAAGATAATGGCGAAAGATGGTTTAACCAACGAAGAAAAAAGAATAGGTTCATACTATCACGTAGTAAGCGACCTTGAAAGAATAGGCGACTATTCTGAAAACATTATGGAATATGCCTTTAAGTTAAAAGATATTGATAGTGAACTTTCTACACAAGCCATTGACGAACTTAAAGATATTCAGTCAAAACTTAACGACCTAATGGATAAAGCAATGACGGCTTTTGAAAATGCTGATAGAACGTTACTTGATGAAATTAATAAAATAGAAGAAAGTATTGATGAAATTAGCGTTAATCTTGAGGCAAAACATATTGAAAGACTTCGTCAAGACGAATGTTCTCCAGACGTTGGTTCAATATTCTTACAAGCCATTTCAAACTTAGAAAGAATAGGCGACCATATTACCAACGTAGGTTTTAGTATTTTGAAGTATTAAATGATAAAAAGAGAGGGTTAAAATTAAACCTCTCTTTTTTTAATTTTAAAAACCAATAAGAAGTTCATTTTTTGTCATTTGAATACAAAAAGTACAATAAAAATTAAATTTTTTGAGTATAATACTATTGACATTATTAAAATAAAAGATTATAATTTTAGCGTAAAAACAAAAAAATTTTTTTCAAAAATTGGAGGCAATGATTTATGAACAAAAAGTCAGTTAGAGATATTGACGTAAAAGGCAAAAGATGTTTAGTTAGAGTTGACTTTAACGTTCCTATGAAGGATGGGGTTATTACTGATGAAAACAGAATTAACGGCGCACTTCCTACAATTAAATATTTAATTGAAAACGGGGCAAAAGTTATTTTATGTTCACATATGGGTAAACCTAAGGGACAAGTAAATATGAAATACACTTTAAAACCTGTTGCAGATAGATTAAGCGAAATTTTAGGTCAAAAAGTAGTATTCGCAACCGACGTTATCGGTGAATCTGCAGATAAAGCAGTTGCTGAAGTTAAAGATGGCGAAGTAGTTTTACTTGAAAACACTCGTTTTGAAGCAGGCGAAGAAAAGAGAGATGAAGCATTCTGTAAAAAACTTGCATCTTACTGTGACGTATTCGTAAACGACGCATTCGGTACTGCACACCGTTCACACGGTTCAACTGCAGCAATCGTTGAATACGGTTTCGTTAAAGACGCAGTTTGTGGTTTCTTAATTGAAAAGGAACTTTCAGTAATGGCTGATTCATTAGAAAGACCAGTTAGACCTTTCGTAGCAGTATTAGGTGGCGCAAAGGTTGCTGATAAGTTAAAGGTTATTTCAAACTTACTTGAAAAGTGCGATACTTTAATTATCGGTGGTGGTATGGCATATACTTTCTTAAAAGCAAAGGGCTTAAACGTTGGTAAATCATTAGTAGATGATGAACAAATTGGCTACTGTTTGGATATGATAAAGAAAGCAGAAAGTTTAAATAAAAAACTTTATCTTCCAGTTGATACGATAGTAGCAAAAAGTTTCCCTGATCCAATTGATGCAGAAATTGAAGTTAAGAACGTTGCAGTAGAAGAAATGCCAGCAGATGAAATGGGTCTTGATATTGGTGAAAAAACTCAAGCACTTTACGCTGATGCTGTTAAGACTGCAAAAACAGTTATTTGGAACGGACCAATGGGCGTATTTGAAAACCCAACTTTAGCAGGTGGTACAATTGCAGTTGCTAAAGCGCTTGCTGAAACTGATGCAACAACTATTATAGGTGGTGGTGATAGTGCAGCTGCAGTAGCAGAACTTGGTTTTGCTGATAAGATGACGCACATCTCAACTGGTGGTGGTGCATCACTTGAATTATTTGAAGGTAAAGTATTACCAGGTATTGCTTGCCTAAACGAAAAAGAATAATTTCTAATAAAAAAATAAAAATAATTAAACAAGGAGGAAATGAAATGAGAAAACCAATAATAGTTGGTAACTGGAAAATGTACAAAAATTCAGAAGAGGCTAGAAAACTAGTTGAAGAACTAATTCCATTAGTAAAAGATGCAACTTCGGATATAGTAGTTTGTGTTCCATTTCCACTTTTACACGTAGTGCAACCTTTAATAAAAGGTACTAATATTACTTTAGGTGCACAAAATGTTTCTTGGGAAGACGAAGGGGCTTTAACGGGCGAAGTAAGCGCAAAAATGCTTAAAGATTTTGACGTTAAATACGTTATCGTTGGACATAGTGAAAGAAAGAGAGTGTTTGGCGAAAAATGTAGAGAAATAGGCATGAGGGCTGTTCAAGCAGTTAAAAACGGTATTACACCAATCGTTTGTGTTGGCGAAACGTTAGAAAGAAGAAATAGAGATGCAAAAAGTTATATAAAAATTCAACTTCTTGAAGTGCTTGAAGATATTGAAGATATTTCAAAAGTAGTAATAGCATACGAACCTGTTTGGGCAATTAACGGTATTAAACCTGCAACAAAAGAACAAGCAGAAGAAATGTGTGCGTTTATTAGAGAGGTTATAAAAGAAAAGTACTGCGAAGAAGCTGCCGACGTTGTTAGAATTCAATATGGTGGAAGTGTAAATAGTTCTAACTTTGCCGATTTTATGGCTATGGATAGTATTGACGGTGGTCTTATCGGTAGAGCTTGTTTAGACGCTAAAGAATTCTCAAAAATTATCAATTATCAAGATAAATAAATTCAATGTTTAAGATAATAAGGGACGGAGAAAATACTTCGTTCCTTTTTTCTTTTAATATATTTAATTTCCTTGCTTTTAACAAAATTTAATTATATAATATAAACTAACGAATAAAAAAAGGAAAGAGATATGGAAACAAGACCAGTTTGTTTATTAATAATGGATGGCTACGCTATTTGTGATGACAAAGCGTGTAATGCAATTGCAATGGCTAATTCAGAAAACGTAAAAAGATATATGAATGACTATCCTAGTACTTTACTAGGCGCTAGTGGGCTTGACGTAGGTCTTCCTGAAGGTCAAATGGGAAATAGTGAAGTTGGTCACTTAAACATGGGCGCAGGTAGAATAGTTTATCAAGAATTAACTAGAATTACAAAGTCAATAAAAGACGGCGACTTTTTTGAAAATGAAGAACTTAACTACGCAGTAGATAACGCAATTAAAAATGGTAAAAAGTTACACTTATACGGTTTGCTTTCAGATGGTGGCGTACACAGCCATTTAACACATCTTTTTGCGCTTTTAGACCTAGCAAAAAAGAAAGGATTAAAAGAAGTTTACGTTCACTGTTTCTTAGACGGTAGAGACGTTCCACCAACTTCAGGTGCTGAATTTATTGAAAAACTTGAAAATGAATTAAACGCTAAAGGCGTAGGCAAAATTGCATCAGTTTGTGGTAGATATTACGTTATGGATAGAGATAACCGTTGGGAAAGAGTAGAAAAGGCTTACGATATGTTAACAATCGGTAACGGCGAAAAGGCTTTAAATGCTATAGAATACGTTAAAAATTCTTATAAAAACGGTGTAACTGATGAATTTATGCTACCTTGTAACATAATAGAAGATGGAAAGCCAGTTGCTTTAATAGAAGAAGGCGATTCTATAATTTTCTATAATTTCCGTCCTGATAGAGCAAGAGAAATTACAAGAGCAATGAGCGAAAAGGAATTTACTGGTTTTGAAAGAAAAACTGGTTTTGTAAATCCAACTTACGTATGTTTTACGCAATACGACGCAACTTTTACAAACGTAAAAATTGCATTTAAGCCACAAGTATTAAATAATACTTTAGGGGAATACTTATCTAAAAAGGGATTTACGCAACTTCGTATTGCTGAAACGGAAAAATATGCGCACGTAACTTTCTTCTTTAACGGTGGTGTAGAAAAGGCTAATGAAAACGAAGATAGAGAGTTAATTGCATCTCCAAAAGTAGCAACTTATGATTTACAACCAGAAATGAGTGCCGTTGAAGTTACGGATAGAGTTTTAGAAAAACTTGATTCAGGTAAATACGACGTAGTAATTTTAAACTATGCAAACTGTGATATGGTTGGCCATACGGGAATTATGGACGCGGCAATAAACGCTGTAAAAACGGTAGATGCTTGTATTGATAAAGTTATAAAGAAGATACTTTCATTAGGTGGAACTGCATTAGTTACTGCAGACCACGGAAATGCAGATAAAATGATAGATGAAGACGGTTCTCCATTTACTGCACACACAACAAATAAAGTACCATTTATTCTAATTGGCGATAAATTTAAGGACGTAAAGTTAAGGGACAATGGTATATTAGCAGATATAGCACCAACTATGCTTGAGGTAATGAACGTAGAACTTCCAAAGGAAATGGAAGGTAAAACCTTAATTACAAAGTAAAAAATATCAAAAAACAGTTGTAAAATTCAAATTTATGTGCTATAATAACGAAGATTTGAAAATAAAAGTTATGTAGAGAGGACGTTATGAACGGATTAATGTATAATATGTTAGCAAACGACCAAATTGGTGGTTTTTGGGCGATTATCCCAATTATCAAGATTGTGTTATTAGTAGTTATGGCAATATGTGCTTTATTTATTATTTTCGTAGTACTAATTCAACCAGGTAATTCATCAGGAATAAGTGCGTTAGGTGGCACTAGTGAAACTTTCTTTGAAAAGAACAAGGGCAAGACTTTTGAAAGCAAAATGAAGAAGTTAACAACAGTATGTTACATCATTTTAGCAGTATTAAGTATTGTGTTCTATATTTTATTACTTTTACAAAAGTAATCAAAGGGTTTATCTAACAGCGGTTCCTAAAGGGATCGCTGTTTTGTTTTTTAGGGAAATTTATGGTAAAAGTTGATGTTTTTAAAGGAAAAATAATAGGAAATGAAAGAGGTTTTGCCTTTCTAGAAGTAGAGGGGGAAAAGAACGATTTTTTTATTTCTCATAAAGATTTAAACGGCGCTCTTCACGGCGACGTGGTTTTGGCTAAAAAACTTTTTAGAAAAGGCCACTCTGAAAGTGCAGAAGTCGTTAAAATTTTAGATAGGGGTGTAAAGGAATTAGTAGGCACTTTTCACACTTCAAAATCAGGTGGTTTCGTAGTACCTGACGATAATCGTTTTTCAAACGACGTATTTATTCCTCACAAAAAAATTAACGTTGCAAAAACTGGGGATAAAGTTGTTTGTTTAATAACTTCATATCCCAAAAAACAAAATCCAGAGGGGGAAATAAAAGAGGTTTTAGGTAAACAATTTGAAAAAGAAACTGAAGTAAAGTGTATTGCAAAAACCTTTAATTTACCACTTGTTTTTCCTAAAAAAGTTGTTGACTACGCAAAACAAATTTCAAAAGAAATTGATGAAATAGAAATAAAAAATCGTGAAGATTTTAGAGATAAAGTCATAATCACAATAGACGGGGAAGATGCAAAGGACTTTGACGATGCAATTTCTGTTGAAAAACTTAAAAACGGCAACTATTTACTTGGCGTTCATATAGCAGACGTAACCCATTACGTAAAGGAAGGAGATCCTATTGATAAAGAGGCGTATTCTCGTGGGACAAGCGTGTATTTTCCCGAAATGGTTATACCAATGCTACCAAACGTACTATGTAACGACCTTTGCTCACTTAGACCTAACCAAGATAGGTTAACCCTTTCTTGTATGATGGAAGTTGACGCTAACGGCGAAGTTGTTGATAGAAAAATAGTTAAAAGTGTAATAAGGTCAAAAAGAAGAATGACTTATGAAAGGGTCGGGCTCATTTTAGATGGCGACAAAGACCTTTGTACGCAATATGAAGAGATACTTCCTTTAATAAAAGATATGGAAACCCTTGCTAAAATTTTTGTTAATAAAAGGGACAAAAAGGGTAGCATAAATTTAGACGTAAAAGAAAGTAAAATAGTAGTAAATAAAAAAGAAATTTTTGTTGAAGAATATAAAAGGAACTTTTCTAATCAAATAATAGAAGAGTTTATGATATGCGCAAACGAAACGGTTGCAGAATATATGTTCTATTTAGAAAAGCCGTTTATTTATAGAATACACGAAAGACCTGAAGAAGAAAGACTAAACAAATTCCTAGAGTTTTTAAAAGGTTTAGGAATTGTAGTTAAGTTTAAGAAGAACAAGGTTTTTCCTAGTGATTTTAATGCGTTACTTAAAAAACTTGAGGGAGATGAAAAATTCTTTTTAGTAAATAGAGTAATGCTACGCTCAATGCAAAAAGCAAAATATTCGCCTGAAGACGTAGGACATTTTGGACTTTCAAGTGAACATTACTGTCACTTTACTTCACCTATTAGAAGATATCCTGACTTAGTTATTCATAGAATAATAAAAGCCTTTTTAGATGGAGAAGGGGACTTAGAAGAAAGATTTGGTACTTTTGTTTATACAGCGTCAAACGAATCTTCTAAAAAGGAAAGAAACGCAATTGATGCAGAACGCGCCGTTGACGACTATTATAAAATTCAGTATATGAGTGGCAAAATAGGCGAAGAGTTTGAAGGTATAATAAGTGGCGTAACAAACTTTGGAATATTCGTTGAACTTAAAAACACGGTAGAAGGGTTTGTTAGACTAAACGTGTTAAAAGGTGGTAGATACATTTTTGATGAAAAAACGTACACTCTTTCAAACAAAAAGAATAAGTATAAACTTGGCGACAAAGTAAAAATAAAGGTTGCAGGTGTAGATTACGGAAATAAAAGGGCAGAATTCCTTTTAGTAGAGTAAAAAAATATTTACAAACAATATTTTTTATTGTATAATAAAATATAGTGGATTTTTAGAAGATGGAAGATAAAATTATTACTGTCAACAGGCAGGCAAAACACGAATATTTTATAGAAGAAAGTATAGAGGCAGGAATAGTTTTAGAAGGGACTGAAGTTAAGTCTATAAGACTTGGTAGTGTCAATTTAAAAGACAGTTTTTGTCTTATTTCTGGTAGTGCTGTTTACTTAAAAAACGCGCATATAGCCGTGTATGAAAAGTCGGGTGGCTTTAATAGTCGTGATGCCAAAAGGGATAGAAAACTTCTTCTTCACAAACAAGAAATTTTTAGGCTAAAAGGCAAAATGAGTGAAAAGGGTTATGCCTTAATACCACTTAAAATGTATTTTAGTGGTGCACTTATTAAAATTGAACTTGGGCTTTGCAAAGGTAAACACACCTTTGATAAAAAACAAACGTTAAAAGAAAAAGATTTAATGCGTAAAGCAGATAGAGAAATAAAAGAATATAGATAAACTTTAAGGAGAAATCAAAATGTCAAAAAAGAGAATTGAAACCATTTGCGTTCAAGGGGGCTACACTCCAAAAAACGGCGAACCAAGACAAATACCTATTTACCAAAGCACAACTTTTAAGTACGACACCAGCGAAGAAATGGGCAAACTTTTCGACCTAGAAGCGAATGGTTATTTTTATACAAGACTTCAAAACCCAACCAACGACCTAGTTGCCGCAAAACTTTGCGAATTAGAAGGTGGTACTGCAGGTATGTTAACTTCATCAGGACAAGCAGCAAACTTCTTTTCAATTTTTAACATAGCAAATGCAGGCGACCACGTAATCGCATCAGCAGAAATTTACGGTGGTACTTTTAACCTTTTCAACGTAACGATGAAAAAAATGGGTATTGATTTTACCTTTATTCCATCAGATATAACTGAAGAAGAATTTGACAAAGCGTTTAGACCAAACACAAAAGCAGTATTTGGTGAAACTATTGCAAACCCTTCTTGTTCAGTACTTGACATTGAATTTTTTGCAAAAGTTGCACATAAACACGGTGTTCCACTAATCGTTGACAACACTTTTGCAACACCAATTAACTGTAGACCAATTGAATGGGGCGCAGATATCGTAACCCACTCAACTACTAAATACATTGACGGCCACGGTGTAAGCGTAGGTGGTGCAATCATTGACGGTGGTAAATTTGACTGGAACAAATATGCAGATAAATTCCCAGGATTATGTACACCAGACGACAGTTACCACGGTGTAACTTATACTGAAAGATTTGGGTTAGAGGGTGCGTTCATAACAAAAGCAACTGCTCAACTTATGAGGGATTTTGGTTCAATCCAATCTCCACAACACGCATTTTACATCAACCTTGGTTTAGAAAGTTTACATTTAAGAATTAAACGCCACTCAGAAAACGCATTAAAAATGGCTGAGTTCTTAGAAAGTCACGAAAAAATTGAATGGGTAAGATATTGTGGGCTTAAGAACGATAAATATTATGAATTAGGTCAAAAATATTTACCAAACGGTTCTTGTGGCGTACTTAGTTTTTCAGTAAAGGGTGGAAGAGAAAAGACGAACGAATTTATGAAAAACTTAAAAATTGCCGCAATTGAAACACACGTTGCCGATGCAAGAACTTGTTGTTTACACCCAGCAAACGCAACGCACCGTCAATTAACTGACAAACAACTTGAAGAAGCAGGTATACCTGCAACTTTAATTAGATACTCTTGTGGTATTGAAAATGTTGACGACTTAATTGAAGACGTAAAACAAGCATTAGAAAAAATTTAGATTAAAAGGATAAAAATATGCCTATAGTAATACCAAAAGACATACCAGCATATAAAGTGCTAAGGGAAGAAAAAATATTTGTAATGAACGAAAAAAGAGCGTTCACACAAGACATAAGACCAATTGAAATTGCGATATTAAACTTAATGCCAACAAAAGAAGTAACAGAAACGCAACTAATGAGACTTTTGTCTAATTCTCCTTTGCAAATAAACTTAACTTTAATCGGAACGGAAACGTATAAAGGCAAGCACACTCCAAGCGAACACCTAGAACGTTTTTATAAACCGTTTAGTGAAATTAAGAACAAAAAGTTTGACGGTATGATAATAACGGGTGCACCAGTTGAAAATATGGAATTTGAAGACGTTGCCTACTGGAAAGAGTTAGAGCAAATTTTTGACTTTGCCAAAAACAACGTAACAAGCACTATATTTATTTGTTGGGGCGCACAAGCCGCTTTATACTATTATTATGGTATTCCTAAATACGCTTTACCTAAAAAACTTTTCGGTGTATATAAGCATAAAAAACTAACAAGACACGAACCACTTCTTCGTGGTACGGACGATAGATTTTATATGCCACATTCAAGATATACCACTATTAAGATTGAGGACGTAAAAGCGTGTAAGGACGTAATTTTACTATCATCTTCAAAAGAGGCTGGTCCAGCAATAATGAAATCAAGGGACAATAAGTTCATTTTTATTACAGGCCACGCTGAATATGATAGAGATACCTTAAAATTAGAATACGAAAGAGATAGGGAAAGGGGATTAAATACAGCCCCACCTGAAAACTATTACGTTGAAGACAATCCAAACGAAATCAATATGAGATGGAAGTCAACGGCAAACTTAATGTACGTAAACTGGTTAAATTATTACGTTTACCAAGTAACGCCGTTTACGTTAGAATAAAAACTAAAAACCACCAATCGTGGTTTTTAACACGGGGGTGTTTTAGATTCGATTGGGTGTGAATTTTCAGTAAGCATTCGTAGGCTCGGCTACGTAAAAACGGAAACTTAAATTTAAATGCAAACAATAATAAGCTTGCTTTTGCTGCCTAATTAACGCAGCATGTCCTTTTTAACTTCGCCTATTGGGTTAAACTGGGCATCAACCTAGATAGGGTACTTTTATATAGTTGTGGTTAAGGCTTTATAAAGGTTCTAATTAACCTGCGAAAAAGTGTTAGTTGTCGGTGGCTGAACTTTTTAAGAGGATAAATTATCGACTAAAATGTAGAAAACTGATTTGAAGCATTTAAGACCAGGGTGCAAGTCCCTGCATCTCCACCAAAAAATACTGCAGAAAAGAACGACTTTTCTGCAGTATTTTTTTATTGCAAAACAAAAAGGCATAATTGCTTAAAGATGGCAAAATTTTTTACTTGTTTTTTTTATTAAATTTAAAAAAATAAAACATTTTGTCGTTCTATGCTTGTTATTATTTTTAATTTGTGTTATAATCACTACATAAATAATTATGTATAAGGAGATTTTTGCAATGAAGAATTGGAAAAGAGTAGTTTGTGCATTAGCATCACTTACAATGTTATTAACTTGTTTTGCTTTTGTTGGTTGCGACAACCCAGAACCAACTCCACAAGGTATTAACTTTGAAACTTATAAAGAAAGCGCAAAAGCACCAACTATTGAAGATGATACGGATATCGATTGGATTCCAACGTTCAATAAAGCAGAAGTTATAGGCTCATTTATTTGTGATAACGATAAGGCTGGTAACGATACTTTAAACAGAGTTAACGTAGGTGGTACTGACTTAGGTATATCAGTAAACGTAAAATCAGGTAGCGAACCATACACTTTATTACTTTTTGGTGATACATTTAAAAGCCAATACTGTGTAGGTGACTGGCGTTGTGGCGTAATTGCTAAAACACAAGACTATAACTTAGAAAACAATTTAATTTTAAATTCTTTCTGGACAAGTAATGGTTTTAAATCACAAACAAACTATGAAGCAGGGGAAATGGCAGAAGCAATTATTTTCTCTCGTGGCGATACTGAAGGTGAAGGCGAAACTACAAAGATTTTCACCGGTGGTGTTGAAGTAAACGGCGTTATTTACGCATTCTACGTATCAAGACACGAACAAGAAAAGAAAGAATGTCGTCCAAACTACAACAACTACGGTGGTTGTATTAAGTCAGAAGACGGTGGTCTTACTTGGGAAAGAGTATGGGATTTAACTTGGGCAAACCACGGCGTTAGTGAAGCATGGCAAAATGGCGATACTTCAGACGACGCTTGGGATGCAGGATATTTCCACCCTAAATTTGGTTATGATGATAGAAAGTCATCAGGTCAAGTTATTTGGTCAGGAACACATGCAGTAGCAATTCAAGAACTTGTAAATCAAGAAATTATTGGTGAAGATGCAGGTTATAATATTGCTGACGAAAATAATATCGTAAACGGCGTTGATATGGATATCAACAAGCGTGTAGGTTTCCACTTTACACAAATTTTACCAGTATATGGTGGTGACGGTTACGTTTATATGTTCGGTCGTGGTGGATACAGAAGTTCAGGTGTTGCTTTAGCAAGAGTTAAAGAAGAAAATATTGAAGTATTTGCTGAATACGAATATTTGACAAGCAAAGAAAACGGTGGCGTTTGGGAAAAGGGTATTGAACACGCTGACGACGTTGTAATGGTAGAAGAAAGAAAACTTTCTAATATGTCAGTTGTTTACAACGAATATATCAATAAATGGGTAATGTCTTACCTTGACTGTAAAGAAGGTTCAGGCGCTCCACTAGTAATTTCATATTCAAACGATATGCTTAACTGGAGTGAACCAACTCCTCTACTAAAGAATAGTGGTGAAACAACTAACCTTTACGGTGGATACCTAAATGAAATGTGGGTTGAAAACTATGGTCAAACTTACTACTTCGTATATAGTAGATGGATTAAGAACTCAAACACTTACCGTTCATACATTGCAAAAGCAACGGTAGACAGAACAGCTCCTCAAGCTTAATTCTTAATTAAATAAAGCATTAAAAGGCCTGATTTTTTCAGGTCTTTTTTATTAGTGATTGTTTCACAAAGTGAAACAATATTTCGCATTGTGAAATATAATGTCTTAAAGTTGTTTTGTTTAGTTTGCAAGTTATGGTAGAATATTTAAGATAAAAATATATAGGTGGAAAAAATGAAAAAATTAATTTGTACCTTGTTTTCGGTGATTTTATTCTTGATAACTTTTGCCATCGTTGGTTGTACGCCAGAGGTGCCGGTTGTACCTGAACCAGAACCTCCACTTGAACCAAATTGGCAAATAACTTTTAACAAGGCAGAAACAATAGGTTCTTTCCTTGCAAAAAATGACGACGCAGGAAATGATACGGTTACTCGTTTTGAGGTAGGTGGAACAGATTTAGGTATTTCTGTAAATTTAAGCAATGATAAAACGTTGTTACTTTTTGGTGATACTTTTGCAGATGAATACGGCTTTGCTACAGGAAAAAATAACTGGCGTTCTGGTGTAATTGGTTTATCAACCGATTATGATTTAAGTGATAATTTATCCCTTGACAGTTTTTGGACGCAAGAAGGCTTTTTAGATAACGCAGTTGCTGAAAGTCCACTTTGGAGTCCTCATAGAACGCAAGAAAAGGATGAAATTAAAAATGACGTTGTAACTAGAGTTGGTGGAGAAACTACTAAAATTTATACTGGTGGTATAGAAATTAACGATACAATTTACGTTTTCTACGTTTCAAGAAGAAGTCTTGGAAACACTCAACCAGAACGTAAAGACTCAAACAACTACGGCAGTTGTATTAAATCAACTGACGGTGGTACTACTTGGGAAAGAGTGTGGGACTTAACTTGGGTTGACCACTCTGAAGGAAACACTCACCCAACTGAAGGTGGTAATTCTGGTGAAGGTACTAGTGCTGAAAAAATAGCAGAATTAGTTAACTATGATATCGATGGAACTTACGTTGAAGATGCTGTTGATATTACAAATAGACAAGCATATTATTTTACTCAAATATATCCAATAATGGGTAATGGCGACGGTTACGTTTATATACTTGGCCGTGGTGGATATAGAACTTCTGGTATTAAACTTGGTAGAGTAAAAATAGAAGACTTTGAAGATTTTTCAAAGTATGAATATTATGCAGGTGTTGGTCCTGACGGTCAACGTTGGGTAAGCGACCCAGAAAGGGCTGTGTTTATAGTAAATAGACCACTTTCAAATATGTCTATCGTTTACAATAAGTATATTGATAAGTGGGTAATGTCTTACCTTGACTGTACAACTGGTAGTGGTGCACCACTTGTTGTTTCTTATTCTTCAAAACTAACATCAGGTTGGAGTAAACCTATAACTTTAATTGAAAACGCTGGGGAAACTAACGGTTTATATGGTGGTTATTTAAATGAAAGATGGGTTGAAGAAGACGGAAAAACTTTCTATTTTGTATATAGTAGATATATTAGATTTACTGATGATAAAACTACTGACTTTTACGAACCAGACAACAATACTTACCGTTCATATATTGCAAAAGCAACTATTGATATGGTAGATTTAAACGCAGGTAAATAGACTTTTTAAATTGTTGTTTTTTGAAACACTAATTGACAATAATTTATATATAAGATATAATATCAATATAATTAAATAGGATTTTTTAGGTTAAATACCTAGTAGAAGGAGAAGTTATGGAAAATAAAAAAAGAGAAGTTATCTTTAATCATGCTGAAATTATCGGCTCATTTATTTGTGATAATGATGATGCAGGAAACGACACTTTAAAACGTAACGAAGTAGGTGGTACTGACTTAGGTATCTCTATAAACGACTATAAAAACAACAGAACGTTCTTACTTTTTGGCGACACTTTTAGTGATGAAATGGGTAAGTTTGACGGTACTAACAACTGGCGTAGTGGTGTAATAGCATTAACTACAGACTATGATTTAAGTGACAACTTAAAGTTAGATGGTTTCTGGACGAAAGAAGGTTTTAAATCAGATGCTCCTGCTGAAAACCCACTACTTAGTTTACACGAATCATTAGACGGTGAAACTACTAAAATTTATACTGGTGGTATTATTGTAAACGACGCAATTTACGCGTTCTATATGTCAAGAATTACTGACGGCGTAGTTAATGAAGACGTTAATAACTACGGTGGTTGCATTAAGTCAACTGACGGTGGTATTACTTGGAAAAGACTTCCTAACTTAACTTGGGTTGACCACGCTGAAGGTAGAAGTATTAAAGGTACTGGTAACCCACCTGAAATTCTTCAAAAGGTAGTTAACCTTGATATTGATAAAGAAAGCATCAACGATGAAGAAACTTTTGATATCGATATGAAAAAGCATGAAGCATACCACTTCACTCAAATCTTCCCAATTGACGGAGGAGATGGATATATTTACGTATTTGGTCGTGGTGGTTACGGCTTTGGTAACGAAGGTATTAAACTTGGTAGAGTTAAGAAGGAAAACTTTGAAGATTTTGACGCTTATGAATACCTAACTTCAGTTGAAAACCAAACTTGGGATAAAGATAACAACAAAGCTTGCTTTATCGTTAAAGAACCTTGCAGAAACTTATCAGTAGTTTACAACAAATTTGCTAAAAAATGGGTTATGTCATACTTTAGTCACGCACTTCCAAAAGGAAATCCAATTTGCGTTAGATGTGCTGACGATATCGCTGGTATTTGGAGCGAACCACAAGCAATTTTATTCCCAACTGACGCACCAAACCTTTACGGTGCGTACTTAAACGAAAGATGGGTAGAAAACGATGGTGAAACTTTCTACTTCGTTTACAGTAGATGGAACAGAAAGGGTATTTACCGTTCATATATTGGTAAGTGTAAAATTACTATTAAAGACTAATTAAGTAATAATTTATAAAGACCTGAAAGTTAATTTTCAGGTCTTTTTTTTGTAAAAAATAGGGGGAGTGAATTTAGTTATTTTTTTAAAAAAGTATTTAACAAATCTTGTCATCTTTTTAACAAATCTTGTCGTTTCTAAATATACTACTTGCTTAAGGTTTGTTAATTGTTTACAATTAAA
>SVHJ01000021.1 GCA_015055835.1 Clostridiales bacterium | reverse complement strand
GGAGAAACTTCAGCATTTACGTCAACTTTCATAATATGTAAGCTTGGGGCTGATGCTTTTAATCTTAAACTGTATTTACCACCATGTTTAACAACCTCTGGTTCTTCTAAAGTCATTTCCTTTATCGTAGGATAAACTACCCCGTAGCCTTTTTCTTCCACGTCATTAAGTGCATCTTTTAATTTTGCATAATTTTCTTTTGCTTCAGTTAAAGATTTAACGTACGCCATAAGCGCTTTATCATTATCAATTTTTTCTCCACACTCATCACTTAATACTTCATAAAAAAGGTTTTGTTTTGCCCTAATTTCATATGCAGTTTCACCCCTACTTAAGTCAACGTTTAATAGGTCTGGAGAAAAAAATCTATCATTTTCTTCAAAAGTTGTTAAAAATTCGTTAAAGTCGCTCATTTTACGCATTTTCTTAGAACTTTCTTTTACCTTAGAAAGAATTTCATTAATAACTACACTATCTTCAGGTAAAACCTTCATCCATGACGGAAGGTCAACGTCAAAATTTTGCATAGGAAATTCAAACAAAATTTTTTCTAAAATTCCGTTAATATCATCAAGTTTCATTTCAGCAACGTTTAATGATATAACAGGAACTTGATATTTTTCTTCTAAACTATTTCTTAATTCTACCGTTTCAGTTAATTCAGGATTTTTAGAATTTAAAATAATTATAAAAGGTTTATTTGTTGTCTTTAATTCTTCTACTACTCTTTCTTCAGCTTTTTCATAACCATCTCTTTCAATATCACTAAAAGAGCCGTCTGCTGTAACCAAAATTCCGATAGTTGAATATTCTGTTATTACCTTCTTAGTACCAATTTCAGCAGCTTCACCAAAAGGAATTTCTTTATCGCTCCAAGGGGTTTTTACTAGTCTTGCTTTACCATCTTCTTCATGTCCTAAAACCCCGTCAACAAGATAACCAACACAGTCAATTAGTCTTACGTTTGCCGTTACTTTGTTTTTAATTTGAATTTTAACGGCATTCGCAGGTATAAACTTTGGTTCTGACGTCATTATAGTTTTACCTTCTGCTGATTGAGGCATTTCATCTAATGCTATTTGTTTTTGCAACTTATTAGTTATATTAGGTATAACCAAGTTTTCCATAAATTTAGTTATAAACGTTGACTTACCCGTTCTACAAGGGCCAACAACTCCTACGTATATATCTCCGTTAGTTCTCGAAACTATATCTTGATAAATATTATATTTTTCTGTCTTTTCCATGAAAAAACCTCCCATATATTTCATTTTTAGTATATGAGAGGTTTTAGTTGTTTATGTAAAAAAGGTTGTTATTTACTTGTCCATTGTTTTACTTTCTTTTAATTGCTTTTTTTTCTTGCTTTTAGCCTTAACTAAAAGTTGTTTGATTGAGGTTGGATGTTCTTCCCCGGCAAGCATTCTTTCAATATTTTTTCTATGTGCAAACCAAGTAAAAAAGCATATTAAAAGTATAATTAAAGAAGTAATTATATAAAAACAAGAAACTTCTTTTATCGTGCCGTAATATAAGTAAAGTCTTATTCCACCACATATTGCAGGTGGCGTTATTGCTATAAAAGAGCCCATTGCACCAAATTCTGTAATATAAATAAAGGCAACTGCAGCAACTATTGCCATTACTGCAACAATCGCCCAAGCAAGCCCTTCGGTACATTCACAAACCAAAAGCACGCCTATCGTAGTTGCAATACCTTTACCACCTTTAAATTTTAAAAATACAGGATAAATATGCCCTAATATTGCTGAAAAACCACAAACGTATATTGCTAAGTGGCTTAAATTAAATAAACCTGTTTCATCAAACTTATTTCTAAAAATAAAAAAGCTAACAAGTGCTGGTATCGCACCTTTTAACACGTCTAAAAAAAATGTTAAAAGCCCAAGCCCTAAGCCAAAGTTTCTACTCATATTTAGCGTGCCAGGATTTCCACTACCAACGTCACGAATATCCTTATTTTTTATTTTAGAAATTATAATTGCAAAATTCACGCTACCTAGCAGGTATGAAAAAATTGCTAAAATTAAAAGTGTTATATAATTATTCATCTTTTTCTTGCTCTCTTACAATAATCCTAATAGGCGTTCCTTCAAAGTTAAAAGCCTTTCTAATAACGTTTTCTAGATATCTTTTGTAAGAAAAGTGCATTAAAGGTGCTTCGTTAACAAATAAAACGAAAGTTGGTGGATATACTGAAACTTCAGTAGCGTAAAAGATTTTTAAACGCTTACCGTTCATTGAAGGTGGTTCACTTGTTCTAACTGCGTCAAGTATTAAATCATTAAGTTGACCAGTTGTAACACGTTTACCTGCATTTTCATAAACTTCATTTACAAATGAAAGTATCTTTTCCGTTCTTTGACCAGTTTTTGCTGAAACGTAAATTGCCTTAAAATAATCCATAAATTTAAGGTCTTCTTCCATCTTTTCATTAAACTTATTTATAGTATGAGTATCCTTTTCAACTAAATCCCACTTATTCATAACTATAACAGACGGTTTACCTTGTTCGTGAATATATCCACAAAGTCTTACGTCTTGTTCAGTAATCCCTTCGGTAGAATCTATCATCATTATACATACGTCAGCACGTCTAACTGCACCTAACGCTCTAACAACGCTATAATACTCTATATCTTCTTCTACTTTTTTCTTTTTTCTAACACCAGCAGTGTCTATTAAAAGATATTTTTTATCTTTATAAGTAAACGGAGTGTCAATAGCATCTCTAGTAGTGCCTGCTATATCTGAAACGATGGTTCTTTCAAACCCTAAAATTCTGTTACATAAACTTGATTTACCTGCGTTTGGTTTTCCAACTACTGCAATTTTTAAAACGTCTTCGTCTTCTTCCTCTTCAAGTCCTTCAAACCCAGCAACAACTTCATCAAGTAAATCACCAATACCAGTACCGTGTTCAGCAGAAATACCAAAAGGTTCGCCTAGACCTAAGTTATAGAATTCATATAACTTAGTAGGGTCGTAGTTTTCAAGTTTATTAACTGCAAGAACTACTTTTTTACCTGACTTTCTAAGTTTCATAGCTACGTCTTCATCACCGTGTGTTAAGCCCTCTTTACCATCTGTAAAAAGTATAATAACGTCGGCTGTATCAATAGCAATTTCTGCTTGCTTTTTAATGTGTCCCCACATTTCATCCGTTGATTTTAGTTCAAGCCCACCAGTATCAACCAACGAAAAATAATGCCCACACCATTCTGCGTCAGCATAAATTCTATCCCTAGTTACCCCAGGCATATTTTGTACGATTGAGATTTTTTTACCGGCAACCTTATTAAAAAACGTTGATTTACCTACGTTTGGTCTTCCTACAATTGCCACTAACGGTTTTGCCATTTATATCACCTTTTTTCTTTTTATTTTATTATATTATTTAACTTTTGTAAAGAATTTTAGCCTTAAAAAAGAAAAACTCTGCTTATTTTACTAAGCAGAGTTTTAATTTACCTTTAATTATTATTCAGCGTCAGTTTTTTCTTCAACTTTTGCTTTTTTGCATTTAATGTTACCTAAAAGGTTAACTAAAATACCTAAAATTAAAGCACAAGCAACAGAAGTGATTGTTACTTTACCAAAGTTAACAGCCATTCCACCAACACCTGCAATTAAGATAACAGAAACTGTAAATAAGTTGTTGTTTTCGTTAAGGTCAACTTTTTGTATCATCTTTAAGCCTGATACTGCGATAAAGCCGTATAAAGCAAAACATACACCACCCATTACACAGTTAGGTATTGTTCTTAAGAAAACTGTAAATGGTGCAAAGAATGATGCCACTATACAAATAATTGCAGCAGTTATAATAGTTACAACTGATGCGTTACCAGAAATTGCTACGCAACCAACTGATTCGCCGTAAGTTGTATTAGGACAACCACCAAAGAAGGCACCTGCCATTGAACCAACACCATCACCAAGAAGTGTTCTATGTAAACCTGGGTTTTCAAGTAAATCTTGTTCAATAATTGAACTGATGTTCTTATGGTCTGCTAAGTGTTCAGCAAATACTACGAAAGCAACTGGAACGTACGCAATGAAAAGTGCTAAAAGATATGTTCCCCAATTTGTAACTTGTCCAAATCCTTTAATAGCCTCAACAAAAGTAAAACTAGGCACCCAATTGTTTATATCTCCAATTTCTGCAAATACAGAAAAATCAATAACTTGAAGTGCAGTAGTTTCTGTTAATATACCAATTACTGTAAAAATTGTTGCTACAAAATAACCTGCTAAAATACCTATAATAAAAGGTATCATTTTCATCATCTTTTTACCGTAAACTGAGCAAATAATAACTGTTGCTAAAGTTACTAAACCACAAATAAGTGCAACGTAAGGACTTGCAACTGGAACTGCTGTTGGAACTTTTATTATTTCACCATTAATTAAGGTATCAATATTAATTATTTCTTTTAATCCACCAGTTGTCAAATCACCAACTGCATTCTTTGCTAGTGATAACCCAATAACTGCAACTGTTGGTCCAATAACAGCAACTGGCATAACTTTATTAATCCATTTTGTACCTGCAAACTTAACGATTACTGCAATAATAACGTAAACTAAACCCGCCATTAAAGCACCAATAATTAAGCCTAAATAGCCCATTCCCATAGTTGTTGCAGTAGCCCCTGCAAACGCAGCACACATTGAACCGATAAATGCAAATGAACTACCTAGGAATACAGGGCTTCTAAATTTTGTAAATAATAGGTAGATAATTGTACCTACACCTGCACCAAATAATGCTGCTGATTGACTCATTTTAGGATAAATATGATTAACAAGATTTAAGTCAACATCATTATTTATGATAACAGGTACTACGATAGTTGCGGCTAGGATAGCAAGTACTTGTTGAAACGCAAATACAATTGTTTTCCATAAGCCTGGCTTGTCTTTAACATTGTAAGCTAACTTCATAAATTTCTCCTTTGTAAAAATTTTTATTATTTTTTATTAAGCGCAACGTTTTGAACGCCATCAACGTCCATAAACTTAACGCTTACTACCTCATTTAATGACGTTGGAATATTTTTACCAACGTAGTCAGCCCTAATAGGAAGTTCTCTATGTCCCCTATCAATTAAAACAGCAAGTTGAATTGATTTTGGACGGCCTAAACTCATAATAGCTTCTATAGCAGCCCTAACCGTTCTACCAGTAAAAAGTACGTCATCACACAAAATAACGTCTTTACCTTGAACTGAAAATGGTATATTAGTATCACTAACTATCGGCATTTCAGAAACTTCCGTTAAGTCGTCACGATACATTTTTATATCTAATTTCCCAAAAGGAATATCTGCATTTTCTAAAAGATTTATATTTGAACGTATTTTTTCAGCCATAGGAACGCCCCTAGTTCTTACGCCAATCAAAACAAGGTTATCAACGCCTTTATTTCTTTCAATAATTTCATGCGATATTCTTTTTAAGGCACGTTCAACTGCCATTTCATCTAATAAAATTGTTTCTAACATAAAATAAAAAATCTTGCCCTATGCCGGACAAGATTATAGCCACTTTTAAAACAAATAAATATCTTGTCAGCATCACTAAGTACTAACGTTAAAGATTTATTCAACTATATAGATTTTACTACCCAAAACACCCTTTGTCAATAGTTATTTTATTTTTGATAGTACATTTTTAAAGTAATCTGGCATAGGCGCTTCAAAAGCCATTTTCTTACTAGTTGTAGGATGAACAAATTCCAACTTACAAGCGTGAAGAAGTTGCCCTTCTAAATTGAATTTTTGGTTTTTATAACCGTATTCTTTATCTCCAACAACAGGATGCCCAATATATTTTGCGTGTACTCTTATTTGATGCGTTCTACCAGTTTGAAGCATAAACTTACAAAGCGTGTAATTTTGGTATCTTTTTATAACTTCAAAATTAGTTATAGCCTTTCTACCAACTTTAACAACAGCCATTTTAGTTCTATCTTTACTACTTCTACCAATTTCCGTTTCAATTACTCCACTATTCTCTTTCAAAACACCTTCTAAAAGTGCAACGTAAGTTCTCTTTGCGCTTTTTTCTTCAATTTGTTTTGCAAGTGATAGATGGGCTTTATCATTTTTTGCAACGACAAGTAGCCCTGATGTGTTTTTATCAATTCTATGTACTATTCCTGGTCTAACAACCCCGTTTATACCAGAAAGTTTATCTAGCTTAAATAAAAGTGCGTTTACAAGCGTGTAGCCTTTCGTTCCGTTACCTGCGTGAACAGTTAAACCTTGTGGTTTATTTATAACAGCTAAGTCGTCATCTTGATAGACTATTTCAACAGGTATATCTTTTGGCTCTAAATCAAGTGTTTTTACTTCAGGAACTTGATAACAAATTTCATCAAAAGTTTTAACAACTGTTTTTTTATCAGCACTTTTTCCATTTACAAAAACAAGGTCTTCTTTTATTATTTTTTGTATAAAAGACCTTGTCATATCCGTATTTTCAGCAAGAAAAACGTCTAACCTAAACTTATTAAATTTTTCTTCAACAATAATTTTATTTTGCATTTTTCTTAAATCTAAAAATTGCGTCCTTATCTAAAAATAATAAGTGGATAATTAGCATTATCATCCCTACGACTAAAAAGCTATCAGCTAAATTAAATACAGGAAAATAAAAACGGTACAAACTAAAAGTAGAAAAATCTATATTCCAAAGTTTGAAAGATAGAAAGTCAACAACGTATGAAAAACAAATTCTATCAATAAAATTGCCGATAGTTCCTGCAAAAACAAGAATTAAAGAAGTTCTTGCCCATTTTGATTTTTTTGCCGTAAAAACGTAATATACAAAAAATAGGCATAAAACAACAGGTGTTAAAATCTTAAAAAATATTTGTCCCCAATCTTTATTTGCTAAAAAACTCCACGCAGCACCTTCGTTAAAATGAAGAGTAAAAGAAAAAAAGTCAGGTATAATTACTATGGTTTCCCCTTCGGTAAAATTTGCATGGAAATAAAGTTTAGTAAATTGATCAATTATAACAAGCAAACAAAGAACTAAACAAAAAATATAACTTTTCCAGTTTTTAACTAATCCATTAAGCCTAACTCTTTGCATAAGTCCTCCAAATCAAGTTCGCCTGGATTCAACACTTCATTTATATCAAAACCATTTTCAGCTTGAATAAACGCATCAATTTTTTCTTTAGGATTAAATGGCGAATTAGTCGTTGCAACAACGTCGTTCTTAACTAAAGCACCTAACTTTTTAATTTTATCTTTTGACTGTTCTTCAGAATTAAAAATAAGATTAATATTTGCTTTTAAGTCGTTTAATTCTTGATTTATTTTGTAATAAGGATATTTTTCTTGTAAGTATTCAAAATATTTTTGCCATTTTAAAACGAAAAACTTGAGCTTTGAAATTTCAAGCTCATATTTTTCTTGAATTAGTTCTTCCGTTTCTTTTTTCTTTTCTTCAGCTAACGCTAAAGTTTTCAAAACTAATTCATCTTTTTGTTTTAAGTTGTCAAGTTCTATACTTAATTTACGATTTTCTTCTTTCAAATTCAAAATAAGCTCGTTTTTAGATAAAAGCTCTTGCTCATAATCAGCACTATTTTTATTTAAAAGTTCTTGAACTTCGTTTTTTAAGTATTTTTTCTTTGTTAACACTTACTTTCTCACTTCTTTTAACATTTTTGTTTTTAATTCATATAAATCGTCTGATAAGTCAACTTTATAAATATGAGGGTTATCAAGTCTTTTATATTCATCCCAAAAAGAATTAAGTTCTTTTTTAACGTATTCTTTAATTTCTTTTAGAGTAGGCATTTTATAAACTAGTTTACCATTTATAACGATATCTTGTTGAAGTTTCTTTAGTTCATAATTAGTAAACTCAATTTGCTTCCATCTATCAATAGCATGGGTTAATTTTAACGGTTTTGTTTGGTCGTAATCGCCTTCTGAACGCAAATAAATAAAGTCTGCTTCAGCCTTACCCGTAGTCTTATCATAAACTCTATAAACATTTTTAAAACCAGGGTTAGTAATTTTAATAGCGTTGTTAGAAACTTTAATTTTAGGTTGTTCAACCCCGTCAGCGTTATATATTGCAGAAAGTTTATAAACCCCACCAAGTGATGGCATATCATCACTTGTAATTAGTTTTGTACCAACACCCCAAGAGTTAATTTTTGCGCCTTGGATTTTAAGCGATTGAATTGATCTTTCATCAAGGTCACCAGATGCACAAATAATTGTATCAGGAAAACCTGCATCATCAAGCATTTTTCTTGCTTGTTTTGATAAATATGCAAGGTCGCCAGAGTCTAATCTTATACCCTTTGGCTTATAACCTTTTTCTTTTAAGTAATTAAAAGTTTTTATAGCATTTGGAACACCACTTTTTAAGGTATCAAACGTGTCAACCAACAAAAGCGTGTTGTTTGGGTAAATATCTGCATAGCTTTTAAATGCAGTAAGTTCATCAGGAGCGTTCATAACCCAACTATGTGCGTGAGTACCAGCAACTGGAATATCAAACATTTTACCAGCTAACACGTTAGAAGTTGAAGAGCAACCACCAATAACGGCAGCCCTAGCTCCATAAATGCCAGCGTCAGGACCTTGCGCACGTCTTAAACCAAATTCCATAACGATATCGTCTTTAGCCGCAAATGCGATTTTTGCAGACTTAGTTGCTATTAACGTTTGGTGATTTATTATATTAAGAAGAGCAGCCTCAACTAATTGCGCCTCAATGATAGGTGCTTTAATAGTCAAAATAGGCTCGTCTTGGAAAACAACCGTACCTTCAGGAACAGCGTAAATATCACCAGAGAACTTAAAGTTTTTAAGATAATCTAAAAATTCTTCATCAAAAATATTTAAATTTCTTAAATAAGCAATATCTTCATCATCAAAATGTAGATTTAAAACGTAATCAACAGCTTGTTCTAAGCCACAAGCAATAGAATACGTAATCAACTTATGTTGTCTAAAAAACAAATCGAAAACAGCAATTTCATCAAACTTTTTTTGTTTGAAATAGCCGTTCATCATAGTAAGTTCATATAAATCAGTTAGTAAAGTTAAATTTCTTGTCATTATACACCTCATAAGTCAAGTAAAAATTTTAAATATTATAGCACCCAAAATAAAATTTGTAAATCTTTTATTTTATAAAAAAGCTTCAAGCCTATAAATTGGCAAACCTTTATCAGAAAACATCTTTTCGTATTCCGTCATAATGTTCCCCTCAAACTCGCTATTATGTAAATCTAAAGAAACGTTTCTTAACTTAAAACCATTTTGAGAAAAGGTTTCAATAGAATACTCAAACAAAATTTGGTTATCCGTTTTTTGATGAATTTCCCCTTTATCCACTAAAATTTGTTTATAAATTGTTAAAAATCTTTCGTTTGTTAATCTATGATTTTTATATCCCTTTTTTGGATAAGGGCAAGAAAAATTAAGATAAATTTTTTCTAAAACGTGTGGTTTAATATAACAAAGAAGATTTTCAGCACCACAGTTAATAATTCTTAAATTTTTAAGAGGTTTTTCTTTTAACCTTTCAGCTAAGGATAAAATAACGTTACTTATTTTTTCTACGGCAATAAAATTAACGTCAGGATTTTTTGTTGCCATTTCATAAATAAAACCACCCTTACCTGAACCTATTTCCATATGGATAGGGTTAGAATTACCAAAAGCCTTTTGTAAATCAAGAATATTTATTCTCTCTTTAGGTGGTTTTTTATAAAAATCATAATCTTCAACAACTAAAATATGTTCACTACAGTCATCAAGTCTTTCAAAAAGATGACCTTTTCTTCTCATTCTCATTTTGCAAAGAACTCCAAAGCCTCTTTATATCCGTCAAAACCTTTACCACAAATAGTTTTTGTAGCAAATAGGCTTATATAACTATTTTTTCTAAACTCTTCTCTATTATTAATATCCGTCAAATGCACTTCAACAGTAGGAATATTAACGGCTTTTAAGGCATCTAAAATAGCAATGCTTGTATGTGTATAAGCGCCTGCATTTATAATAATACCGTCAAACCTATTATAGGCTAATTGAATAAAATCAACAATTTCTCCTTCGTAATTAGATTGAACGCATTTTACTTTTAATCCTAACTTTTTAGTGTTAGACTTTATAAAATCAACCAGTGCGCTATAATTTTTATCTCCATATAAAGCTGGCTCTCTTAAAGATAGCATATTTAAGTTAACACCATTAATAACTAGAATTTTTTTCATACTTAACTAAAATCTCCTCTATAGCGCTCTCTAAATCACTATTGTTGTCAATAATAATATCAGCAAGCTCTTCATAAAAAGGTTTTCTAACCTCTTGCATTTTTATAAGCGTTTCTTTATCCTTTGAAAGTGGTCTATTTTTAGTAGAAAGTTTATCAATATCCCTTTTTAAATAAACAACAAAAGAATTCTTTTTAATTAACTCTCTATTTTCTTCTTTTAAAATGATGCCACCACCAGTAGCAATAACCTTTGAAAAATTAGAAACTATGCCTTTTAAAACCTTTGTTTCAATATTTCTAAAATAATCTTCCCCTTTGGTTTCAAAAATTTTAGGGATAGAAATATTTTCTGTTTTTTCAATCAACAAATCGGTATCAACAAACTCTCTATCAAGTTTTTTAGCTAAAATTTTAGCAATAGTACTTTTACCTGAAGAGGGCATACCTACAAAAAGAATATTTTTAAGTTCTTTTTGTAAAGAAACTAAAACTTTATCAATTTCGCTTTCATCAGTCTTTTTATCCAAAAACAAATCTTTAGCTTTAACAGCTTGTGCAACAAGCATACCAAGCCCATTTTTTGCAGGAATAGAAAGTTTAATAGCATCTAAAACAAGTTTAGTATTAAGTGGATTATAAACCACGTCATAAACAGCCTTTAAGTTTTTAAACTTAGTAAGTTCAACAGGGCTTTCGTTATCGTTTGGGAACATACCAATAGGGGTAGTATTAATAACGATATCAGCATCAATATCATAGCAGTTTTGGTAATTAACCTTACCCGTTCTTGAAACAACAAAAACTTTATCAGTAAACTTTTTTAATAGATAGCAAGCCGTTTTAGAAGTACCACCACTACCTAAAACCAAAACCGTTTTATTTAATAAATCAACGTTTAAGGACTTTAAACCGTATTCTAAACCAAAAATATCGGTATTATAACCAAAAAATTTACCATTTTTATTAACGACAGTGTTAACTGCGCCAATATTCAAAGCCTCAGAAGACACTTCGTCTAAAAAAGGAATAACCGTTTCTTTATAAGGAATAGTAACGTTAAAGCCATCAAACTTTTTTGACGCAAAAAAATCACTCAACTGATTTTCGTTAAGTTCAATCTTAGTATAATCAATATGAAAAAATTCATTGTGTATTTTAGGCGATAAAGTATGAGGTAAACTTTTGCCTATGATTGCAAACTTCATCATTTATTCCTTGAAAACAAATATTTAATAACCATAAAAGGAAATCTAATAGGAAAAATAATACGCCAAAAGAAAACGTAAAGCTTATACAAAAAAGAATTAACGCTAATAAATTTATCTTTTTTATAAAAGCCAACCATAACGCCTAGAATATTATTTTTAACGATAGATTTATCTAAAACGAACTGGTTATCCCCTCTTAAAAAGTATCTATCCCCTTTAATTTTAATAATACGGTGTAAAATATAAGCACCGTTATCCCTTTTACAAAGAACAACGTCGTTAACCTTTAACTTTTGAGTAATAGGCTTAATAACAACGTTATTACGACGGCTTTTTAATAAAGGGAGCATACTTTTGCCAATAGGCGTAGCTAAATGCACCCCGTTTTTTTGTAAAGATTCTTCAATAGTCATTATTCAAGAATACCTGCTTTTTGTAATTTATCAGTAAACTCTAAAATATCGTTTTTAGCGACGTCAAAAGAAACGTCGTAATTTTGACAAACGATATTAACAAGCTCATCAATTTCGATATCATTTTGAAGGTTATCCCAAAAAAACTTAGCCATATCATTAAGAACAAGCATACCGTTAAAAGATGCCGTTCTATCACCAACGGGAACGACTAAAATTTTTTCACCAACGTTTCTAACAACAAAACCGTCTTTAATTTTCATAATTATCCTCCAAAAAAGTTTGATACGCAAGGTCAACAGCCTCAAGGGAAATATTACATTTAAGAATATAACAAGGAAGATTAAGTAAACTATCAAAAAGGGATAAAGTACTTTCAATATCCTCTTTGTTTTCAGGCATAATAACTTGAGGGATAAGCCTAAAAATAGCCTCTTCTTTAGAAATCTTTTTAATCTCATTAACTGGGCTTTGTTCTAAAAAGAAAAGTGCAGAAAGTTTAACAAAAGTATTAGTGTTAAAATTTCTTTTACCAGAATAAGGCGTGCCGTAAGCAAAAAAGTCCCCTTGTTTTCTAATAATAGGCTTGTCGTCGTTAATAAAAACAACGTCATTAAAACGCTTTTTCCATAAAGAGGCGTGCGTGCTTTTACCAGTACCACTTTTACCTAAAAACGCAAAACCGTAATTATTAAAAGAAATAATAGAAGAATGCAATAAAAAAGCGTTAAATTTAGGTAATTTTTTAGAAATTTCCCTATAAGCGCAAAAACTTTCAGCCTTACCCCTGTCCAAATTAAAAGGGGTATCTAAAAGCTCTTTATCAATATCTTTATCTGAAACGGTAACGGAAAAATCAGCAGGCAAATTAGCGTCAACCAAATAATTTGCGCACTGTTTTTCAATAAAAGAATATTTGTTATCAATTTCGATAACGATATCGGAAAATTTAACTTTTATCATAAAAATATTATACTAGCAATTTGTGTTTTAGTCAATAAAAAAAAGCAACGGCAAATTTTGCCGTTGCTTTAGTTTTTAATTAATCTTCAGGGAAGAAGTCGTCACCAGAGCCATCGCTCATTGTAATAATATCTTTTTCTTCAAAGATGATTAATTCTAATTCAGCTTTTTCATAAGATTTTTTCATAACAACTCCCCTCCTTATTGAACGTTTTGTAATTCAACTTTAACCATTGAAGTGTTGTAACAGTCGTTATATTGACTCATACAGATATAGAATGATAAGCCGTCATCACTAATCCACTCAGAACTTACGTATGCACCATAGAATTGGTTTACACCATACGTGTAACTATTTGGATATCCAGTAAGTGGATCATAGTTAATAAATTCTTGATATGCTTTAGATTCAAACGTTAATAAGTCAATAGCACTACTATATACACCGTCAATAGTATCAGCAAATCTTACTTGAAGTTTATGATCCCTATCTACCGTTTCAGTCATAGCGTTAAAGTAAGTGAACATCCACTTATTTAAGCCAGCGTTATATGCAACTGAAATATTAGAAACAGTACCAACCTCAATTAAAGGTTTTGCATTTGCAGGATTACTATCCCAAGTTGAAGCATCATTTTCATCTCTACCAGCAAAGTATTCGTAAGAACTAAAGTCTTCAATATTAGCCTTTAATACTCTTGCCATATAGATATCGTCTACTCTATAACCACCTTGACCATAGAAGTATAAATATTCACCAGTGTCGCCTTGAACAGGAGTCATTTGAGTGAAATGCCATGCAACGTGACTATTTAAAGCCTTTGCTTTTGGATAAAGAGCAATATCGTTAGTAATAGCAGTTCCAGCATCAAATTGTTCAAAATCTAGAACAGCCGAATTTTTACCTTCTACACTAACCGTAAAGCTATCAACCAAAATACTACCTGCATTACCCCAAGTATAAAAACGTAGATAAGGAGTGGCAGTAGTCAAAGTCTTTGTACCCGTATAAGTATACCAACCGTTTTCATCTGGAGTTAAACCTTCAATAATGCTTTCCGTAATATTTATTCTTTGAGCAGTAGTTTGGAATTCAGCCATCAACACCCTCTTACTAGAAGAATCATTATGAGCAAAATCATCAGAAACTTTAAATCTAATAGTCAATTCAACTGTAGTAGCAGGAATATCTTCGTAGAAAGTAAATAACATTCTTTCATAAGAATCTCCAGTTTTTGCAATATCTAAATATTTAGCACCAGTAGTAACGTCTTCTTTAATTGCAGTAGTTGTTACGTCCATATCACGAGAAATTCTTTCAACACCACCACCAACTACATTAGTATCACCATCAAGTATTCCTGCATATTTTGCTAAGTCAAGAATATTTGCATTATCAGTTGCAAATGCAGTCCAAGTTAAGTCATCAACTCTTTCCCAATTTACACCGTCAGTTGATTTAATACAACCAGAGTAAACAAGGTTAATACCGTCACCACCGTTATTAACAGTAGTGTTAGGAACGTTAGAAGAGTAGAATAAATAAATTGTTCCGTTAACAATAACAGCACCAGTTGTTAACTTAGAAGTTTCACCAGATACAGGATCAATTGGAGATTTTAAATTACCTTCAGTAGCAAAACCAGTATCAGTTAAGAAAGAATCTAATTTTAAGCCACCGTTAGCTTCAATAGCGTCATAAGAATACTTATCAGTTTTAGCCATTGTCATATTAACGTGATTAATATCAGCATCATATTTTTGCCATACTGAAGAGTCACCATAACCGTGTGAACTGAAAGTATCACCGTATAACATATACATTTGACCGTTATCAGCATCATAAACAGGGATACCTAAGTCAGCTGAACCAAAGCCAACAGCTTCAGATAAAACACTGTTAAGTGAATCACGACCAATAGTAATGTTTTGACCGTATAATGCATCGCCTTCTTCTTGAGAAACAACTTCTTCAGAATAACCAGTCACAAAAGATTGTTGAGTAAATGATTTTAACTCAAAAAGTGGTGGGAATTCAAAATTTGTTAAATCAAAAGAAGTAACAGCGTTCGCTAAGTCAACAATAGTACTTGCAGGAACTACAACGTCCGTTGAAGACGGAGTCTTTCTATCACCGTTAATAATAATTGATGCACGGTAGTAATTATTACCTAGTTGACTATATAAATTCCAGTCAGAGCCTTCATTAGCAGTAACTGTAAGTTCTTTAGTTTGAGTGTTAAAGCTTACAGTATAAGGAACTTGATAATCTCTATTATTATCTATTCCATCATAAGGGTTAACAACGCTTGCGCCTACTTGCGTTACGTTAACGTTAACAACAGCGTCAATATAAGATTTAGCAACAGCTAAAGCATCAGCATCTTCAACAGTTAAATCATTATAGTACATAACTGCTACGTTGTAAATGCTTCTTTCATCACTTTCTAAATCGATATCAGCGTAGATATTTTTAGTAGTATCGTTTGCGTAATCAACTGTAATATAACCTCTGCCGTAGAATTCACGTGCGTAGTTAAAGTTATATAAGTTTACGATATTACCAACAAAATAATCGTATTCATCATTGTAATTAATTAAGTTTGTTTGATAATTCGTATCTAGTAAAGATAGTCCAGCTTCATCAAATGCTTCTTTAGTAAAGTCACCAACTTGGTCAACGTAATCTTTAGGAGCAATTATTGTGTTAAAGGTAATATTGTTAGCCTCAACAAAAGTAGCGTCTACGTCAACCTTTGTTCTAAATTGTAAACCACTTGCTTGGTTAGGAACAATCTTAACAGATGCACCAACGTAATCAAGCGTTGCATAAATAGGGTTTAACTTAGCAATTGTAGGTAAAGTTAAAGTAGAAACGTCGGCACCAGCAGGTAATAAACCAGTTTTAGGGTTATACCAACCGATAAATTCTTTTGTTTCATCAGCGCTAGCAACACCGTCAAATAACGTTTTACTATCACTCATATCAGCTAAGTTGCCAGCTTCATCATAATATACAATTGGTAAAACGGTTGATTCTATCTTAATATCAGCAATTTCAACTGATGAACCCATCGTGCCATAAAGATATAACCAAAGTTGATTAATATCTTCACTAGTAGTTGAGTTAATAGTAAAGTTAACAGTTCTAAAGCCATCGCTATCAGCAGTAGCTTCATTATATAAATCGTAATAAGTCGTAGTACCAAAATTAGATAAATCACCAAGCTCAGAAAATCTAAATGCTAAAGAACCACTAATTCCATTAGATGAAGTAGAGTCAAACGTTTCACTTGTTCTTAACTTCATACTTACCTTATAAGTGCTAGAAGGTGAAACTTTATCTTTTAAATTAAGTCCAAATCCCGTCCAATAGGCTTCATTTGATCTTGATTTTATAATAATAGTATTGTTTTCAGAAATTTTAACAGGTGCTACGTGTTTACTATTAGATTTATTTACAATACCCGTGATACCACCAAATAATTGAGTTTCATCAGGAGTTAAATCAAATGATCTATCGTTTAGAACGTACTTATAAGTAGTACCCATATTACCACTAAGAGTTGTAGAAGTAAATTCAGGTATTTCTTCAATATAAATACTTGCTAAGTCAAGACCGTGTTGTTCCGTTATTTCACTAGTATCTTCATTAATCGTTACGTTACCGTATTGATAGAATTGTAAAAATTTAATGTCTTTTGCAATTTGCCACTCTCTAGTATAAGTATACCAACCAGTTTCTTGATCTACTACAGTGTTTGCGCTTGTATATATACGGCAGTCATTACTAGCATTAGCAACAGTTGTATTAGGTCTAACAAAAATTCCTCTGCCGTCATTATCATGGTGAGCAAAATTATCCGTAGGCTTAAATACAACTACTAATTTTAAGTAAGTACCTGCAGGAATAGTTTCAGCAAGAGTAAATCTAACAGCTTGGTAACTTGTAGCAGAAGTATTTCTCATTCTTAAAACTTTGCCATAAGTATCATCAGCAACAACCGTTGAAGTACCATTTGAACCGTTATACGCACTAATAAAACCACCGGCAAAAGTGTTTTCAGGAACTGTTAATTCAGTTGGTAAATCAGAACCACCAATAACAGCATTTTCTTCAAGCCCATTAAAATCAAGGTTAATTGGTTTAATGCTTGTATCAATAGTTGGGTCTACGTAAGTTGTTGGGTCATAAATTTCAATACTCTTAATATCTAAAGTCGTACCAACAGGTAGCTCTGTTATATAAAAACGACAACCAGTAGTATTAGCAACATTGTTATTTAATGCAACTGTTGGAGTCCAAGTTATTTCGTAAGTTTCAAAACCTGTACTCTCAATTGAATCCATTGTAAAAGATTCAGCTGACTTATTATTAGGTTTATAGAGAAAAGCACCAGTGGTTGCAGATACTGCAGTAAATTCACCAGTTCCTGCGTCAATAGTAACAACTCTAGCCACCATTTTAAAAGTATAAGCCGTGTTAGCTACTGTATTTGTTGTTGGAGAAATGAACACCCAAGCAGTACCTTCTCCACGAGTTATTCTTAAGAATTTATCAGTTCCATCATCTTCAATAGAAAGAGTAAGCGCATTAGCATTTGAGTGTTGCTTAAATAAGAAATTGCCATAAGTATTTGTAGCACCTATCTTTATTGATTCGGTAGCAGTTGCGCCAGTAGTAGTACCAAAGTCTGTTTTCCAAATAGTTTCATAATATGGTTCTGTTGGAGCGTTAGGGTCAACTTCTTCTGGTTCAATACATTCTTTAACTTTAATTGCACTAATTTCTAAATAAGAACCAGCTTCTGCAAACATAAATAAATCGATACAAGAATCTGCTCTATTTGCAGGAACGGTTACTGTAATATCAGTAAAATCAGTAGTAATTTGGTCATAAATTGCAGTATCACCACTACCTATCCTCCAGAAAACGTGTCTACTACCACTATCCGTTGGAACGTATTCACCATTTTCTACAGTAGTACCCTTTCTTACAGTTAAGGTTACTTCATAGTTACTATCTACAAGCAAGTTTTCAGCATAACGGAAACGAATTTGACCATATTGATCTGCTGATTCAGCGCTAGAAGTTATTCTTAAATTACCATCAACTTCACTTAAACTATATAAGTCTGCACGCTTACCACCAAATAATTCAACTGCTTGTAAGCCACCTAAATAGCCACTGCCACCAGCAATTTCAACTTCATCAAATGCCCCTTCAGTATTATTTACTAATAACCCAGCGTAATTTGGCGTATATGATAAGTCGTTATAACTATAGATAGAAACTTCTTTAACGTCAACGTAAGTATTTAAGGCACCATATAACCCAATAACTAATCTCTTAGTTTCATCCGTTAAAGTTAAGTCTACAGTAGAAGTCATCCATTCAGTACTAATTTCCGTAACGTCAAATTCTTCGTTTGTAAAAGTAGAATAAGCACCATTATAGGTATTTTGAACAAGCGCAATACCTCTTGTAGCATAAGTACCAATGTAAGTGAAAGTAGTGTCTCTTGTTGTAGTAGGGGTTTCCCCTTCTGTAACTTCATATTCTAAAGTACCTACTCTATACGTCATAGTAGCTCTTATTTTAGTACCAGTAGGTATAGGTGCAGTTGGGAATATAACCATAGCCGCACATTGGTTTGGTAAATTATTTGCACTACGCCTAATTCTTGCAAAAGCTTCTACCCCATCATTATAAATTGCAAAGCCGGTTTGAGAAGTATATCGAGAAACAGAATAGAATAACGAGTCATCATTAGCAAGAGCGTTAGTGCCTATAACTGGATCACCACTTGCCCAACGAGAATCAGTCGTTGTTCCGTCTTCATACTCGTCAAAGTCGACGCAACCTATTAGCGTTGACACCGTGCTTGTTTCAGCGCTACCACCTATCGACGTTAGTGATAGTGCAAACATTGCCGTTGACAATGCCATGAGAACTGCTAATAGTACTATTAGTTTTTTTCTCATAAAAAAACCTCCAAAATATAATAATAAAAATTAAACAATATACCAAAAAAATACAGAATTTTAAGTTGAAACAATTAGGTCTTTTGTATTTTTTATTATATCCGTCATTATATTATACTGCCATAGTATACCAATATAATATTACACATATGTATTATAACACAAAAAATCAAATTTTGTATACCCCATATATAGAGTATGTATAAAGTAAAAGCGAAGCCGTTTTTTTACGGCTTCGCCTTTTTTGTTAGTTTTTATTAAAAACCAAACTTTGCAAATAATTCTTCTAATAGTGCTACTAATACACTCTTAGTTGTATCTTGTTGGTTTGCAGTAAGAATGTTTTGTAGTTTTTCTTTAATATCTACAACTTCTTCAACTACTGGGTCTTGTTCTACAACGTCATCATATACTGGAGCAGATAAGTCGTCAATTGTAATTGATTTAACGTCAATATAACTTCCTTCATTTGCATATGTATATAGCCAGAAACCTGTTGTATCTTTCTTTACGTTTTCAGTAAAGGTTATCGTTACCCAACCATTTTTGTCTGGTTCACTTGAATTATATGCTGAAAGCAACTTTGTATCATAGTTCGTACCGTTTGAATCTGTTCTAAAACGTAATACTACATTTCTAGAATCGCTTTCTAAAGTAAAGTCTTTACCAGCTTCAACGTGACCTAGTCTAAGAGTTATTGATACTGCGTATTGCGCTACACCAAATTCATCAGAATTAAATACAAAGTTTAAACCTGAGTGCGTAACACTTGATGGAGTTGCAACTGCTCTTATAAACGTTTCTTTACCATCGTTAATGATTGATGCATCAGTGTTCTTGCCGTTTAATGGACCAACTGATTTAAGTACTTTGCTGTTTATAGAAATTGCTTTCGTTAAATCTTGTACTTCCATCTTGTTCGTTCTAAAGATTAATTCTGGTTTATCTTCAACTATATCGTTTGGTAAAGTTGGTGCAGTAAAGCTTGGCTTTTCTTCTTCAACAAATCTTACTAATACTGGCACGTTTTCGCCGTTTGTTAACTTAACAACTAACGTCTTTGCATTTGTCTTAACCGTGTCTAAGTATTTTGCTGATACGATTACTACTTCGTTCTTAATATCTTCTACGTATTCAACGCCTTTTGTTAAACTTGATACGTTCTTTAATGCAACAGTTTCTGATGGCGCTACACCAATAACTAATGCTTTGCCACTACCTTGTACGTATTCAATCGTTGTTGTTTTATTTTCAAAACCTAAATACTTAACGAATAATGATGAATATAATGCGTCGTTATCTGCATCTAATTCTGTGCTCATTCCTCTTAAGTATGAAAGTTTTAAGGTTGTTACGTTCTTAGGAAGTTCAACTTCTACCTTAATAGTTACGTATTTATTTAAAGATGCGTCGTTTAGTTCTTCCGTCATTACGGCTTGTTCAATCCAACGGCCGTTCTTTTCTGCTGAAAGTGTAAATTCTCCACTCTTTGCAAATGCTACCGTCTTTGGTGCGCCGTCTTCTAATTGCTTTTTAACTGCAATTACAAAAGTTTGCTTTCCTGCTGGGAATGTTGTTCCGTCAGGTGCTACGATCATTAAGTCAGAAACTGGGTTTTCTTGACCGTCTTCTTTGAAGAACTTAACTGCTGGTACGCCGTCGTTTACTACTTTTACGCCACTGTGTCCGTCTGAAGTTGTTGATAGTACAAAACCGTCTTCGTTAATTGCTACGCCTCTAGTTTCGTTTACACCTAGTGCAGTACCTTCTTCAATTCCATAGAAATTAACTTCATTATTTAATGAGTATGCGTAAGAAGCACCTTTAATTTCAAATTCGTATTCTAAAACTACTTCAGATACTTCTTTAGCAGTACCTTTTCCTGCATTTTTTACGATTGAATAACCTTCGTTTGCAGTAACTGTTAACTTAACTTTTTGGTTGCCCATTGTGTAGTCACAGCCGTCAACCTTTTCAATCTTCGTGATTGTAGTGTTTGCTGGTGCTACTATACCTAAATCTTCTAACGCAATTTCTGCGCCTGTGCCTCTTACTACAGGAGTTAATGCTGTGATTTGTTCAAGTATTTCTGCTTCTGAACCAACGATTGTGCGTAATGCAGTGTCTTTTTTAATAATCTTAATATTGTCAATATCAATTGCGTTTGAAGTTGATGACGTACCTGTTGGTATTGAAAACATTATCTTATTAACCGTTGCACCTTGGATAATGTTAAAGTCGTATTCAACTACTTCCCAAGTTTTGCCTAAATTGTTTAGATCGCCTGGAGCAAAGTTGCCTGCGTAAACAGCATCTGTATATTTTGTTGCCTCGCTTGCATTATAGATGTAAACCGTACCATTTGTTGCCATCTTTTCATCATTAAGCTTTCTTGCCTTAAATTGTAAAGTGTAATCACCTGGTTGTAGGTCTGCTGCAATATTTAATCTTGCAGCGTTCTTGCCTTTACCTTTTAAAGTTAAGTAAGTGTTTGAAACGCCTTCGTTAGTTTCTTCGTTAATAATTGCAGTACCAGCATAAGTACCTGAATTACTATATGCATAAACGTTACCTACTTCTGTAGTAGTTACTAATGGCATTAAAACAGGAACTCTATATTCAACTTCTACAGTATATGTAGCTGCAGGAAGAGCTGTAGCTGGGTTGAAATAAACAAAGTTATTTTGTGGACCTTTGCCAAGAATTGTTATTCTTAAAAAACTGTCAGTTCCGTCATTTTGAGTAGAAACTTTTACTGCGTTAACGTAATCTCCGTTTACTGACGCAGTAAAGTCACCTAGTGTTTGTTTATTGTTACCAATATCTGCAATTGCGTTTGAAAAATCTGATACGTACGTATTTGTTCCGTCAGACATTTTAACGCTTTTAATATCTAAAGAAACCCCAACAACTAAGTCATTAACGTAAATACGCGTAGAACCAGTTGTGATTTTAGCAGTTACGTTCATGCTTTTTGAAACTGTTTGCCAAGTTGCTGGTACACCTTTAACAGTCCAATTGAAACTAGCGGTATTATTAAATCTAAGTTTGAACGTGTCATTATCAGCTGGTTGCTTTATAGGTGCATATTCATTAAAAGTGATTACTTCATTTGCTGCACCAGTCATAGCAGCGTTTGACCCTACCGACGTCATCGATAAAGCAAACATCGCAGTTGATAACGCCATGAGAATACAAAACAATACTATTAGTTTTTTTCTCATATTTTTTCCTCCTATAAATAATAAAAATTAAAACAAATATCAATCTTAAAAGTTATTTTTGAAAGTACTCTCCCAACATAACTTTTACTCTAAACTATTATGTCATAATTCTTCGATTTTGCATATACCC
>SVHJ01000002.1 GCA_015055835.1 Clostridiales bacterium | reverse complement strand
TGTGCTCTTCCGATCTAGCTTGGAAATCTTCGTAATCTTTCTTTTCATCTAGGACAACAGTATCGCCTTCACAAAAAATAAGTTTTTCAATAATTGCTTCTGCATCAACAGTAGTGCTAAGACAAGCTACACCGTTATTTAACACAATAGTGTTGTCTGTGTCGCTAACTGAAAGAATATCTTTATTATTCCATTGTCTAGAACCAGTTTTGTTAATTTCAATAGTTGCTACCATTACAATACCATTTTCTCTAACAGTTGCGTCTGCACCAGCTTTTGGCGCGAAAGAAACAGTAATAGAACCATTACCTACGATACCTGCAGTATGTTCAGTAGTAATGCCGCTATCCTCAACAGTACTCATATCATCAATCATAAGAGTGATTGCCGTAGTGTCACCAGTAATCGTACCTTTAGCGCCAGTAGAAGAAATACCAGCCATACCGATTCTTGGTTGAAGTGTTGCGCCGTCAGAAGCGCCTTGGAAATAAGTCCAACCTGCATATACGCCACCAATTGTAAGAACTAGCGCTAATGCAATAATAGTGCTTAATTTTTTTCATTTTTTTCTCCTTTTTACTTAAATTTTAAGTTTGTACCCAAATTATAGCCTCTTTAACAGGTAATGTCAACCCTTTTAAAAACAAAAAAAGCACCTTAAGTGCCTTTTTTTGTCTCTTTAATAAAAACCTGCCCACAAAGATATTCTGAATAAGAATATGAGGTTTTGCCTATAAAATTTTTATCAAAAGGGCTTACCGTAAAAAGCGCAGGATAAATTCCCGTAAGTTTACCAAAAAAAGAAACCGTTTTGTTTCTGCCAAGGTTAACCGTTACCTCTACCTCTTTATTATAATACCCTAAAATTTTTTCTTTGGCTAAAGATACTGACTTGCTTTTTTTAATCATATATAATTTATTCCCTAAAAAGAATAATTTATACCTAATTATTAAAAGTCGTCGCCCTCATCTTCCTCTTCTTCGTCGTAATCTTCAAATTCAGATTCATCAACTTCAGGAATTTCAAAATCATCGTCGTTGTTATGGTAAACGATATCTTCTTCCTCTTCTTCATCGTCAAAGAATTCGTCTGCCTCTTCCTTAGCAATTTGGTCTAAAGACTTAATTTCTTCATCTTCAAGATCTTCATCTTCATCTTTGTCGTCGTCAAGGAAGTTTTTCCATTCTTCGTCTTTATCCATATCGATTTGGTCGTTGTTCTTTAAGTTTTCTTCCTCTAAACATTTAGCGCACATTTCTTCCCCAGCCTTAATGTAAACTTGTTTACATACTGGGCAAAGTTCTAAAACTTCTTCATCTTCGTCAATTGCAAAAACAAGACTTGGTCCTATTTTTAATTCTGCTTTACAAACTGCGCATAGTTCGTCTTCTTCACGAATATAGTTTAGTTCGCATCTTGGACATAAAATATACTTTCCTGCCATAATTAAATCTCCGTTTAATTATTTTAATCTCATTAACTCTTTTATATGCAAATTTATATGTTTTTAACCATCTTTTTATAAAAGATTTTTAACTCGTATAGAATATAGCAGTATTTATATAATTTGTAAACTGTTTTTAATAAAATTTTTTTATTTTTTTACTTTTTACGCCTCTTCAAGTATCATTTTATCAGCAACTAATGCAATAAACTCACCGTTAGTCGGTTTTTCTGCCCCAACGAACGCTTTTACACCTAATATATTATTGATGTTTTCAATTCTTCCCCTATTCCACGCAACTTCAATGGCGTGGCGAATAGCACGCTCAACCTTGCTTGCGCTAGTTTCGTACTTTTCCCCTATTTTTGGGTAAAGTTTTTTGGTTATGTTGTTTATAATTTCAGGGTTATTAACAGCCATCTTTACCCCTTCTCTTAAATAAGAATATCCTTTGATATGTGGTGGTATTCCAACGTTTATAAAAATTTTACTTATCTTTTCTTCTAAAGAAATTTTTCTTTTTATAGGCAAAATATCCCTTTCTTTATTTTCAAAAGTTTGCACCATTCTCTCCTTTAATAATTTTAAATTAAACGGCTTTATCATAAAATAATACGCCCCACTAGCCATAACCCTTTCAACAATTTCTTCTTGACAATAATTACTAAGTACAATTGTTTTTACTTTTAAATCTCTTCTATTTAATTCTTCTAAAATCCATAAACCGTCCGTTCCGGCTAAAAACAAATTAGTTATTAAAAAATCAGGTTTTGTTTCTTCTAAAAAGTTAATAGCCTCTTCTCCGTCGTTCGTTTCTTTTAAAATTAAAAAATCCTCTTCTAAAGCATTCTTTAGTTCTTCAATAAGTTTTTGGTTTTCTTCAAGTATAACAACGGTCTTTTTAATCATTTTTCTTCTCCTTAAAAATCTTACAATACCATTTTACTACAAAATTTTTAATAAGAAAAGCATTTTTGAACAAAAATAAAAACGACTTTTTATTTTTGTTCAAAATTCGACAAAAAATCTTTTTAAACGATATTTTTTGCAACAAAAAAGAGCAAGTTTCCTTGCTCTTTCCTTTTATTTTTTATTTTTTAGGTTATGCGAAGTACTTACCAGCTTGTTGTAAATACCATCTGCCGTTTTCAACTAGAAGAGTTAGAACGCCACTTTCGCCGTTTTCAAGTAGTTGGCCAACAGCCTTTCTTGCTACTTCGTAGTCAGCCTTGAACACATCTCTTTCAGCGTCGGTATTTGCGTATTCAAACTTTTCAAGTTTAATTAAAAGATTACTTACTTCTAATGCTTTTTTGTAGTTTTCAATAACTTCATAATTTGCGTCGCCAAATTCTTTCTTTTGGTCGTCAGTTAAAGCGTTGTAAGCCTTTTCTGCCTTTTCTATTTTCTTGCTAGTTTCCTTACCTTCTTCAAGGATAATTTCACTATCTTCTTTAAGTTCTTCAAGGAAAGCGTTTGCTAAAGTTAAGTTATCTTCTGCCGTTAATTTACCGATTGATTTTTTACCAGCTAAATAAGTTTTAATAACTTCGCCCTTATCGTCTTTTTCTTCTTGAACGTCAGCATTTGCGATTTCTACGAATGAAACGTTGTTAATGCCGTATTCAGCGTCGATATAGAATACCTTGCCGTTAACGATTTTGTAATCGTACCATTCGCCGTAAACGTTTTCAGCAACAACTTCAGTAGTTTCTTTATCTTTTTCAACCCTTATAATTTCGCTGTCAACAGTCTTACCGTAAACGTAGTTTTCATAAATACCGTCAATTTCAGCAAAAGTTGCTTTTGCAACTATTTCTTTATTTAATAAAGCAGTACCTACTAGACTATCTTTTGCAACGAATTCGCCGTCAGCAAAATAAATTTCGCTAGGGCTTACTACTAAGTTAGTTTCTACTAAATAATCTTTTGCTTTAGCATTTAATAAAGTAGCAGTTTTGTTGCCTTTATATAAATCGCTTGCAGTTATAGCGTAATATTTAATTTGTAGGTCTGCATCTACTTCATAACCTTCAGTAGCAGTGTAGTAAACGTAACCGTTTTCAGCCATTACGATTGCGTAAGAAATGCTCTTCCAGTCTTCGTTACCGTTACCGTCAACTTCACCGTCAAGAAGAAGTTTTTCCCCTTCTTTTACGTTATAACCGTAAACTTTGTTGTATTTGTAAGTTGTAGGAGTTTCTTCCCCTGAAGTCCAACTCTTTTCTACGCTAACCGTGTAAGTAACTACGAAATCGTTAGTCATATCGTTAGGTAAAAAGTTAAAACTTTCAACAGCGCTCTTAATAACTTGGCTTGTTTCAGTTTTAGTGTTGAAAGAAATTAATTCTTGGCTGTTACCGTTATAGTAAACGATATAAACAGTACCTTCAACTTCAAGTATTCTATATTCTAAAACAGAACCGATTACTGAAAAATAAGTTTTAGTTTCTTTGCCGTCTAAAGTAGATTTGCAAAAATCAACGTATTCGTAAGCAACGTCACCAGACGCGTTCTTTTGAGTTGTTGGAGTTGCGTAATAAACGCTGTCTCCATAAACGTAAATACCTGCTTCGTAATCACTTGCAACCATTAGTTTTGGAACGGCTATTTCAGCCGTTGATAAATCTTTCTTATCAGCAACCATTAAAGCGCCCTTAACAGGTGTGCCGTAATCGTTGTCCTTTGAAGATTGTTCAACGCCGTTTATAAAATATACGTAGTTTTCCGTTTCAACAACGAACCCTGCGTTTGATAAAACTTTGCCAGGTTTTGTTAAAGAAAGATTAGTTGAGCCGGTATCCTTACAACCAACTACCGTTAAAGCAGTTGCTAGCGCTAGACAAACGGCTATTAAAATCTTAAAAAATCTTTTTTTCATAAATACTTCGCTACCTCTAATTTATAATTGTAAACATATTTATTTTGCCACCGCATAAAATATACGGGTTAAATTTAAATAACCCGATATTTTGGGTATTATACTCAATACATTATATACTATATAAAAAACTTTTGCAATAATTTTTTAATTGCTTTTGCTATTTTTAATTTAAAAAAGGTGTTATTTATGGATAAATTTAGTCTTTTTAAACTGTTAAATTCCTTTTCCTCTCTTTTACAACAACCTCAAACGGAAGAAAAACCCATTCAAAAAAAAGAACCACCTAAAAACAGTTCTTTTTCCAAAGCGTATATAAACACCGTTTCAGCGCACAAAGCGTTCGTTGAAAGAGTTAAAAATAGAGAAAACAAAAATTAAAAAAAGTTCCCACAAACTTTTCGTTCGTGGGAACAGTAGAAACAATTGAAAATTATCTCTTTGAAAATTGTGGAGCACGACGTGCTTTCTTTAAGCCGTACTTCTTTCTTTCCTTCATTCTTGAATCTCTTGTTAAGAAACCTTCTTTCTTAACGATTGCACGAAGTTCTGGTTCTGCTTCAATTAACGCTCTTGCAATACCGTGTCTGATTGCACCAGCTTGGCCAGTATAACCACCACCACAAACGTTTACCATAACGTCGTATGCAGATAATCTTTCAGTTAAAGTTAAAGGTTGCTTAACGATAAACTTTAAAGTATCTAAACCAAAATATTCGTCAAGTGACTTTTTGTTGATAACGATTGTTCCGTTTCCACCAGGGATAAGGCGAACTCTAGCGATAGCCTTCTTTCTTCTACCGGTTCCCCAATATTGAATCTTTTTCTTAGTAGCTGTTTTTGCCATAATTTCACCTCATTAAACAAGCTTTAAAACTTCAGGCTTTTGTGCTTGATGATTGTGTTCAGCACCTCTATATACCTTAAGTTTCTTAATCATTTGTCTGCCTAAGCTATTCTTTGGAAGCATTCCCTTAATAGCTTCGTAAACTGCTACGTCAGCTTTGTTTTCCATTAACTTTTTGTAAGTAATTTCCTTTAATCCACCAACGTGTCCAGTATGATATCTGTACATTTTATTTTCTAATTTTTTACCTGTTAAAACTACCTTGTCGCAGTTAAGAACGATAACGAAATCGCCTGTGTCTACGTTAGGAGTAAATGTAGGCTTATGTTTACCTCTTAAAATTGCGGCAACTCTTGAAGCAACTCTTCCTAGAGGCTGACCTTCAGCGTCCACAACGAACCACTTTCTTTCTACAGTCTCTTTATGTGCCATATAGGTTCTCATCGTAAAAATCTCCTTATTTTTTATTTATAAATGTAAAATCGTTTAGTTATTCGGGGGCTAATCCTACAAAACTCACGAACTTTTCCAATTTAACGCTTGTTTATTTTATAAAATAATACGCCTTTTGTCAAGCATTTTCTAAGCATTTTTAGCATTTTTAGCGTAAAAAACGCCCTTTTTAAACATTTTTTTAATTTTATCGGTTGCTAAAAAAATTTCAACCACAATATGTTGTGTTTTGTTAATATTCTACCTTTTTTAAAAGTAGTCCCTTTGCTAAAACCGTTCTGCCTACCCTTTTTCTGTCGCCCGTTTTTATAATTTCGCTTAATTCTTCTTTAGTTATCTTGCCTTCGCCAACTAGTAAAAGCGAGCCCATCATAGTTCTTACCATATTATATAAAAAGCCGTTACCCGTTATAGAGAAAACAAAAAAGTCTTCTTTTTCAAGAATTTTTGCATCGTAAATAGTTCTAACGGTGGTTTTTACGCTAGAGCCACTTTTTAAAAAACACCTAAAATCTTGCTCCCCTAAAAAAACTTTAACTGCGTCTTGCATTTTAGAAATATCAACGCTTTCGTTAACCCTTAAAGCGTATCTATCTATAATAGGAATTTCCACTTTAGACTTATAAAATTTATATTCGTAAGTCTTATTTAGTGCAGAATATCTTGCGCTAAAATCATCAGCCACTAACTCACTTTTTAACACCTTGATGTCGCTTGGTAAAATTGTGTTTAAGGCTAAATAAAACTTTTCTGCTTTTATGTTAGTTTTTTCTATTTTAAAGTTCGCTACTTGGTTAAAAGCCGACACGCCTGTATCCGTTCTTCCACTACCAACTAACTTTACTTTTTCCCCCGTTAAAGTAAAAATTGCCTTTTCAATTTCTTCTTGAACGGTTCTTCCGTTTTTTTGTATTTGCCAGCCGAAAAAGTCCGTTCCGTCATAGCAAATGGTTAATTTTATATTCATAAAACACCGTTTAAAAATACTATTCCGACAATTAGTCCTGCTAAGACTAAAAAGCCGATAATATCTCTATAAGTAATTCTTTGTTTTTTATATTTCGTTCTACCTTTCGCCCCAGAATAACATCTTGCGTCCATTGCGTCGGCAAGTTCGTCTGCACGCCTAAAAGAACTAACTAAAAGTGGAATTAAAATAGGTACCATTGCTTTTGCCCTTTTAATTAAATTACCACTTTCAAAATCAGCACCCCTTGCTTTTTGTGCTTTTATAATTCTATCCGTTTCTTCCATTAAAGTAGGTATGAAACGGAGCGCAATACTCATAATCAAAGCAAATTCGTGCACGGGAAATTTTATTAGTTTTAGTGGGGAAAGTAAACTTTCAATACCGTCAGCAAGTTCAACCGGAGTGGTTGTTAAAGTGAGTAGCGCAGTCCCCATAACAATCATCATAATTCTACAAACTATAAACCCTGCTTTAAGTAGTCCACCGTCCGTTATAGTTATAAATTTCCAAGAAAAAACAACTTCCCCTGCCGTGTTGAAAAATATTTGTAAAACGGCTGAAAATATAACGAAAAAGAGAATTCCTTTAACACTTCTAAGCACGCTAAAAAATGGCACTTTTGAAAAAATAGTTGTTAAAACTATAAACAAAAATGCAACCAAAAAGCCATAAAAGTGGAATTCTTTTACTAAAAACACGGCTACGATATATGCAATTGAAAGCAGTATTTTAACCCTTGCGTCCATTTTATGAACGAACGAAGTAGCGTTATAATACTGGCCAAAAGTAACGTCTTTCATCTAATTCTCTTTTATTTTTTAATTTTTTCTACAATTTTTTCCACAAAATCATCAACCGTTAGGTCGGTATCTACACTAACTTTTTTCTTTTCAAGTTCCTTTTTTAAGTACCCCGTTAAAGGTTGTTCAAGTCCGACCTTTTCAAGGTTATCAAGTTTTTCAAAAACCACAAACGGTTTTCCGGTAGAATAAATTTCCCCTTTGTTAAATAGGGCGATTTTCGTACAATGTTCTACCACCATATTCATATCGTGCGAAACCATAATTATAGTTTTTACGAAAGAATTGTGAATTTTATGAAGAAGTTCCAAAAGTTGTTCTTTTCCTTCTGGGTCAAGCCCAGAGGCAGGCTCGTCTAAAATTAAAACTTCTGGTTTAGTTACCAAAACCCCTGCAATAGCCACCCTTCTTTTTTGTCCACCAGATAGGTCGAAAGGCGATTTATCCTTAATTTTTTCATAGTCTAGACCAACTATTTCTATAGCCGACCTAACCATTTCTTCAATTTCTTTTTCGTTTAATTTTTCAAAATTTTTAAGCCCAAACGCAACGTCTTCAAACACGCTTTCAGCAAACAGTTGGTATTCAGGATATTGAAAAACCATACCCACTTTAGAACGAAGTTTTTTATAGTCGCATTTTTTATCTAAAAGGTCAAACTCTCCAACCTTTAATTCATCTGAAGTGGTTGGTTTTATAAGTCCGTTTAGTTGCTGAATAAAAGTAGATTTTCCTGAACCCGTTTCGCCGATAATTCCAAAGAATTCCCCCTCTTCAATGGTTAAAGAAAGGTTTTTAACGGCGTCCACTTGAATACGCTTGTCTTTGCCATAGGTAAAGGTTAAATTTTTACAAACAATTTGCATAATTCCTCCTTTAACTCTTCTGGCGTTAAAACTTCGCATATATCAACACCTTTTTCTCTTAATTTATCTGCTAAAATGGTGGCAGGTGGTAAACTTAACCCTGCTTTTTTAAGTTCTTCTTTCTTTTTAAAAACTTCCCTAGGCGTGCCTTCTAAAACCTTTTCGCCTTCGGTTAAAACTATTACTCTATCAGCGTTAACAACCTCTTCCATATAGTGGGTTATTAAAATAACCGTCATACCTTTTTCGTTTAGGTCTTTAACTATATCAATAATTTCCTTTCTACCACGAGGGTCAAGCATAGCAGTAGATTCGTCAAGCACCAAAATTTCCGGTTTTATAGCCAAAACACCTGCTATTGCTATCCTTTGTTTTTGCCCACCGGATAGTTTAGTTGGCGTCTTTTTCCTAAATTCTTGCATATTAACGGCTGAAAGGGCAAAGTTAATTCTTTCTTCAATTTCTTCCCTTTTAACCCCTATATTTTCAGGGCCGAAAGCCACGTCGTCTTCAACGATAGAGGCTACAAGTTGGTTGTCTGGATTTTGGAAAACTACACCAACTTTTTTTCTAATTTCGTAAATAGAATTTTTGTCTTTAGTGTTAAGCCCGTCAATCAAAACTTCGCCGTTATTTGGGGTAAAAAGAGCGTTTAAAAGTTTGGCAAAAGTAGATTTACCACTACCGTTATGCCCGATAATGGCAACAAATTCACCCTTTTCTATTTCAAGATTTAAGTTTTTAATAACCTCTCTACCGTTCCCGTAAGAATAGCAAAGATTTTTAACTTCTATAACTTTCAACAGACTACCCCTTATAGTTTAGTTTGTTATATTTTAACACCCAAAAGAATTTTTCGCAAGTAAATGGTATATAAAACATATTTTTCGCAAAATCTTTTTGTAAAAAATAAGAAAAAAGGCTGTTTTTTTTCCTTTTTAAGATTGACTATTTTAATTATTAGTCTTATAATAATAAGAGATTATATAAACATTATATAAAATAAAAAAATAATAATAAATTTTTTGGGAGGACACAATCCAATGAGAAAGATGACTATTGACGGTAATACCGCTGCGAGTCACGTTGCCTATGCCTTTTCTGAAGTTGCGGCTATCTATCCGATAACACCTTCTTCTCCTATGGCAGAAGTTGCTGACGAATGGTCTGCTCAAGGCAGAACAAACATGTTCGGTCAACAATTAAGACTTGCAGAAATGCAATCTGAAGCTGGTGCAGCTGGTGCTGTACACGGTTCATTAGTAGCAGGTGCTTTAACTACTACTTACACTGCAAGCCAAGGCTTACTTTTAATGATTCCTAACATGTACAAAATCGCTGGTGAATTATTACCTACGGTTTTCCACGTAAGTGCAAGAGCATTAGCTGCTCACGCTCTTAACATTTTCGGTGACCATGCCGACGTTATGGCTTGTAGACAAACAGGCTTCGCTATGGTTGCTTCTAACTCTGTTCAAGAAGTTATGGACTTAGCATTAGTATCACACTTAGCTACTTTAAAATCAAAAGTTCCATTCCTACACTTCTTTGACGGTTTCAGAACAAGTCACGAAGTAAGTAAAATCGACGCTATCGACTATGAAGAAATGAGAGAATTAGTTGATATGAAAGACGTTGAAGACTTCCGTGCAAGAGCATTAAACCCTGAACATCCAATTCAAAGAGGTACTGCTCAAAACGCTGATATCTATTTCCAAAATAGAGAAACTGCTAACAAATACTACGACGCAACTCCTGCTATCGTTCAAGAAATGATGGATAAGGTTAATAAGTTAACTGGTAGAAATTACCACTTATTCGACTACGTTGGTGCACCTGATGCTGAAAACATTACTATCATTATGGGTAGTGGTGCTGACGCTATTGAAGAAACTATCAACAAGATGAACAAAGAAGGAAAGAAAGTTGGTGTAATCAAAGTTAGATTATATAGACCATTCTCTGTTGACGCTTTCATCAACGCTATTCCTAAGACTGTTAAGAAAATTGCTGTTCTTGATAGAACTAAGGAAGCTGGTTCTCTTGGTGAACCTTTATATCTTGACGTATGTTCAGCATTACTTGAAAAGGGTATGACTGATATTAAGGTTGTTGGTGGTAGATACGGTTTAGGTTCAAAAGAATTTAACCCATCAATGGTTTACGCAGTTTACAAGAACTTAGAACTTGCTGAACCAAAGAACCACTTCACAGTTGGTATCTATGATGACTTAACTAACACTTCACTTGACTTTAGCGAACAATACAACGCTGCTCCAGAAGGAACAATCAGCTGTAAGTTCTACGGTTTAGGTTCTGACGGTACTGTTGGTGCTAACAAGAACTCAATTAAGATTATCGGTGACCATACTGACAAGTTTGCTCAAGGTTACTTCTTCTACGATTCTAAGAAGTCTGGTGGTATCACAGTTTCTCACTTAAGATTCGGTGACACTCCTATCCAATCTTCTTACCTAATCGACGCAGCAGACTTTATCGCTTGTCACAACCCTTCATACGTAACTAGATACGATATGACTACTGACTTAAAGGAAAACGGTAAGTTCTTACTTAACGCTCCTTGGACAACTGTTGAAGAATTAGAAAAGAACCTTCCTGCAACAGTTAAAAACGCTTTAGCAAAGAAGAACGCTGACCTTTACGTTATCGACGCTATTTCAATCGCCGCTAAATTAGGTCTTGGTGGTAGAACAAACACAATCTTACAATCTGCATTCTTCCTAATCAATGAAAGCATTATGCCTTACGCTGATGCAAAAGACTTTATGAAGAAGATGGCTTACAAGTCATTTGCTAAGAAGGGTGATGCTATCGTTCAAATGAACTATAACGCTATCGAATCTGCTGAAGCAAACTTAGTTAAGATTGATATCCCTGCATCTTGGGCTACTGCAACTGACGGTGCTCCTCTTGCTGAAGTAAACGGTACTGAATACTTCAAGGATATCGTTCATCCTATCCTTGTTCTTCAAGGTGATAAATTACCTTCATCTGCATTTAACGCTGACGGTTCTGTTCCAACTGGTACAACTCAATACGAAAAGAGAGGTGTTGCAGTTAAGATTCCTAAGTGGAATGCTGAAAAGTGTATCCAATGTAACCAATGTGCATTCGTTTGTCCACACGCTTGTATCAGACCAGCAGTTGTTGCTGAAGGTACTAAAAACCCAGAAACTTTTGCTACTAAAGCATGTACTGGCTTAAAGGGATTTGAATACAGAATGCAAGTTTCTCCATTAGACTGTATGGGTTGTGGCGTTTGTGCTGACATCTGTCCTTCTAAAGAAAAGGCTCTTGAAATGGTTCCTCTAGCATCTATCGTAGCTGAAGAAACTGTTAACTACGAATACAGCGAACAACTTCCTGAAGTTGATTTATCAGTATTCAAGAAGAACACAGTTAAGGGTAGCCAATTCTGCAAACCATTATTTGAATTCTCTGGCGCTTGTGCTGGTTGTGGTGAAACTCCTTACATCAAGGTTATCACTCAATTATTCGGTGATAGAATGATAGTTGCTAACGCAACAGGTTGTTCATCAATCTACGGTGGTTCTGCTCCTACTTGTCCTTTCACAGTTAACAAGGCTGGCCACGGTCCTGCTTGGGCAAACAGCTTATTCGAAGATAACGCAGAATTCGGTTATGGTATGAATTTAGCTTACGGTCAAAGAAGAGCTAAAGTTGCTGAAAAGATTGAAAAGCTTATGGCTATGGTAGAAGAAAAGGGCGAATGCGGTTGCAAAGCTGGTATTAAAGACGCTTGTGCTGAATGGCTTGAAAATAGAAAGAACGCTGAAGGTTCTAAAGTAGCATCTCAAAAATTAGTAGAAGCTCTTGCTAAATGTGATGGTTGTGGTTGCGACTTTGACGCTTTAGTTGCTGACATTTTAGCTGACAAAGACTGCCTAGTTAAGAAGTCTATCTGGATCTTCGGTGGTGACGGTTGGGCTTACGATATCGGTTACGGTGGTTTAGACCACGTACTTGCTATGGGCGAAGACGTTAATATTCTAGTTCTTGATACAGAAGTTTACTCTAACACAGGTGGACAAGCTTCTAAGTCAACTCCAACTGGTTCAATTGCTAAGTTCGCAAGTGCTGGTAAGAGAACAAAGAAGAAGGACTTAGGTATGATGGCTATGAGCTACGGCTACGTTTACGTTGCACAAGTAGCAATGGGTTCAAACAAGCAACAATTCTTAAATGCTTTAATTGAAGCTGAAAGCTACGACGGTCCATCACTAATTATCGCTTACGCACCTTGTATCAACCACGGTATTAACATGACTAAGTCACAAGACGAAGAAAAGAAGGCAGTTGACTGCGGATACTGGCAATTATATAGATTTAACCCTGACCTTGCTGAAAAGGGTGAAAATCCATTTAAGTTAGATTCTAAAGAACCAACTGGCGACTACCGTGCATTTATCAGTGGCGAAACAAGATACGCTTCACTTATGAAAGCAAGACCTGAACTTGCAAACGCTTTATTTGAAAAGACTGAAGCAGACAGCAAGGCAAGACTTGAAACTTATAAGAGATTAGCTGATAAGTAATTAGTCAAAACTTAAAATTAAACGGGTAGAAAATCTACCCGTTTTTTTATAAAGTATATAAGGAATTTTAATATGAAAAAGGTTGTTATAATTTCAACAAGTTTAAGAAAAAACTCTAATTCAGATATTCTTGCAAAAGAGTTTTATAAGGGAGCCGTTGACGGTGGTAATAAAGTAGAATTTATTTCTTTAGTAGGTAAAGATATAAAATACTGCAAAGGGTGTCTTTCTTGCCAAAAAACGGGCAAGTGCGTAATTTATGACGACGTTACCGATATAAGAGAAAAAATAGGTAATGCCGACGTTTTAGTTTTTGCAACACCTATATATTACTACGAAATGAGTGGTCAAATGAAGACCTTAATTGATAGGCTTAATCCCCTATATAATTCAGCGTATAACTTTAAGGAAGTATACTTAATTGCTACTGCGGCAGACGACGATAAAAACACTTTTGACGGCGTGTTAAAGGGTATGGAAGGATTTATATATTGTTATGAAAATACTTCCCTAAAAGGCAAAATTTTAGGCTACGGCTTAGAAGACGCTGGAGATGTTAAAGATAAATTAGACCTATTAAAAGACACCTACGAAATGGGCAAAAGAGTGTAAAAACTAAAAGAAAAAAGTTATCGCTCTTCCCATAGGGATTTTTTAAAATATTATAAAAGGATAGCAAGAACTTGCTATCCTTTTCCTTTTTGCTAAGCAAAAACACACGACTTAACAAGGTTAAGTATAGTGTGCTACACTTTTGTAAATTTTTTCATAAAGATTGATAATTATTTAATCAGCTATCTTTGCTTCTCTTTTATAGATAAAATGTTCTTTTGCATTTTCAATAAGCATATTATTTATAATTTCAACTTCTTCTAAATAAAGTTTTTTTACTCTAAATAATATTTCATTATTATCTTTAATAATAGGTTCATTGAGAACTAACGGACGTAATTGCAAAATATCTCTAGGTGTTCCTTGACAGCCCACGTTGGCAAATAAAATTGCTCTATATGGCGCAATCGGATAAATATCAAATATCCCCATTTCAAAACTAGCGCCAAACGGAGGCTCACAAACACCGCTGAAAACCACAGGGTAACAATCGCTGAGAACAAATTCACCCACATTCTTTGGCTCTACAACACAAAAATATTTACCGAAAAAACCAAACGTATCTCTCGTTAAAAACACCTTTATTGGCTCATCAATTTCAGCGTTTTTAATTACTTCTTCTAAAGAACGACAGTTTACGAGCTTTCCTAAATTCCTTTTCCAAAAATCTTCAAAGTTCTTATTTTGTTGCCAATTTACATATATCTTTTTGGATTCCTTAGATAATTCTTTCTTAAATAATTCTTGCGTAGATTTAGACCTAAAAGACATTAATGCAAAAAACAATTTAAGCTTCTCATCTTCCAAACGAGTTAAAATAAACTCTTCTGAATCCAAAAACTTCTCTTTAATGATACGTGCGACCTCGTTTTCAAAACGAGCAAAATCCTCCTCTATTTGGACAGGATTGTCATTATTTATTGTATCACGATAAAGATTTTTCACCATAAATATATCACGAATTTGCTTTATAGATTCTTTTTGGCTCTTAACGTCTTTATGAAACGTGTTTCCATTATCGTCAAAGCAAAAATTCCTCAATATAAATTGCGGTATATAATGATGTCTTATTGGCTCTTTTTTCAACTTTGCTCGTTCCTTATAAACTATTTTTATTTATTTTATCAAAAAAATAAATAAAATTCAACTTGTTATGTGTGGTAAAAGAAAACTCGACTTTTTATAAGTCGAGCTTTCTAAAATATTTAATTTAATCCCTAATGGAACAGCGCTTTTTACTTCTCTTTTTTTAATTATTCAAATAAATCAACTATACCGACTTTTAATTCTCTTGCAATTTTAAATAAAACAACGCAACTTATACTATGATTGTTTTCTAATATTTTGTTATAACTAGTAACTGACATATGACACTTTTTACAAAAATTTGTTTTGCATATTCCCTTTTGTTCTAAATAATCTTTTATTATTTTTACGTTAAATTTTTCTTTCATAACAACCCTCCCTTTTACGGGATAAATTATATCATCCCATATACGGGATTGTCAAGACAAAATCCCTATAAAGGGATATTATGTAATTATGAAGATATTTGCAGAAAGATTAAAAGAATTAAGATTAGAAAGAAACCTTTCTATACATCAATTAGCAAAAGAAACTAAAATAGGACATTCTTCTATTTGCAGGTGGGAAAACGCACAAGCAGAAATAAAGGGTAGTCAATTAGTTATACTTGCAAAATTTTTTGGTGTTTCAATAGATTATCTAATGGGTTTAGAAGATTAAAAGAGCAAAGTTTTTTTGCTCTTTTTTTATTTTTATATACATTATATATAATATAAATAAAAAACCACGGAAATCTCCGTGGTTAATTTTTACTTTAATTAGTCTTTTAAACTGTTTCCTAAAAAAGTTCCAAAGCCTGATGGTTTTTTTCTAATTTCTTCAGAAAAACCACTCTTTTTTGGTTTAGCGCCATACTTTTTGTCGCCAAAACCTTTTTTAGCATAAGGTTTTCTTTCTTTCTTTTCATTAGGAACGATTACTACAAATCTATTTGGTTCTTTACCTTCAGACATTGTTGTAACCGTTTGGCTATCAGCAAGGGCTGAGTGAATAACTCTTCTTTCGTAAGAACTCATTGCTTCTAAAGAAAAATTTCTGCCTTGTTCGGTAGCCTTTTTTTCTAACTTATGAGCAAGGGCTATTAAAGTTTCTTCCCTTTTTTGTCTATAGTTTTCACAGTCAACGACAACCCTAATATAATCTCTTTTACCAGTGTTTGCAACTGCGCTTGCTAGGTTTTGAAGAGAATCTAAAATTTCCCCTCTGTAACCGATAATTGTTGCTGAATTAGTAGTTATAACGTTAATTATAATTTTTTCGCCTTCTTCAACTAAAACTGCTTTTGCTTCTAGTTCTAATTTATCAAAAACGCCTTCTAAAAATTTAACGGCTCTTTCCCCGTCTGTTAATTTTTTTGATATTTCCACTCTTGCCAAGGTTTTAATTTTACCAAATAAGCCTTTAACAGGTTCTTCGATAGTAGTTATAATAGCATCTTCTTTAGCTATTTTTAAAGTTTCAAGCCCGGCGTTAACTGCTTCCTCAACAGTTTTCCCTGTAAATTCCATTTTATTCTCCTTGTTTTCTATATCTTTTATCTTTGCTAATTTCTTGTTTTTTAACGTCCTTAGCAAACTTAATATCTACTAATTTATTGATAAATAATGTTGACACTATGCTGTAAAGCGAACTTATTACGATATATAATGAGAAAGCCGCCGTGTAATAGATAGCGAAGAAACCCATCATTAAAGGCATCATCCACATCATCATCTTTTGTGTACTTTTGCCTTGTCCGTCAACACTTTGTAATTCCATTTGCGCTTTTTGCGCTCTACCAGAAATAAATTGTAATAACCACGCTGTAAAGACGTTAAGCACAACTAAAATAAAATATCCGTTTGCTTGACCTTTTTCAGCATCTAATTTTGCAGTTAATAAAGTATAACTTTCAGTAAAGTTTTGACCTGAGTCTTTTTTATCGCCGTATAATTTATTAAATTCAGCATAGTCTTTTGAAACAGGGTGTGACATTGCGCTATCTGGTTGCCAAATGTTTTTAACCCAAATAAAACCTTGGTTTTCTTCTTTGAAAGTTTTTGCACTTTCTTCTTGACCAACTAATTCAATAAACTTTTCAGCAGTATTTTCAGCATTTAAGGCTTTATATTCAACAAAAGAATATTTTTTACCTTCAATTTCAACCGTTAAATCTGTATTTTTTAAGTTGTTTTCGTTAGCAAAATAAGTTAACACTTCTGAAATTTTGCCGTCAGCACCGATAGTTTGTTTAACTACAACGTAACCGTTATTTGAAGAGTAAGTAATTAAATTATCTTCATACTTAACAAAAATATTTTCAATATCACTTGCTTTAATAGTTAAAGTATCGTCGTTTTTTACAATTTTATCACTAGTTTTAGTACCGTTATAAATTTCATATAAATCGTTGTAGTCAATAACTAGTTTGCCATCTTCCATTCTTAAATATTCGCCGTCAGTAGTAACACCGTCGTAAACAACTGCGTCGAAAGATTGACTCATATGATACAAATATTCTTTATTTTGAAATCTTGAGTAGTTTTGGAAACCAGAAAGCACTACGATAAATATAACTAAAGTAATTATGGTAGGTAGGCAAGCACCGAACATTGAATAGCCTTCTTTTTTATAAAGAGCAGCCATTTTTTGTTGATAAAGTGCCTTATCGTTAGCATATTGTTTTTGTAACTTTTCAAGTTGTGGACGCATTTGTTCCATTTTTAAAGAGTTCTTTCTCATTTTTGAACGAGAAATAAAATCTAATGGAAAAGTTGCAAGTTTTAACAAAATTGTAAAAACTATAATACCAACACCGATAGATCCGAACGCTGTTATTATCCAACCGATAAATTTACCAAGCCAGCCGATAGTTGGCATAGTATAACCGGTTATAATTAATGGAAGTTCATTAAATAAATTTAAACTCATAATTCTAAATTAACCATTTAATCTGACTTTTTTTATCAGGAACTTTGTCAAATCCGCCTTTTGTGAACGGATTGCATCTTAAAATTCGCCAAAAACCTAAAGCGCAACCTTTAAAAAAACCGTGTTTTAAGATTGCCTCTAAAGTATATTGTGAACACGTGGGAGTATAAGGGCAATTACTTTTTAAGTATTTTGAAATATATTTTTGATAAAATTTTATAGGTAAAACTAAAATCTTTCTAATCATTACTAGCCTTTTTTAGTAAATATTCCATATCCCTTTTAAAAGTGTCTAAAGTATAGTCATCTCTAACTTTTGGTAAAAAAACAAAAAAGAAGTTTTGCTTTAATTTAGGCAATAAACTTCTAAACGATTCTCTAAGTAATCTTTTTATTTTGTTTCTTTTGACAGCTTTGCCGTGTTTTTTACCCACGGCAAAACCAACCTTTAATTCTTCACTTTTTAAGTATACTAAAGTTAAACTGTTAGAATAAAGTTTTTTTCCTTTTCTAAAAACTAAATCAAAATCTTTAGTTTTTTTTAATCTTATATCCAAAAGTTTTTTACCTTTATTAAGCAGATAACTTATGACGACCCTTGTTACGTCTTCTCTTTAAAACGTTTCTACCTGACTTAGTTTTCATTCTCTTTCTAAAACCGTGAACTTTGCTTGTTTGTCTCTTTTTAGGTTGATAAGTTCTTTTCATTTTTCTTCCTTCCTTTATATAAATGTTTTTTTATTTTTTTCAATTGCCTTTCTATTTTAATTATTTTATTAACTTTTGTCAATTAAATTAACCGTTTATTCTTACAGGTAATAGTAAATATAGGTCATTTTCATTAGTTGTGCCTTTAATAACGGCAGATTCTATTGAAGAATTTAAATAAATGTTAATAAATTCATCATTTATAATTTTTAAGTATTCTAATAAATATTTACTGTTAAATGCAATTAAAATGTCCTTATTTTCTAAGGTTATTGGAACGTTTTCGTTAACCATACCTATTTCTGACTTTGAAGTAACGTTTATATAATTTTCTTTAATATCTAACTTAACGATATTTATTCTATCAGTTTTTACGATAACTGACGCTCTTTCAATACTATTTAAAAGCATTTCTCTATTAACTGTAACTTTTGATAAGAATTTTACAGGTATAATTTGGTTATACTTAACAAATTCCCCTTCAATTAATCTTGAAATTAAAGTAGTATTTACTGTTTCTACCATTAAGTAGTTCTTTTGAATAATAATTTTTAAGTTTTCTTCCTTTTCAAGAAGTCTTGTTATTTCAAGTAAAGTTCTTGATGGAATAATTGCTTTAAAGTTGCCGTTTGAAGATACTTCTTTTTTACAGATTGCCATTCTATAACCGTCAAGACCAACTGAAGTAAGTACGTTGTCTTCAATTTGGAATAAACAACCTTTTAAAATTGGTCTAGTATCGTCAGTTGCGCAAGCAAAAACCGTTTTATCAATAACCTCTTTAAAATCGTTAACTGAAATATCAAAATAGTTTTCATAAATTTCTCTATTAACGTTTGGATAATCGTTTACAGAGAAAACTTGCATTGCAGTTTCAGAATCTAAATATTTTATCTTTAATTCTTCCCCGTCAAAATGAGAAAGTTCAATATGTTCTTTTTCTAACTTTTTAATAAAATCAACAAAATATCTACCAGTTACAACCGTTTCGCCTTCTTCTAAAACGTTGGCGTCAATCTTTCTTTCAATAGTAAGTTCTGTGTCGGTAGCAAATAAAATTAAACTGTCCCCTTTTGCAGTTAACTTAATACCTTCTAAAATTTGATTATTAACCTTTAAACTTAAAGCCTTACTAACCTTTAACACTGCATCTGCTAAATCTAAACCATCTAAAATAACTTTCATAACTCTTACCTTAAAAATATTAACATTCTATTTAATATTATATATTAAATAGGTTAAAAAATCAATCCTTATCGTATTTTTTTACAAAACTTTTTTTGTTTTCGATAAGAAGATTATTTTTTATTTAAATTTAAATATTATCGGTATTATTATTATGTTTGTGAAATTGTTGAAAGCATATATTTTATCAGTATTTTAATAATAAAACTTTCTTGATAACTTTGTTAAATAAATATTTATTAAACGTTAGTAAAAGTTTTTTAAAGTTAATAAATAAAAAAAAAACATATAAAAAGATGGTAAAATTTTTATTATTGTGTTATAATTTTTTTATGAAAAATGCATTTTATAAATTTAATTTACAATTAACTGACGAACAAATTAATAAGTTTAATAGGTATTATGAACTTTTAGTAGAATATAACGAAAGATTTAACCTAACGGCTATTGTTGATAAAAATGAAGTTATTATTAAACACTTTGTTGATAGTTTACTTGGGGCTAAATTTTTTAATAAAGGTAAACTTATTGATATAGGTTCTGGGGCAGGTTTTCCTGCTATTCCACTAAAAATTTTTAACGATAATTTAGAGGTTACTTTAGTTGAAGCAACTGGAAAAAAATGTACTTTTTTAGAGGCTGTTATTAAAGAATTAGACCTAAAAAATATAAAAGTTGTTAATGACAGGGCTGAAATTTTAGGTAAAAACGAAAATTTTAGGGAACAATTTGATTATTGTTCAGCCCGTGCTGTTGCAAGGCTTAATACTTTGGCTGAATATTGTATGCCTTTTGTTAAAGTTGGAGGCTATTTTATTCCGTATAAAGGGGACGTAGTAGAAGAACTTGCCGACGGTAAAAGAGCAGTTAAAATTCTTGGTGGTAAAATAGAAAAAGTAGAAGAATTTTCATTAGAAGAGGCTAAAAGAAGCATAGTTTTAGTTAAAAAAATAGAAAAAACTTTAAATATTTATCCAAGAGGAAACGGAAAAGAAAGAAAAAAACCATTATAGATTATGAATTTTAATATAAATAAATGTGTTGCTGTAACAGGACATAGAATTTTACCTAAAAATTTTGATAAAGAAAGGTTATTAGAAATTTTTAACACTCTTATTAATAACGGGTATGATACTTTTTTAATAGGTATGGCCTTAGGATTTGACACTTTATGTTTTAACTTATTAACAGAGTTAAAAAATAGTTATAAACATATTAAGTTAGTTGCAGTAGTTCCATGTAAAAATCAAGATAGGGCGTTTAATATAAAGCAAAAAGAAGAATATAAAAAAATGATTTTTTCTGCTGATGAAGTTATTGTTCTAAACGAAGAATATATAACCGGTTGTATGCAAGAAAGAAACAGATTTTTAGTTGATAATTCTTCTATATTAGTTGCTTATTTAACTAAAAATAACGGTGGAACCTATTATACCGTTAATTATGCTAGAAAAAAGGAAAAAGAAATTGTAATTTTAGATTAAAAAAAGAGCGAATTTATCGCTCTTTTTCTTTTAACAGGAGACCATTGGTCTCCCCTACAATATTATTTTATATTATTATTTATAAATTTGTTTAAATTAGCACATATTTAACACATGTTTTATTATTCTACGTATAATTCGTCATATTGCCAACGCATAGGATTTTCGTAAATATATTGTAAATGCTTTTCATAATCTTGGTTATTTCTAATAACGTGATCGTAAAAAGATTTTTGCCAAATACTTACGCCAATTTGTTTGGATATTGTTCCTTTTAATTGATTAATCACTCTCGATATTGTAGGGGCGACCATTGGTCGTCCGTTTTCATCAGAACAAATAAATAATAAAAGGTGTATATGATTTGGCATAATTACGTAACTATCAAGAGTTAAAGATGGATAAAATAAAGAAATATTTTGTATAGCGGTATCTACAATTTTGCCATATTTAGATAATTCAAAGTTTTGTGTTAAATTATTGTTTTTTTCTAAATTATTCCAAAAATAATTGCGTCTATTTAAAGTGCATATTGTAATAAAATATGCACCACAAGAACTGTAATCATAATTTTGTAATCTATTCTTTTTTCTTTGCGGGAGACCATTGGTCTCCCCTACGATATTATTTATTTTCATTTATTTTATTAAAAAATACGGGCGACTAGTAGTCTCTCCTACAAAAAAATATTTGCCCTTAACTTTTTATTTTTCAATAGTTAATTTATATAAACTACTTTTAGAAACGTTTCTATCTTTAGCAACTAATTTTATTGCCTCTTTTTTATCATAACCTTTTTCTAAATAATAGTTAAAATGTTCTTCTTTAGTTAAATTATTTAAAGAATTTTCTTCCTTTGTTTCTAAAAGTAAAACGAATTCCCCTTTAATATTAGAAAAGTCATATTCATCTAATTTAGATAGGTCGTAGTCATTGACTTTTTCGTTTAGTTTTGTAATTTCTTTAACGGCAACGACCATTATACACCCAAAAATTTCTTTTAAAGAAGTTAAGTCTTTTTTTAGGTCGTGTGGCGCTGAATAAAAAATTAAAGTCAACCCTAAGTTAGCATATTTTTTTAACGCTAACCTATCTTTTTTCTTTTCAGGTAAAAAGCCTAAAAAACAAAACTTGTCAGCCGAAAGTCCACTTAAAAGTAGGGCTGAAAGTGATGCCGTTGCGCCTGGAATAACTGTGTATTCTAAATTTTCTTCCTTTAATTTTTTAATTAAAATATTGCCAGGATCAGAAATTACAGGCATACCTGCATCTGAAATTAAAGCAATATTTTTGCCTTCCTTTAACTTTTCAATTATAGGAAGTGAAGCCTTTTCTTCGTTAAATTTGTGGTAAGAAAGTAGTGGTTTTTTAATATCGTAATGGTTTAGTAAAACTAAAGAGTGCCTAGTGTCTTCACAAGCAATATAGTCAACTTCCTTTAGCGTTTCAATTGCGCGTAAAGATATATCTTTTAAGTTGCCGATAGGCGTAGAAACTAAATATAACATACTAATTTTCAAGGGTTTTTAGTATTTTTAACCCTTCTTTACCCCCTTTAACACCTTCAACCATAACTAAATAAGGCTCTTTATCTCCATTTTTTACAAACTGTAATTTTTTAGGTTCTAATTTATAACTTTTCATCAAATAAAAAATTTCAGCAAGTCGGTCTGCTTTGTTTACCATATTAAACCTGCCACCAAACTTTAGTTTTTTTGATGCAATAGAAATTATTTCTTCTAAATTTACGGTAAGTTCTTCCCTACACATAGCAATTTTAATATCTAAAGCCTTTTGCGTATCTTTCTTAAAAAAGGGTGGATTTACCGTTATTAAAGAAAAATAGTTATTAAACTCATTGCCTATTTTTTGTATAGGAATATTTTGTACCTCAAAAATATCCGTCAAACCGTTTAGTTCAACCGATTTTTTTGAAAGAGAACTTAACTCTTCTTGAAGTTCAAATAAATATACCTTTTTTATAGTAGGGTTAAGGGCGTAAAGATGAAGACCAACTATTCCACAACCACTACAAAAGTCGGCAACTAAATCGTTCTTTTTAACCGAAACGAATTTAGTTAAAAGTATTGAGTCGGAAGTAAAGCAGTAAAGGTCGTCGTCTTGGTAAATTTTTAGCCCTTTTACCATTAAATCTTCTAATCTTTCCATAAAAATAAAAGAAAATAAAAGTTAAGGCACGGTTTTTCCCGTGCCTTTCTTATTACTTATGTAATAATTAACTAGTCTTCAACAATAGCTTCAACAGGACAGCCACCTTGACAAGCACCACATGAAATACAAGTATCAGCATCGATAACGTATTGAGTGTCAGCTTGGCTGATAGCGTTTACAGGACAGTTGTCTGCACAAGCGCCACATGAAATACAAGCATCAGTAATTTTAAAAGCCATTTTTCTATCCTCCTAAAAGATTTGTAAATATATTTTAACACAAAGATTTTCATTTGTAAACTACAAAACGTAAAATCTTAGTCTAAAAGTTCTTTTAATTCCTCTTCATTATCGTTGTCGTCGTCATCAGGAAGAGTTTGTTTGCCGAAAGTAAGGTCGTCAACGGAAAAATCTTTATAAACTTCTCCATCAGGACGGGTAATTTTTACTTTACACATTTTCTTTAAGATATTGTTAGTAACTACAACCCCTTCGCCCTCAGGTGTTTTTACCGTTCCACCAAGTTTTGGCATAAGTTTGTATAAATCGCTATAAATATCGTTTTCATAAGATAAACAGCACATAAGTCTTCCACAAAGCCCACTTATTTTGCTTGGGTTAAGTGAAAGCCCTTGCGTTTTTGCCATTTTTATTGAAACCTTTTTAAAGTCAGGCATAAATGATGAGCAACAACAAGCCCTGCCACAAGGAGCAATACCACCAAGTAGTTTTGTTTCGTCCCTTATACCTATTTGTCTTAGTTCAATTCTAATTTTAAAAGCACTTGCTAAATCTTTAATAAGTTCTCTAAAGTCAACACGGCTGTCTGCAGTAAAGTAAAAAATTACCTTCTTGCAGTCGAAAGAAAATTCACAACCTACAAGTTTCATTTTTAAGTTTTGTTTTGCTATCTTTTCTTCGGCAATTTTAATAGCATCAGGCACTTTTTCTTCATTCTTTTTAACGATAGCCTCGTCTTTAGCGTTAGCCTTTCTTATAATTGCTTTTAAAGGCTTAACAATTTCATCATCAGTTACCTTTTTTCTATCGAAAACTACTTTGCCGTATTCAAGACCTTTTGCCGTTTCAACGATAACGCCGGAGTCTTTTTCGTAAACGTCCGTATCGTTTGCAGGAGCAAAGTAATATATTTTTGCCGTATTTTTAAATTTTACACCGACAACTTCTTGCATATATATTTAACCTCCAAAATTTGAAGAAGTAACCATTCTAACACCATTTGTTCGTTACCGTTATAAAAAAGCCTTTTTTTTGCCTCTTTAATTTTGTCTAGAATGGTTAATATTGATTGAATTTTATAGTCTATACTAGTTTCTACTAAATAAACTATATTGTTATCTAAAACTAAATTTTGTTTATTGTTTAAGTATAACAGCATATTTCTGTAATCATTTTCTAAAAAGGTTAGAAAGTCGTTAAAATATGCCTTTTTTTTCATAATTTCGTAACTTGTTTTTAATACTTGACTGCTTGAAGTTAAGTTTACTATAACGCTGTCAGCCAAACTTTTAACTTCAAAAAGTTCAGGATTTTCATAAAGCCTTATAACTTCACCAACCGATAGGTCGGAATTGTTTACGGCTAGTTCTAATTTCTTTTTATCTAAATAATCGTTTTGTAGTAAAGAAAAAAGGTCTTCCCTACTAAATGGTGGAATTTCTAACTTTTTAACCCTTGATTTTACCGTTTGAAGAAGTGGATAATCGTTAACAACTCCAAGTAAAATATAAACGTTTTTTGGTGGTTCTTCTAAAATTTTTAGTAGTTTGTTTTGGGAAACGGCATTCATATTTTCTGCCCCTACTAAAACGAAAAGTTTTTTACCACCTTCGTAAGATTTTATATAAGAACTTTCTATTAACTCGTCTATATCAGCCGTTAAAATGCTTTTTTCTTTAGGGAAAAAGGTAACGTCTAAGTGATTTTCCTTTTCAATTAAATTACAAGTTCTGCAACTATCACAAACGCCCTCTTCTTCACAACAAATAAGTTTTGCAAAAGTTTTTAAGTATTCTTTTAAAAAAACTTTGTCGTTAACGCTTAAAAGATAGGCGTTGCTTAAAGATCCCTCTTTTTTATCCTTTTTTACTATGTTAAACGCTGTCGTTTTTTCAATAAGACTATTTAAGTTAATCACTAAATAAATTTCTCCTTCTTTAAAAGGTCGATTATGTTTTGATGAGTGGTATATCTATCTTTTGAACAGTCCACAGCCTTTACTCTATCAGGATATCTTTTTAATATTTCTAAATACCCTTCGTAAACTTTTTGGTGGAAAGTTAGTCCCATTTGTTCTAATCTATCCCCTTTATCAGCCCCACCTTTTCTTAAAAAGGCATCTTTTGGCGAAATGTTAAAAAATATAGTTAAATCGGGCATAAAGTTCTTAAAAGCAAAATCGTTTATCTTTTCAACAAAGTCAAAACCAAGTTCTCTTGCATAACCTTGATAAGCAAGGGAAGAATCGATATATCTATCGCAAAGTACCATTTCCCCTTTTTCTAAATGAGGTAAAACAAAATCTACTAAGTTTTGCGCTCTTGCGCTTGCGTATAAAAGCGCCTCGCACTCAGAAGTCATTTTGTCGTTTTTACTATCTAAAATTATATTTCTAATTTTTTCTGATATAGCATTTCCACCAGGTTCTCTAGTCAAAACGAAAGGTATGCCTTCTTTTTCTAAATAAGAAGAAAGCATTTTAATTTGCGTTGATTTTCCTGCGCCTTCGCACCCTTCAAAAGTTATAAATTTTCCTTTCATTTTACTACCTTTATTTTTCCGTCCTCTACACCAAAATATTTTTCGGTAAGTAGGTCTATTAACTCTTTAGTTATCTTTTCGCCTGCAATTCCTATCGGAAAGCAAGGAGGAAATACCCCTAAATTATCGGCTAAAACTCTTCCCTCAGCATCTTTAAGGGAAATCTCTTCAAACTTGCTATTTTTTGCCGTTAAAAAGGAAATTTCTCTTTCTAAAAGGGGATAATTAACCCTTTCAACCACTTCTTCCTTTTCTGTTTTTAAGGTTTTAAGAGCCTTTTTTAGCCTATTAAAATGACTTTTTTTACTGAAGATAGAAACTATTAATAAAATATATCTTCCGTCAGTCATTTCTACGAAAATATTTTTCGTTTCCAAATATTTTGCAATTTTTTCAGGCGAACAAACTGACCTGCAGTCTATTACTATTTTGAAAAAATCATCTGTTTCTAAAAAGTCAAACCCAAGTTTTTTCAAAGAGTTTTTAAACTCAAAAACTAAGGTTTTAAGTTTAGTCAGCCTTTCTTTACTATCAGCCATATACTTAACGGCACTTTCAATGGACGCCATTATAGGATAAGAGGGGCTTGTAGTTCTAAAAGATTTAACGGCTTTTACTAAATCTTTTTCTAGTTCTTTATTATTTAGGTTAAGAATTGCCCCTTGCGTTAAGGCTGGCAAGGTTTTATGCGCTCCGTCAACGAAAGCGTCGGCAAAATTACCTGCGTAATTATTTTTATCAGTAAATTTAATATGCGCTCCGTGAGCGTTATCAACTAAAAGAAGTTTATTTTTTTCTTTAGTTAGTTTTTTTGCATACTCTAAATTTACAGTCTTTCCGTAATAGTCTGGCGAAGTTAGTAAAAAACCAACTGCATCAGTTTCTTCTAACGCCTTTTTTAAACTTTCGTTAGTTGGGGGTTCTATTAACCCCTCTTTAATTTCTTGTTCTAAAAATATAGGTTCTATTTCTAGAAAAGTAAGGGCGTTATAAACGGAAATATGTGAATTTTTTTGAATTATAATTTTGTTTCCCCTTGTTTTTGCTAAATATAAAAGGGAAAAAATGCCTGAAGAACTACCGTCGGTTAGAATAAAACTTTTTTCTACCCCTAAAACTGAAGAAATATCTTCTTCAGCCTTTTTTATTATACCCGTTGGCTCACTTAAATTATCCGAAAAGGAAAGTTCTGTTATATCAACGTTAAATTTTTTGTAAAATCTAGCGTTTTTATGCCCAGGGGTGTGAAAACTAACGCTTTTTTTTGAATATTTTTTTAATGTTTCTAAAATATGACTTTTCATTTTATCCTAAAAGGGTAGAAACGCTTCTTATTAAACAGTTTATAACGGGAATAACTTCAAATTGTAAGTGAGGTTGTTCCTTTTTAAAATTATAAACTAAAATAGCCAGGTCTTTTGCAGTATTACTATCTTTTTTTTCAGTATTATTGTCAAAATAACCGTCAACGTACTTAAAGTAAGTCGTTATAGGATTTTTGCTAGAATTTGTTTCACTATTATTTTCAAAAAAACCTAATTCTAAGCCGTAATAAAGTTCCTTTTCCTCGTTCATTTTTTCAAGGAAATATTCTTCGTCCATAGCCTTGTGCGCTTTGGCATAATGATAAGAGGCAGTAAATTTTGTGTATTTTATAAAAAGACCACTATCTTTATATTCGTTGAAAAGATTTTCAAATAAAATTACTTCAGTAAATAAAGTTTTTATTCTTGCCTTTTCACTAGTTAAGCCCTCTTCAAAGTCTTTTTTAGTTCTAAAACGGTTGTCCTTTTTCATTCTTTCTTTAAAAACCGTTTCAAGTTTTTCTTCACTTAAAAACTCTTTAAAAGAAAGATTTTTTACTTCATCAAAAGTTTTGCCGTTAGTAAACTTTAATAAATAACTTTTTGCGTCTTTTATTAAAGACTCAAAGTCGTAAATAGAATATTTATCAATACAACCGTCCATATTGCTTGCACCAAGCGTTTCAGCCTTGTCGTAATAGGTTTTAAGGTTATCAACTATAAGTAAGTCCCCTTCAGCCCCGTCGTCAACGGAAGAAAGCAGTTCGCCGTAATAGGTCGTATCTAAATTAGTCGTGTTAAAAGATAAAACGTCGTAGGATAAAACCTTTTTGTCTAAAACGGTATTTTTAAAATTATCCGTACCGGTTGAATTAACGTTTGGATAAACTATTATTTCAAAAGATTGCCCCACCGTTAGTTTTACGCTAAACGCGCTCATTAGTATTTCAAAAAGAATTACGAAAAGAGCGCATAAAGCAATTATTTTTAACCAGTCGTAAGAGAGCATTTCTCCTAAACGTTTTTTTGTTATCTTATTATCCATTTTATACTACTTTTTAATAGGTTTCATTGTAGGGAAAAGTATTACGTCACGGATTGATGCGCTGTCAGTTAATAACATAACTAATCTATCTACACCAAATCCTAAACCACCTGTTGGAGGTAAACCGTATTCAAGCGCAGTGATAAAGTCTTCGTCAATTTTTGCGTCGTTACCACCTTTTGCTCTCTTTTCTTCTACTTGTTTAACAAATCTTTCTTTTTGGTCGATAGGGTCGTTTAATTCAGAGAAAGCGTTACCCATTTCTCTTGCGTAAATAAAGTATTCAAATCTTTCAGTAAAGGCTGGGTTAGATGGCTTTCTTTTAGCAAGTGGAGAGTTTTCTACAGGGTAGTCGTAAATAATTGTTGGTTGAATTAAATTCTTTTCAACGTATTCGTCAAAGAATGCAATTAAAACGTGGCCTTTTGTAGCCTTTTCCCCTTCTTCTACTTCTACGCCCCTTTCTTTAGCAACCTTTCTTGCATCTTCGTCCGTTTTCCAGTCGTTATAATCAACGCCAGCGTATTTTTTAACGGCTTCAACCATAGTTAATCTTTCCCAAGGCTTGCCCATATCAATTTCAGTACCTTGATAGTTGATTAAAGTAGTTCCACAAACTTCTTCAGTGATAGAACGGTACATATTTTCAATTAGGTTCATCATATCAATATAATCGCTGTAAGCCTCATACATTTCAACGGTAGTAAACTCAGGGTTATGTGATCTATCCATACCTTCGTTTCTGAAAATTCTACCAACTTCATAAACTTTATCAAAACCACCAACGATTAAACGCTTTAAGTAAAGTTCCGTTTCAATTCTTAAATACATATCAATGTCAAGCGCATTGTGGTGTGTCTTAAACGGTCTTGCGGCAGCACCAATTTCAAGTGGTTGAAGTACTGGTGTGTCAACTTCTAAATAGCCAACGCTGTCTAAATGACGGCGAATTGCTGATAATATTTTTGAACGGGCAACGAAAGTCTTTTTAACTTCAGGATTAGCGATAAGGTCAATTTCTCTTTGACGGTATCTTGTGTCTTCGTCTTTTAAACCGTGAAATTTTTCAGGTAATGGTAAAAGTGATTTACTTAAAAGTTCAATGCTTTCAGCGTGGATAGAAATTTCACCCGTTCTTGTGGTGAAAACTTTACCAGTTATACCCATAATATCGCCGATATCGTAATCTTTAAATGCAGTATAATCTTCGCCAAGGTCGTTAATTGATAGGTATGATTGAATAGTACCTTTACCGTCTAAAATAACGGCGAAAGATGCTTTACCCATAACTCTTTTTGAAACTAATCTACCAGCAATACCAACAGTTTTACCTTCGTAGTCAGCGTAGTTATCTTTAATGTCTTGGCTATAAGCGTTTCTATCGTATTTAACCTTTTCAAAAGGGTTTTTGCCTTTGTTTTTAAGTGTTTCTAACTTTTCTCTTCTAACTCTTAAAATTTCGTTTAAGTCTAAAACTTCTAAGTTTTGTGCGTTATTTTCAGCCATTGTTATCTCCGATTATAGTATATTTTTAATTTCTAATACGTAAGCGCCAGAAGGTGCGTTAACCGTAACTTTGTCGCCAACCTTTTTACCAAGTAAAGCGTTTCCTACAGGTGATTCGTTAGAAATTCTGTTTTGTAAAACGTCTGCTTCAGTAGTACCAACGATTTCGTAAATGGCAGTTTCATTAAACTTTTTATCATAAATTTCTACCTTGCTACCAAGAGAGATAGCGCCGGTTTTATCGTTTTCTTGAATGATTACAGCATATTTTAACTTAGTTTCAATTTCAAGAATTTCACCTTCAATCATTGCTTGTTCGTTTTTAGCGGCATCATATTCTGCGTTTTCAGAAAGGTCGCCGAATTCTCTAGCAACTTTAATTCTTTCCGTAATTTCTGCTCTTTTAGTAACTCTTAAAAACTCTAAGCGTTTTTCAAGTTCTTCTTTACCTTCTTTTGTTAAAAAGACTTTAGATTCCATATTAATCCTCCAAAATATAAAAAAATATATTTATTTTTGCTTATTTTTAATTACAAATAGATAAAAAGTTTTCGCTAATTGCCCTATTTTATAATATTTATCAATTTATTATATATAATAATAGCCGTTTTGTCAAGGTTAAATAGGAGTTCATAGGCTTTAAAAGTTCAATAACGGGCAAAGAATAAGAATTTTTTAAAAAACTATTGACAAAGTTGAAATTTATGGTAAAATTATAGTGATTAAGGGATGTTTGTTTTAATTTTTCTGGATAATATATGTGAAAATATGTAAAAAGGTTGCTTTTTTTTAGCAACCTTTTTTCATTTAGTTTTTTTCACAAAAACTATTGCAACGGGTTTGTTGTGAAGAAGAATTAGTAACGCAAATTTTTTCTAAATCACAACTTTCTCCGTTTACGTTATGCTTGCAAAGGCATACGTCGCATTTAATAGAACTGTTTTTCATTTTTTATCTCCTTTTTTTTTAAGTATTCCCTAAAAAATTTTAAATATTCCTCCTTTTATAAACTTTATCGTAAATAAATAAATTTGACTTTTATTTAGGCTTATGCTAAAATAAAAACTACAAAAACTAGAGGGTAAAAATATGAAAGTTATTTTATTACAAGACGTAAAAGGCTCTGGCAAAAAAGGAGACGTTATTGAGGCAAAGGACGGCTTTGCTAAAAACTTTTTATTAAAAAAAGGGCTTGCTAAAGAGGCAAACGCTCAAAACTTAAACGACAACAACAACCAAAAAGCCGCTAAAGAATTCCATATCGCTGAACAAAAAAAGGCGAATAAAGAATTAAAAGAAAAGTTGAACGGTACGGAAGTTGAACTTGTTATTAAAAGTGGGGAAAACGGCAAGTTTTTCGGTAGCGTAACTAGCAAGGAAATTGCTGATAAATTACTAGAAAAAGGCTTTGATATTGATAAGAAAAAAATTGTTTTACCATCACCTATTAAAGCGTACGGAAAGTTTGATTTAGCCGTTAGAATTTCTGCTGAAGAAACGGCTAAAATAGTAGTTATTGTAAAATGATAGATAAAAAGGAAATTTCCAAAAGACAAAAAATAGCAAGAAGGGTTTTTTATGCGCTTTTTGCTATTTTTATGATAGGAGTTTTAGCATTTACCATTTATAAAGATTTTGGAACGGGTAAAAAAATACTTTCTTTTAAAGAAATTTTAGAAGTAGTAGGTAAAAATTACCACTATTTGTTGTTTGCTTTAATTTCTTTAATAGCCTATATTTTTTTAGAAGTGCTTAAGATTTTTATGATGCTTTACGTATCTACTAAAAGAGCAATGTTTAAGGTGGCTACTTCTACCGTTATGATGGGTAAATATTACGACAATATAACGCCTCTAGGTGTCGGTGGGCAACCTTTTCAAGCGTATAAATTAACGCAAAACGGCGTTGACGGTGGTACGGCAACGGCAATACCTATATCTTCTTTATTTTTATCGCAAATTGCATTTTTTATAGTTTCTCTTGTGGCTATTATAATAGATAAAAACGGCTTGTTAGGTAGCCAGTCTATTGCAACGGGATATACCGAAGTGTTGTTTTATATAGGCATTGTTTTAATTATGATAGTTCCTTTTTTGGTAATACTTTTCTTTATACTTCCAAGGCAAGTTATGGGAATGGTTACCTTTGTAGTTAAAATATTAAGTAAACTTAAACTTGTTAAAAACCCTGAAGTTATGAAATATAAAGTTATAGTTGCCGTTAAAAAATATTATAGGGCAATTAAACTTATGGCAAGGTCTAAAGGGTGTTTGTTGGTTGGGTTTATAACCTCTCTTTTAATACCTATTGCATCAGGCTCTATAACCTACTTTACTTTAAGAACTTTTGGGTACGATATATTAAACTTATCGGGAATAATGGAATGGGGACAAATAGTATGCGCTCATTTAATTTTAACCTGTTCGGTATCCTTTATACCAACGCCAGGTAACGCTGGGGTGTCGGAAATAACCTTTTACAGTCTGTTTACGGCAAACCTTTTAGGTGGTATAGGTATAACGGCAATGCTTACTTGGAGATTTTTCATTTATTACTTTTTTATAATATATGGACTAATAACTTTAACAAAAGGGATTTTCAAAAAGAAAAAAGCACTTATTTAAGTGCTTTTTTTATTTTTCTTTTTTCTTAAAAATAGTATTTACGTGGGTTTTAATCTGTTCTATTTCTTTTTTTCTTTTATCTTTTTCTTTTTGTTTGTTAGTTTTTTTAACCGTTTCAACAAACTCGTCAAAAGAATGGTTTTCTTCTTTTTCTTCCCCCGATTTTTTTCTTGCAAGTTTTTCAAGTGGTGCGTCCAAAATTCTTAAAGCGCCCCTTTTCCAAGTGGTTGGGTGAATAAATTCAAAGTCTTTTTGAATTGCGTCGGTAAGGACTTTGACGTATTTTTCAACAAACATAGTTACAAATTCAAATATAATTTGTATAACTAAGAAAAGTCCTGAAACAAAAAGCATTATTTTGTTAAAATCAGAAGTCCCAAACTTTAGCATTTCCACAACGTTAACTACAAGCATTGTAAAAAGTACGGCGTATTTAAAAAAGTTTTTTATTCTGTTTATTTTTCTTATCGTTTCTTTATTTTCTTTGTTTTTTATTAAGAAAAATATTAAAGATAATAAGGTTAAAAAGCAAAGGATACAGTAAATTATTAAAAAAGGTAATTTGTTTATAGTAGAATATATTGAAAAACCATAAAATATAAAGAAAACTCCGTATAAAACGTAAGAAAAAATAGCATAAATTTTCTTAACGTCGATTAATAAATTATGCAAAGCAAATCTTGTTCTTTCAGCAATCATAAAAACTCCTTATTGATTAAAAAAGAGGGGTTATTTTTTTATAATCATTAAATTCTTCGTAGATTTTTTTGTGTTCTGGGTAAAGCTTTAACATTAAATTTTCTTCATCAGGTTTAATACGACGCCACCATTTTTTTGTTAACGGTATTTTTGAAAGACGGGTGGCGCAAACGTGATGAATGACGCTATTTTTATTATAGGTAAAATCATTAAACTTTTTCGGCAAAATAAGTCTTTTTTTACACGCTTTGTTTATTGCAGACATATCTATATACGCTATATACTTTTTAGTAGTAACAAGTTGTCTTGCTTTTTTTAGTAACCCAGTTTTTCTAATTAAATCCATATTAAGTAGCATAACACCACTATTTATATAATTAGAAATTCTACCCTTATCACGCCTACCGGCAAGTTCAACGGTAGAAATATCAATATCAAAAAGTTCTTTTACGTCGTTTATAAACAAAACGTCGGTATCTACGTATAAAAACTTACCGTTTACTTCTTCAACTAGGTCGGCAAGTAGTCTAATAGTTACAAAATAACTGTAATATTTACAATTTAAGTTAGGGCCAAAAAACAATTCTTTTTCAAAAAGGGAAGAAAGGTCGATATTTTTAAAAGAACTTTCTTTATTAGTAGATTTTAATACTTTGTTAAAAAAATCAACTTCGCTATCCGTTAAAATTCTACTGTCTTTATCAAAACTTTTTAAAGAAACGTTAAAATTTATAACGTTTAACCTTTCTTTCGTGCTGTTTTTTAAAGAAATTAAGGAAAGAAGCATTTGTTTAAAATATTTATCACTGCTACTTGAATAAAGAATATTTATCATATGCCCTCCCTAAACTTAAAGACATTATGGCATTAAAAAAAATCTTTGTCAAGACGAAAAGTATAAAACCCGTTGCAAAAAAAGAGATATTTTGGTATTATTAAAAGGTAAAAATGAAAGAGATAAAAAAAGAAAAATTAAATATTTGTATGGCAATGGACGCCTATATCCCTTACGTTGACGGCGTAGTTAACTGTATGGATAACTACTTAAAAGAAATTGTTAAAAAGGAAAATGCTTTTGCCCTTGCTCCTAAATATAAAAACCAAAAGGACGGAGAAATTTCTTATGAAATTTTAAGGTGTAAAAGTTGTTACTTTCCTATAGTTGGGGCAATGTATGGTTTCCCTGGTTTTGACAGGCGTTTTAAAAAGGCTGTTAAAGGAAAGGAAATTGATATAATGCACTTCCATTCCCCTTTTAATATGAGTAAGTTTGCCGTTAGAGAGGCAAAAAGAAGGGGCGTTCCCGTGGTTGCTACCTTTCACTCTAACTTTAGACCTATCGTTTATAAAGTCGCTAAAATGCGCTTTTTAACCGAATGGGTTGTAAAATATATCGGTCGGGTGTATAATAGGGTAGACGAACTTTTTTGCGTTAACGAAGGGGTTGCTATGCAAGCGCGCTCTTTTGGGTATAAAGGCAAAATTACTCTACTTCCTTTTGGTACGGAACTAGAAAAGGTTACAAATTTAGATTGTTTAATTAAAAGGGCGAATGAAGAGTTTAAAATAGAAGAAAACGAACTTGTTTTTCTTTACGTCGGCAGAATAATGGCGCTTAAAAGAATAGATTTTATTCTTGACGCCTTAAAAATAGTTAAAGAAAAGGGCGTTGATTTTAAGTTTTTTGTGGTAGGTAAAGGACCTGAAGAAAGGGCGTTAAAAGAAAAGGTTAAAAAACTAGGGCTAGAAAACAGCGTTATATTTACTGGCTTTTTAGATAGAGAACTTTTACCTTTAATATACGCAAGGGCCGACCTATTTTTATTCCCCTCTTTATACGATAACTTTGGGCTTGTTAAGGTTGAGGCGTCAACTTACGATACGCCAGGGGTGTTTATTGAAAATTCTCAGGCTGGGCTTTCGGTAACCGACGGGGTTAACGGGTACTTATCTAAAGATACCGTCGTTGATTTTGCTAGTAAAATTCTTTACGCTGTTAGCGATAAAGAAAAACTAAAAAAAGTAGGTAAAAAGGCAGGCGAAGACCTTTATATAAACTGGGAAACTTGCGCCCGTCTTTTAGTAAAAAGATATAAAGAAATTATAGAAAATAAAGAACCTAATATCCATTCTATTTCAAAAGAAGAAAGTAAAAAAGTAAAACAATATATAAACGAAGAATATAAAAAATTTAAAAATAAATAAACGAAAGGAGAAAATTATGAAAAAGATTATTAGCATATTGCTTGTACTTATGCTAGCGTTAGGCGCAACCGTTCTTGGGGCTTGTAACTTAATGGGTTCTTTAGGTCCTTCTGGTGGCGAAAGCGGACCTTCTCAACACGAACACGAATACTTAAAGTATGAGTTCAATAACGAAATGCACTGGAAAGTGTGTAGTTGTGAGGACACTACTGACTTAGAAGAACACGAAGACGGTGATGAAAACGGTTACTGTGATGTTTGTAATTATAAACTACCAGCAACTCACACTCACTCTTACAGCCCTGATTATATGACGACCAAAGGTGGTCACTACAAAATTTGTTCTTGTGGGGATAAAATTGAAGAGGCTGAACACGAAGATAAGAACCTTGACTACAAGTGTGACGTTTGTAACTATCAATTAGAAAAACCATCAACACATACTCACTCTTACGGTAGTACTTACGTTAAGACTGAAACGGAACATTACAAAGTTTGTTCTTGTGGGGATAAGAAAGATAAGGGCGCTCACGTTGACCAAAACACAGATTACGCTTGTGACGTTTGTGGTTACGAATTGCCAATACCATCTAACCCAAACCCTGATCCAGAACCAAATCCAAACCCTAACCCAGGTGGTACGGTTACACCATCAGCACCAACTACACCAGTTATACCAGGACACCCAACAACCGGGGATAGTTCTTATTTAGGTCAAACTGCCGTTGCTGTTTATAATAGCGCTGTAGCAAGCTTAACTAATGGCGAAAATTATACATTTAAGTCAACCCAAAACGTTGGTATTGACGTTGATATGAGTGCTATGGGCATGGGCTATGTTCAAAACTTTGGTACGCAAATATTAGATTTCCATTATGCTTACGCAGGTTTAGAATTTTATGGCAAAGATAAGTACTTTATAACTGCTGATTATACGAAAATTCCTGGAATTCCAGCAGGAGATGCTACTGTAGAAACAATTAGAAACGATACTTATGAAATAACTTGCGACGATAACGTTGTTTATATGATGATGGCTGGCGCTCAATCAATTAAGGCAAAAGATAATGGAACGTTTAGCGATTTACAAAACGCAACGGGAATTCCTTTACAAATAAAAAACAATCCGTTATTTGTTCCATCTGAAAGTTCACTTGCTAACGGATACTTTAACGTTTCAAACGACGGCGCAACTTTAACCATAAAAATAAGTGGTAAAGAAGCTGAAGACTTTATTAAAGACACTATGTCTAATAGTAATATATCTGCCCTTGCAGTTAGTGATATAGTTTACATAGTTAACCTTGACGCACAAGGAAATTTAATTGACGTAGATTACTATTTCCAAATCTTCGCATTATTTAACGAAATGCTCCCTGCATATTATAACTATTCTTGTACAACTACTATTACTGAAGTAGGAACGACTGTTGTTAACGCTCCTGCTGATGCAAGTAATTATTTAGAGGCTGACTTTATTAAATAATTAATAAAAAATTAAAAGCCTGTCTAAAACTAGACAGGCTTTTTTCCTTTTAAAATTCAAAAAGCAATTAACAAGGTTAACTGCTTCCTGAATAATATATGATAAGGGGGAAAATGATAAGCTTTTTAGTGTCCCTCAAGGAACACATATAATATACTCTTTTAAAATCGGTTTGTAAAGCGTTTTTACCCCTAAAAAACACATTTTTTGAAAAAAGTTCACAAAAATTTCGCTATTTTTAGGGTGTTTTGTAAAAAATAAACTATTTTTGTGAAATTTTAACAAGTCAAGTTTCACTTTTAACTTTTTGATTTTTTTGCATAAAAAAAGCACTTTGCTTTCAAAAGCAAAGTGCTTTAGTCTTTTTTAATTATTCACCCTTGAATGGTAATAAATCTGCAATTCTTGCCTTTTTGATAGCATTAGCTAGAACTCTTTGGTGTTTAGCACAAACGCCAGTCATTCTTCTTGGTAAAATCTTACCCTTTTCAGTAATGTATCTTCTTAAAACAGCAACGTCTTTATAGTCGATAACGTCAGTTTTGTTTTGGCAGAAAGCACAAACCTTTTTTCTAGGTGCTTTTTTTACAAATTTCTTAACTTTATTTTCTTCCATCTTTAATCTCCTTTTTTACTAGAAAGGTAATTTATCATCATCGATAGGTTCTAAAGTAGGTCTAACCGTTCTTGCAGGCGCAACGTCACCATCAAAACCTTTATCGTCGCCATTACTGTTTTTTTGAGATAAAAACTCAATTTCACTTGCAACAACGTCAATAACGTTTCTCTTAATGCCGTCCTTGTCTTCATAAGAACGAGTTTGTAAACTACCAACTACGGCAACTTTATTGCCTTTGTTTAAATATTTAGAACAAGTTTCAGCTAATCCTCTCCACGCAGTTACGTTAAAGAAATCAGTTTCTCTACTGCCTTCACTATTAGCATAGTTTCTTGAAACGGCAATAGCAAATCTGCAAACGGCTGTTCCGTTAGGAGTTTCACTTAATTCTGGATCTCTTGTTAAATTACCAATTAAAATTACTTTATTCATATTTTTTATCTCCGCAGTTTATCTTTTTGTAATCAAAGTTCTCATGATTCCATCGGTGATGCCTGCAACTCTTTGAAGTTCTTTAATAAAAGTTGGTTCAGCTTCGAAAGTCATTAAAACGTAAAAACCTTCAGTCTTGTAGTTGATAGGATATTGAAGTTTCTTCATACCCCATTTATCCGTCTTTTCAACGGCACCGTTAGATGCTACTAACTCTTCGATTTTTTTAATGATGACTTCTTTAGCTTCATCTTCTACTTCTGGAGCTAAGATGTAAAGCATTTCATATTTAGTCATATTCTTTTACCTCCCGGACTTATTCGGCTTATATACGAAATATAAGCAAGGTTTAATTATAATAACAAAAAGAGCAAAAATTGTCAATTATTTTTACCATTTTATTTAAAATGTTTAATTTTTTAGGCGTTTTAATCGTCAAAACGCTCTTTTAACCTAATAGCCTCTTTAATAAGTTTTTCTTTTTGGTTGTTGTTTTTATCGTTTAACGCGTAAAAAAGAAGTTCTTTTAATATAAGCCCTATTTTTTTATCGGGAACTATTCCTATTAAATCTTCCCCTGAAATTTTTAGTTCCTTTATGCTTAAAGGAAGATTTTCTTCTTTCATTTTTTTATAAATATTACGCCATTTTATAACCGTTTGATTTATTGAAAAATCATCTTTACAAGCAGTAAAATCGGCTTGTTTAAGTAGCATAAGTTCGTTAAATATATCGGCATTTAAGGCGATATAACGGCGAATTTTATTTTCTTTCATTTCCTCTTTCATATCAAGCATATGTAGAGAAATTAAACGCTTTGTTTTTTCTGTAACCTTTTTTGGGGCTTTTAACCTATTTAATATTTTACCTGCAATAATTTCGCCGTACTTTGCGTGTTCGTGGTATTTAGAAAACTTTTTCATACAATAAGGCTTGCCAACGTCGTGTAAAAGGGCTGTTAGTCTTATGCTTTTATCTGCGTATTGAACGGATTTTAAAGAGTGGGTTAAAACGTCGTATTTATGAAAATCTTTTCGTTGTTCCATAAATCTGCCTTCAGTTAACTCTGGAATTATATAATCAAGCACCCTAGTTTCGTTTAATACCATTAATGCGTCGTAGTGCGCATACTTTGGTGAAAAAGGATATTTAGTATCGGCTACTAAAATTTTATTTAACTCGTCAAAAATTCTTTCTTTTGATATGTCAAGTATGTTTTTAGCGTATTTTTTGGCCTCTAAAAGGGTTTTTTCTTCTATTTCAAAGCCAAGTTCTCCCTTTAACCTTGCTAGGCGCATAAGTCTAAGCCCGTCTTCTGAAAAGACTTCCCTATCACTACTTGTGGTTGATATGGTTTTATTTTTTATATCCTCTATCCCACCTAGTGGGTCAATTATTTTGTCCTCTTTAATATCGTAATAAATAGCGTTTATCTTAAAATCACGCCTTTTTGCATCTTCAGTTATATCGGTTGTAAATTCTATCTTTTCAGGTGTGTGAGTGCCACCTTTTCTATAACTTTCCTTTCTAAAGGTGGTAAGTTCAAAATCTTCATTAGTTTCTTCGTCGCTAAATTTTATAGTTCCCGTGTTTTCGTATTCGGCTATTTTGGTAAAAAGTTCTTTTATTTTAGGTAAAAGTTCTTCCTTTTTAAGTGGGGTTGCTAAATCGATATCCCCTGAAGGCTTTCCCGTTATTAAAAAATTGCGTGTAAACCCACCGACAATATAAATATTGCCGTCTAAAAGGGTGGATAACTTTTGTAATTTTTTATTTACGAAAACTTTCATAAAAATATTATAGCATATAACTTGTGTTTTTTGCACAATTATTATAAAATAAATCTATAAGGAATTTCAAAAGATGATAGATTTTATTGTAAACCCTATTGCTGGGGATAAAAAGGGCAAAAAATTAGAAAAAACTGTTAGTAAAATAGAAAATAAGTGTAAAACAGCTGGGGTTGACTTCAAAATTCATTTAACTAATTATCCACAACACGCAACCGAACTTACTACGGAAATTATTAAAAACGGCGCAACTAACGTTATTGCTGTTGGTGGCGACGGTACGCTTAGTGAGGTTGTTAGGGGTTTAATTGATTTTGACAAGGTTACTTTAGGGTTAATTCCTTGTGGTACTGGTAACGACTTTGCTACTAGGTTAAATCTTCCTTTAGATATTGAAAAGGCGCTTGATATTATTTTACAAGGTAACAAAAAATTCGTTGACTATATGCAAATGCCAACCACTCGTGGTATAAACATTATTGGCGCAGGTATTGACGTTGAAGTTTTGAAAAGATATCAAAAAAAGAAAAAGAAAAATAAGATGAGCTACACGGTGGCTTTAGTTCAAACTCTTTTTAATTTTGATTATAGTAGTTTTTCAGCAGAGTTTAACGGCGAAAAGAAAGATTACGTTTCATTTTTAGCCTGTGTTGCAAACGGCTCTTTATTTGGTGGTGGAATACCTATTTGTAAAGATGCCGACCCTTTTGATGGTAAACTTAATTTTGTTACCGTTGGGGAAATTAAAAAGGCTAAAATACCAGGTGCGTTTATTCAGCTTAAAAAGGGTAAAATTTTAGAATACCCAACCACTAAAATGGAACTAACTGAAAAAATTAAAATTGAAAGTGAAATTCCACTAGTTATTAACGTTGACGGCGAACTTTATGAAAATATTCCGTTTGAAGTTACCGTTGTTCACGATAAATTAAAAATGTTTTTATAAAAGATAATAAAAAAGAGCAGACACAAAAGTGTTTGCTCTTTTAATTTTATTTAGTTAATTTTATCAAGGCATAACGCCAAGGGCTATTATAATCATAAAGAATAGCGCAGTTACTAATGAGTAGATAATCATAGGAATTGCGTTTATTTTTATAAGTTTACCCTCTCTACCAGTTACGCCGATTGTTGCACTTGCGGCAACTGCGTTGTTGATACATACCATATTACCGATTGCAGCACCTACGCATTGCATTGAAACGGCAAAAACTGTTGGAATTGAAAGCATGGTTGCCGTGCTGAATTGTAGATTTGTAAATAGCGTCATTGAAACGGTTGCAGAACCTGATACGAAAGCACCAAGAACACCTATAAACGGACAGAGAATAATGTATACCCATTTACCCGTTTTTGAAAGGGCGTTTGCCATTGTCGTCATCATACTAGCGCCGTCTGCGTTTGTAAATTTCATAATTTCAACTAACGCTAAACCGAATAGTAAAGCAATCGCTGCGCCTGAAATTTGTTTACCAGTATCAATAAACGCATTACTAATTTGTTTACCTTTCATCTTGTGAATAATAAAGGTTACTAGTGAAACTAAAATAAAGAAAGTTCCAGGAAGGTAAGCCCATTTTAAGCTCCAGTCAAGTTTGTCTATGCCGAAAATGTTGTTTACTTTGATAACGAAAGGAGCGCCACCCGTTAATAAACCTTTTATACCGAGTGCAGGGATACGCGTTAATACTAAAACGATAGCAACTAAAACGTAAGGTATCCACGCTTTTAGAACTGACATTGTTGATTCCGTTGCAGGAGAAATTTGACTAGTTGTTAGCCAATCTTTATCCCAACTTTCAGGATCGCCAAAGTTCCAAACCTTTTTAGGAACTAAAAAGCCTGCTTTTGCAGCTAATACCGTCGCTACAATTGAAATTAATGAGGCTAAAAGAGATGCAAATTCATAACTTAAGAAGATTGAAACTAAAAGCAAAGGAATTGCAAAAGTTAACCCTGTAAAGATTGCAAATGGAGCCGCTTGAAGCGCTGGTTTAAAAGACTTATCTTTACTAAAGAATTTTGTTGTCATCATTAGTACGATAAGTGGTAAGAATAAACTCATTATAGCGTGTGGGATAGCAGTCCATAAAGCGAATTGGCTTGTGAAAGTAGCGTCGCCAGTTAAGCCTAACATTGTTAAGGCTTGTGTAACTGGTGTACCAACTGCACCCGTTGAAACTGCAGTTGAGTCAAATATTAAAGTTATCATAGCGGCTGCCATAGGTGGAAAACCTAAACTAACAAGTAGTGGACCTGCTAGTGCTGCTGGCGTACCGAAACCTGCTGCTGCTTCAATAAATGAACAGAAAGCAAAACCGATAATGCACGCTTGAACACGTTTATCAGGACAAATGTTTCTAAACCCACGGTTTATCGCACTTGTTGCGCCTGAACCTTTTAGAGTGTTCATAAGTAGTATTGCCCCTGCGATAATGATTAAAACGTCAAAAGAAGAAAGCATTCCGTAAAGGGAACTGCCTAAAATTTCTATAAAGTTTATATCAAAGAAAAAGAAAGCAAAAATGCCTGCAAGCACCCAAGATATAAGCAAACACCATTTTGCAGGCCAGTTAAATACCATCATCAAAACTAGCGTTATTAAAATTGGTAAAAATGCTAGTATTGGTAATAGGACTGACATCGTCAAATTTCCTCCAAAAAATTTTAAAAATTCCAAATTGTTTTCTAATTATTATAAAAAAAACAAAAGTTAAAGTCAAAGGAATTTTGAAGGAAATAATAAATTTTGCAAAAATTTTTCAAATTTGTTAAATTTTAACAAAATATTGTTGAAATAAAAAATTTAAGCCCTAATTTTTAGCAACGTTTTTTAAAGAGGTTAATTTTTTTAGGTTTTTAATAGTGTAAAGAATAAAAGATAAAATTATCAAACTAGAAGATATAAAAATTAGGATTTTAGAAAAAACAAAGGGAATATTTACCCAAATTAAATGCAAAAACATTGTTAAATATAAAAAAGCAGTAGAAAGTTTTCCGTGCCAAACGGCAAATGGAACGAATTCTTTTTTTATTAAAATAAGACCTACTATTCCTGCTAAAATTTCTTTTAAAAAAAGAAGTAGAAAAGGAATAATCATTAGTGGATGAGGTATTATAAGACAAAAAAGCACGGTTAATTGCGTTAATTTGTCTGCAATAGGGTCTAAAATTTTGCCAAGGTCTGTTATTAGGTTAAACTTTCTTGCAATAAAACCGTCTAAAAGGTCGGTTACGCCGGAAATTAAAACTAAAATGCTTGCTAAAACTTTCTTTTTTAACGATAGGTAAAAAATTACGATAAACGGAATAAGGGTTATTCTAAAAAAAGATAGAATATTTGGTATTGTAAAAACCTCTTCCTTTAGCGTTTTTACTTTTGTCACGATAAAAGGCCTCACTTTTTTAAGCATTATAACAAGATATCCTTAAATTAAAGTTGAAAAAAAAGAGAGTGGTTAAACTCTCTTTAATTTTATTAAATTATACCCGTTATAAAAATTTCAATACCTATTATTATTAAAATTACACCACCTAAAATTCCTGCGTTGTTTTTTAGTTTAGTGCCAAACTTTCTGCCGATAATTATACCAGCATAGCAAATTGCAAAGGTTATAATTCCTATCAATAAAACGGCAATTAATGCTAACCAAATATCGTATTTTGCTATTGTAAAGCCTACGGAAAGCGCGTCTATTGAAGTGGCAACACCTTGGACTAAAAGGGCTAAAAAACCTATGGACTTACCACATTCTTCTTCGTTTTTAATAGCGTCGAAAATCATTTTTCCACCGATAAATAAAAGAAGAATAAGCGCAATAAAAGGAATAAACTTTTCAAACGCCTTAAAGTGTTGAAGTAAAGTGTGAACGCATACCCAACCTATCATAGGCATAAGCGCTTGAAAGAAAGCAAATAACCCTGCGATAGAAAACATTTTACTTTTTTTCATACACTTGTCATTTAAGCCGTTTGCAAGAGAAACGGAAAAGGCATCCATTGCTAGCCCAACGCCAAGTAAAGAGTTTTCTAAAAAGAACATAAAATTAAGCATAATATTACCTTAAATATATATATTAGGCATATTTTACCACAATTACAAAAATTAAACAACTTTATGAAAGGTAGTTAAAAAGTTTTAAGGTTTTTTGATTTTTATACAAATTGAATTATTTATAACAAAAACCTCAAAATCTTTTTTGTTAAAATTACAGTCTAAAAATTTTTCCACATATTTTTTAAGTTTTTTAATTGTTTTAATCTTCATCTTTTTTCTCCTCAAAAGTTATTTTTACAAGTTTTCTTTTTAAAAAAATGCCTAGTTCTTTTTTTGTTAAAAAAAGTTCGTTAGTCGTTTCACTTTTTAAAGAAGAAAATAAAACTTCTTTTACTAAATTTTTCATATTACACCTCCTATATTTATTTTATACCCTCACAACTCTCTAATGCAACAAAAGAGAGTGCGTTTTTGGTTAAATTATAAAGAGTAGTGAGGGTTATTTTGTAAATTTTTGTCGAAAAGAGGTTTTTATATGAATGAGTTTAAGGAAAGATTGGAAGAACTTTTAATTGATAAAAAGATAAGTAGGTTATTTTTGGCAAAAGAAATTGGTGTTTCTTCTACTACGATAAACGGATATTTTAACAAAGGATATTATCCTAGAATAGATATTGCAATTAAAATTGCTGATTATTTTGGGTGTTCGTTGGACTATTTATTTGGTTTTGATGATAAAATAAATGGTTCGGAAAAAAGTGAAAAGCCGTTTATAGAAAATTTAAATTTTTTAATTAAAGAAAAGAAAATTTCGGTTGCAAAAGCCTTATTTGATATGAAGATGAGTGAATATGATTATTATAGATGGAAGAAGGGGCTTTTCCCAAAAACAGTAAATCTTTTAATAATAGCAAAATATTTTAACGTAGGAATTGATTTTTTAATTGGTAAAATGTAAAAGAACTTGAAAACAAGTTCTTTTTTTGTTTAAAATTTTTATGCGCACCGTAAGGGATTGCGCTCTTGTATTTTGCAAAGCAAAAAAACAAAAGACAAGCCTATGCTTTGCAAAATACTTCGGTCAGCCACTAAAAACGGTAGGTGTCTACCGTTTTCTTAACGTTCTCGTTCGAATCCCTTACACTAATATTACACAAAGCAAAAAGCCATCAACACAAAAGTGTCAATGGCTTTTTGTTGGCGCACCGTAAGGGATTCGCTCCGTAAACTTTGTTTACTATCACGCCGGGGTGGCAAACAATTATCAATTGTTTGTCGGCAACTATAGTAAAAAAACAAGTTGTAAGTTGCCGATACCCACCCGTTCGAATCCCTTTTCATACACATAACAAAAACACCCAACCCATAAAAATGGATTAGGTGTTTTCGTGGCGCACCGTAAGGGATTGCGCTCTTGTATTTTGCAAAGCAAAAAAATAAAAGACAAGCATATGCTTTGCAAAATACTTCGGTCAGCCACTAAAAACGGTAGGTGTCTACCGTTTTCTTAACGCTTTCGTTCGAATCCCTTACACTAACATCACACAAAGCAAAAAGCCATCGACACAAAAGTGTCAACGGCTTTTTGTGGCGCACCGTAAGGGATTCGAACCCCTGGCCTTTGGTTCCGTAGACCAACGCTATATCCAGCTTAGCTAACGGTGCTTGTATTAAGCAACTTTTCTCCAAGTTGCTTAATTAGTATAGTTATTTTATTTTGATTTGTCAATTATTTTTTTAATTTATCTTAAAACGGCTTTAATTCTTCTAACTCCACTAGATGAACTTTCTTCCTTTTTAATGATAAATTTACCAAGGTCGCCAGTATTTTTTGCGTGTGGACCACCACAAATTTGCTTATCAACGCCGTCAATAGTGTAGATAGAAACGATTTGGTCGTCGCTTTCAGCAGTAAATACGCCGTAAGCGCCCTCACTAACAGCCTTATTATAAGGTTCTTCCGTTTTAACAACGTCAATTTTTCTTTCAATAACGTCGTTAACGAAATCTTCTAATTCTTTTAATTCTTCAGCCGTCATTTTGTGGTCTAAGTTAAAGTCAAAACGAAGTCTTTCTTCCGTAATGTTAGAACCTTTTTGTTCAGTTGAAGTACCAAACATTTTACGAAGACCTGCAAGCATAATGTGTGTTGCTGTATGGTAGTTTGTCGTAATCTCCGTTTGTTCAGTTAAACCACCTTTAGCAGAAACTGCTTGTGCTTTTGACTTTTCTTGATGTTCTTTAAATGCGTCGTTAAAGCCAACTTCATCAACGGTTAAACCCTTTTCTTCAGCAAGTTCTTTAGTAAGTTCAAGTGGGAAACCGAAAGTATCGTATAATCTAAACGCTTGTTTACCACTAATTACCGTTTCAGGAATATAATTTGGGTCTTTTTGCGCCATAAACGCATTCTTTCTTTCCATACCGATAATGCACTTGTCAAATTCCTTCATACCAGATGCTAAAGTTGCTTCAAATTTGTTAATTTCTTTTAGAATTTCGTCTAAAATATAACCTTCTTTTTCAACAAGTAGTGGGTATGCGTCGTTATAAATTTTTTCAATAAAGATTTTAGCAACTTCTAAAATAACGGTTGCATCAACGTTTAAGTTTTTGCAGTATCTTATTGCTCTACGCATAAGTCTTCTTAAAATATAACCTGCGCCCGTGTTAGATGGTACAATGCCGTTTCTATCCCCGATTAACATAACTGAAGTTCTTGTGTGGTCGGCGATAATACGCATAGCCTTTCTTGCAACTTCATCAGTTTCATAATCTTTACCTGAAACTTCTTGTAAAAGGTTAATTGAATCGATAAATAGGTCGGTTTTATAACCGTCGTCTAAATTGTTTAAGAAAAGAAGAAGTCTATCAAGACCAAAACCTGTGTCAACGTTTTTGTTTTCAAGTTCGGTGTACTTTCCACCTTCTAACTTTTTGTATTGCATATAAACGTCGTTACCAATTTCAACGTATCTACCACAATCGCAGTTAATATCACAAGTAGGTGAGCAAGGATTGTCGTGTCTTGGATAGAACCATTCGTTGTCAGGACCACAAGGAGTGCCAACCGTACCTTCAAGTTCCCACCAGTTGTTAGATTTATCTAAATAGAAAATGTTTTCTTCCTTTATTCCTAAACCTTTTAATAGTTCAGCAGTTTCGTTATCTCTTGGAACTTGCGCGTTGCCTTCAAAAACGGTAGAACAAATTTTTTCCTTTTCAAAACCAAAAACTTCGGTTAAAAGTTCAAAAGACCATCTCGTTTTTTCCTTTTTAAAGTAGTCGCCAAGACTCCAGTTACCCATCATTTCAAAAAAAGTAAAGTGAGTAGCGTCGCCAACTGAATCAATATCAACCGTTCTAACACAACCTTGAACGTTACAAAGTCTTGTACTGCCAGAAGGGTGTTTTTTACCAAGTAAGTAAGGCATAAGTGGTTGCATACCTGCAACGTTAAACATAACGCCCGTCGTGCCGTCACCGATTAGTGAAACTGCGCCGATATTAACGTGGCCACGTTCTTCATAAAACTTTATCCATTTTTCCCTTAATTCTTTTGAAGTAATCATAATTTCTACCTATTTTTTAATTATTTCGTATCCGTCTTTAGAGTCTTTAACAATAAAACCTAAAGCAGAAATTTTATCTCTTAATTCGTCAGACTTTGCCCAGTCTTTATTTTGACGGGCTAACTTTCTTTCTTCTGCTAAAGAAAGAACTTCTTCAGGAATACCGTTTGCCGTTTTTTGTTCGTAGTAAGAAGTAAATTCGTTTGCGTCTTTTCTAAATAAACCTAAAAGGTCGTAAGTAACCTTAATTTGGTTTAGGTCAGCCCCTGCAGTTATATCGCCTGCGTTAATTTTTTGTTTAATAACCTTAAAGTATTTATATAGGTTAGAAAGAGCAAGCGCCGTGTTAAAGTCGTCGGTCATAGCCTTATCAAACTCAGCGTCGATTTCAGCGTTTTCCCCTTTAATTTCGATACCCTTTTTGGTAGCCAACTTAAATACTGAATAAAAGTCGTATAAATGTTTTTCAGCATCTTCAAAAACGTTGTCGGTTAGGTTGATATCGTTTTTGTAGTTCGTTTGAAGTAGTGCAAGTTTAATGGCTTCGTTAGAGTATTTTTTAAGTAAATCTTCTAAAAGTAAACTGTTGCCAAGTGATTTACTCATTTTTTGACCGTTTACTTTAATTAAACCGTTGTGTATCCAGTATTTTACGAAAGGCTTTCCCGTTAACGCTTCCGTTTGAGCAATTTCGTTTTCGTGGTGAGGGAAAATTAAATCTCTACCACCACCGTGGATATCAATTTGTTCGCCAAACGCCTCTTTATTCATTGCTGAACATTCAATATGCCAACCTGGTCTGCCTTTGCCCCAAGGAGATTCCCAGTAAATTTCTCCTTCCTTTGCTGATTTCCATAAAGCAAAGTCAAGCGCGCTACGCTTATTGTCTTCGTTTTCAATTCTAACGTTAGAGATTGCGTCTTCTAAATTTCTATTAGATAACTTTCCGTAAGAAGGGAAACTTTCAACGTCAAAATATACGTCGCCACGTTCGGTGGCGTAAGCGTGCCCTTTATTAATTAAACCTTCAATAAAATGGATAATGTTATCAATATTTAAAGTTGCTTTAAGCCAAACGTCAGGGTCGTCAATTTCCATATCCTTCATAACTGAATTGATTTTTTCAATCATCATTTCAGCATACTTGTCTGCAGGGATACCCGTTTCTTTTGAACGAGCAATAATTTTATCATCAACGTCGGTATAATTTCTTGCATAAGTTACGTCGTAACCTTGTTTTAATAAAAATTTACGCATAATATCGTAAATTAACGCTTGAAAGGCGTGGCCGATATGCGCTTCGCCTGAAACGGTGATACCACAAGCGTACATATTAACTTTGTTACCAACTAGTGGCTTAAATTCTTCTTTAGTTCTACTAAGAGTGTTATATACTTTCATAATTTTACCTATTTATTTAAATTTTTAAGTTGTTCTTCTAATTCGAAAATCTTTTCCCTTAACTTGCAAACTTCTTCCATCATAGGGTCGGACTTTTCTTGGGTTAAAGTTGGCTTTTCGCCGTTAATTCTAACAACCCTTGCAGGTACGCCAACCACCGTTGCGTAAGGTGGAACGTCTTTTAAAACGACTGCCCCTGCGCCGATTTTACTAAATTCACCAACCGTGATGTTGCCTAAAACTTTTGAGCCTGCGCTAATTACTGCCCCTTCTTTTACGGTAGGGTGACGCTTACCCTTTTCTTTACCAGTACCACCAAGCGTTACCCCTTGATAGATAACTACCCCTTTTTCAATAACGGCAGTTTCGCCGATAACTACGCCGTTGCCGTGGTCGATAAATACGCCCCCTTCAATTTTAGCGGCAGGGTGAATTTCAATACCCGTTAAAAGTTTTGCAAATTGACTAGTCATTCTTGCTAGTAGTCTTAATTTTATTCTATATAAAAAGTTTGCGTATCTGTGCCAAGAAAGCGCGTGTACACCTGAGTAGGTAAGCCAAATTTCAAACTTACTTCTAGCAGCAGGGTCGTTTTGCTTTGCAGCACTGATATCTAATCTTAATTTCTTAAACATATTTTTGTACCAAAAATTATTTTATCACTTTTAACTGTCTTTTGCAAGATGATTATATAACCATTATGTTTTTATTTTTAATTTCTTCCCTTAATTCGCTAGGGAAGTTGCTGTCAACGACAAGATAATCAATATCGTCGTAGTTAGCAAAAGTGTAAGGAGTGTTGACGTTAACTTTTGAACTATCTAGTAGCATAACTACCTTGCTTGCCTTTTTTATTACGGCTGACTTAATTTCAACTTCCGGTTGAGAGCCACAAGTAAAACTACCAGTTTTTGGTAAAAAGCCGGTTGAAGTCATAACGGCAACTTCAATATTTATTTTATCTAAAAATTCTAAACTTGATTGACCTATGGTTACAAGGTTATTTCTAGTAACGTCGCCACCAAGAAGAGCAACGGTTGGTAAACTGTTTCTTAATACTTCAATGGCAATACTTAAAGCGTTTGTTACAACGTAATAACTGTCGTCAGGTAGGTCTTTTGCAAAATATAAAGTGGTAGAGCCACCGTCAATAAATATACAACTTTTTGGTTTGATAATACTCATTGTCTTTTCGGCAATTTCCTTTTTTTCTAAAACGTTTCTACCAACCCTTTTAATAAACTGTTCTTCCGTCTTTTTTTGAATTTCTTCCATAGAAACTGCGCCGTTAGGAATTCTAACTAAAACGCCTTGTTCTTCTAAGAAAGCAACGTCACGACGGAGGGTCATTTGAGAAACGTGTGGGAGAAGACCGTGTAATTCGTCGTAAGAAACTTTTCCATATTTTTCTACGAGTTCTTGAATTTGGTTTATTCTATCACTTTTCATTTTATTCTCCTAAACAAATTATTAACTAATCTTGCACTAGATTTTATCATTTTTTCAAAGATTTAGCAACAATTTAACAAAAGTTGTTAAAATTTAACAAAAGTTTTTTGCTTAAATTTTTCTTTCCTATTGATTTTTAGGCATTTTGGGTTTATAATATCTAAATAAGTAATATTTTTTATAGACGGAGAAAACTATGTTAGACATTAAACTTATTGCTGAAAACCCTGAAAAAGTTAGCGAACTTTTAAGTAGAAAGGGTGCAACCGTTGATTTTACGGAAGTTTTAGAATTAGACGAAAAAAGAAAGAAGATTATTTCTGAAATTGAAAAGTTAAAGGCTGAAAGAAACGCTGTTTCTTCTTCTATTCCTAAACTTAAAAAGGAAGGTAAGGACGTAGAGCCTATATTTGAAGAAATGAGAGCGTTAGGAAATAAAATTGAAGAAGGGGATAAAGAACTTAATGAAGTTCAAGATAAAATCTTTAACTTTTTAGCAGTTTTACCTAACCTTCCTGATGAAGACTTAGTTGCTGGCGAAAAGGAAGCCAACGAAGTTATTAAAATTGTTGGTGAAAAGCCTAATTTTGATTTTACACCTCAAAACCACGTTGATTTATGTACAAAACTTGGTTTAATTGATTACACAAGAGGTACTAAACTTTCTGGTGGAGGGTTCTGGATTTATCGTGGGGACGGCGCTAAACTTGAATGGGCGCTTCTTAACTTCTTTATTTCTGAACATTTAAAAGATGGTTATGAATTTATTTTACCACCACACCAACTAGGATATAACTGTGGTTTTGGTGCAGGTCAATTCCCTAAGTTTAGTGATGAAGTTTACTGGCTAGGTGGCGAAGATGATATGAAAAAGAACAGATTTATGTTACCTACTGCTGAAACTGCGCTTGTTAATATGTATGCTGGTGAAATTGTTGATGAAGATAAATTACCTATGAAATTCTTTGCTTATACCCCTTGCTACAGAAAGGAAGCAGGTTCATATAGAGCAGAAGAACGTGGTATGATAAGAGGTCACCAATTCAACAAGGTAGAAATGGTACAATACGCTACCCCTGAACAAAGCAAAAAGGCTTTTGAAGAATTAGTTGATAAAGCGGCGTCTTTAATGGAAAAATTAGGTCTTCACTTTAGAGTTAGTAAGTTAGCAGCAGGCGACTGTTCAGCATCAATGGCAAGAACTTACGATATTGAAGTTTGGATTCCTAGTATGGGAATTTATAAAGAAGTTTCTTCAGTTTCAAACGCTAACGATTATCAAGCAAGAAGAAATAACACGAAGTATAGAGATAAAAAGACGGGCAAAGCCCAATTCTTACACACCTTAAACGGCTCAGGTCTTGCTACTAGTAGAGTTTTCCCTGCGTTAGTTGAACAACTTCAACAAGCAGACGGCTCAATCAAAGTTCCTGAAGTTTTAGTTCCGTTTATGGGTAAAGAATTTATAAAATAAATTTTGGAGGCTAAAAATGAACATTTGGCACGACATTGACAGAAAAAGAATACAACCAGAAGAATTTTTTGCAGTTATTGAAATTTCAAAAGGTTCTAAACAAAAGTATGAAATGGATAAGTCAACGGGTATGCTTATGCTAGATAGAATTTTACATACTTCTACGCACTATCCTGCAAACTACGGCTTTATTCCACACACGCTTGCTGCTGATGACGACCCACTTGACGTTTTAGTTTTATGTTCAGAATCTTTAATTCAAATGAGCCTTGTTCAGTGCTATCCGATAGGCGTTATCGTTATGGAAGACAACGGCAGTGTTGATGAAAAGATAATTGCAATACCTTTTTCTGACCCTAACTATAACACTTATAAAGATATTAAGGACTTACCTTCTCACATTTTTGAAGAAATGGTGCACTTTTTTAGGGTTTATAAACAATTAGAAGGAAAGTCAACTGCAGTTAGTAACGTTCAAGATAGAAAGGTGGCGATTGATATAATTAATTCTTCGCTTAAAAACTATCAAGTAAATCTTTACAACTTAATTGAAAAGAAATAATTATTAAAAAATTAAAAGGACTTTGAATTTTCAAAGTCCTTTTTTTACTTAAGTTATGCTAGATTTTGGTGCTTTTCCAAAATATTCTTTATATGCCCTAGAAAAAGAATAAACGGAAGTATATCCTAAAAGTTTTGCTGTGTTAGAAAGGGTAAAACGAAGTAGTAGGTCGTTTGATTTTTCCAGTCTAACTTTGTTTCTGTATTCCATTATTCCTATTCCAAAAGTGCTTTTAAACTTTCTTATCATATAAAACTTGTTGTATGAAAAAAAGTCTGCAAAATCTTGGAGGGTCATATTATAACAACCGTTTGAGTCGATATAATTTTTTACTTGATATTCTATTGAAGGCTCGTCGTTGTTTCTAATAAACTGCAAAAAGTTAAAGTGCATTAAAACGGCTAAAAGTTCAGTTAACCACGCTTTTCTTACTAACATTGCCCTATAAGTGGGGTAGGTTAATTTATTAAATAGTTTTAAAAATCTTTCCATATTTCCACACTTCAAAAATGGTTCGCCATCATATTTAGGAAAGTATCTTTTGTGTATCCAGGTTTTTTCCTCTTCAGTCATATCGGGTATGTCTTTAAAAGAAACGGGAATTTCTCTACTATTCGCCTTTTTTATTGCATCAAAATGAATGAAAGGAAGAGAAACTTCTTTTTCAATTATAAAATAGTGGGTTATACCAGGAGAGATTAAAAGAATATCTCCTTTTTTACAAAAGAATGGTTTATTGTCGTATACTAAAGTAAAACTGCCTTTTTCTACGTACATAAGCTCATAATCATAAAGTGCGCGTGGCGTTGAAAGAGCGCCTTTATTCAAAATTGAACGTGAGCGTAATCTAAAGTGTGGATTGAGTTCGTATATATCCATAGTTCCCCTATAGGTCAATAATTGTGAAACAAAAAACAGACCATTTTTTATTATTATACCACAAATTTAGATATTTTAAAGCAAATTTTTAATTTTTTTAAAATATAATTTTTTTATAAGTCAATTTTTGTTAAAACGAAAGTCAATTTTTGTAAAAAAATAAAGCCCTATCTTTAACAAAAATAGAGCTTTTTATTTTATGAAATTTGTGTAGCTATAAATTTTATTTCTCTTTTTTACCTTCTTTTATAGAAGAGGTTGGAGATTGTTGGTAATAATTTTTATAAGTTCTACTAAAAGAATGAATTGAGTTGTATCCCAAAATCTTTGCCGTTTTTGAAACGGAGTTTGTCATAAGTAGTTCCTTTGCTTTTTGCATACGAAGTTGGTTTTTGTAAGTTATTATACTTACGTTAAAACATTCTTTGAACTTTTTTTCTAAGTGGAACTTGCTGTATGAAAAGAATTTTGAAAGGTCGTCTAAAGACATATCTAAACCGTTTCCTCTATCAATATAATCTTTTACTTGATGGGCAATGGTAGGAAATTGTTCCTTTCTAAGTAGTCCCCAGAAATTATCGTAAAAAATAAGCCCAAGTAGTTCTAAAAGTAAACCTTTTCTAACAAGTGGAGAGGTTGGCCTTTTAGATACGATTTTGTTAAAATAAGTTAAAAAACGGGTTTTGTTTTTACAAACTAATAGTGGCGCAGTTGGATAACTTGGTAACATATTTTCGTGAATCATATCCTTTTCCTTATCGGTCATTGCCGTTATATCTTTAAAACAGATAGGAATTTTTTCACTATTAGCCCTATAAGAAAGGTCAAAGTGTATGTGTGGTTGTGAAATGTCCGTTGTGTTAACTATAAATTCGTGTTGAACGCCAGGCTCAATTAAAATAACGTCCCCCTTTTTACAATAAAAGGTGTCGCCGTTATAGATTAAAGTAAAATTACCCTCTCTTAAATAAAGTAGTTCATAATCAAAAATGATACGTTGATTTATGTTCATGCCTTTTAAAAGAGTCGATTCTTTTGCCTGTCTAATGTAAGGATTTATTTCACCAACTTTCATAACCGTCCCCTTTAGTAATAATTTTATATAACACATTATACAACAAAAAAAACAATTTGTATATAATTTTTTATAAAAAATTGTAATAAAAATTAAATATTAACAAGATTTGTTAAATTTTACTTTTAAAATAATAATAGGTATCGTCTTCCTTAAAATTTTCAAAACCAGAATTTAGTATCATTTTTTTAGAAGGTAAATTTGCTTTTATGCATTTTGCATATACCGTTTTTGCCCCTAATACTGTTTTAGCCGTTTCTTTTAACGCAGTATAAGTTTCAACGGCGTAGCCATGGCCTTGGTATTCTTTAAAAAGCCTAATTCCAAGTTCAACAGAACAATTAAAATCAAAGTTCCAAAAAAGCCCTTCGCCTATCATTTTATCTTCAAGCATAATGGCATAAGAATATTCTTGCTTGTCTTTTTTAAGAGAGTATGCAAAGTTAATAAAATAGTCTGGGGTAGGTAAATTATCCCCTAAATCTTCACGGTAGTCGTATCCCCAAAACTTATTTAACTCATCATCAGTATAAAGCCTACAATAATCTTCTTTATGGCTATCGTTTAAGGCTTTTAAGGTTAGTCTTTTTGTCTTAATAGTGTCAGGACATTTAGAAAAAAGGGTATCTATATAAACAAAGTACTTGTCCTTAATTTCAATAGGATTATACTGTGTTTTTGAAGTTCTAAGCCCAATATCTCCACAGTCCTCTTCTCTGTTTATAAATTGTGCTTTATTGACAAAAAGCCTAGCAAATTCGCTAACTAAAGTAGGGTAAACCCCTTGATATGAAGTTAAGGCTTTTTCAGCGTGGATAAAAAGTATATTTCTTGAAACTTCCCCTATGGTTAAGCCAACTATTTTATCTTCTACCTTTATTATCATACCTACGTGGTTTAAAACAAAAATATTTTCAAGATAGTTTATGGTTTTTTTAACCTCATCTTTTTTAATTTCTTCTAAAAGGGTGTCTATATAATCGTTTAGAAAAAGTTTACACTCTTCAATATTTTCTTTTGTTATAAGTTCGGTAGTATAGTTATAAAGTTTTTTAAATTTATTTACGTGGTTTCGTTGTCCACCGTATTTTTTACCTTTAAAAAATGCAAGGTCTTCTAAATTATAAATATAATCACTCCAACGCCTATCGGTGGTAACCTTTGCGTTTGGATATTTTTCTATAACTTTATCGGTAAGTTTATCGTCAAGCACGCAAAAACCTAAAAACCCTTTTGTTTTTGCAAATTCTTCTATTTTTTCTAGCGCACCGTCAATATTTTTGCCGATAGGGTAAAAAAAGTAGTCCTTAAACTCTTTTTGCCCGTTCTTAAGAATAAGCGTGTCGTCAAAAATGGCAAAAGAAGAAAGATATTCGTCTTTCCACATATATCTAACGCCTTCGGTTAAATCGCAAAAAGGGAGTTTTGTAAGTTCAAAAAATTCTTTTAATTTTATAACGTTTTCATCAATTAAAGTAAACTCTAGCATTTTTTCTAAAATAAAGCCGTCTTTTTAGACGGCTTTTAATTAAGTGTTTTTTAATCTTTTTTATCTTCCCCAACAACTTCTTTTAAACTTGCAAGAAGTCCTGCAACGTTTTGAATTTCGCTTGGGATAATAAGTTTTGTACTCTTTCCGTCGGCTACGACTTTTAAGGCTTCATATCCTCTTAAAGTTATATACGCAGCGTTAGGGTTTGCTTCGTTAATCATTTTGATTGCAGTTGCAGTACCTTCTGCTTCTGCGATAGCCGCTTGCTTTCTTGCTTCTGCTCGTAAGATAAGCGCTTCTTTTTCACCTTCAGCAACTAAAATGTTACTTCTCTTTTCACCTTCTGCCTTTAAAATAGCCTCTCTTCTTTCTCTTTCAGCACGCATTTGCTTTTCCATTGCGTCTTGAATATCTTTAGGTGGAAGAATGTTTTTAAGTTCTACACGGTTAATTTTAATACCCCATGGATCGGTTGCTTCGTCAAGAATTGCTCTCATCTTGCTGTTAACGGTATCTCTACTAGTTAGCGTTTCATCAAGTTCAAGTTCACCAACTAGGTTACGAAGTGTTGTTGCCGTTAAGTTTTCAATAGCCCTAATAGGGTTATCAACACCATAACTAAAAAGTTTAGGATCGGTTACAGAAAAATAAACGACAGTGTCTATTTGCATTGTAACGTTATCTTTTGTAATAACTGGTTGTGGAGCAAAGTCTGCAACTCTTTCTTTTAAACTAATAGGCGTGTACGCTCTTTCAACGAAAGGTAAAATGATGTGTACGCCCGTGTCTAAAACTCTACTGAATTTACCTAATCTTTCTACAACTACAGCCGTTGCTTGACGAACGATTTTTAGTGAAGAAATTAAAATGATAAAAACAATAACTACTAATACTAAAAATACAATTAAAATTGGATCCATTATTTTTCCTCCTCAATATTTTTATTTATTTTTTTAACAATTAATTTGTTTCCTTGTATATCAATTACTTTTACTAAAGTACCTGATTCTAAATTTTCCTGTTCGTTTTCTGAAACTGCGCTCCATTCAACGCCGTTTGCCTTGACAGAACCAGGGGTGTTAAAAGAAATAGGAAGTACTAACTTAAAATCTTTACCAATAATAGCGTCAGCGTTGGTTTTAACTGATTTTGTAAATCTTTTGCCAAAAATTTTCTTAAAAAATATTAGGCATAGTAAAGAAACTACGATAAATACTACTATTTGTATTATTAAGTGAACTTCAAATAGGCTTAGTAATAAAGAAACTAAAGCCCCTGCAACAAACCATATGGATACAAGCCCTGCAGTAAAAAATTCAACGATTAAACTTATTGCAATAATTATAATCCAAAGCCATATGTACATAGTTGTAATCTCCTAAAAACTATTTATTGTTTTTTTCTAAATATTCAACGAATTCAGAAAGTCTGTCTAAATCGTCCCTAGTGTAATAATCGATATAAATTCTACCCTTTTTATCGTTTCCGATAGCGTTTACTTTTGTACCGAAAGTTCTTTGCATACGCTCAACTAGGTCTTGAAGTTCAAGAGAAAGTGGTTGTTTAACCTTTTTAACCTTTTCAGGTGGGTTAAAGTAATCTTTTACTCTCTTTTCCACCTCTCTAACTGAAAGCCCTTCTTTAATAACTGCCTTAGCCATTTTAAGTTGTTCTTCGCTAGGCATAGAAATTAAAGTTCTTGCGTGACCTGCTGATAAAGTTCCGTCAGAAACCATCTTTATAACGTCACGGTTAAGAGATAAAAGACGAAGAGTATTTGTGATAGCTGGTCTTGACTTACCAATTCTATCTGCTAAATCTTCTTGAGTTAAACCGTATTCGTCCATAAGTGAACGCATAGCGTTTGCCGCTTCAATAGGGTTTAAGTCCTCTCTTTGTAAGTTTTCAATTAAAGAAATTTCTTTAATTTGACGTTCTGAATAATTTTTGATAATTACAGGAACTTTCTTTAGACCTGCAAGTTTAGACGCTCTAAAACGACGTTCACCTGCAATTATCATATATTTATCGCCAGATTTATTAACGATAATCGGCATAATAACGCCGTGTTTAGCGATAGAAGAAGAAAGTTCTTCTAAAGCCGTTTGGTCGAAAACCTTTCTTGGCTGATTAGGATTTGCAAAGATAGAATCAATTTCAATTTCGCTAACCCCTTGTTTTGGTTCGTTTTCTTCATCAAAAATTAAACTTTTGCCGTAATCTTCTTCCGTTTCAGAAAATAATGCTGAAAGTCCTTTTCCTAAACCTCTGTTATTTTTCATCTTTTTCTCCCGTAAATTTTATTTTTGTCTTGCTAAAAATTCTTCAGTTAAAGCAAGGTAAGCTTTTGCGCCTGAACATTTAGTGTCGTGTAACATAATAGGTACACCGTGGCTTGGCGCTTCAGCTAAACGAATGTTTCTAGGAATAACCGTGTCAAAAACGCGTTTTCCAAAAAACTTTTTAATTTCGCCCGTAATTTGGCGTGAAATAATTGCACGGTTGTCGTTCATTGTAAGAACTACCCCTTCAATACGAAGTTTTTCGTTTAGGTGTTTAATTACTAACTTAATAGTGTTCATAAGTTGGCTTAAACCTTCCATTGCGTAATATTCGCTTTGAATAGGTACGATAACTGAGTTAGCGGCAACTAACGCGTTTATAGTTAAAAGCCCAAGTGATGGTGGACAGTCAATTAAAATAAAGTCGTAATAATCTTTAACCTTTTCTAAGATAGTTTTTAATACGCTTTCTCTATTTTTCATATAAACTAGTTCAACGTCAGCCCCTGCTAAATCGATATTAGCAGGTAAAAGGTCAAGATTTTCCACTTGAGTTTTAAGTGCAACTGATGCAACTGGATAATCTTCCGGTTCAATCATAGCGTTATAAATAGATGCTTTGATTTCGCTTTTTGAAAAGCCTAAACCAGTAGTTGCGTTACCTTGTGGGTCTATGTCGATAATAAGCGTTTTTTTGCCAAAATTTGCCAAATATGCCGCCATATTAACGCAAGTAGTCGTTTTACCAACACCACCTTTTTGATTTGAAAAAGCAATTATTTTACCCATATATTTTCTCCTTTGGTTTTCGTAATTTGCGTTATAGGTTAATAAAATTATTCTTCGGTTTTATCTCCATCAGTTTCTACTTCTGAAGTTTGTTCATTTTTAACCTCAACTTCTTCAGTAGGCTTTACAGGTTCTTTAATAATAGTTCTGTTTCCTCTTTCAAAAGGGTTTTCAGCAAGAGTTTTTTCGTTTTCATCCATAAATTTTTCGATTTCTTCTACTGATTTTCCTTCCATAAGCATATTAACTTCTTCAGCGAAAATAGTTTCTCTTTCAATTAGAAGTCTTGCCATTCTATCCAAAATTTCTCTATTTTCTGAAAGTAGTTTTCTTGCCTTTTCTAAAGAAGACATAATAATTTTTTCTACTTCTTTATCAATAATACCAGCCATTTGGTCGCTGTAATTTGCGTGTGATGCCATATCTCTACCGATAAATACGTCTTTTTCAGAACCGTAAGAAATAGGACCAACCACGTCGCTCATACCCCATTCAGTAACCATCTTTCTTGCTCTCTTTGAAACGGCTTGAATGTCGCCAGACGCCCCTGCTGAAATATCTTTGATAACAAGTTCTTCAGCCACTCTACCACCAAGCGTCATAACGATATCGTCAAGAAGTTTGTTTTTCATAATATGGTCGTCGTCCGTGTCAGGTAAAGTCATAGTGTAACCAGCGGCAGGACCACGTGGGATAATTGAAACTTCGTGAACAGGGTCGCAATTCTTTAATAGTTTTGCAAGTATTGCGTGGCCTGATTCGTGGTAAGCAGTAATTCTCTTATCCGTTTCAGTAATTACACGGCTCTTCTTTTGTGGGCCGATAACTACTTTGTTAACACCTTCGTAAATATCTTTGTTTGTAATAACGTGTCTATCATCTCTAGCCGCTAAAATTGCAGATTCGTTTAATAATCTTTCAATATCAGCACCACTAAAGCCTGCAGTCATTCTTGCAATAGTTTTAAAGTTAATATCTTTTGCAAGTGGCTTATTTCTTGCGTGAACTCTTAAAATAGCCTCTCTACCCTTAACGTCTGGTAGGTTAACGTAAATTTGTCTATCAAATCTACCAGGACGAAGAAGTGCTGGGTCTAATATATCGGCACGGTTTGTTGCAGCCATAACGATAATACCTTCGTTAGTTTCAAAACCGTCCATTTGAACAAGTAATTGGTTAAGAGTTTGTTCTCTTTCGTCGTGTCCACCACCAAGACCTGTGCCACGTTGTCTACCAACGGCGTCGATTTCGTCAATGAAAACTATACAAGGCATGCTCTTTTTAGCAGTTTCAAATAAATCTCTAACCCTTGATGCACCAACACCTACGAACATTTCAACGAAGTCTGAACCACTTATAGAGAAGAATGGAACACCTGCTTCGCCGGCAACTGCTTTAGCGAATAAAGTTTTACCCGTTCCTGGAGGGCCTACTAGTAAAACGCCCTTAGGAATTCTAGCGCCAACGTCAGAGAACTTTTTAGGGTTCTTTAAGAATTCAACCACTTCTTTAAGTTCTTCTTTTTCTTCTTCAGCCCCGGCTACGTCACTAAATCTAACCTTTAAGTCTTTGTTAACCCTTGCGTTAGTCTTTGCAAAACCCATAGCGTCTTTTGTTCCACCACCCATTTGACGGGTTAATATAACGAATAGGAAAATTGTAAAACCAACACCTAAAATTAAAGGTAAATAACTTAAAATGTTAGACCATGCAGAAGTTTCGTTAGGGTCGATTAAATTATATGAAAAGCCTGCTACTTCTGAGGCGTTGTCGATAGTATTAATTTGGTCGGTAGTTCTTGCAAATACCGTTGTGTATTGAATTATAGTGTTTCGCATTTCGCCAAAAGTATCAGGGGCTTTTACAACAATATCAAATTCAACAACGTAACCGTCAACTGTAACTTTTAATAAAGAAAGTTCAGGAGAAACAAAGTTTGGTTCGTTTTCATTTGCAAAAAAATCATCCACGCCGTCAAGAATTTTAATGGCTTTATATGCGTCTATCTTATTGTCTTTTTCTAATGCTGAAACTATAGCGTTAAAATCGCCCCAAGCAACTTCTTTTCTAGTTCTACCACAATTAGAGAAAGAAAAAACTGCCACGATTAAAATAACGGCGATTATTATAAACGTTAAAATTTTTCCACCTTTTTTCTTCAATTTATATAAGTCCTCCTAATTTAAGTGAAAAAAATCAATTTGCTAATAATATTAAAAATAATTAAAAATAGAAAGATTGATTTTATTTTATATATTTTACTTTAATACGCTTTAAAAAATATTGAAAATTACCTTTTTAAAACATTATATAATATTATATATATCTAACACGAAAAGTATGGGTAAAATTAATTAAATTATTCAAATTAAAAATAATTAGTAAAACCCTAATGATTTTTATGTTTTTTTGTGTAATTATAATACCATACTTTAAAACAAAAAACAATATTTTTTTATTAAAAATTTTTAACCTAATTTTTTGTTTATTGTTAGCGCCATATATAATACTATTGCGCCATAAAAATAAAACGCACAAATTTTTTTATTTTTTTCATCTAATTTTTTAGTTAACGCCAAAAATTAACTGATTTTTATTTTTTCAAAACAAAAAACGCTACCACACTAACTTAACTAAAAATCAACACTTATAAAATAATTTCATTAAGTTTAATTAAAATACTCTAATGATACCTTAATAATACTTTATTAAATCATACGTTTTTTCTTAGAACGTCTAACGGTAATTTTAGTTTGTTATATAAATTCTAACCCCTTTATAAAAATCAATCTCTTATATCTTGGGTTTTTATATCTATAATATTTTTAACCGTAAGTTTTAATCTATCCACAAATTTTAACTTATCTCATCTGTTTTAAATGAACACTTACTCATTTATATGTCTAAAAATCGCTTAGAAATCGTTATTTTATAAAATATTATAGGTGCAAAGGTGTTTTTTATGCTTTTTTAACAAAAAATTACTATTTTTAACAAAAAAAGAGTAAAACAGTTAATTCGTTTTACTCTTTTGTAATTAGTTGTTTTCAACTACTGGTTTCACGTGGAACTTATTTAAAAATGTTTCACGTGAAACATTGTGTTTTTAGTTGGATAGTTCCACGTGGAACATTTTTCCATAAAATTAAGTTATTTTTATTAAGTTTTTAAGTGTTTTTTGGCTTACGCAACGATTATTTTGTTTAATACGCCCTCTAAAAAGCTAGATTTTAACAATCCTTCAAGAATTAATGATAAAAGGTTTAGATTATCTACAAAAGAAAGCACGGCTGAATTAGAAATTGCTAAATTTACCGATTCTAAAAAGCCTAGTGGCAAAATAGAAAGAATTGCTAACCCTGCACTTAAGATAATGTACGCATTAAATAGTCCTAACGCAAACCCTAAAATCTTATCAGTAAAGCTTAATATTTTAATTTTGTTAACTATCGCAGACAATAATTTAATAACAAGACCAAAAATAAGCCTGAAAAAGATTAGTGCGATAAAAAAACATATTACTACCGATAAGTAATAAGAAAAAATAGGCGAAATAAGTTCTTTTAACGTTGTAGCGCCAGTTGAGGCGTCGCCAATAACTGATTTAACCAAGTTAATAAGCGTTAAGGTTAAAGCGTTATCAGATGACAAAGCCTCATTAAAAGGGGTGTTGACAATGTTAGAGCCAAATATTTTTTCTACTAAAGAGCCTACTGGACCATTTAATAGGTCAATTAAGTTAAACCAATTATCAAAGAGAATTGCTATTTTTGAACAAAACAAAAAGGCTAATATTAAGCTAACAATCTTTTTTGCAGATTTTAAGAGAGATTTTAAAAACCCTCTTGCAATACCTACTATGGCGCAAACAATGAAAACTGCTAGCGCTATAATATCTGCAATTGCGCCACCATTAATGGCAAATAGATTGAATTGCATTATTATTCTCCGTAATATTAAGTTGAATTTATTATACTCTAAAAGCAAAGAATTTGCAAGGGTAAGGTATAAAAAACTTATTTTAAGTAAATAATCTTTTTATGAAAAAAGTAGATAAAAAAGAATATACCTTTAACATTTTTAATAATTATGCTAAAAAAGGGGTTTCAACGGCTTTAACAAATATAATAGGTAGTAAAAAAGCCATTATTTGTTCTATAGGTAGTGATTTAGTTTTAGGCGATAGTGTCGGTCCGTTAGTTGGCTCAATTTTACAAGAAAACAAAGTTGACACATTTATTTATGGTACGTTAAAAAATCCTGTAACGGCTAAAGAAATTTCTTATATAAAAAAATATTTAACTTCTATTCATAAAAACATACCGATAATAGCAGTTGATGCAGCCTTAGGCAATAAAGATGAGGTTGGATTAATAAAAGTAGTTGAGGGAGGACTTAGACCTGGTCTTGGGGTTAATAAAAATTTTTCTTATATAGGTGACGTTTCTATTATGGCGATAGTTGCTGAAAAAGGTGTCAACGGGGAAAAGTTATTAAGGCTTACAAGGCTAAATTTAGTTTATAAGTTTGCTGAAATTATATCAGAAGGTATATATGACTTTTTTAATACTGAAAACAAACTAAACACTTTTTTTAACAACAAAAATTCGCTTTTTGTAACCAAAAAGTTGTGTTAAAAAAATCAAAATATAAAAATGGCGCAAAAATTTTAACTTTGCGCCATTTGTTTTTTTATTATATAAAGAGTGTTTTTTATACGCTAAGATTTTCTTTTTATCATAATAACAATTAAAACTAAAAGGAAAAGGAAAAAAGCAAAACCAGTAGAAAAGTTAAAAATTCTTATGTTATTAATTGACATATTTCCAAAAGAAACAAGCATACTTCTTTGCATAGAAAGAATGGAAAAAGATGCTGATACCAAACTTAAGTTTCTAATAGCAAGATAAGAAACAGTAAGTCTTTTTGCTTTTACAGTATTAAGTATTGCAATAACAGTTTTTGCAGTAGTAAAAGTAGCAATACTTATCATAATTATTTCGTTTAATGGTTTAATTACGTCAAACATATCTGATAATGCCATCATTGCAACTAATATAATTATTAAAAATATAAGCAAGAAACCTATAATTTTATTTAGATTTTTATCTTTTTTTCTTATAATAGAAATAATAGAAAAAGAGCGCATAAAACCTAAAACAAAAAAATAAGCGCCAATAGTTATAAACCAGTAAGAGCGTAAATAAATGCCCACTATAAAATTAAAAAGTGCGTATATGAAATTAAAAGCAAAAGATAGACTGGTAAAAAATTTAATTCTAACCAATCTATCTTTTTTTAAGGAATTCAAAAAGTTCATTTTATAAAAAGTTTGTTTTACCAGTTGCTAAAACGCAGTCGTTAATTAAATTAGCAAGTTTTTTAATTTCCGTTTTGCAATCTTCCTTTATCCATTCGGTAATTATAGCCATAATGCCGTTTACGTAAAAGGAAAGTCTGAAAGTCATTTCTTCATCTTTAACTTTAAATCTTTTCATAATAGGAAACAAAAAGTCTTTTGAAAGATTTTTATAAATAAGATTAGACTTCATAATTTCCGGCTTATTTATAACCACGTGAAAAAGTTTTTTATTTTCCTTAATAAATTCAAGATATGGTAAAAGATAGGTTGGCGTAATTAAAAAAAGTTCATCAAAACTTGCTGTTTCAATTTGTTTATCGCTAATAGTTTCAATACTACTAAATTTAACGAACAACTTTTCCATAAAATAATTTATAGTTTCTTCTAAAAGTTCGTAAAGGTTTTGGTAATGAAGGTAAAAAGTAGAACGGTTAACACCGGCTTTTTTACATACTTCGTTAATAGTTATATAGTCAAAATCTTTTACTTCTAAAATAGAAAGAAGTGCGTTATCCATTTTAACTGCAGTATTAAAATATTTGCTTTCAGATTTGTTCATTTTTACCTCAAAAAATTATTCATTATAAAGTTCTTTTGCAAGTTCAATAATTTCAAAAGCATACTTTTTTTTGCCGTTTTCAAGCATTTTTTTATAAATAGGGTAGTTAAAACCCATACCAACCATACCTATTATACCCAAACCTAAGCCTAAAATAAAGTAAATAATGCTAGTACCACCAATAACTTTCATTGCAAGGCACATTCCTAAGCCAAAAATTAAGCAAGTTATGATGCCAAAGGTGTAAGCGAAAATGTTTGCAGGGTTTTTAGCCTTTCTATCAAGCTTTTTTAAGGCAACTGCCTTTGAAGTAGTTTTTTGAGAATATTCGTTAATAATATTTTCTGCGTAAATTTTGTTTGTGTTCATTTTTATATCTCCTTTCTTTTTTGTAATTTTATTTTACTAAGAAATTTGGGAAAAATGAACTACAGATTTTTTGAAAAGCGTTGAATTAAAAAATAACTACTAAACAACTTTGCAAAAAACCGTCGATTTATAAAAAAGCCACAGTAATATCTGTGGCGTTAAAAGGGTTTATTTTTCAAAAGGATTAATACATAAAACACAAAAGGGAGTAAGTTTACTCCCTTTAGTTATACATTATATATATTATAATCTGCTGATTGAAAGGTCTAATCTTCTTAAAGTTTCTTCCTTACCTAAAATTTCAGCAAGTTCAATTACGCCACCTGGGGTTGATTCTTTACCAGTAATTGCAACTCTTGCACACCAGAAAACTTGACCAGTTTTTACGCCAAGTTTATTAACTAAGTCCATAAGCGTATCGTGAATACCGTCGTGATTCCAAGAATCTAAACTTTCTAAAACTTCCTTTACCTTTGGTAAAACTTCTTTCGCAACTTGTTCATCAGTCTTCATTTTCTTGTGGAAGTATAAAGCGTTATCAAAGTCGGTAAATTCTTCTAAGAAATTAATTTTTTCAGGAATTTCACTAAAAATTTCTACCCTTGTTTTTAATAGTTCAGCAATTTTTAATAAATCGTACTTGCCGTAAACTTTTGACTTTTTAAAGAATTCTTCAGCACGACTAACAAATTCTTCGTTAGACATTTCTTTAATATATTCGCCAGATAACCAACGCATTTTAACTTCATCAAAAATTGAAGGAGATTTTGAAATACCTTCTAAAGAGAAGTGTTCGGTTAGTTCTGCTAAACTCATTTTTTCAATATTTTCTTTAGGGCTCCAACCAAGTAGGGCGATATAGTTAACGATTGCCTCTTTAACGTAACCCTTTTCAACAAAGTCGGCATAACTTGCGTCACCGTTTCTTTTTGAAAGTTTGTGCCTTTCATCTTTCATAATAGGTGGTAGGTGAATATAAACCGGTCTTTCCCAACCAAAAGCGTCGTACATTAAGTTGTATTTTGGTGTAGAAGATAAATATTCCGTACCACGAATAACGTGAGTTATTCCCATTAAGTGGTCGTCGATAACGTTTGCAAAGTTGTAAGTTGGCATACCGTCACTCTTTAATAAAATACCGTCTTCAATATCTTTATAGTCAACACTAATGTCGCCGTAAACTAAGTCGTGATAACTGCCTGTGCCTTCTAGTGGAACGTTTTGTCTTATAACGTAAGGTTCAGTTTTCTTTCTTTCTTCAATTTCTTCTTTACTTAATTTTAGACAATGCTTGTCGTACTTAAAGTTGCCGTTTTCATCTTTTAAGCCGTTTAGTCTATCAGGGGTACAAAAACAGTAATAAGCCCCACCAAGTTCAACTAATTTTTCAGCATATTCTTTATATAAATTCTTTCTTTCGCTTTGAACGTATGGTCCGTAGTTACCACCAACGTCTGGACCTTCGTCATACATAACGCCAGAATCACGCATTGTATCGTAAATAATTTGAACTGAACCGTCAACGTATCTTGCAGTGTCCGTATCTTCAATTCTTAAAACGAAATCGCCCCCTTGTTTTTTAGCAAAAAGGTAACCGTAAAGGGCAGTTCTTAAACCACCGATATGCAAATAACCTGTTGGGCTAGGAGCGAATCTTGTTCTTACTTTCACTTTAATATTTCCTCCATATTTTTTGAAACTAATCTATCAAAATTAAAATATTTTCTAATATAACCCATTCTGCCTGATATAAAATAACTGTAAGCGTCGTCATCACTAACGATAATATGGTCAACTAAATTTACGCCGTGCATTGAACAAATGACGTTAAGTTTACCCGTAGTAAAATCGTCGGCCTCAGTTGGCGTTAAGTTTTTGCTTGGGTGATTATGCGCAATTATTGCAAAGTATGGCGAATTTAAGGCAATTGCTTTAACAATTTCAGGAATATCTGCTGAAACGGAAGAGGGGTTGTGGTCCTTAAAATCTAATTTAGAAACCAACTCATGCTTATCGTTTAGTAAATACATAATAAACTTTTCGTTAATTTCCCCTTTAAACTCAGCAATAATACTTTCTTTTTTATTGGCAAAAGAAAAAAGTTCAGGTTTTTTGATAGGTTTATCTTTTAACTTTTTCAGTATTTGCCCAACAACCTTAATTTCTCTTGCAGTTGCGTCGCCAACACCACTAACTAAAGTAATACTTTTAGCATCTGCCTCAAAAAGATTTTCTAAAGTACCAAACGTGCGTAAAAGTTTATGCGCAATATCGTTGGTATTTCTTCTTTTGATAACAGAATAAAGCAAAACTTCTAAAAGTTCGTGATCGGAAAATGAATTTGGGTTTTTAAAAAGCCTTTCACACATACGGGCTCTATGCCCGTTGTGAACGCCTTCATCTTTAGTAGTCATAGGTATATTTTAACATAAAAATAAAAAAAATCAAATTAAAAGATAGAAAAAATATACAATTTTGAGTATAATATTATATAATGTATATATTAAAGCAAACAAATGGTATTAAAAGGAGAATGAAATGATATTTGAAAACCAAAATTTCGTTAAAGATCTTGCTTACTTAATTTCTTGTAAAAGCGTAAAATCTACTAATGAAAACGCACCTTTTGGGGAAGAAAATAAAAAAGCCCTTTTATACTTTTTAGAATTAGCAAAAAAATTTGGCTTTGAAACTATAAACTACGATAACTATTTTGGCGAAGTTATAGTAGGTAGTGGCGAAGAGTTTGGTATTATAGGTCATCTTGACGTCGTGCCTGAAGGAACGGGTTGGGACACAGACCCTTATACCTTAACCGTTAAAGATGGTAAAGCGTTTGGCCGTGGAATTGCCGACGACAAAGCGCCGATACTTTCTTGCTTGTACGCATTAAAAGAGTTAAAAGATAAAGGTTTTACCTTTAACAAAAAAATTCGCCTTTTCGTTGGTTGTAATGAAGAAAGTGGTTGGAAAGACGTTGAATATTTTAAAACAAAATCGAAATTCCCTGACTATGGCTTTTCACCTGACGGGGATTTTCCAGTAGTTTTTTCTGAAAAAGGGATAAATAGAATTTATTTTTCTATCCCTAAACTAAAAAATTATACTTTTAATAAAAGTGGCACGGTAATTAACGCCGTTTGCGCTTACGCTAGTATGACGGCAAAAGGAGAGGTAAACAAAGATTTAATTAAAAAACACGGGCTTAAGTTAAACGGTAACTTAATTGAAAGTTTTGGTAAAACGGCGCACGGCTCTAAACCAGAACTTGGCAAAAACGCTATTAAACCGTTGTTTGACTACCTTTTAGATGCTAAAGAAGATGTTAAAAATATTGTTGATTATATTTTTAACGATAAATTAGGTCTATCTAAAATAGGCGACGACACCGGTTTTACCACTTTATCGGCTAACTTAATTGAAGAAAGAGAAGATGATATTTTAATTTCCGTTGACTTTAGAATTCCTGCAACTAAGGTGCTTGAAGATTTTATACCGTTAATTGAAAAGTTTGGCATTAAATTTGATGCAGTTTTAAGTAGAAAGCCACTTTTTGTACCTAAAACGGAAAAAATCGTGCAAGATTTAGTAAGAGCATATAACGAAGTTTTAGGTGTAAATGAAAATCCTATTCCACAATCAGGTGGTACTTTTGCCTCAGTTTTTAAGCGTGGTTGCGCTTTTGGACCGGAATTTCCTAATAAAAACAACCAAATTCACGAACCTAATGAGTTTATGGAAATTGAAGATATCAATAAAATGTATGAAATTTACTTAAAGGCAATAGAAAATATTGTGAAATAAGGAGAAAAACTATGATTTGTGAAAAATGTAGTAGCGAAAATATTATAGAAGGAAAGTTAGATACTGTTTACGGCGTTAGATTTATAAAAAAGGGGACGGAAAACAAACTACGCCCTGAAAGTTATAAAGTTGTTGCAAAAGCGTGTACCGATTGTGGACATTTATTTGATTTTAAAATCGAACTAAACAAAAAGAAAAAACTTTAAATCATATTAAACTTGTTTTAGGGGGTAAATTATGGCTATAAAAAGTTTATCTATAAGAATTGATGAAGAAATGCTTGATAAATTACACGTTGTTGCTGATTACGAGGGTAGAAGTGCTAATAGTGAAATTCTTATTTTAATTAGAAACGAAATTGAAAGATATGAAGAAAAGCACGGAGAAATTGAAATAAAAAAATCTAAAAAGTAAATAAATTGAATATAATAAAAGACGGTTTAAAAATTAAGCCGTCTTTTTCTTTTGAAAGTATAAAATTTAAAAATTTATACCAAACAAATCGTTTGGCGTTATATCAAGTCGTTCACATAAATAAATTATTTTTTCATAATCAAGTTGGATTTTTCCACTTTCGTATTCGCTATAATCTGGTTGATATTTATTTAGTTCTTTAGCAAGTTCTTTTTGCGTTATACCTTTTGCTTTTCTTGCCAACTTTAAATTTTCGCCTACAATTTTTGCAATATCTTTATTCATATAATCCCCTACCTTTTTAGTATTAAGCAAATTATAGGAAAATATCCGATAAACTACTTGACATATAGGAAAAAGTACTATAAAATAAAGGCATCTTAAAAAGTACAAAGGAGGAAATTTTAGAATGAAAGGTTTAGCTATAGCAGGGTTCGTTGTATCTCTTGTTGGTTTAGTATTAAGCTTTTTAGGAACGATTTTTTCAATCGTAGCACTACCAGTTGCAATTGTTGGTTTAGTTCTTGCAGTAATGGCTGGTAAAAAGTTCAAAGCAGCTGGTGAAAAATCAGGTTTAGCAACAGCAGGTTTAGTAATAGGTATTATCGCAGTTGTAATTTCTGCAATATTATTCTTTACTTGTGGTATTTGCGCGCTTGCTTTAGTTGGTGCCGCTGGCGCAGTAGCATAAAAAGATAATAAAAAAACTAAAAGATTATTCCACGCTGATATCAACGTGGAATAAACTTTTTTATGGAGAAAAAATGATAAAAATTTTTAATAAAGAAATACCTTTTTACGGTGTTTGTTTTTTTGTTGGAATTTTAATTTCGGCAATTATCGCATTTGTTCTTTTGCATAAAAGAAAGTGGGATAAATTTGATTTTTTGTGTTGTATTGCTTATTTATTAATAGGAGCGATACTTGGTGCAAAACTTTTATTTATTGCAGTTTCTATAGATACGATAATAGAATATAACCTTTCGTTTATAGAAATAATGAAAGGTGGTTTTGTTTTTTACGGTGGTCTTTTAGGGGGCGCTTTAGGGGTGTTTGTTTATGGTAAGCAGTTTAAATTAAGTTCTATTAAGTATATGGACTTATGTGCTACCGTTTTACCACTTGGGCACGCAATGGGAAGAGTAGGGTGTTTTTTAAGTGGTTGTTGCTATGGGATAGAATACGATGGATTTTTAAGCCACGTTTATCATTCTTCATCAAACGTGCTAACCCCTTTAGGAGTAGGGCTTTTTCCCGTTCAATTATTAGAAGCAAGTTTGCTTTTATTATTGTTTGTTTCACTAATTATTATGTGGTTTAAAAATGTAAAAACTGGCAAAATTACAGTTACTTATTTAATTAGTTATGCAATTATGCGTTTCTCTTTAGAATATTTGAGGGGGGATAGCGAAAGGGGGATTTTATTAGGGCTTTCTACTTCTCAATGGATAAGTGTTCTTATTGTGATTGCAATTTGTATATATTATTTAATAAAATATTTAAAAAACAAAAAGGCAAATAATTAACCTTTTATACAATAGATATTTAGATATATTTAAAAGACGGATTTTTCCGTCTTTTTTATTTTAAATGCATAAAACAAAAAAAGGGGGACACAATATTTATGAAAGGAGCGAAATATGGAATTAAAAAATTCAGAGACAATTATAAATTTAGCAAGAAGTTTTGCTGGGGAAGCACAAGCAGGTCTTAGATATCAATTTCTAGCCACTTTGCTTGAAAATCAAGGATATTTTACTGCAAGTGAAAAGGTTAAAGTTATTGCAAAGAACGAAACCAAACACGCAAAAGTATTCTTTGACCATATTGTAAAAGCAGGCGGAAGTGAAAACATCGAGTTTACTGCAGGGTTCCCTTATTCAGGAAATACTATTGAAGATATGTTTAACCTTGCTATAAAAAACGAGGAAGAAGAGGCTTTTAGTATCTATCCTGAATTTGCTAGTATTGCTGAAAGAGAAGGATTTATAGATATTGCGGCTTCTTTTAAGAAAATTGCAAAAGTTGAAGAGGCGCATTTATATAGTTTTAAGTATCTACTAAGATGTTTTAATGAAGATGGGTTATATAAAGCAAATGAGCCTACCACCTTTGTTTGCAGTGAGTGTGGTTATACTGAAACTTTAGAAGAAGCGTGGGACGTTTGTCCTTTATGCGGAGCAACTCAAGGCTATTGTGATTTGCTTTTACCAAGATAGAAGGAGAAATTATGAGAAAGACTAATAGTTCAAAAAGTAACGGCAGTCAAAAGAAGAGTTCAACAAAGAACTGTAAGTAATAGAAAAAAAAGTTTTTATACCTTTTGGGCTTTACACGGTAAAACCCCTTGGGAAGAATAAAATTTTTGAATATTACTAAATGAGAAAAGACTTTGGTATTACCAAAGTCTTTTCATATATATTGAGTTAATCTATAAGCCGAGTTCTGTCTAGTATGGTCATCTATCTAGGAGTGTTGTCTCCAACACCCTCAAGCGATATTTTATTAATATAACCTAGCGAGCAACTAATTGGTTATATTGTCAATCTTGCATCAGGTGGGGTTTACATGGCTTCCCCTTTCACAAGGGAAACGGTGAGCTCTTACCTCGCCTTTTCATCCTTACCTAAAATAGGCGGTATATTTCTGTTGCACTTTCCTTAAGGTCACCCTCACTGGGATTTCTCCAGCACCCTGCTCTACGATGCTCGGACTTTCCTCATTGGCGCTTCTAACGCCCCCGCGACCACACAACTAACTCAATAACAATCTAATTATAATATTTTTATTGTTTTTTGTAAAGTTAAATTCCTTTTTGTCTTAAATAAACCATTAAAACGGTAATATCTGCTGGGTTTACGCCACTAATTCTGCTTGCTTGTCCGATATTAAGTGGTCTAATTTTATCTAACTTTTGTCTTGCCTCAATTCTAAGTCCCTCAATAGAAAGATAGTCTAAATCAGGTGGTAAGGCTTTATCTTCAAGTTTTTTAGCCTTTTCAATTTGGTCAAGCCCACGCTTTAAGTAGCCTTCGTATTTAGCATCGATTTCCAAAGTTTCTAAAATATCAAACGGAACTTCTTCTAAAACATTAAACCTTTCTTTAATTTTCTTTAAAGAAATTCCCTTTTTAATCATATCACGGTAAGAAACTGCTTGGTTTAAGTCCATATCAATTTCTTCTTTTAAGAACGCACGGGCCTCTTTAGACGGTGCTTTTTCGTTCAACTTTTCTTCGCCAAGTTTAAGTAGTTTTTCTCTATTTAAAAAGTTTTCATAAGCCTTATCGTCAACAAGTCCAACTTCTCTACCAAGTTTAGTAAGTCTAAAGTCAGCGTTATCTTGTCTTAAATGAATTCTATGTTCTGCCCTTGAAGTCATTATTCTATAAGGTTCGTTAGTGCCTTTTGTAACAAGGTCGTCAATCAAAACGCCACCGTAAGAATTATCGCGCTTTAGAACGAACGGTTCTTTTTTGTCGATATAAAGTGATGCGTTAATACCTGCAACTAAACCTTGAATTGCAGCCTCTTCATAACCACTTGTACCGTTTATTTGTCCTGCCGTAAATAAGCCGTTAACCTTTTTAAATTCTAAAGTAGGTTTTAAGTCAAGCGCATCTATTGAGTCGTACTCAATGGCGTAAGCATAACGCATAATTTCTACGTTTTCTAACCCTGGGATAGTACGATACATTGCCTTTTGAACGTCGTGAGGAAGTGAAGTACTCATACCTTGAACGTAAACTTCGTTAGTGTCCTTTCCTTCAGGCTCTAAGAAAATTTGGTGTCTTTCCTTATCTTTAAATCTAACGACTTTATCTTCAATAGACGGGCAGTATCTTGGTCCCGTACCTTTTATCATACCACCGTAAAGTGGAGAACGGTGTAGATTAGCAAGTATAATTTCGTGCGTTTTTTGGTTTGTATAAGTTAAATAGCAAGGTTCTTGCTTTTCAGGAAGACTTGTGGTTTGGTAAGAGAAAGGATAAACCTCTTCACCTTCTTGAATTTCGCACTTAGAAAAGTCGATAGTTCTTTTATCAACTCTTGCAGGCGTACCTGTTTTAAATCTTCTAATATTAAAGCCAAGTTTAATTAAACTTTCAGTTAGTTCGTTAGCAGGTTGAAAACCGTTTGGTCCAGAGTTTCTTCTCCACTCGCCGGTTATAATGCTACCGTTTAGGTAAACGCCTGAACAAATTATAACTGCATCAGCGTATAAAATTCCACCGTAAGCAGTTTTAACACCAACGACTTTGCCCTCTTCAACTAAAATTTCACTTGCCTCACCTTGAATAATTTTTAAGTTATCCGTTTCTTCCAAAGCCTTTTTCATTAGGGTATGGTAAAGGTTTTTATCTTCTTGTCCACGAAGTGAGTGAACGGCAGCGCCTTTACCAAGGTTAAGCATACGAATTTGTAGTAAAGCCTTATCGGCAATTTTACCCATCATACCACCAAGGGCGTCAATTTCACGCACTAAATGCCCTTTAGCAGTACCACCGATTGAAGGATTGCACGCCATAAATGCTATGCTATCAAGGTTAAGTGTTAGCATAGCCGTTTTTTTGTTAAGTTTAGCTGAGGCCGCCGCCGCTTCAACACCAGCGTGACCTGCGCCTATAACAACAACGTCAAATTTTCCTTCAGTAAATTCAAACATATCTATCCTTATTTTTTCAAAATCATGTTTTTAATATCGTTTACCATAACGGCAGTTTTTCCACCTTCTTCAACAAGTTCAGCAATCTTATCTCTTGCGTAAATAACGGTGGCGTGGTCTTTACCACCCATTTTTTGACCGATAGTTACTAGTGGTAAACTCATAAGTTCTGTAATTAAATACATACAAATTTGTCTAGGCTCAGTAAATTCTTTATTTTTCTTTTTAGAAAGTAGGTCGTTTTTATTAATTTTAAAGAAAGAGCAAACGCTTTTGATAATATCGTCAATCTTAATTTCTTCTTGAACGGTAGAAGTAGCCTCTTTTAACGCTTCAGCAGCAAAATCAACGGTAATTTCCTTTTCGTGAAGTTTTGATGCAAAAATAACCTTAGTAAGTCTTGCAATAAGCGTTCTAACGTCTGGTTCAGAATTTTCAGCAAGGAAAAGTAATACTTTATTGTCTAAAACACACTTTCTTTCTTCAGCCTTTCTTTTTAGAATTGCAATTCTCGTTTCAACGTCAGGTGGTTGAACGTCTGCAAGTAATCCACCTTCAAAACGCGTACGAAGTCTATCTTCTAAAAGTTCAATTTCCTTTGGAGGTCTATCAGAAGTTAAAACAACCTGTTTGTTTTGCATAACAAGTTCGTTAAAAGTATGGAAAAATTCAGTTTGAATACCTTCTTTACCTGCTAAAAACTGAACGTCGTCAATTAATAAAACGTCAACGTTTCTATATTTATTTCTAAAATTAGTACCACCGTTATTTTTACCACGACGAATACTTTCAATAAACTGGTTAGTGAACTGTTCGCAAGTGGTGTAAATAACCTTTAAAGATGGATTATGTAATTTTAAGTAGTTAGCGATAGCCATTAGCATATGCGTTTTACCAAGTCCCGTGCCACCGTAAATGAAAAGTGGGTTATAAGTATCGCCAGGGGCTTCAGCAACTGCTCTTGCAGCGGCGTATAAAAACTCGTTAGAGTCGCCAACTACGAAAGATTCAAAAGTAAATTTACTATTGATAGGCGTAGTAGGAATAGTTTCATCAAAAGTTTCTTGACTTTTTCTAATATATTCTTCTTTAGTACCGAAAAAAAGTTCAAAATCAGTAACACCTGATTCAGTTTTTTCAAGCGCCTTTTTAATTTTTATTTCTAAAGGAGAGCCTTCGCCTACTTGTTTACCAAAAAACTCGTTAGGAGAACATAAAACCAAAGTGTTTCCTTTAATATCAACAGGTTCTAAAATTTGTATGTAAGTAGCGAAAGATAAATTAGAAACGGTAATTTCTAACTCTTTAAGCGCATTTTTCCATAAAAAATCATATCCTTCCATTGTAAATTCCCCTTAAAAGTTGATTTTGTAATTTTTTTGAGATATACTATATAAGTAGTAATAAGTAGTATAAACGCAAAAATTTGCAGTTTATCCTTTTGTAAATTATATTATACCTTAATTTTACAAGAAAATAAAGTAAAGAGAAGAAATTTTTTTTAATTTTTATTATTTTATTATGTATATAAAAACTTTAACCTTAAAAAACTTTAGAAATTATAGTGAAGAAAAGATTGAATTTACCAACGGTATCAATCTGCTTTTAGGCTCTAACGCGCAAGGTAAGACTAACGCTGGGGAGGCTATCTTTTATCTTTGCACGGGGTATTCTCCTAGGGTTTCAAAAGAAAGTCAGGTAATAAATTATGAAAGTGAAGAGGCTTTTATTAAAGGAGAGGCTATTTCTAACTACGGTAAGGTTATTGTTTCAATAGGTTTTAATAGACAAGACAAAAAGGTGGTTAAGGTAAACGAAGTTCAGGTAAGTAGAATTGGTGAACTAATGGGCAATATGCACAGCGTTTTCTTTAACCCTGGCGAACTAAAAATTATACAAGAAAGCCCTGAAGATAGAAGAAGATTTTTAAATATTTCTCTATCGCAAATGTCAAAGGCGTATTTTTATGCACTTAATAGATACAACAAAATTTTAGCGCAAAGAAACAATTTGTTAAAAGAAAAAGACGTTTTTATGATAAAGGACACCCTTTCCGTTTGGGACGAGCAACTTTCTAAAGAGGCGTCTAAAATTATAAAGGCAAGAAACGACTTTTTACTTAAACTTTATCCTATTGCTAAAGAAGTGCATTTTTCTTTAACAGAGGGTAAAGAAGAACTTTTTATTTCAAAAGAAAACGACTATATCGGTACGGAAGAAGATATAAAAACAGCCTTTTATAACGACTTAAAAAAGTATTATGAAAGGGATATTAAACTTGGGTTTACAACCATAGGTCCTCACCGTGACGATATAAAGATTTTAGTAAATGGTGAAAACGTAAAAGTTTACGGCTCACAAGGTCAACAAAGAACGGCTGCCCTTTCAATAAAGTTAGCCGAAGTTGAACTTTTTAAAGAAAGGTTTAACGAATATCCTATTTTGATTTTAGACGACGTTTTATCTGAACTTGATAAAAAACGCCAAAAACTACTTATGAAAAGGATAACTGGTATGCAAACCATATTAACGGCAACTCACGTTGATAGAACGGTCGTTAAGGATATGGATATTAATAAAATTCAAATAGAAAAAGGCAAAATAAAGGTAAGAAAAAATGTTAAAGATACAAAATAAAAAACTTGACGGTATAGTTTGTTTAGATGATAAAAGTGACCTAACTAAAGCCTCTTTTATCGCCTCAAATATTTTTGGTAACAGAATTAAAATAGAAAAGTTTGCCGAAAGGTCAATTAACTTAAACAAAGAACTAATAAATTTATTTTTACTTATTACCGTAAAGGGTGGCGAAATAAATTTAGAAGGTAAGGAAGAATTTTTACCACTATTTTTAACTACTGCATCTTTTGCCGTTGCAAAAACCAACTTTGTCGGCGTTGACTTAACGGCTAAAAACACTCTTGATACTATAAGAGTACTAAAAGAACTTGGCGTTTTAATAGAGATAAAAGAAGACAAAATTGAAGTTGACGGCAGGGGGCTTGTTAGAGGTAAAGAGATTGACGCAACTAATTTAGAAAACAGTTTAGTTTTTGCTTTAATAATCGCCGGCACCGTTTCTTTTGGAGAAATTAGTTTAATAAATCTAAAAGAAAATGAAGAATTAAAAGAATTTATAAAAGTTTTTGAAAGTTTAGGTGGCGTAGTTGTTTTTTAGTGCATTTTGCGTATAATAATATATAGGTTTATAAGGAGTATATAGTTTTGAGAATTTGTGTTTATGGTGCAGCGTCGCCAGTTATTGATGAAGAATATATTAAAAAGATAGAAGAATTTGGCAGAGAATTAGTTGAAAGGGGACACTCTTTGGTTTTCGGTGGTGGTGGAAACGGTCTTATGGGCGCAGTAGCAAGGGGTGTTAGGGAAAAAGACGGTCAAATTTTAGGCGTTATTCCTAGTTTTTTTAGTGAAGAAACTATTGAAGTTATTTATGATAAGTGTGATAAACTTATTGAAACGGAAACTATGCGTCAAAGAAAACAAATTATGGAAGAAAATGCAGATGCTTTCGTTGTAGTGCCTGGTGGCATAGGTACTTTAGAAGAATTTTTTGAAATTTTAACCCTAAAACAACTTCTTCGCCACAACAAACCGATTGCTTTATACAACGTTTTAGGATATTATAACGAAGTTTTCAGCGTATTAAAGGCGGCAGTTGATAAAAGGTTTATAAAGGATAGCGTTTACGACCTTTTCTTTATAAGCGACGACCCAAAAAAGGTTTTTGAATACGTAGAAAAACCTGACAAAGAACAAAGAACGATAAGAGAATTAAAAGACGGTTAATAAAAAAAGCGTTAGTAAAAACACTAACGCTTTTTATTCTTTATTATTTTTCGTAAATTTCACGTTTTAATACGCCAATTTCATCTAAATTTCTATACTTTTCAGCATAGTCAAGACCGTAGCCTACAACAAACTCATCTCTGATATCGAATGCTTTGTAGTCAACTTTGACGTCTGCAACACGGCGTTCATATTTATCTAAAAGAGCGCAAATTTTTACTGATGCAGGATCTCTTCCATTTAAAATATTCTTTAGGTAATAAAGGGTGTTACCTGTGTCAATAATATCTTCAATTATAATAACGTGTCTTCCAGTTACGCTAACGTCTAAGTCCTTAACGAATTTTACAACCCCACTAGTAGCGCCTTGACCATAACTTGATATTGCCATAAAATCAATTTCAAGAGGAATAGTCATTGCCTTAACTATATCGGTAAAAAACATTACTGCACCTTTTAATATGCAAACGACAAGTGGGTTTTTATCCTTATAATCTTCGTCTAATTGTTTTGCAAGTTCTTTTACTTTTTCAGCAATTTGTTCTTTAGAAATCCAAATACAACTTAAATCTTCACGCATAGTATTCTCCTTAAAATTCTTCATAAGTTAATTTATAAACCATTTTAGTTTGGTCGGTTGTTTTAGCAAGTTCACTAATGCCGACTTTTGCTACAAATAAAATTTTACCATTATTTTCGATAATAGGCAAGGCTTTTCTTTTTCTAACCGGAATTTTTTTATCAGTAAAAATATCCGTTAACTTTTTACTGCCCCCACCAAACTTATAAAAAAGGTCGCCCAAGGCAACAAATCTTATTTTTGCACCAACTAAAAGATTTTCATCAATATAAAATCCGTCTTTTAAATTAATCGGCTTTTCCATTTTTGTAACCGTTAATTTGCCGTATTCAAAAGGAAATTCCCCTTCAGCAAAAGGAATATCCACTTTTTCTTTATTATTGCTACTAAAAACAACTATTTTGTCGTATTCTTTTATCGCAAAAACCCCTCTTAAAAGGGTGATTTTAGTACCGTTATTTTTAGAAATCAAAGAATAAATGGCGTTAATATGCTTAATTTCATAATCTTTTTTAACAAGATTTTTAAGGGCTAAAGTTGCAACTCTATAAAAAAGCGCCTTTTCTAAATTAACAGAAAAAGAATAGCCGTCTTTTTCTTGTTTTAGTTCTTTAATGGCTAAGTTTTGCAAAAATTCTTCTTCCATTTTTGCAATTTTTGATAGGCGTAAAACAGCCTTTTCATATTCAGGAAAAATTTCTTTTACTTTTTCTAAAAGGTTTAACCTAATATAATTCCTTGTGTAGTCGGTAGAAAGGTTTGTTTCATCAACGACAAAAGGAATTTTGTTTTTATCTATAAAATTTTCAATATCTTCTTTAGAAAGAGATAAAAAAGGTCTAATAATTTTGTTTTGATAGTTTTCTTCAATACCGGTTATGCCTTTTAGTCCAGTTCCTCTAAAAAGGTTAATAAGCACCGTTTCAGCGTTATCTTTTGCGTGATGCGCAGTTGCAATTTTTGTAATTAACCCTTTAGAAATTGCGTCGTCAAAACAATCGTATCTTAATTTTCTTGCCCCTTCTTCTAAAGAAAGTTTGTGTTGTTTTGAATAATTAATTGCGTCAACGGAATAAGAAATTAGTTCAATTTTATGCTTTTTGCAATAGTTTTTTACAAAATTCGTGTCATTTATGGAATTTTCGCCCCTAATACCGTGCTCAATATTAACTGCTTTTACGGTTATACCGTATTTTTTTTGGTTTTTATGCATAAAATAAAGTAGTGCCATAGAATCACTACCACCAGAGCAAGCAACACCAATAATATCATTTTTAGTTAAAATAGGGGTTAAATCTAATTTCATACAAGTATTTTAACACCTTTAAGGGATATTTTCAACTTAAATTCAAATTTTTTCTAATTTTTAGTTGACAAAAAAGGGAATATCATATATTATGTAAAAACAACTTACATCGCGGGATGGAACAGTTGGTAGTTCGTCGGGCTCATAACCCGAAGGTCGTGAGGTTCAAGTCCCACTCCCGCAACCACCTATAAGGTCAAATTTGTCTAGGTCAAAAATAGACAATTTGACCTTATTTTTTACCCTTTTAAGGGTCTTTTTTCATTTTTGGGGCAAAAATAGGCAAGTTAGAAAGTCTCGATTTGCCTAGACTTTTCGTTTCACCTTACGAAACAAAAGGAAATGAAACTTATTGCCCCTGTGGGATTTGAATATAAAATAACAAAGTCCAGAAAATACGGACTGTCAAATTATGGCAGTTTAGATGACAAAAGCGATGATATAATGGTATCATATAAATAGGAGGTAAAATTATGTTCAAAATAAAAAATGGAAAACTTTGCACATCAACACTCTCGTTTAGTTTGCCAGAAGACATGCTTTTGCAAACAAGTGAGGACGCGACCTGGGACGGTGGTATATCGTTTACAGATGAAGATGAACACATCATCATAGAGATTTATGAGGAAGAAAGAGATGACCTTATAGAAGATTTTCAATGGTTTTTAGAAGAGGCTGAATTTGACCTAGTAGGCGAAATAGAAGAAATAGATATCAATGGAAACAAGGGCATCGCTGCAAAATACGTAGGACGCGCTGACGAAGATATTCACGAAGAGCACTACGAAATACGAATACCCTTTATAGATAATGACTGGAAGAAACAGGTGACAATTCTAGTCGTTTGGTCTTGGAAAATACATAATGGTAAAGGTATAGATGAAGTCCTAGCGATGAAAAATATCAAAGACTTCTTGGCAAGTTTGGAGTAAGATGGACGACCTCGTAAAAGGGGTCGTTCTTTTATTTTGTCATAAAATTTGTATAAATTGCCCTTGACAAGTCGTGGTTTTTGCACATCTCACCATTTACATATATAGAAAAATATGGTATAATAATAAAAACTACTATTTTATAAGGGAGAGTCCATTATGGTAGGAGATAACGTAAAAAGAATAAGATTGCTTAAAATTTGGGAAATACTCACGCAAGATAGCGATGAAGACCATCCATTAACGACAGACCAAATAAAGGAGAAATTGGCGAAGAACGGCATCGAGTGTGACAGAAGAACCTTGTACAATGATATAGAGGTTCTCAATTCTTTTGGTTACGAAGTTTTCGTAAAGCGCTCCAGGAACAACCTGTATTACGTAGAAGACCGCAGTTTCTCTGTGCCAGAAGTTCTCATAATAATGGATGCAATCCAGGCTGCGAGTTTTATTACGGAGAACAAAACGGCAGAGCTAGTAGATAAGGTAGGCAAATTGTCGGGTAGTCAGCGTGGCGAAGTTCTCAAGCAAAACATTGTGCAATTCAGCACGGTGAAAAGTTTGAACGAGGGAATATACTATTCAGTCAGCGAAATTTCGTCAGCAATCGTAAATCAAAAGAAGATAGAGTTTAACTACTTTATGTACGATGCGCAGATGAATCGAAATTACAAAATGGATAAGACAAACCCTAATAATAGAAGGGTGTACAAAGTCAATCCGATAGCCACCGTCTTCGCTAACGACAACTACTATTTGTTCTGCTATGACGATAAATACGGTAATGTCGTATCGTACAGAATAGATCGAATGGACAGGGTGAAGATGACGAATGAAGACATTACACCAAGCAAAGAAGCTGAAGATTTTGACTTGGCAAAGCATAACAATGCCACCTGAATTACGTAGAGCACATCAGTTAAATGATAAAGCAGTTATGGAAGCATACGGATTTTGGGACAAAATCAACACCGAAAGTGAATGCGTCGCCGAACTTATGAAAATGTATCAAAAATTAACAAGCAAATAACAAAGGAGAAGACAAGTGAAAATTGTTTATTTATTAGGAAATGGATTTGATATAAATATTGGAATGGATACTCGATACTCGGATTTTTATAAATTCTACAACAATGTTTCTACAAGTAATGAAAAAATTAAGAAATTGAAAAATTCTATCAGAGAATATATGCGTAAAAAGGAGAACAATGAAGAAATAACTACCGAAGAAGTTAATTGGTCTGATTTAGAGCTTGCGTTAGGAAAATATTGTAAAGAATTTAATAATATAGAAGATTTTGAAGAAGTCTATAATGACTTAGTTGATAATCTTGGCGAGTATATAGAAGGTGAAGAAAACTTATACGATTTTGCTTTACAAGATAAAACTAAGTTACAACGAGACTTATTAACTCCCCATCATTTTTTAACTGAAACAGATGGTGAATTTATTACTAATTATTTTAGAAGCATGAAAGAACAATGGCATGTAAGTATTTGCACCTTCAACTACACACGAAGTGTAGAACGTCTTTTGGGTTATAACGAAGGGCAAGTGAGCCTATTTGCAAACATGCATAATTATTCATCTTTTTTACAAGATATTCAACATGTGCATGGATATACAAACAGTAGAATGATATTAGGTGTAAATGATGAAAGTCAAGTCGACAATATGGAATTATTGAAGAATCGCTATTTTAAGCAAGATATTATTAAGAGTGAATGTAATAAAGCTCAAAAAACTTTACACGTGAAGAAATGCGAAAACATGATAAATAGTGCTCATATTATTTGTTTATATGGGCTTTCAATAGGTGACACGGATAATATTTGGTGGCAAAAAATAGCCGAAGCAATGGCGAGAAATGGTTCTAAACTGTTAATTTTTTATCATTCAACCAAAATTACTTCTGCACGCAGGAGTCATAAAAGACAGCAAGTTGAAGATGAGGTTGTGGAGAATTTTTTATCCAAATCTAATTTAAGTGATGAAAAAAAGCAGGCAATTCGCCCAAATATTTTCGTTTCAATAAATTCGAATATCTTTAATTTCAAGTTGAAAAAACTTCCACAAGAAAAAGTGGGTTAAAACATCAAACTTTTTAAATTTCTATACAGCTCCAACTCAAACTTGTTTAACCATATCGGGAGGGTTGTAGAGACTTAAAAAGTTTAATTTTTTGGGTGGGCTAAATTGCTCTACTTTTATATATAGTTTTATGTACTACACGCTCAACTACGTTGGAGCAAGGCAAATTGTCTTGCTTTTTTAAAATATTGATATATTAAAAGGCGAGAAAGTTCTCGCCTTTTGTGTTTTAAATTATAAACTTAAATTATATATTAATATCAATAGCATCAATTTTGTGTGCGAAAAACATCTTTCCAAAGAAGTATTTGTTTGATGCGCTTTCATAAACGGTAATAATTTTACCTGCGTAATAGTCAAGTCCTTCAACCATTGCTGGCCCTTTAATTTTTCTGCTATTTCCTAAATGATAAACTTTAGCGCCGTCTAAAACTTCGCCAGAGTCTATAATTTCACTTTCGTTATAAACGTAAAAATAACTATCGGCAATTGCCCAAGAGGTTGAAAGAACAATTTTTCCGTCAGGGGTAAAACATATCCCTTGAACTTTATCAGGAATAGAATAAATTTTATCAGCAACAGGACTTCCTTGTAAAATACTTTCCACCAAATATTTAGTAATTATTGCGTGGTTGTCGCCATAATGGTGTTCAGTTTTATATTGATTTCCGTTATTAAATTCCCCTACGTAAAGATAATCGCCGTAAACGTAAAGAGAAGAGCCCTGGTTGTTTACAGGAACTTCCTTTTCCATTTCAACAACGTCGCCCTTTTTAGCACTTAAAATTTCCGTCAAAGAAAAAACTTGTACGCTATCGTTACAGGTTGTAAAAACCTTGTCTTCATAGAAAGCAACGCCACCAACGTGCCCGTCGAACTCTTCGCCATCTCTATATAAAGAAACGTAGTAGTCGTTATTATCTTTATCGGTAACGTAAATTCTACTTGCCGTGCCGTTTGCCATATAGCCTGAAACTAAAAACTTGTTTTCCGTTTCAACTGCGCAAACACCTTGGCAAACAAACCCGTCGCCTAACCCTGGATTTCTACAAACACTATCTGTTATTGAATAATATTCAGCATAAATTGCAAATTTTGCTACATTAAGTACTGAAATAATTGCAACGAATAGCCCAAGAATACAAAGAAGAATTATTGCAAAAATTTTACCAACTTTTTTTAAAATAGCCATATAAGTTACCTTTTGTTTATTTTTGTTTAATTTTAACACAAGGAAAATAAAATTACAACCGTTTTTTCTTATCAAAATGCTAGTTATACCGTTTGACTTTTTTTGTTCGTTTTATTATAATTTTAAAGTATAATTTGTATTTATGCACATTTAATGTATATAAAACAAAGATATACAATAAAATATACAAAATACACATAAAAATGTATAAAAATTATGTATAAACGCATTAAATATTGTTGACAAAAAATTTTTAGTTAATTATAATTTAGGGGTAAATTAAAAAAACCTAAAGAAAGGAGATATTAAAAATGGAAAAGAAAGATATTAAAAAGGTAGTTTTAGCATACTCTGGTGGTCTTGACACCTCTATAATAATTCCTTGGCTAAAAGAAAATTACAACAACTGTGAAGTTATTGCAGTTGCAGGTAACGTTGGCCAAGCAGATGAACTTGAAGGTTTAGAAGAAAAGGCGTTAAAAACTGGTGCAAGTAAGTTATACGTATTAGATTTAACTGACGACTACGTAGACAACTACATTATTCCTTGTGTTAAAGCAGGTGCTTTATATGAAGAATATTATTTAGGTACAAGCCACGCACGTCCTTGTATTGCAAAGGCTTTAGCAGAAATTGCTATTAAAGAAGGGGCAGACGCAATTTGCCACGGTTGTACTGGTAAGGGTAACGACCAAGTTCGTTTTGAATTAGGTTTTAAGAAGTTCGCACCAAACCTTGCAATTATCGCACCTTGGAGAGAATGGTCAATCAAATCTCGTGAAGAAGAAATTGAATATGCAGAAGCACACAATATTCCACTTAAAATAAACAGAGAAACAAACTATTCTAAAGATAAGAACTTATGGCACTTATCACACGAAGGTATGGACTTAGAAGATACTGGTAACGAACCACAATACGAAAAGAAGGGCTTTTTAGAAATGGGCGTTTCACCTATTGACGCACCAGACAAGCCAACTTATATTGAACTTGATTTTATCAAAGGCGTACCAGTTGCACTTGACGGCAAAAAGATGACTGCTAAAGAAATTATTTTAGAACTAAATAAATTAGGTGGCGCAAACGGTATTGGTATTATTGATATCGTTGAAAACCGTTTAGTTGGTATGAAATGTCGTGGCGTATATGAAACTCCAGGTGGTGCAATTCTATACAAAGCACACTCAGTTTTAGAAAGTTTATGTTTAGATAAGTACACAATGCACGAAAAACAAAAGTTAGCAGTAACTTTTGGTGAATTAGTTTATAACGGACAATGGTTCTCACCACTTCGTGAAGCACTTTCTGCTTTCGTTGACAAAACGCAAGAAAACGTTACTGGTAAGGTAAGACTAAAACTTTACAAAGGCAATATGATTAACGCAGGTGTTTGGAGTGACTACTCACTTTATAGCGAAGAAATTGCAACTTTTGGTGAAAGCGATTATAACCAAAAAGATTCAGAAGGTTTCATTAACCTATTCGGTCTACCTACAAAAGTTCAAGCAATGGTAGATAAGAAAAACAACAAATAAGGAAAATTAAAATGGCAAAATTATGGCAAGGCGTTACCGACGCTAACGTAGACAAAATTGCAGACGACTTTAACTCTTCAATAAGTTTTGATAGCAAAATGTATAAGGAAGACATAACTGGCAGTATTGCACACGCATATATGCTTTCTTATACAGGCATTATTGAAGAAGTAGAAGCCGATACTTTAGCAAAAGGTTTAGAAGAAATTTTAAGCGATATAGAAAGTGGCAAACTTGAAATTGATTTGAGCGTAGAAGATATTCACACCTTCGTTGAACAAGAACTTACCAAAAGGGTAGGGGAAGTTGGCAAAAAACTTCACACGGCAAGAAGTAGAAACGACCAAGTTGCGCTTGATATAAGAATGTACCTTAAAAACCAAACGCTTACCATAATTGACCTACTTAAAAAACTAATAGGCGCTGTTATTAATAAGGCAGAAGAGTATAAGGGCGCTATAATGCCGGGATACACTCACCTTCAACGTGCGCAACCTATCACTTTTGGTCATCATCTTTTAGCATACGCTATGATGTTTTTAAGAGATATTGATAGGGCTAAAGATTGTTATAAAAGAACGAATATTTCACCTATTGGTAGTTGCGCCCTAGCAGGTACGACCTATCAAACGGATAGGGACTACGAAGCAAAAAAACTTGGCTTTGATGGTGTAGCGTTAAACAGTATTGACGGCGTATCTGATAGAGATTTTATAGTTGAACTTTTATCAGTTATAGCAACTATACAAATGCACTTAAGTAGGCTTTCTGAAGAAATTATTCTTTGGGCAAGTTGGGAATTTAAGTTTATAAAACTTTCAGACAGTTTAACAACTGGTTCATCAATTATGCCACAAAAAAAGAACCCTGATATGGCAGAACTTATCCGTGGTAAAACGGGCAGAGTTTACGGCGACCTACTAACAATTTTAACCGTACTTAAAGGTTTACCACTTGCTTACAACAAAGATATGCAAGAAGATAAAGAGTGCGTGTTTGACGGGGTTGAAACGGTAAAGAACTGTTTAACCGTTATGGAAAAGATGATTTCTTCTATCAAGGCTAATGAAGAAAATATGAAAAAGGCTGCAAAAGAAGGTTTTATTAACGCAACTGACCTTGCAGACTATTTAGTAAAAAAAGGTCTTCCTTTCCGTGAAGCATACAAAATTTCAGGTGGAATTGTTAAAGACTGTATAGAAAAGGGCAAGGTTTTAGAAAGTTTAACTTTAGATGAATACAAAACCTACTCTAATTTATTTGATGAAGAAGTTTTTGAAGCCATTGACTTAACAAATTGCGTAAACAAGCGTATTTCAAAGGGTGGCACGAGTATTTCTTCAGTAGAAATGCAAATTAAATTCATTAAGGAAAATTTATAATGACAAAGGTTTTTATAGATGGCACTAGTGGAACGACCGGGTTAAACATAAGGGAACGCTTAAGTGCTTTTGACAATATAAACTTAATAACCTTAAAAGAAGAATTTAGAAAGGACACAGTAGCAAGAAAAGATGCAATAAACTCTGCAGACGTTGTGTTTTTGTGTCTTCCCGATGACGCTTCAAAAGAAGCCGTTTTACTTGTTGATGAAAGTAATAAAAATACGGCGATAATTGATGCGTCAACTGCGCATAGAACTAATGAAAATTGGGTTTATGGTTTTGCAGAAATTAAAGGACAAAAAGAAAAAATTAAATCTTCAAAAAGAATTGCAAACCCAGGTTGCCATGCAAGTGGGTTTATATCTTTAGTTAGACCACTTATTGATGAAGGAGTGTTAGATAAAAACACCTATCTAACGGCTTTTTCAATTACAGGCTACACGGGTGGCGGTAAAAATATGATAAAAGAGTATGAAGAAGATATGCCTTTTGATTATATAGCGCCAAGACAGTACGGTTTAACGCAAAATCACAAGCATATTCCAGAAATGATGAAGATAGGTGGTTTAGAAGTAAAACCAAGTTTTTGTCCTATCGTTTCTTCTTTTCCAAGGGGTATGGAAGTTAGTATTCCGTTAAACAAGGATATGCTAACTTGTGGATTAGAAGACTTAAAAGACATTTACAAAAACTACTACACGGGAAACATCGTTAAGTTTGTTGAAAGTAGTGATGAAAAGGGCTTTTTAACGGCAAATAAACTAGCAGGGAAAGATAGTTTAGAAATTTCCGTTTTTGGTGGTACCGACAATATTTTGTTAGTTAGTAGGTTTGACAATTTAGGTAAGGGCGCAGGTGGTGCTGCTATACAAAATATGAACCTTTTAATTAACGAAGATGAAAATAAAGGACTTATACTATAATGATTAAATTTATATCAGGTGGAGTTTGCGCATCTAAAGGGTTTATGGCAAACGGCGTACACGCAGGAATTAGAAAGAATAGAGGAAAGAACGATTTAGGTGTTGTTTTTAGTAAAACGCCTTGTACTGCCGCTGCAGTTTATACTACTAACTTAGTTAAAGGCGCACCGCTAACTGTAACTAAAAAACACTTAGAAAACGGCGTTGCAAGGGCAGTTATTTGCAATAGTGGAAACGCAAACACTTGTAATGCAAACGGCATAGAAATTGCTGAAAGTATGTCAAAATTACTTGCAGATGAATTAAATATTGACAGTAGCGACGTAGTTGTTGCATCAACTGGCGTTATCGGTCAACCTTTATCAATTGAACCTATCAAAAACGCAATCAAACCACTTTGCGCTGGTTTAAGTGAAAAAGGTAATTTAGAGTCAGCATACGCAATTATGACTACCGACACAACTCCAAAAGAAGTTGCAGTAGAATTTACCATTGACGGCAAAGTTTGTCATCTTGGTGGTATGGCAAAGGGTAGTGGTATGATTCACCCTGATATGGCAACTATGCTAGTTTTTATAACAAGCGACGTAAAAATTAGTAGCGAAATGCTTAAAAAAGCGCTATCAACCGACGTTCAAAACACCTTTAATATGTTAAGTATTGACGGCGACACTTCTACTAACGATATGGTAACCGTTCTTTGTAACGGCGAAGCAGGTAATAAAGAAATTGTTAGTGAAGATGAAGACTTTGCTATCTTTATGAAGGCGCTAAACACGGTAACCGTTGCGCTTTGTAGAAAGATTGCAGGTGACGGCGAAGGTGCAACAAAACTTTTAGAATGTAAAGTATTAAACGCAAAAGATATTAAAACGGCAAAAGGGGTTGCAAAAAGCGTAATTTGTTCAAGCCTACTAAAGGCGGCTATGTTTGGTGCAGATGCTAACTGGGGTAGAGTGCTTTGCGCAATCGGTTATAGTAAAGAAAAGGTTGACGTAAACAAAATTGACGTTAACTTTAAGTCAGTAGCAGGGGAAATTAACGTTTGCAAAAACGGTGCGAGTGTAGATTTTTCTGAAGAACAAGCAAAAGAAATTTTATTAAAGAACGAAATAGAAATTATCATTGACCTAAAAGACGGCGAATTTACAGTGGCGGCTTGGGGTTGTGACTTAACTTACGATTACGTTAAAATTAACGGCGATTATCGTACTTAAAGGAGAAATTATGAAGCATATTGATGAAAATTTTTCAAATCAACTTCGTGCAGAAGTGTTAACTCAAGCACTTCCTTATATTAAAAGATATAACGGCAAAATCGTTGTAATTAAATACGGTGGAAACGCAATGATTAACGAAGAGTTAAAAGAACACGTTATGGAAGATATCGTACTTTTATGGCTTATCGGCGTTAAGGTTGTTTTAGTACACGGTGGTGGACCTGAAATTAGTGAAATGATGACAAAACTTGGCAAAAAGGCAGAGTTTGTTGACGGACTTAGAGTAACTGATAAAGAAACGGTTGATATTGCTCAAATGATTTTAGCAGGTAAAATAAACAAATCTTTAGTAAACTACCTTGAAAGTAAAGGTGGTAAGGCTATGGGTATTTCTGGTATAGACGGAAGACTTATTGAAGCAAAACAAAAAGATGAAAGATTAGGTTACGTTGGGGAAATTACAAAAATAAACATCGCTCCTGTACTTGACCTTTTAGAAAAGGGTTATATTCCAGTAGTTTCTACTATCGGTTGCAACAAAAAGGGTGAAGTTTTCAACATTAACGGCGATACGGCTGCATCAATGGTTGCAGGGGCACTTAATGCTGAAAGACTTATTATGATGACGGACGTTGCCGGTATATTAAAAGATAAAGACGACCCTAAAACCTTAATTCCTTTAGTTTCTATTAAAGAAGTTGACAAACTTTTTGAAGAAGGTATCATCTCTGGTGGTATGATACCAAAGGTAAATTGTTGCACGACTGCAATTAACCACGGCGTTGAAAAGGTTGTTATTATGGACGGAAGAATTCCACACTCAATACTTATGGAATTATTGACCAACGAAGGTGCTGGTACAATGGTTGTAGGAGATAAAAAATGACCGATTTAGTAAAAAACGACGGTCAATATATAGCAAATACCTACGCGCGTTTTAATTTACAAATTAAAAGGGGCAAAGGTGCTATCTTTTACGATTTTGATGGTAAAAAGTATATTGACTTAACTTCAGGTATAGGGGTAAACAGTTTTGGCGTTAGCGATAAAATATGGCAAAAAGCCGTAAAAAAGCAACTAAAAACCCTTCAACACACTTCTAACCTATATTACACAAAACCTTGCGTTGACCTAGCAAAACTTTTGTGTGAAAAAACGGGGCTTAAAAAGGTTTTCTTTGCTAACTCTGGCGCAGAAGCAAACGAATGCGCAATTAAAACGGCAAGAAAGTACGCAGTAGATAAAAAGGGCGAAGAATACTTTAATATAATAACCTTAAAAGACAGTTTTCACGGTAGAACGATAACTACTTTATCAGCAACTGGTCAAGACCACTACCACGAACTTTTTAACCCTTTAACGACCGGCTTTTTATATGCAGAAAAGAATTTTGAAAGTGTAGAAAAGTTGGTTAAGGAAAACAAAGTTGCAGGTATTATGCTAGAAATAATCCAAGGCGAAGGCGGGGTTATTCCACTTGATAAAGAGTTTTTAACTAAAGTACAAGAACTTTGCAAAAAGGAAGACATTCTTCTTATAATTGATGAAGTACAAACGGGTAACGGCAGAACGGGTAAACTTTACGCTTATATGAACTATGGTCTTAGTCCTGATATCGTAACAACGGCAAAAGGTCTTGGTGGTGGACTACCTATCGGCGCTTGTATGTTTAATGAAAAAACGGAAAAGGTTTTAGGCTATGGCGAACACGGTTCAACCTTTGGTGGTAACCCAGTTTCTTCAAGTGGCGCAGTTAGTATTTTAGAAAGATTAACGGAAGAATTTTTACAAGAAGTTAACAAAAAAAGCAAAATTATTTTTGACTTTTTCAAAGATAAAACTGGCGTTAAAAGTATAACAGGGCTAGGCTTAATGATAGGCATTAAAACGGTAAAACCTGTTAAAGAAGTAATAAAAGAGTGTATGGCAAGCGGCGTTTTATGTTTATCTGCAAAGGATAAATTAAGACTACTTCCACCACTTAATATAAAGGAAAAAGATTTAATTAAAGCCTTAAGCGTAATTGAAAAGGCTTTAGGGTAAGGAGAGAAAAATGAACTTAAAAGGTAGAAGTTTTTTAAAACTTTTAGACTACACGCCGGAAGAAATAAATTATTTACTTAATTTATCGGCTAAATTAAAAAAGGAAAAAAAGCAAGGTAAAAACCAAAAAAAGTTAAACGGTAGTATTGCTTTAATTTTTGAAAAAACTTCAACTAGAACTAGATGTGCTTTTGAAGTGGCAGGCGCTGACCTTGGTTTGCACCCAGTTTACCTTGATCCACAAGGTTCACAAATTGGCAAAAAAGAAAGTATAAAAGATACTGCAAGGGTACTTGGCAGAATGTTTGACGGTATTGAATACCGTGGTTTTGGACAAGAAATTGTTGAAGAACTTGCAAAACACGCAGGCGTTCCAGTTTGGAACGGTTTAACAAATGAATTCCACCCAACGCAAATTTTAGCCGACTTTTTAACCATAAAAGAACATTTAGGTGGGTTAAAGGGTGTGAAGTTAGTTTATATGGGCGACGCCAGATACAATATGGGCAACTCTTTAATGGTAGGCGCTGCAAAAATGGGTATGCACTTTGTTGCGTGCGCTCCTAAAAAGTATTTCCCTAATGAAGAACTAATTAAAACTTGTGAAAAGATTGCGCGTGGAACTGGCGCTAAGTTAGAGTTTATTGAAGACCCTATGGTAGCAACCAAAGGCGCTAACGTAATTTATACCGACGTTTGGGTTTCTATGGGCGAACCTGATGCCGTTTGGGAAGAAAGAATTAAAGAACTAACGCCTTATAGGGTTACTAAAGAACTAATGCAAAACGCAAGTGAAAACTGCAAGTTTATGCATTGTTTACCTGCTTTCCACGACCTAAAAACTACTATCGGTAAACAAATTTACGATAAGTTTGGTATAACCGAAATGGAAGTAACGGACGAAGTGTTTGAAAGCGAATATTCAATAGTGTTTGATGAAGCAGAAAATAGAATGCACACTATTAAGGCTGTAATGAAAGCAACCTTATAAAAAATTTTTAATATTATATATATTGTTTAATAATAAAATTGACAAACCATTTTTAGAGTGCTATAATAGTTAAGAAAAAATGACTTTTAAGTTGATACTGTGATATCGGCAAAGGAACTATTAATTTGTAAGCGCTTTAAATAATAGCGTTTGTCTTAATATGGTTTCGTAAGTCTTGTCGGTACACGGCAAGGCTTTTTTTTAAGGAAAAAACTATGAAAAACTTAACTAACGAAAACTTAAAAAGCATAGCAAAAGAAAAGGTAAACGCGCTTTTAAAGAGTGATTTTTCTAGTTTTGATAATATTTGTATTTTACCCGGTTTTTGTGACGTTCACGTTCACTTAAGAGAACCGGGTTTTTCATATAAAGAAACTATTGAAAGTGGAACGAAAGCATCTGCAAGGGGTGGCTACACGGCAATTTGTTCAATGCCTAACCTAAACCCTGTGCCAGACAGCGTAGAAAATTTAGCCGTTCAACAAAAACTAATTGATGAAAACGCAGTAATTTCCGTTTACCCTTACGCATCTATAACTAAAGGTCAGTTTGGAAAGGAACTTTCTGATATGGAAGAGCTATCAAGCAAGGTAATTGCTTTTAGTGACGACGGCAAGGGCGTTCAAGATGAAGAAATGATTAAAAAAGCAATGATAAAAGCCAAAGAGTTAAATAAAATTTTGGTTTGCCATTGTGAAGACAACTCACTTTTATTTAACGGCTATATTCACGACGGCGAATATGCAAAAACTCATAATCATAGGGGAATATGCAGTAAGTCAGAGTGGGGACAAATTGAAAGGGACTTAAAACTAGTTGAAGAAATTGGTTGTGATTACCACGTTTGCCACATTTCAACGAAAGAAAGCGTACAGTTAATTAGAGATGCTAAGAAAAAGGGCTTAAAAGTAACATGTGAAACTGCGCCACACTATCTTATTTTAGACGATAGCGATTTAAAGGAAGACGGTTTTTACAAAATGAACCCACCACTTAGAAGTGAAGAAGATAAAAAAGCGTTAATTGAAGGTATAATTGACGGCACGATTGATATGATAGCCACCGACCACGCACCACACTCTACCCCTGAAAAGAGTAAAGGGCTTGAAAAGAGTGCGTTTGGAATAGTCGGTATAGAAACGGCATTCCCACTTCTTTACACCTATTTAGTTAAGAAAAATATAATCAGTTTAGAAAAACTGGTTGAATTATTAAGCATAAACCCTGCTAAGCGCTTTAATATAGACTTAAGTAAAGACTATAGCGTGTGGGATTTAGATAAAGAGTACAAAATAGACCCAAAAGACTTCTTGTCAAAGGGTAAAGCAACGCCGTTTATCGGTTATAAGGTACAAGGGGAAAACCTTTTAACGGTAAAAGATGGCAACATAGTTTATAAAAAATAAAATTTTTAGAGGAAAGTTATGGCAAAAAGAAAGGATATTAAAAAGATACTTATTATTGGTTCTGGTCCTATCATTATAGGTCAGGCTGCTGAATTTGACTATGCAGGAACTCAAGCGTGTTTAGCCTTAAAAGAAGAAGGTTATGAAGTTGTTTTAGTAAACTCTAACCCTGCAACTATAATGACTGATACGACTATTGCAGATAAGGTTTATATGGAACCACTTACACTTGAATACGTTGCAAAAATTCTTCGTTATGAAAGACCTGACGCAATCGTGCCTGGTATCGGTGGACAAACTGGCTTAAACCTTGCAATGCAACTTGAAAAGAAGGGTGTATTAAAAGAATGTAGAGTTGAACTTTTAGGTACGCCAAGTGAAAGTATTGAAAGGGCTGAAGACAGAGAACTATTTAAGGAAATGTGCTTAAAGATAGGCGAACCTGTTATTCCTTCAGAAATCACTTATAACTTAGAAGAAGCAAAAGAAGCCGCTAAAAAAATTGGCTACCCAGTAGTACTTAGACCTGCATTCACTTTAGGTGGTACGGGTGGTGGTTTTGCCGAAAACGAACAAGAACTTGAAGATATCGGTATAAACGCATTTAAACTTTCACCAGTTCACCAAGTTTTAATTGAAAAGAGTGTTAAAGGTTATAAAGAAATTGAATTTGAAGTAATGCGTGACGCAACCGACAAGGCTATCACGATTTGTGGTATGGAAAACGTTGACCCAGTTGGCGTACACACCGGCGATAGTATCGTAGTTGCGCCTATTTTATCATTAAGCGAAAAAGACCAAAAAATGCTTAACGATAGCGCAATTAAAATTATAAGAGAACTTAAAATTGAAGGTGGTTGTAACGTTCAATATGCGTTAAACCCAAAAACAAGCGAATACTATTTAATTGAAGTAAACCCAAGAGTATCTCGTTCATCAGCACTTGCATCTAAAGCAAGTGGATATCCTATTGCAAGAGTAACTGCTAAAGTTGCAGTTGGTATGACTTTAGATGAAATTGAAATTGCAAACACTAAAGCATCTACAGAGCCAAGACTTGACTATATTATTACAAAATTCCCAAGATTTCCATTTGATAAGTTCACACAAGCGTCTAACCTATTAGGTACGCAAATGAAGGCAACTGGCGAAGTTATGGGTATTGGTGCAAACCTTGAAGAAAGTATGTTAAAGGCAGTTCGTTCATTAGAAACGGGCGTAAACCACCTATACATTTCAAAGTTTGACAAAATGACAAAAGAAGAACTTTTTGAATACTTAACGGCATTTAAGCACGACAATCTTTTTGCTATTGCAGAACTAATTAGCCGTGGCGCTACTATAGAAGAAATTCACAAAGTTACAATGATAACTCCACTTTTCTTAGAATCAATTAAGAGAATAATTGATATGGAAAACGTGTTAAAAGAAAACGCATTTAATTTAGAAGAATTAACAAAAGCAAAGAAGATGGGCTTTTCAGACCTATTCGTTGCAAGACTTTGGAAATGTACTGAAAAAGAAGTTAGCGACTTTAGAAAGAAGAACGGCTTAAAACCTATCTTTAAGATGGTTGACACTTTACACGCAGGTGCTTATATACCATACTTCTACTCAAGTTATACTGGCGAAAACGACAGTATAATTACTGATAAAGAAAAGTTAATAGTTTTAGGTGCAGGTCCTATTCGTATCGGTCAAGGTGTTGAATTTGACTACTCAACCGTACACGCAGTAACGACAATAAAGAAGTCTGGTTATGAAGCAATTATCATAAACAACAACCCTGAAACAGTTTCAACCGACTACACTACAAGTGATAAACTTTACTTTGAACCATTAACGCCTGAAGACGTTATGAACATTGTAGAATTTGAAAACCCAAAAGGTGTTATCGCATCTCTTGGTGGACAAACTGCAATTAATCTAGCAGACCCACTAGACAGACTTGGCGTTAACATTGTTGGTACTGACTGTAAGGCTATTGAAAGGGCTGAAAACAGAGATAGTTTTGAAAAGATTTTACATAAACTTGGTATTCCACAACCACAAGGTAGAGCAGTTACCAAAATTGAAGACGGCGTAAAAGCGGCAAAAGAAATCGGCTATCCAGTATTAGTTAGACCATCTTTCGTATTAGGTGGTAGAGCAATGCAAATAGTTGCTAACGAAAACCAACTTCGCCATTACTTAAAAACGGCAGTTGAAATTGATGAAGACAAGCCTGTTTTAGTTGATAAATACATAGTTGGTAAGGAAGTAGAAATTGACGCAATTTGCGATGGTAAAAACGTATTCGTTCCTGGTATTATGGAACTTGTTGAAAGAACGGGTATCCACTCTGGCGACTCAATAAGCGTTTATCCAACCTTCTCTATCTCAAACAAAGTTAAAAAGACAATACTAAAGTATGCTAAAAAGTTAGGTCTTGGTATCGGTATAGTAGGCCTATATAATATTCAATTTATCGTTGATAAAAACGAAAAGGTTTATATAATAGAAGTTAACCCACGTTCATCAAGAACCGTTCCTTTCCTATCAAAAGCAACAGGCTTTAGCCTTGCTGATATCGCTACGGAAGTTATTATGGGTAAATCATTAAAAGAACAAGGTATTAACAAAATTTATCCTAAAGAAAAGGATAGATGGTACGTTAAAGTTCCTGTATTCTCATTTACAAAGATTAAGGGCTTAGACGCATACCTTTCACCTGAAATGAAGTCAACTGGTGAAGCAATCGGTTATGACGATAACTTAGACCGTGCATTATATAAAGCACTTCAAGCATCTGGTATGCACTTACAAAACTACGGTACTGTATTTGCATCAATTGCAGATAAAGATAAGGAAGAAGCATTACCTTTAATTAGAAGATTCTATAACTTAGGCTTTAACGTTGAAGCAACCAAAGGTACTGCAGAATTCTTAAAGAAGAACGGTATTAGAACGCATATTCACAAAAAGATTAGCCAAGGTAGTGATGAAATTGAAAAGGCAATTCGCCAAAAGCATATTGCTTACATCATCAACACGAGTGAAGCAGGTGCAAACAAAGAACAAGCAGACGGTCACGTTATTAGAAGACTTGCTACTGAAAACAATATTACAATGTTCACTTCACTTGACACGGTAAAGGTTGTTTTAGACGTAATTGAAGATTCAACTATTACAATTTCAACTATTGATGCTTAAAAGGTAAAAAATGAAACAAGTATTTTTGAAAATTACAAAAAACGAACATCTAACTAAAGACGTTCTTAAAATGGTACTTAAAGGGGACGTTAGCGATATTAAAGCAGGCCAATTCGTTAATATTAAAATTGACGGCGAATATCTCCGTCGCCCAATATCAGTTTGCGATTTAGGTAAAAATACCCTAACCTTAATCTACAAAGTAGTAGGAAAGGGTACGGAAATTATGGCAAATATGAAAAAGGGTGAAGTTTTAGACGTTTTAACCGGTTTAGGTAACGGCTACGACTTAAGCTGTGCAGGAGAAAGACCACTTTTAGTAGGTGGTGGCGTAGGCGTACCACCATTATATCTACTTGCAAAAGAACTTAAAAAACAAGGCAAAGATATAACGGTTATTTTAGGTTTTAACACTAAAGACGAAATCTTTTATGAAAAAGAATTTAGTAGGCTTGGAAAGGTTTTCGTAACCACGGTGGACGGCTCTTACGGAATTAAAGGTTTTGTAACTAACGCACTTGAAAATGTAGATGCAACTTACTTTTATTCTTGTGGACCAGAACCTATGCTTAAAGCATTATCAAACGCAACAAAAATTTCAGGCGAACTAAGTTTTGAAGAAAGAATGGGTTGTGGTTTTGGTGCTTGTATGGGTTGCTCTTGCAAAACTTTAACGGGCAACAAGCGTATTTGTAAAGAAGGTCCTGTTATGAAAAAGGAGGAAATTATATGGTAGACACTAAAGTTAATCTTTTAGGTATTGAACTTGATAACCCTATAATTCCTGCAAGTGGAACTTTTGGTTACGGTTATGAATTTGCTGAATTTTACGATATCAATATGCTTGGCACTTTCTCTTTTAAGGGAACGACTAAAGAACCAAGATTTGGCAATCCAACACCAAGAATTGCAGAATGTACTGCAGGTATGATAAACTCAGTTGGTCTTCAAAATCCAGGTGTTGAAAAGGTTATAGCAGAAGAATTGCCTAAACTTAAAAAGGTATTTAATAAAAAAGTAATGGCTAACGTTGGTGGCTTTTCTATTGATGAGTACAAAGAAGTTTGTGAAAAGTTAGACAAAGAAGAACAAGTTGGCTGGATAGAAGTTAACATAAGTTGTCCTAACGTGCACGGTGGTGGTATGAGTTTTGGTACTGACCCAAAATCAGCCTTTGAAGTAACTAAAGAAGTTAAAAAGGTAACCACAAAACCTATTATCGTCAAACTTTCACCAAACGTTACGGACATAGTTTCAATGGCAAAAGCCGTTGAAGATGCAGGTGCAGACGGGGTTAGTTTAATAAACACTTTACTTGGTATGAGAATTAACTTGAAAACTAGAGAGCCTGTAATTAAAAACGTAATGGGTGGTTTTTCAGGACCAGCAATCTTCCCAGTTGCAGTTAGAATGGTTTACCAAGTAGCAAACGCAGTAAAAATTCCTGTAATCGGTATGGGTGGTATTGCGACGGCTGAAGACGTTATTGAAATGATGATGGCAGGTGCAACTGCCGTTGAAATAGGTGCGCAAAACTTAATAGACCCTTACGCATCAAAAAATATTATTGAAGATTTACCAAGGGTAATGAAAAAATATAAAATAAATTCGTTAAAAGAGTTAATTAAAGGAGAATAAAAATGGCAAAAGACGTAATTATCGCTTGTGACTTTGACAGTAAAGAAAAGGTTATGAACTTCCTTTCATTATTTAAGGACAAAAAACCTTTCGTTAAAATCGGTATGGAACTTTATTATGCAGAAGGTCCAGCAATCGTTAAAGAATTAAAGGAAAACGGACACAAAATCTTTTTAGACTTAAAACTTCACGATATTCCTAACACGGTTAAAAAGGCTATGGCAGTTTTAAGTAGACTTGACGTTGATATGTGTAATTTACACGCAAGTGGTGCAACTCAAATGATGAAAGGCGCTTTAGAAGGTTTAACAAGACCAGACGGCACAAGACCAATTCTTATCGGTGTAACTCAATTAACTTCAACCGACCAAGAAACAATGGAAAGAGACCTTTTAATTAAAGAACCTATTGACAAGGTTGTAATGCATTATGCGTTAACTGCTAAAAACGCAGGACTTGACGGCGTAGTTTGCTCTCCACTTGAAGCAGAAAAGGTACACGACGTTTGTGGCAAAGAATTCGTAACGGTAACACCAGGTATTCGTTTTGCAGACGGCGACGTTGGTGACCAAAAACGTATTATGACACCAAAAGAAGCAAGAAGAATCGGTTCAGACTACATAGTAGTTGGTAGACCAATAACTGCAGCAGAAGACCCAGTTGCTGCTTATGAAAGATGTGTAAGAGAATTTGTTTTAGGAGAATAAAAATGAGTTTAGAAAAAGTTATAGCAAAAGATTTATTATCAATAAAGGCTGTGTTCTTCCGTCCAGATGAACCATTTACTTGGGCAAGTGGTATTAAAAGCCCAGTTTACTGCGACAACCGTTTAACTTTAACAGCACCAAACGTTAGACTTGACGTTGAAAACGGCTTAGCAGAAGTTATTAAAGAAAAATTCCCGACCGTAGAAGTATTAATGGGTACTTCAACTGCAGGTATCGCTCACGCAGCAATCACAGGCCACATTTTAGGTCTTCCTATGGGTTACGTTCGTTCAGGTGCTAAAGACCACGGCAGACAAAACCAAATTGAAGGAAAATTAGAAAAAGGTCAAAAGGTTGTCGTTGTTGAAGACTTAATTTCAACAGGTGGTAGCGTTATTGAAGTTGTTAACGTTCTTCGTGAAGCAGGTGCAGACGTTTTAGGTGTAGTTAGTATCTTCACTTACGGTATGCAAAAAGGTTTAACAAGACTTAAGGAAGCAAACGTAATCAACTACTCTTTAACAAACTTTGACGTTATTGCAGAAGTTGCTGCTGAAGAAGGTTATATTAAACCAGAAGACGTACAAAAACTTATTAAATTTAGAAACAACCCATCTGACGAAAGTTGGATTAAGTAAGGAGAAGTATGAGAAGAAGTCTTATAGATATTCTCGATTTATCTACGGCAGAAATTGACGAACTTATTAAAACTGCTATGGACATCATAGCAAAACCTAAAAAGTACGCAAAAAAATGCCAAGGCAAAAAATTAGCAACCCTATTTTTTGAACCATCAACAAGAACAAGGCTTTCTTTTGAAGCCGCTATGCTTGAACTTGGTGGCTCTGTTATAGGTTTTTCAGATGCAAACTCATCTTCAGCAACTAAAGGGGAAAGTATTGCAGATACTGCAAAGGTAATTTCTTGCTATGCAGATATTATCGCAATGCGCCATCCGTTAGAAGGTGCGCCACTCGTTGCAGGACTAAACGCAACCGTTCCAGTTATAAACGCAGGTGACGGTGGACATTGTCATCCAACGCAAACACTTGCTGATTTACTTACTATTTATAGAGAAAAAGGAACTTTTGACAACCTAACGGTAGGTTTTTGTGGCGACTTAAAGTACGGCAGAACGGTTCACTCTTTAATAGGTGCGCTTTGTAGATATAAAAACGTAAAAATGGTACTTATTTCACCTGAAGAATTAAAACTACCTTATTACGTTATTAAAGAAATGAACAACCACGGCGTTGAGTTCGTTGAAACTACGGATTTAGAAAAAGCACTTCCTACTTTAGATGCGCTTTATATGACAAGAGTTCAAAGGGAACGTTTCCCTGACCCAACAGAGTATGAAAGACTTAAAGATTGCTATATTTTAACGGAAGAAAAAATGAAGTTAGCAAAAAGCGATACGTCAGTTCTTCATCCACTTCCAAGGGTTAACGAAATTAGCGTTCAAATTGATAAAGATGAAAGGGCATGCTATTTTAAGCAAGTGCTAAACGGCAAATATATGCGTATGGCGTTAATACTTAAACTTCTTAGCGAAGGAGAAGTAGAAAACCTAAAATATATTGAAAGATGTGAACTTGTTGACAGTACTGGTATGGTTTGTACAAATCCAAAATGTATAACAAAAAAGGAACAAGAACTTCCACAAAGTTTTAAAATAGTAGACAAAGAACACGATATTCATCGTTGCGTTTACTGTGAACATAAGTTAAAAAGATAAATTTTACGTTAAAACGGCAGTAATTAAACTGCCGTTTTTGTTTTTTAGCATTAAAAAATAAAATTTTTTGCAAAAAGCTTGTTTTATTTGTTGACAAAATTTAATTGTTTAGGTATAATACATAAGCAACTTAAATGGCGGCGTAGCTTAGTTGGTTATAGCGGCCGGTTCATACCCGGCAGGTCGTTGGTTCGAGTCCGACCGCCGCTACCAATTACAAAAACTAAATCGGCCCCTTGGTCAAGCGGTTAAGACATCGCCCTTTCACGGCGGTAACACGAGTTCGATTCTCGTAGGGGTCACCAAATAAGAACGCAGAATAGGATACAATTATTTGTGCCAATTCTGCGTTTTTTATTGCCTTTTAGGGGTATTTTTGCCCTTTTGAGGCATAAAAAGCATATTTTTGATAGGAGAAGCCCATCTTCCGAGAGTTTTTGCGCTTTCGGTGGATGGGCTTTTTTGTTTGCGTTAAATTTATGGGTAATCGTTAAAATTATGATAATCGTTAAAATTATAGTCTGCGGACGATATTTGGTATTGAAAAAGGGGTTCTTTTATGATATAATATAGGGGACTTCATTTGAAAGGATATGCTATGGACGATAAAGCAAATTTGGATGAGTTCAATAAAATGCTCACCGCTACGGGGCTGCCACCTATGACGCAAGAGGAACTTGATGAGTTTTATGATGACGTTGC
>SVHJ01000035.1 GCA_015055835.1 Clostridiales bacterium | reverse complement strand
TATGATTGCAAACTACTATAAAGAACACGGAATGTTAGAAAAGAATCTTGTAGTTGGAACAGCACATACAAATATGGGCGTTCAAAAGAAGCTTTTTGAAGACGGTATTGATATGCTTAGAAGTGATATCGGTGATAAATACGTTATCGAAATGATGTTAAAGCAAGGCGCTGTCGTTGGTGGAGAACAATCAGGACATATTATATTAAAAAATTATACTACTACTGGGGACGGCATTTTATCATCAATAGTAGTTGCCAAAATTTTAGCAGAAACTAAAAAACCTCTTTCTTCATTTGTTGACGTAAAACTTTATCCTCAAGTAAACGTTAACGTAAAGGTTAAAGACAAGGTTAGAGTATTAAATAATGAAGTATTGGCAGAGGCAATTGAAAAGGAAAAGGAATACTTAAAAAACAGAGGTAGAGTTGTCGTGCGCGCCTCTGGAACAGAAGATATTATAAGAATTTTTACTGAAACAGAAAGTCAGGAATTATCAAAAGAAGTTACTGATAGAATTGTAAAAGTAATTGAAAGTATATAAAACAAAAAAAGCACTTATAAAAAGTGCTTTTTTTGTTGGTAGCCCCATGGGGAATCGAACCCCAGATTCCACCGTGAGAGGGTGGCGTCTTAGCCGCTTGACCATGAGGCCATTTACCCACCTGTGCCGTCAACTAAAGAAAATGATAACCCCGTTTTTTAACAGGAGAGCCAAGGTCTTTCTTTTGCCGTATCTCTTTAATAATTCCGGAAAATACATCGGAAAAGAGCGCCACTAAAAAGATAGAACGCAAGGTTCAAATTATCAGTTGTGGATTAATTTTACTCAGCCGTCGAACACTGCAGGTTAGATAAATTTTAGCATATGCAATTGCATTTTGCAACTAAATTAAATAATCAATTAAATTTTTATTATGAACACAAAAGATAAGCGTAAAAAATATATAAATATAAGACCTGTTTTATTTACTGCCTTTAGTTTGATTTTAGGTATTCTTTTTGCTTATTTTTTAATAAAAAATTCACTTGTTTCTTATCTATTATTGTTTTTAACTTTTTTTGCTTTAATATTTTCTATTTTTTATTTTAGAAAAACCCCTGATTGTATTAGAATAATTAAGTGCACTATTTATATGACGATTGCATTTATAATAGGACTTACCTCTTTTAATGCTATTTTAGAAAACTATAATAATGCGAATATAAAAGAAGATAACTATATTGTCCAAGGTGAAATTCAAAAGGTTTCTTCAACAACTGAGGGGAACTTCTATTACGTAATTGATAACGTAAAGTTTTTATTAGATGATAAAGTTATAGAAAACTCTTTTAATTTTTCCTTTTATTATCCTGAAGAATTAGAACTTGGTGATGAGGTTTCTTTTGAGGCGTACGTTAAAAATTATGATGCTTTTTATAATGGTAATTTTTCGATTAACAAAGTTCAAAAGAATGTAAAATATTATACTTATAACGTCAAAAATTTAGTTGTTACTGGTAAAAGCCCAACAATTTTTCAAAAAGCAAATTCTTTAATTAAAGATGTCCTAAAAGAGAACTTGACGGAAGAAACGTTTGGGGTTTCTTTTGCGCTTATGACAGGGGATTCAAACTTTATTGAAGACGATTTACTGCAAAATTATAGAAATGCTGGAATAGCACATATTTTTGCTGTGTCGGGGCTACATATAGGTTTTTTGTGCGCAATTCTTTCATTTATTCTAAATAAATTAAGGGTAAAAAGATTAATACAGTTTTTTATCATATTGCCAGTATTAATTTTTTATTCTGGAATATGTTCTTTTATGCCATCTTCTTTAAGGGCAGTTATAATGTGTTCAGTAGCACTACTTATGCGTTGTTTTGGTGAAAAATATGACGTTATAACTTCTATTAGTTTTAGTGCAATAATCGTTTTACTTATTAGACCGTTAGATTTATTTAACGTTGGTTTCCAGCTTTCATATCTTTCTTGTTTTGGTATTGTTTTATTAAACAGACCTATATTAAAAGTGTTAAAATTTTTGCCTAAAAAAGTTGCAAGTGGCTTAGCGACTACTTTTTCAGCCCAAATTGCAACCTTGCCTCTTTTATTAACTTATTTTAACCAAGTTTCTTTAGTTGCAAGTTTGTTTAATTTATTACTAATTCCAGTAGTTTTTATATTATTTTCATTTTTATTTTTTGCTATTTTTATAACGCTAATATTTCCTTTTTTAGGTTTTGTGTTTTTCCCTATAAAATATTTGATTTTAGGCATAAATTACCTTATTAATTTTTTTGATTATAACTCTTTATTGTTAACTGAAATAGCAATCGGTGGGTTCTCTTTTATATATTATTTTATTATTCTAATTGTAAGTGGTTTTATTAATTTTGCTAAAATTACAAAAATAGTTTTATCAATCTTTTTGTCTATGATTTTTATAATAGGCACTCTTGGGCTTACTCTTTATGAAAGAGGTGCAGTTGATATGAACGTCGGTTCTAGTAAAGGAATATATTCTACTTTATTTATGGGAAAAGAGGATAACTTGGTTGTTAATAAAATAGGCAAAGAATATAATGATAGTTTGTATTTAGACTTCATAGATAAATTAAAAGATAATAAAATAGAAAATTTAATTATAGCAACAGAAGATAATTTTACGACTTTTGTTGTGAATTTAAGTAAGATTGTAAAGATTGATAACGTGTATTATTATGGTGGTAAAAATTCTATGTATGAAAGTTTACTATTAAACACAAATTTTATAAATTGTAGCACTTTAGAAAATAATTTAAAAGAAGCAACTTTTTCCTTTTTGAATAAGGGTTTTGCCGTTGACTATAAAACGAGAGAGAATACTTTTTTACTGGTAAGTGAAATGGAAGGGAAAAATTACTTTATTAACTTAAAGGAAAAAAGAGATTTTATAATATTATCTGACGGCGTTGATTTTATTGACGCAAATGCTGTGAAAAAAGAAATTATATGCTATAAAAAGTCTGAAAAAGTTTTAAACACTGGATATGGCAAAAATATATTCTTTAAAATTAACAAATATGGGGTAAAATAGTAACTTTCTTGCTTGCAAAAACGGGCTAAAGATGTTAAAATAAATATAAGTATGATAAAGTTTTTTGAGTTAAAAAAATATTTACAAAGTAATCAGCCATCTCCAGCTTATTTGTTAGAGGGCGAGGACGTGTTTTTTAGAAAAGAGGGGTTAGAAAAATTAAAGACTGCCTTTATTTCTATGCCTGATTTTAATTATAAGGAATATGATTTTGCCGATACAACTGTTGAAACTATACTTGCATCTTTACTAGAATATCCTTTAGGAGAGCAATATAGAATGGTTGTTATAAAAGAGTTTTATCCTAAAGCTGACGTTTTAAGCAAATTTGTAGATTTTTTTGATAAACTTGAAAGTACTATTTTAGTTATATTAAACGAAAAAAAGCATTTGCCTTTTTCAAAAGTTAATCTTTTTACTATTGATTGCTCAAAAGAAAGTCCAAGTATTTTAGCAAAATGGATATCTTTAACGCTAAAAGAAAATGGTTTATCTATTGATATTGCTCTTGCTGAAAAAATTGCAGAGTATTGTTCTCTTGATATGGTAAAAATTAACAATGAAACTAATAAGATTATAGATTACCTTTCAAAAGGGCAGGTTGTTGATAAAGAAATAGTTGATAAACTAATTTCAAAAGACGTTGAGTATCAAATTTATGAAATGACTGATTTTATCAGTAAAAATAATTTTCAAATGGCGCTTTCTTCTATAAATGAAATGTTAAAGAAGGGTGAAACGCATCAAAGATTATTAAGCTCTATTTATAATTATTTTAGAAGATTGTTTTTTATTGCGACGACAAATTTAGATAATCAAGGAATAGCTGAAGTTCTTGGAATTAAAGAAAGCACGCTTAAATATCACAATCACAACCTTCTCGGAAAGCTCGGCGTTACCTCGCGCAAGCAAATGCTTCGCTACGCGGAGATCATGCGTCAGCAAAACGAGGACGAAAACAAACCTGCAAACCATAGCACCGTATTCTAAGATCAGTTTTTTCATGGTATAACAATAATTTATAGCCAAAGCCTCCCTTGTGTATG
>SVHJ01000020.1 GCA_015055835.1 Clostridiales bacterium | reverse complement strand
TGGGGCAGATACCGGCAGTTATATTAAAAAAGTTGGTTTTGGCGAAGCATCAAGAAATGGTGGTGTAAGTGGCGACTTAATAGTTGTATTTAGGGTTGAACCTAGTATAATTTTTAAGCGTAAAAAGTTTGATTTATACGTTGAAGTTCCTATTAGTTATAAAACGGCAGTTTTGGGTGGTAAAATTGAAGTTCCAACCATTGAAGACACTATAACTTATACTATTCCTGAGGGAACGCAAAGTGGTAAAACTTTCTACGTTAGAGGTAAAGGTATAAAGAGCCCTAGAGGAACTGGCGATCTTTATATAGTAGTTAACGTTGAAATTCCAACGAAAATAAGTAGGGATCAAAAAAGAAGGTTAGAAGATTTTGACAATACTGTTGAAGTAAAACAATATTCTGATATAAAAAAATATAAAGATAACGTGGAAAAAATGTACGGCAAAAATCCGTACGAAAATTAATTATGAAATACATAGAAATTACAGTACATACTTTAACTGAAGCAGGTGAACTTGTTAGCGATATTTTATGGGACTACTCAACTGAAGGCGTTGCAATTTATGATTTTAACGATATTTTAGAACTTGCTAAAGACAACAAGGCTTGGGACTATATTGATGAAAATTTGGTTATTGAAAACAAGGAAGTTTTAGTTAAAGGTTACGTTCAAAAAGAAAATGCTTCTAAGGTTTTAGAAGAAATTACTGATAGAGTAAATGCTTTAAGAGAGTTTGTGCCAGTAGGTTCTTTAGAAATAAACACTAAAGAGGTTGAAGGGGATGAATGGCTTACTAAATGGAAAGAATATTTTAAACCTATTAAAATAGGTAAAGTCGTTGTTTGTCCTAACTGGCTTAAGTATGAAAAAGCTGATGATGAAACTGTAATTAAAATAGAATCAAACATGGCGTTTGGTACGGGAGAGCATGAAACCACTTCAATGTGTGTTGAACTTCTTCAAAAATACATAAATAAAGATACCGTTTTATTAGACGTTGGTTGTGGTAGTGGTATTTTAGGAATTACAGCTTGTTTACTGGGTATTTCTAAGGCGATTATGACAGACATAGACGAGTGCGCAATAGAGGCAACCACTCAAAATATGGAAATTAACGATATTAAAAACGGTGAAGTTTTGCTTAAGAATTTATTAGATGATAATTCTATTAAAGGCGACGTTATCGTTGCAAACATTATGGCTGAAGTTTTGGTTATGTTTAGTAAAGATATTAAAAATAACCTTAAAGAAAACGGCGTTATAATTTTAAGTGGAATACTACTTAGTAAAGAAAAGTTTGTTTTAGATGCGTACGTAAACGCAGGATTTACACCTATTGAAATCATAAGAAAGGGCGAATGGGTAGCCATTGCATTAAAGTATGGAAAAGTATAAAAGATTTTTTGCCAATAAAATTGAAGACTTTTTAGTTATTGACGGAGAGGAATTTCGCCACGCAGTTAACGTTTTAAGAATAAGAGAAAATGATAAAATTATTCTTTTAGATAACACGGGATATGAGTATTTGGCAGAAGTTACTAAAATTGAAAAGAAGTCAATGCAAGTTAAAGTGCTTTCTAAAGAAAAAAATGATTTAGAAAGTAAGAACGATATTTTATTAATTGCAGGTTATTTAAAAGGTGATAAGACTGAACTTGTAGTTCAAAAAGCCGTTGAACTTGGCGTTAAAGATATCGTAGTTTTTTCTTCAAAATTTTCATCAGCATTTTTAAACGACAATAAACTTGAAAGATTAAATAAAGTAAGCCAAGAAGCCTCAAAACAATGTGGTAGAAGCATTTATCCAAAAGTTAGTTATTTGCCCTTTGAAGAGGCAATTAAGTACGCAAAAGATTATAAGAATAAATTATTTGCTTGTGAGTTTGCAAATGAAAATCAAGTTGATTTTTCTTCATTAAACGGAAATACTGCACTAGTCGTTGGCTCTGAAGGTGGTTTTAGTGAAGATGAATTTATTTTTGCTACTAAAGAAGGTTTTTCAACCGTTTCTTTAGGTAAAAGAATTTTAAGGGCTGATACTGCATCTATCGTTTTAGTTGGAATAGTTGCTAAAATGCTTGGGGACTTAGAATGAAAATTGTAGTTTTTACTTTAGGATGTAAAGTTAATCAATGTGAAAGCGACTCTTTAATTAGGGGGCTTTCTGATATGGGGCACGAAGTCTTTGATGAGTTAGCCCCTGCTGATCTTTACGTTGTTAATACTTGCGCTGTTACAAGTGAGGCAGAAAAAAAGTCTCGCCAAATGGTTTCAAGAATAAAAAAGTTCAATAAAGAGGCTAAAATAATTTTTACAGGTTGCGCTACGCAAAAAGATTATAAAGGTTTTTTAAATAAAGGCGTTTCTTACATAACTGGTAGTTTTAATAAAAACCAAATTTTAGAAATTGTTAAAGATATTGAAGAAAATGATAAAAAAGACCAACTTTCTATAAAAGAAGAAGACAAGGTTTTTGAAGATTTACTTTCAGTAAAATCGCTAAGGGCAAGAACTTACGTAAAGGTGCAAGACGGTTGCAACAACTTTTGTAGTTATTGCATAATTCCTTATTTAAGAGGAAGAAGTAGGTCTAGAAGTATTGACAGTATTAAGAAAGAAATTGCTGAAACAAACCCTAAAGAAGTCGTATTAAACGGCATAAATTTATCGGCATATAATTTTAACGGAACTAATTTAACGGGGCTACTTAAGGAATTAAAGGACGTTAAGGCTAGAATTAGGCTTGGTTCATTAGAAGTAAACGTTATTGACGACGAATTTTTAAATGCAACTAAAGAGCTTTACGACTTTGCTCCACATTTTCATTTATCTCTTCAATCTGGTTCAAATAACGTATTGAAGTTAATGAATAGGCATTATACTAGGGAAGAATATATAAAAAAAGTTGAACTAATTAGGTCGTATTATGAAAATGCAGGTATTACAACGGATATTATTGCAGGTTTTTCAGGGGAAACGGAACAAGACTTTTTAGATACTGTTGAATTAGTAAAGACGGTTAAGTTTAGTGATATACACGCTTTCCCATATAGCAGAAGGGCTGGAACTAAGGCATATACTTGGGAAGAAGTTGATGGCGAAACTAAAAAGAAAAGATTAAATAAACTTTTAGAACTTAAAAACGAGTATAAAAGTAAATTTATAAATGAAAATATAGGTAAAGTTTTACGCTTTTTACCTGAAGAAGAAAAAGAAGGATGCCTTTTAGGTTATACTGAAAATTATATTAGGGTTTATCTAAAGGATGGTAAATTAACTAACGATATCCTTAAAGTTAGAATTTTAAGCGAATATGAAGATGGCGCACTTGCCAAATTAATATAAAGGAGAAAAATTATGGAAAACTGTTTGTTTTGTAAAATTATAAAAGGAGAAATTCCTGCTACAAAAATGTATGAAGATGAAGATATGATTATAATTAAAGATATCGATCCAAAAGCAAAAAACCACTTTTTATGTATTCCAAAAAGTCACTTTAAACTTTTAGAAGAAATGACAGTAGAACAAAGTGAAATGGTTAGAAGATGCTTAGCAAAAATTCCTACCTTAAAAAAGGAATTAGGGCTTGAAAATGGGTATAGATTAGTTATAAATCAAGGTGATGATGCAGGTCAAACGGTATTCCATCTTCATATACATATTTTATCAGGTCAAAAAATGGGTTGGACACCTGCTTAAAAAAATAAAAAAAAGTATATAAAAACACTTGACTTATTTTTAAAAATTTTGTTATAATCACAAAGTAATTATTATTAAACGCTTTTGAGCAAAGGAGGGGTGTGAATATGTCAACTGTACGTGTTGGTGAAAATGAAACCATTGATAGCGCTCTTCGTCGTTTTAAAAGAAAGTGTTCAAGAGACGGTATAATCGGTGATTTAAGATTAAAGCAACATTATGAAAAACCTTCTGTAAGAAGAAAGAAGAAGTCAGAAGCTGCAAGAAAAAGAAGTATTAAAGGATAATTAAAAGAAACCTACTAATGAATTTTAGTAGGTTTTTCTTTTATATTGCAAAAAATGTCGAATGTTGTCGAAAATGGAGAAAAACTTATGCAAAACGAAATGAAATCATTAAAAGAACTTGCAAAAGAAGCAAAGATGAGGTTAAAAACTGGCTTTTGGCAAAATTATAAAAAGAATTTAGAAGAAGAAATGAAAAGGGCAAAAGAAGTCGGTATTTCTACTTCAAAAGTAAAACAATATTATACCGTGCAAATAGAAAGAACGGTAAAAACAGGCGTTGACGAAGAGGCTGAAAATTTTTACAAAAAAGTTAAAAAACTTCTTGATGAAGAAGGGGAAGTTTCAAACGCTTTAGGAAGGCTTGCTGATAAAGAAGAAACGGACAAAATGACTTATGAACAACGTCAAAGATATTACTTAAAACTTTCTGAAAGATATTTAAAAGCAGTTGAAAGATATAATAAAGAAAAAGAAATAGGTAAAATATAAAAAAGAAAAAGATTGTTTATTTAACAATCTTTTTTTATGCTTGGTTTTCACTTTTCAAAAACCCTAAACTTATAAGTAGGGCATTGTTAACTTTTTTCATGGTTGTTGAGGGCAATTCGCCAATTTTTTCTTTTAGTCGTTTTTTATCAAGAGTTCGTATTTGCTCTAATAAAATAACTGAGTTTTTGTTTAAGCCATATTCAAAAGCGTTAAGTTCTATGTGGGTAGGTAATTTTGCTTTATTTAGTTGGCTAGTGATTGCTGCGGCAATAATTGTTGGACTATATTTATTTCCAATATCGTTTTGAACTACTAAAACAGGTCTAATGCCACCTTGTTCACTGCCAACAACGGGACTTAAATCAGCGTAATATAATTCTCCTCTTTTAATCATTTTTATCTCCAATCCGTTTTTCTAGCGTATATAATATGATATGCTAAAAATAAAAAAACGGGTTACTAAACTATTTTTGTTATATTATTACCTAAAAAATAAAAAAATATACGATTTTAGTTTTAGTGGTTTTAATAATTTGCTATTGACAACCTTTTATAAAATGTTATAATAAAATAGTGGGTTTATATAATGTATTGTTATATGACGCTAAAAATATAAATAGTTATTTTAAGGAGTAATAGAAAATTATGTCACTTTTCAAAAATAAAACTTTATTAATTACAGGGGGAACTGGCAGTTTTGGTAATGCCGTTCTTAATAGGTTTTTAAAAACTGATATAGGGGAAATTCGTGTTTTTTCTAGAGATGAAAAAAAACAAGACGATATGCGTCACGAATTTCAAGCAAAAATGCCTGAGGTTGCTGATAAAATAAAGTTTTATATAGGTGACGTAAGAGATATAAATAGCGTTAAAAACGCGATGCACGGTGTTGACTATATTTTCCACGCAGCTGCGTTAAAACAAGTTCCTTCTTGTGAATTTTTTCCTATTGAAGCGGTTAAAACAAACGTTTTAGGTACGGAAAACGTACTTACTGCCGCTATTGAAGCAGGTGTTAAAAACATTGTTTGTTTATCAACGGACAAGGCTGCTTATCCAGTTAACGCAATGGGAACAAGTAAAGCAATGATGGAAAAGGTTATAGTTGCAAAATCTCGTACAGTTGATCCTAAAAAAACAAAAATTTGTTGTACAAGATATGGAAACGTTATGTGTTCTCGTGGTTCGGTTATTCCACTTTGGATAGAACAAATAAGAAGTGGTAAGCCAATAACTTTAACAGATCCTAATATGACTAGATTTATTATGTCCCTTGAAGAGGCTGTTGATCTTGTTTTATTTGCTTTTGAAAATGGCGAAAGTGGTGATATTTTAGTACAAAAAGCACCTGCTTGCACAATTCAAACACAAGCAGAAGCCGTTATTGAGTTGTTTGGTGGAAACAAAGAAAATATAAAGGTTATAGGTATTCGTCACGGGGAAAAGATGTACGAAACTCTTTTAACTAATGAAGAATGTGCAAACGCTATTGACCTTGGTAATTTCTATCGTGTTCCTTGTGATAAGCGTGGGCTTAATTATGACAAGTATTTTAAGGACGGTGACGTTAAGAGAAATACTTTAACTGAATTTAATTCAAGTAATACAAAATTATTAACGGTTGAAGAAACTAAAAATAAGATTGCTGAACTTCAATATATACAAGAAGAACTTCAAAAATAAAGGTGAAATATGAACGTTTTAGTTACAGGCGCTAAAGGTTTTGTTGGTAAAAATCTTTGTGCAAGGCTTAATAATATTAAAAATGGAAATGATAAAACCCGTCCTAATTTACTAATTGAAGAAGTTTTTGAATATGATATTGATAATACAAATGAAGATTTAGAAAATTTTTGTAAAAAAGCAGGTTTTGTTTTCAATTTAGCTGGTGTTAATAGACCAAAAAATGAAGAAGAGTTTATAGAAGGAAACGTAAAGTTTCATGAAAATCTTTTAAGTACGTTAAAAAAGGTAAACAATAAATGCCCTATTATGGTTTCTTCAACTATTCAAGCAAGTTTGATAGGAAGATATGCAGATGGGGTTTATGGTAAAAGTAAACAAACGTGTGAAAACCTTTTCTTTGACTATATGGAAAGTACTAACGTGCCTGTTTACGTATATCGTTTTCCTAACCTTTTTGGTAAGTGGTGTAAACCAAATTATAATAGCGTTGTTGCTACTTTTTGTTATAACGTAGCAAACGATCTTCCTATTACGGTGAACGATAGAAATACGGAAATTGAGTTTTTGTATATTGATGATTTAATTACAGAAATGTTGGATCTTTTAGAACAAAAAGGACACCGTTGTGATTATGATGGACTAACACCTGTTGAAAACAAGGATGGCAAATATTGTTTTGCACCTATAACTCATAAGGTAACTCTTGGTGAAATTGTTGATTTATTAGAGAGTTTTTCTAACCAAAGTAAAACGCTTGTTTTACCTGAAATTCCAAACAATAGCTTTGCTAAAAAATTGTATTCTACTTATCTTACCTATTTACCTAAAGAAAAAATTTCCTATGAGTTAAAGATGAATAAGGATAATAGGGGTAGTTTTACAGAATTATTTAGAACTAAAAACTGTGGACAATTCTCCGTTAATATAAGTAAGCCAAATATAACTAAAGGACAACATTGGCACCAAAGTAAATGGGAGTTTTTTATAGTTGTTTCTGGTAAAGGGCTTATTCAACAAAGAAAAATTGATAGTGATGAAATAATAAATTTTGAAGTTAGTGGGGATAAGATAGAAGCAGTTCATATAATTCCTGGCTATACCCATAATATTATAAATTTATCGGATACAGAAGATTTGGTTACAATAATGTGGGCAAACGAACAATTTGACCCAAATAATTTAGATACTTTCTTTGAAGTAGTAGAATAAAAAGTCATATAGAATAGGAGAAATTATGAGTAATATAAAATTGGATTATAGTGACGTAAAATTTAAGAATAACGGCAAATTAAAACTGTTAATTATAGTTGGAACTCGTCCAGAAATAATTCGTTTAGCTGAAGTTATAAATAAATGTAGGGACTACTTCGATTGTGTATTAGCCCATACAGGACAAAATTATGACTATAACTTGAATGGAATTTTCTTTAAAGATTTAAAAGTAAAAGAACCAGAAGTTTACATGAATGCAGTTGGTGATGATTTAGGCGCAACTGTGGGTAATATTATAAACTGTTCATATAAGTTAATGAGTGCAATTAATCCAGATGCACTGCTTATTTTAGGAGATACAAATAGTTGTTTGTCTGCAATTTCAGCAAAAAGACTTCATATTCCTATTTTTCATATGGAAGCAGGCAATAGATGTAAAGATGAGTGTTTGCCTGAAGAAACTAACCGTAGAATAGTAGATATAATTTCAGACGTAAATATGGCTTATTCTGAACACGCACGCAGATATTTAGCAGATTGTGGACTTCCAAAAGAAAGAACTTATGTTACAGGCTCACCAATGGCAGAAGTTTTAAGAAAAAACTTAAAAGATATTGAAAAAAGTGACGTTTTAACAAAATTAAAATTAAAACCTAAAAAATATATACTTTTATCAGCACATAGAGAAGAAAATATTGATACTGAAAAGAACTTTACTTCATTATTTACGGCAATTAACAAAATGGCTGAAAAATATGATATGCCAATTTTATATAGTTGTCATCCAAGAAGTAGAAATCGTTTAGAAAAGAGTGGGTTTAAACTTGATGAGCGTGTTGTGTGTCACGAACCTTTAGGTTTTCACGATTATAACAAATTGCAAATGAATGCTTTTGCAGTTGTTTCTGATAGTGGCACTTTGCCAGAAGAAAGCAGTTTTTATACTAGTATAGGAAAACCTTTCCCTGCAGTTTGTATAAGAACTTCGACCGAAAGACCTGAAGCTCTTGATAAAGCTTGTTTTGTTTTAGCAGGAATTGATGAAAATAGTTTGTTGCAAGCTGTTGATACTGCTGTTTCATTAAATAACGATAGCCAATATGGAATTCCAGTACCGGATTACGTTGAAGAAAACGTTTCAACAAAAGTAGTTAAGCTTATTCAAAGTTATACTGGTGTTGTAAATAAAATGGTTTGGAGAAAATTTTAAGTTTTAAATGAAAAAAACTGTTGAAAAAATATTTTTTTCTCTAATAAATTTTGAGTTTTCAAAAAAAGAAATAGAGGAAGAGGTTAAAAACTTAATAACAACAGAAAGTCTTAGATCTTTATATGAACTATCAAAAAAACACGATTTGGCGCATTTGATTGCAGATGCTTTGGATAAAAATGCCTTATTTTGTGATGAGGAGTTAAAGAAAAAATTTTTAATAGAATTAAACAAAGCTGTTTTTAGAGATGAACAACGAAAATATGAGTTTAATAAAGTTTCGGATGTTTTGTTTGATGCAAAAATACCATTTTTACCATTAAAAGGAATAGAAATTTCTAAATTATATCCTAAAACATGGATGAGAACTAGTTGTGATATTGACATTTTAGTTAAAAAAGAAGATTTAGAAAAAACTAAAAACATTTTAGTTGATAGGTTAGATTATGTTTTAAAAACACAAACTGATCATGATGTTTCATTGTTTTCTAAAAGTAATGTTAACTTAGAATTGCATTTTTCATTGTTTGATGATGATAGATTGAAAGATCTATTAAGAGATGTTTGGGAATATACAGTTATTGAAAATGGTCAATTTAAAATGACAAATGAAATGATGTATTCTTATCATATTGTGCATATGGCCAAGCATTTTAAGTTGGGTGGTATAGGCGTTAGGTATTTTATTGATGAATGGTTGATTAGAAAAAAACTTTACTTTACAAATGAAAATGAACTTTTAAAAAAAGCAAATCTTTTGGTTTTTACAAATCAAATAAAAAATGTTTCTGATGTTTGGTTTGAAGGAAAGGAAAATGATATTTTTGATATAGAACAATATGTTTTATATTCGGGTTTATATGGAAATTTGGAAAATAATGTTTTAATAAAGACTGCTAAAAAGGGTAAAATAAAATTTTTATTTTCAAGTATTTTTTTATCGTTTGATTGCTTAAAAATTCAATATCCTATTTTATTAAAGCATAAATGGTTGGCACCATTTTGTCAGGTTGCAAGATGGTTTAAATTATTATTTGGGAAATCACGTAAACATACAAAAATAAAATTAAAGGCAATAAAAAGTGATAAAGATAAAAAACAAGAGTGGATAAAAGATTTATTTAAAAAATTAGACATATAAAAAAGGATATGTAGTAAAAACTACATATCCTTTTATTTTGTAAACAAATTATTATGCTAAACCTAAGATTGATTTTAATGCAAGTTTATCTTCAGCAGTTAATGATGATGATTCTATTGCAGTAGTGAACATATCAGCGTGTTCATTGTCAATTTCAGCAATCTTACCATTGCCAAGTTCACCATCAGAAGTTTCACCAGCAATCATCTTGATAATAAATTCATTAGCAGCAAGGCCGTTAACTATATTGTCAACGTCTTCTTGAGTTACTGGTTCATTGTTATCAAAGTCGCTACTAGTTTTTTCAATATAAGTTGCAATTCCGTTTATAGCCGTACCTGCACCAACCAAGTCTAAAGAATCGATATCAAAATTATCTAAAGTTTCTTCAATTTCAGGAGGGAGAGTTTCTCCTTCTGGAGTGATAAGTTCTTTAACGGCATCGACTAAAGAGTTAACTAGTTGTTTTGAGTTATCACTTAAAGAATCAATATTATTGCCGACTTCAATTAACGTTTCACCAATGTCTTTCATTGTGTCAACTTGTGTTTTAGGAGCTGATTGATCTGGATTCATGTTATCCATATTTTGTGATAGATCGGTAACTAATCCTGCAACTTTCATAACTGAATCAGTTGTGTCAATAATTTCATCAAGAGTTAAGTCTTCAATATCTTCATGATGCGTAGTTGACATTATTTCGAAAATCCACCAACCGGTTTTATTATAAATTTTAAATGAAGAAGAATTTAAGTACTCTTCAACGTGCATTTCGGCAGGAAGTTCAAAAAGATCTTCATTATTTAATTTTATATGTGAAATTCTACTAACTTCATAAATAAGCCCTGAAATAGGGGCAATTGTTAAAATTGCAATTAATACACCTTGAATTAAACCAACTATACCACCGAATAAAACGCCTTTTTTAACTCCTTTTTTAACAAATATTTTGATAATAGGAAATACTAACGCCCAAGTGATAAATAGTAATACAAAGAAAATTAAATAGAAAGCAATTAAACCAATAACTATTTCAATTAAAGCAAATAGAAGTTCTATTAATTTTTCTGGGAAAGTAATTTCACCTGTAAAAAGTAAAGATAAAATTGAATTTGCTAAAGTATCTTCACCAATGTTAACGTGCATTATAGCATCTACAATATTTCTGCGAAGAGAAATAGCAACGATTGCTGATATAATGACTAAAATAAGTCTAACGATAGAACGATTGCGTCCACGTAATAGTCCAAGTAAAAAGCCAAGAGCTATTATTACGATAGAAGCAACTGTTACGATAAGTGATAAATTTATATCGCCCATAATTATTCTCCTAAAAATTTTTATAGATATATTGTAATACATTAAATTAAATTTATCAAGTATTTAGTAAAAAAAATAAAAGGATTAAACATTGCCAAAAAAATGGTTATAAATGAGTAAAAAAAGTATTGACAAATAGAAAAGTTTGGTAGTATAATTAAAAAAACGAGATAAAAACTCATAAAAAAAGGGTTTTAAAAGGCAAAAAATTATGATGAAATCATCTTTTTACTTTAACTATTATTTTTTTAGAAGAAATGGAAACTGATTGGCTCCATAATTTTTGCGTGATTTTTTGAAAGTCGTTAAAGTTTAAGGAGCTGTAAAACAGTTCCTTTTTTATTTGTTAAATATTTTTTAGGAGAAAGGATATGATTATAGTTATAAAAAAAGACAGTCCTGAAAAACAAGTTAATAACCTTATTTCTTGGATAGAATCTCAAGGTTTAAGGGTTCATATTTCTGAAGGTGAATATAATAGCGTATTAGGTTTGATTGGTGATACGAATAAACTAGACGCTGATTTAATTAGTGGGCTTGATATTGTTGAGGCTATTAAAAAAGTATCAGATCCTTTTAAGAAAGCAAATCGTAAATTTCACCCTGAAGATATGGTTATTGACGTAGGTGGAGTAAAGATTGGTGGTGGTAATTTTGCTATAATGGCAGGACCTTGTTCTGTTGAATCAGACAAACAGATAATTGAAATTGCAAAATCAGTTAAAAAATCTGGCGCAACACTTCTTCGTGGTGGTGCATTTAAGCCAAGAACTTCTCCTTATGATTTCCAAGGATTAAAAGCAGAAGGTATTGACCTTTTACTTAAAGCTAAAAAGGAAACTGGTATGCCTATCGTTACTGAAATTATGAACGCAAACCATCTTCCTATGTTTGAAGAGGTTGATATGATTCAAGTAGGAGCAAGAAATATGCAAAACTTTGAATTATTAAAAGAACTTGGTAAAATAGATAAACCAATTTTATTAAAACGTGGACTTGCTAATACTATGAAGGAACTTTTAATGAGTGCTGAATATATTATGGCTGGTGGAAATGAAAAAATTATTTTATGTGAAAGAGGTATAAGAACTTTTGAAACTTACACAAGAAACACTTTAGATTTATCTGCTATACCAACGTTAAAAGAATACACTCATTTACCTATAGTAATTGATCCTTCACACGCAACAGGTGTTTCTAAGTTGGTTAAGCCAATGTCGCTTGCGGCAACTGCTGCTGGAGCAGATGGACTTATTATTGAGGTTCATAACGACCCACAACATGCACTTTGTGATGGAGCGCAATCATTGACACCAGAACAATTTGATGACGTTGCTTGTAGTGTTCAAAAAATAAGAAAAGCATTAAAGGATTAATATGATGAATATAGGAATAGTTGGTTTAGGGCTAATTGGTGGTTCTCTTGCTAAAGCTTTTAAATATGCTGATCAAACAGTTTATGGAATAGATAAAAATCCGTTAACTACCGAAATAGCAAAGATGTCTGATATTATTGATGATTCGCTAGAGGGTAAAATTAAAGATTGCGATTTTATTTTTATAGCTGTTGATGCTAATTCTACCGTAGAGTTTGTAAAGGAAAACGCTAAAGAATTTAACAAAAGTTGCGTAGTAATAGATTGTTGTGGTGTAAAAGAAGTTGTTTGTGAACCTTGTTTTAAAATTGCAAGTGAAAATAATTTTTGTTTTATAGGTGGACACCCTATGGCTGGTACGCAATTTTCAGGGCTAAAACACAGTAAACACGATATGTTTAAAAATGCGAATATGGTTTTAGTTCCTAAGGAAAATGAAGACCTTTTAATATTGCAAAGGGTAAAAGATTTATTAAAGCTTGCAGGTTTTTCTTCCGTTTCAATTACAACAGCAAAGAAACATGACGAAGTAATTGCATTTACTTCACAACTTGCACACGTAGTATCAAATGCGTACGTTAAAAGTCCTAACGCAAAAATTCATAAAGGGTTTTCAGCAGGTTCTTATAAAGATTTAACTAGAGTTGCTTGGCTTAACGAAGAAATGTGGGCAACACTTTTTATGCAAAATAAAGAAAATATTTCTTTTGAGATACAAAATATTATAGATGAACTTACAAAATATAATGATGCAATAAAAAATAATGATTACGATACCCTAAAAAAATTGTTAAAAGAGGGTAGAGAATGTAAGGAAAGGTGCGATAAACACGATGATTAAAGTAACTGTTAACGCTTCAAATAAATATGACGTATTAATAGGCAAAAACCTACTTGAAAATACTGCTAATTATATTAAAGAAATTGGCTTAAATGGTAAAGTTTTAGTCGTAACAGATAAAAACGTTGATAAGTTATATGCAAAAACTGTTGTAGATAACTTATTAAACAATGGATTTGTAACGGTAAAATACGTAGTTAAAGGTGGCGAAAAAAGTAAAAGTGGAAAGGAATATTTAAAACTTTTAGAATTTTTGGCAAAAAATGAATTTACTCGTTCAGATTTTTTAATTGCTTTAGGTGGTGGCGTTGTAGGTGATTTAACTGGTTTTGTTGCTTCAACTTATCTTAGGGGAATTAGTTTTGTTCAAATTCCAACTACAATTTTAGCATTTGCCGATTCTTCAGTTGGTGGTAAAACTGCAATAAACTTAAAATTTGGTAAGAATTTAGTAGGCGCATTTTATCAACCCAAACTAGTTATTTGTGACGTTTTAACGGCTAACACTTTAACTAAAAAAGATTATGCGTCAGGTATGGCTGAGGTTATAAAATATGGTATGCTTTTTGATAAAGAACTTATTGAAGTGTTGTCAAAAGAAAACGATTTGGAAAAGGTTATAAAAGCATCAGTAGAATGGAAGAAAAAGGTTGTTGAAAGTGATGAAAAGGATAATGGTGAAAGGCAACTTTTAAATTTTGGACATACTTTAGGGCACGCTATTGAAAAGGAAAGTAATTTTAAAATTTCTCACGGAAGTGCCGTTGCAATAGGGATGAGAATAATTACTCAAAAAGCTGTAAATAAAGGGCTTTGCGACAAAAAGTGTTTGGCATTTTTAGACCTGTTGTTAAACAAATATAATTTGCCTACCAAAACGGATATAAAACTAGAAAAACTAGTTGAAAAAAGTTTAATTGATAAAAAAAGAAAGGGCGACTATATAACCGTAGTTATGCCGATAGAATTAGGTTTTTGTAAACTACAAAAAATGACGATAAAAGAGTGGAAAAATTTTATTTTGAATGATGAAAATTAAAATTAAAAAAACTAATCAACTTAATATAAAAACTACGATAATTTCATCAAAATCGGAACTTCATAGACTGCTTATATTATCAGCTTTTGCAAAAACTGAAAGTCAAATTGGTTTTAATGGTAAGCTTAGTGAAGACGTTTTGGCGACTATAAATTGTTTAGAGGCAATTGGTGTAAAAATTGAAATAAAAAATAATATTATTTTTGTTTTTCCACTTAAAGAAATTCCTAAAAAAACAGTTGAAATTTGCCCAAATGAAAGTGGCTCTACTTTAAGATTTTTAATTCCTGTTTTTTCTAGTTTAGGTATAAATTATAAAATTACAGTTAATGGAAGATTAGGAGAAAGACCTCTTTCGCCAATGTATGAAATCCTTAGTGAAAAAGGGGTGTTTTTAAGCGAAAATGGAAAATATCCTTTAACCGTAAATGGACAATTTGTCGGTGGCGATATTAAAATTAAAGGAAACGTAAGTTCTCAATTTATAACCGGTATTTTAATGGCGTTACCTTTTACTAAAAATGGTGGAAGTGTTTTAATTGAAGAGCCGTTTGAATCAAAAGGTTACGTTGACATAACTATTGACGTTATGAAAAAGTTTGGAATTGAGGTAATAAAGAATGAAAACCTTTATACCGTTTTACCAAAACCTTATAATGGAATAAATTTAACAGCCGGTGGGGATTGGTCTAACGCATCTTTCTTTTTGGCAATGGGTGCAATTAACGGGGAAAGTACTGTATTTGGGTTAGATATAAACTCTTTACAAGGAGATAAAGAAATATTAAATATTCTTGAACGATTTGGAGCAGTTGTTGTTAAAGAAGAGAATAGTATTACTGTAAAACACAATCAATTAAATGGTATCAAAATAGATGCAAAAGACTTTCCTGATTTAGTTCCCGTTTTAGGAATAGTTGCTTCTTTTTCTAAAGGAACAACTAGAATTTATAACGCAAGCAGGCTTAGAATAAAAGAAAGCGATAGGATAAAGTCGGTAGTTGATATGATAAATTCTTTAGGTGGAGATGCTAAAGAAACTGACGATGGTATGCTGATAACAGGAAAAGATAAACTTTTTGGTGGAGTAGTTAATTCATATAACGACCATAGAATAGTTATGGCGTCGGCTGTTTCAAGTATATTAACTGAAAATGAAGTTGTAATTAGTAATGCGAATGCAGTAAATAAGTCGTATCCGGAGTTTTTTGAAATATTAAAAGAATGTGGATTTTGTGTGGAGGAGGTATAAGATGTCATCATTAAATGGAAATAAATTAAATATAACCATTTTTGGCGAATCGCATAGTGAAGTTATAGGCGTTGATATCGTTGGCTTTCCTAAGGGTGTAAAAATTGATAGAGAGTTTTTAGCATCTTTTATGAAAAGAAGAGCGCCAGGTCAAGCCTTTTCTACACCAAGAAAAGAACCTGATTTAGTAGAATTTATAGATGGTGTTGATGAAAACGATATAACCACAGGCAAAATTAGGGCAATTATTAAAAATACTAACACCAGAAGTGGTGACTACGATAACCTAAAATATTTACCAAGACCATCTCACGGAGATTTCGTTTCATACCTAAAGTATGGTGAAGATCGTGAAGTAAGTGGTGGTGGCAAGTTTTCAGGAAGATTAACTGCTTTACTTTGCATAGTTGGCGCTTTATGTATAACTTTATTAAAAGAAAAAGGAATAAATATCGGCGCACACCTACTTAAAGTTGGTAATGTTGAAGATAAAAGTTATTCTTACGTAAATGAAATTATTGATAGTAACCAAACCGACTTCCCTGTAATTGATAAAACTGCAGGGGATAAAATGAAAGAACTAATTTCTTTAGTTAGAAGTGAAGAAGATAGTATAGGAGCAGTTGTTGAGTGTAAAGTGACTGGCATGATACCTGCAATCGGTGGTCCTTACTTTGACGGAGTAGAAAACAATTTAGCAAGAATTATGTTTGCTATTCCTGGTGTAAAAGGTTTTGAAATAGGTGGTGGTTTTGAAGTCGCAAAAAGAAAAGGTAGTGAAAATAACGACCAGTTTAGAGTTAAAGACGGAAAAATTGTAACCTTAACTAATAACGATGGTGGAATAAACGGTGGTATAACGAACGGTATGCCTATTGTGTTTAAAGTTGCGTTTAAGCCAACACCGTCAATTTCAAAAGAACAACAAAGCGTAAACTTAAAGACCTTAACGGAAGAAAAGTTGGTAATAAAGGGTCGTCACGATCCTTGTATAGGTGTTAGAGCCGTGCCAGTAGTTGAAGCGTGTGCAGGAATTGCTTTACTTGATATGCTTTTATAGGAGATTAAAAATGGATATAAATGAATTAAGAAATAAAATTGACAAGGTTGATAATCAATTAACTGACTTATTTAAAGAAAGAATGGAAATAAGTAGTCAAATAGCAGAATATAAAAGAGAAAACAAACTTCCAGTAAAAGATACTGAAAGAGAAAGACAATTGCTTTATAGAATTTCAGAAAGAGCTGAAGATATGGGTAATTATGCAAAAATCTTATTTACTACCATTATGGATTTAAGTCGTTCTTATCAAAATAAAAAACTTATTGGAAATTCTCCTTTATGTGAAAAAATACATAATGCATTAGAAAATACTGAAAAGTTGTTTCCTTCAAAAGCAAGGGTTGCTTGTCAAGGGATAGAGGGTGCGTATTCACAAAAGGCTTGTGATAAGATTTTTGCATTATCAGATATTATGTACGTTAGCACTTTTGAAAACGTTTTCCAAGCCGTAGAAAGTGGACTTTGTGAGTATGGTATAGTTCCATTAGAAAATAGTACTGCAGGTTCTGTAAACCAAACTTATGATCTTTTGTCAAAACATGATTTTTATATTGTAAAAAGTCTTCGTATGCAAATAAATCACGTTTTATTGACACAAAAAGGAACAAATCTTTCAAACATTAAGGAAATATATTCGCACGAACAAGCAATAAACCAATGTAGTTCTTTCTTACGTTCATTAAAAGGTGTAAAAGTAACCGTTTGTGAAAATACTGCGATTGCCGCTAAAATGGTTGCGTTATCTGGTAGAGATGACGTTGCTGCAATTTCTTCTTCTGATTGTGCTGAACAATACGGGTTAGAAATTAAAAAAGACAAAATACAAGACACTGATAGTAACTTTACTAAGTTTATTTGCATAAGCAAAAAACTAGAAATTTATCCTGGCTCAAATCGTACGAGTATCGTATTTTCAACTGCACATAAACCAGGTGCTTTATACAACGTAATGTCAAGAATTTCTGCGCTTGGTATAAATATTATAAAACTTGAAAGCCGTCCTATTGTTGGTAAAGATTTTGAGTTTTTATTCTATTTTGATTTAGAATCATCAGTGTACTCAAAAGAATTTGAACAACTTATGTTTGAGCTTGAAAATCAAGTAGAAGGATTTAGATATTTTGGAAGTTATTTAGAAATGCATTAAAAGTTAAGTATAAAAAATGCTAAGAATTAAAAAATATACAAAAAAATAGTAGTTTTGTTGCGTTTTTATATTTACAAAAAAGATTAAAAATGTTATTATAAAAAGAGTAAAAAAATAAAAATTATAATAATTGTAAATTTTGGAGGGACTTTTTATGAAAATTGCAGTAGGTTGTGATCCAAACGCAACACAATTCAAAAAGGATATTATTAAACATATCGAATCATTAGGACACGAAGTTGTTGATTACGGTAGTGACGATCCTATTTACGCTAACGTTGCTATTACTTTAGCAAAAGACGTAGCAAAAAAGGTTTGTGATAGAGGTATTTTACTTTGTGGAACAGGTATTGGTGTTAGTATTGCTGCAAACAAAGTTGAAGGTGCATATGCAGCTTGCGTAAGTAACGTATATCAAGCACAAAGAGCAACTTTAAGTAACAACGCAAACATTATTACACTTGGTGCATTTACTTGTGGTATTTCACTTGCAAAAATGTGTGTAGAAGAATATTTAAAATATACTTTTGACGAAAAGAGTGCATCAATGCCAAAAGTACAAAGAATAATTGATTTTGAAAAGAAAGGTGAATAATTAACCATGAAAAAAGTTAAAGAACTTGAATTAACTGCTTATAAATGCAGAAGAAACTTACTCCGTATGGTAGAAGCAAGTGATCATGGCCATTTAGGTGGTGCTCTTTCTTGTATGGATATCGTAACGGCGTTATACTTCCATAAAATGAACGTTGATCCTAAAAATCCAAAAATGCCTGAAAGAGATAGATTTTTACTTTCAGCAGGACATAAATGTATGGTTCAATATTCAGTACTTGCTGAAAAAGGCTTTTTTGATAAGGCAGTATTAGATACTTACGGTGGACTTAAAACACAAATTCCTGGACACCCTGATATGTATAAATTACCTGGTGTTGAAGCAAACACCGGCGCATTAGGACACGGTCTTCCTATTGCTTGTGGTATGGCAATGGGTTTAAGAAAGGATAAGTTAAATTCAAACGTTTACGTAATAATGGGTGACGGCGAACTTGCTGAAGGTTCAAACTGGGAAGGCGCAGCAATTGCTCCACACTACGGTTTAGATAACTTAACTGTATTCGTTGACTTTAATGGATTACAAATAAGTGGTAGAGTTCAAGATATAATGAACTTTACGGATATAGCAGAACACTTTAAGGCTTTCGGTTGGGCAGTTAAAGATATTGATGGTAATAATATGGAAGAAGTTGTTGAAACACTTGATTCATTACCACTTGAAAAGGGTAAACCATCTTTAATCGTTGCACACACTATTAAGTCAAAAGGTATTTCATTTGCAGAAAATAATGCTTCATATCACTATTGGACTCCTTCAAAGGAAGAATTAAATAAGGCTATAGAAGAAGTTGAAGCAAAGATTGCTGAACTTGAAAAGGCATTGGAGGAATAATTATGATAGGTGATATTTTAGATCCAAGAAAAGAATTTGGTAAGGCTGTTACTCAACTTGCTGAAGAAGATGAAAGAATAGTTGTTTTATCAGCAGACAGTGGTAAGAGCTCTGGTTTTGGTGATTTTGCAAAAGCACATCCTGATAGATATTTTGAATGTGGTATTATGGAACAAGGTGTTACAGGCGTTGCAGCAGGTCTAGCAACTACTGGTAAAATCCCTGTATTTTGCGCAATCGCACCTTTCGTTACTTGTAGAAACTTTGAAATGTTCCGTAACGACTTAGGTTATATGAGACAAAACGTTAAAATCGTTGGTAGAAACTGTGGTTTTACCTATTCTGATTTAGGTGCAACACACCACTCTTTAGAAGACTTTGCTATTACAAGAATGATTCCTGGCGTTGTAGTTTTAGCACCACAAGACCCTGCTGAAATTAGAGGGGCTGTAAAAGCAATGCTAAAACACGAAGGTCCTGTTTATATGAGAATAGGTAATCCAAAAATTGAACAAATTTTTGAAGATAAGGAATTCGTTATTGGTAAAGGTACAGTTTTAGTTGAAGGTGATGATTTAACTATTATTTCAACTGGTTCAACGACAAAAGCCGCTATTGATGCTGCAAAAATCTTGAAAGAAAAGGGTGTAAGCGCAAGAGTAGTTGGTATGCCAACAGTTTGTCCTATTGATGAAGAACTAGTTTTAGAATCAGCAAAGAAAACTGGTAAGATTATGACGGTTGAAGAACATTATCAATATGGTGGTTTAGGAACGTTAGTTTCTGAATATTTAGCAGAAACTTACCCAACTAAAATGAAAATGTTAGGTGTTCCAAAACTATATGCAACTTCTGGTCCATACGATGCTTTATTAAACTATTATAAACTTGATAAAGAAGGTATTGCAGAAACTGCACTTGAATTTGTTAAAGACTAACAAAATTAAAAAATAAAACGGATACGAAATCGTATCCGTTTTTTAATTTTAAATTAAATTAATCAAGTTCAAAAGCTCCGGTATATAGTTGATAATAAGTTCCTTTTTTCTGAATTAATTCTTCGTGGTTGCCTCTTTCAATAATTCTACCTTTATCTAATACCATAATAACGTCAGCATTTTGAATTGTAGAAAGTCTATGGGCTATAACGAAAACCGTTCTGCCTTTCATAAGGCTATCAGTACCTTTTTGAACTAAGGCTTCAGTTCTTGTATCGATAGAAGAGGTTGCTTCGTCCATAATCATAACAGGAGCGTTAGAAACGGCTGCACGGGCGATAGATAATAGTTGTCTTTGACCTTGTGAAAGGTTTGAGCCATCACCTTCTAACATAGTGTTGTAACCGTTAGGAAGTCTTGTGATAAAACTATCAGCGCCAACAAGTTTAGCGGCCTCAATACATTCTTCATCAGTAGCGTTTAATCTACCGTAACGAATATTATTCATAACCGTATCGGTAAATAGGTTGGTATCTTGTAAAACGATACCTAATGACCTTCTTAAAGAATCTTTCTTTATTTTATTAATGTTAATATTATCATATCTAATTTTGCCATCAGCAATATCGTAAAATCTATTTAGTAGGTTAGTAATAGTAGTTTTACCAGCACCAGTAGCGCCAACGAAAGCAATTTTTTGACCTGGTTTAGCATAAAGCGATACGTCGTGAAGAACTATATTGTCATCGTTATAACCAAAATCAACTCTATCCATTGTAATATCGCCCATAAGTTTAGTATAAGTTACAGTACCATCAGCTTTATGAGGGTGTTTCCAAGCCCATAAGTTTGTTCTTTTGTCAGTTTCAATAAGATTTCCGTTCTCATCTTCTATAACGTTTACTAAAGTAACGTAACCCTCATCTTGTTCAATAGGTTCGTCAAGTAATTCAAAAATTCTACCAGCACCAGCAATAGCCATAATTACAGAGTTAATTTGGTTAGAAATTTGACCAGTAGTATTTGCAAAACGTCTTGCTAAACCTAAGAAAGTAATAACGATATGGAGTTCTAAAACACCAACGAACGTGCCAGAAGTAAATAAATTAGCAAAACTTATATTAACACCAGTGCCTTTTGAAATTATAAAGATTGCACCACCGATAAAGGCTATTAAAACGTATAAAATATTACCTATATTATGAATTATAGGCATAAGCATATTAGAAAAAGCGTTTGCCTTGTTAGAAACCTCACAAAGTTCACCATTTATTTTTTCGAAATCATTTTTTGCTTCTTCTTCGTGACAGAAAACCTTAACGACCTTTTGACCATTAATCATTTCTTCAACAAAACCTTCCATTTTACCAACCGATTTTTGTTGAGCAATAAAGTATTTAGCACTTCTACCACCAATAGTTTTTGTTACTAATAAAATAGAAATCAAACCCACAACAACAGCAATAAACAAGGTTAAACTTAAATAAATCATAACAACCGATAATGTTATAACGGTAATAATAGTAGCCATAAGTTGGGGGATGCTTTGTGAAATAAGTTGTCTTAAAGCATCAGTATCGTTTGTATACATACTCATAATATCGCCGTTAGCGTTACTATCGAAGTATTTTATAGGCAATTTTTGCATTTTTTCAAACATTCTAACTCTTATATCACGCAAGAATTTTTGGGTTAAAATAGCGCCGACTTGGTTATAAATTAAAGAACAAATCATACCAAGCAAATAAATAACGCCTAAAGTAATTATAGTTTTTAATACCTGAGCCCAAGCCTCGCTAATAGTAAAAGTACCGTTTAGCCCATATTCTAAAGCTTCATAAATTGAATTCAAGAATAGCCCACTTAAACTACTTGCAAGTGCGCTTATAAATAAACAAATAAAAATTGTTAAAAGCATAGGTTTATAGCTTATAAATAACATTTTTATTAAACGTTTAAATGTTCCTTTTTTCATAGGAGCTCTTTTCATATTAGGAGAAGGACGACCCATAGACATTTTCATAGCCATTATGCGATATCTCCTTTTAACTTATTTTGGTTTTGAGTATAATAAATTTCCTTATAAATATCATTATTTTCAAGCAACTCTTGGTGATTACCAACAGCCACTATTTTACCACCGTCCATTAAAATAATTTTATCAGCATCTTCAACAGAGGCAACTCTTTGAGCAACGATAATTTTCGTAGTATCAGGGATTTCTTCTTTAAAAGCCTTTCTAAGTAGAGCGTCAGTTTTCATATCAACGGCAGAAGTAGAGTCGTCAAGGATAAGAACTTTAGGTTTTTTAAGAAGGGCCCTAGCAATACAAAGTCTTTGTCTTTGCCCACCGGAAACGTTTGCGCCCCCTTGTTCAATAAAAGTGTCGTATCCATTAGGAAATTGTCTAATAAACTCATCAGCTTGTGCAAGTTTACAAGCATTTATAATTTCTTCATCAGTAGCGTTTTTATCGCCCCAACGCATATTTTCTTTAATAGTACCTGAAAATAGCAGGTTTTTTTGTAAAACAACGGCAACGTTATCTCTTAAAACTTCCATATCGTAATCTTTAACGTTAATACCACCAACGTAAAGGTTTCCTTCAGTAACGTCATAAAGTCTAGAAATTAAGTTAACCAACGTAGTTTTAGAAGAACCTGTACCACCTAAAATACCGATAGTTTCGCCAGATTTAATATCTAAATTGATATTAGAAAGGGCAAACTTTTCAGCAGTAGAAGAATATTTAAAACTAACGTTATCAAATTTGATAGAACCGTCTTTAACCTCATAAATAGGGGTAATAGGATTAGAAATGTCGCTTTTTTCGCTAATAACTTCAACGATACGTCTTGCTGATTCCACAGACATAGTAAGCATAACGAATATCATAGAAAGCATTTGGAGCGACATTAAAATTTGTAATGAATAAGTAAGCATACTAGTTAAACCGATAACGTTTAATATGCCAGAGCCAGAAAGGATAATCATTGAACCAAAAAGCGCAATCATAATAAGAGAAATATTTAAGCAAAATTGCATAAGAGGTTCGTTAAATGCTAAAATTCTTTCAGCCTTAGTAAATTCCTTTTGAAGATTAGTAGAAACTTCAGTCATTTTTTCAATTTCATAATCTTCTCTAACGTAAGACTTAACTACGCGCATACCTCTAACGTTTTCTTGAATAGAATTGTTAAGTTTATCGTATTTTTTAAATAGATTTCTAAAGATAGGCATAACTTTTCTAATGATAAAGAAAATACCAAACCCAAGGATAGGAATAGTAACGGCAAACATAGCAGGAAGAGTTGGGTGAATGGCAAAAGACATAACTATTGAGAAGATAAACATAAGTGGACTTCTAACAGCAACACGAATTATCATCATAAACGCCATTTGAACGTTAGTAACGTCAGTAGTAAGTCTAGTCATCAAAGAAGAGGTAGAAAACTTATCGATATTAGAAAAAGAATAAGTTTGAATATTATTATACATATCTTTTCTTAAATTTTTAGCAAAACCAGTGGATGCTTTAGCACAGAACTTACCACCAAGCATACCGGCGATTAAAGAAACGATAGCAGCAAGCACCATCATAACGCCATAATAAACCATACCGTTAACGTCGGCTTTTTCTAATGCTTTACCAAACCAAACGATTACTAGAGGGATAAAAACTTCCATCGCAACTTCAATAATCATAAGAAGAGGTGTAAGAATAGCATATTTTTTATATTCACGAATTGATTTTGCAAGTGTTTTTATCATAAACAAAGACAACTCCTTTAATAAAACAAATATAACATTAATATATTATAAATATAAATATTTAAAAAATATTGAATTATATGTAAAAAACATTATAAAAAAGAAAACAAACATTTGTCAATAAAAAGTTGGGTTTCAGGGGAAAAGTTTTTTAGATGTTTTTAATTTTTCGCTAAAAAAGCACTTAAATGCTTTCAAAACCTCTTTTATATACTCTTAATATAGGGTATATGCAAAATCGACGAATTATGACATAATAGTTTAGAGTAAAAGTTATGTTGGGAGAGTACTTTCAAAAATAACTTTTAAGATTGATATTTGTTTTAATTTTTATTATTTATAGGAGGAAAAAATATGAGAAAAAAA
>SVHJ01000019.1 GCA_015055835.1 Clostridiales bacterium | reverse complement strand
ATTTATAATTAAGTTATATTATGTAAAAAATTTTATAGGGGAGAATGATTAATGAAAAAGAAATTAACAATTTTAACTTTAGTAGTTTTTCTTTTATCGGCAATAGGTTTTGTTGGTTGCAAACCACAAGATCCAACACCACCTCAAGCAAAACACTATAGTTATGAAGAGGTTGTTAGTTTGTTAACTGACGTAAAAAGTTTAGCAATTTTACCAGAAGTTGGTGAATCAACTGCAGCTGCAACTTCTTATGACAGGGATTCAAAATATGACGAAGCAACCGATAAATATATCGAGTGGGGTAACGAATTCATTGATGGAGAAACGAGAAGTTTTTCAAACAACGACGATGCAAACGGTTGTATTGAAACTTACTCTGACGGAAGTATTTTAGCAGCTGATATTAAGGGTGCAGGTACTTTAGTTAGAACCTTCTCTGCAACACCAAGTTCAGGTAATATAAAAATTTATATTGACGGCGCAACTACACCTACTATTGATATGCCATTTAAAGATTACGTAAGTGCAAAAGGTATGTTTGCTGGGCTTGACAATATGGTTTATGAAACTGATGCAAGAGGATTTAACAACTACGTTCCAGTAACCTTTAATGAGTCTTGTAAGATTATTTTTGCAGAAGGTTGGGGTAAATACTATCACTTCCAATACCGTTTATTTGAAGATGGCGCAACAGTAGAACCTATAACTGAAGATTATACTACTAAAAATAAAACTGCGTTAGAAAAAGCAAACGACGTAATGGGTGGTGCATTAAACGCTACTTATGATAACGAAGTTACTGCTTTAGATGAAACGATTACGCTTACAAAAAACGCAACGACTACTATTTTTGAAGAAAGTAAGCAAAATGCAATAACTTCTTTCAAAATTAAGTTTAATGATGATATTGCAACAGACCCTTTAAAAGAAGTATATTTTTATGAAGTTTTACAAAAATTAGAAATTTCAATGTTCTGGGACGGAGAAACTAAAGAGTCAGTTTGGGCTCCTCTTGGCGATTTCTTTGCTAACCCAGGTGGACAAGAATACACAACTGTTCCTATGGGTAAAACTGCAGACGGTTGGTTCTGGAGTGCTTTCTATATGCCTTATAGAACGGGTGCAAAAATCGTTATTAAAAACTTAATGGATACTGATTATAGTGTTGACGTAGAAATTAAAACAGCGCCTATTACTGATAATATAGACGACCTTGGTCGTTTCCACGCAAAATGGACAATGCAAGATAGACTTCAATCTGAAATACCAGAACGTTTTATTGATTACGTTGCTTTACAAACAGAAGGTAGAGGACGTTTTGTAGGCTTTAACCTTAACGTATTCAAAAAAGGCGATACTTTCCGTTGGTGGGGTGAAGGTGATGAAAAGTTCTTCGTTGACGGAGAAAAGTTCCCTTCTACTTATGGTACAGGTTCAGAAGACTATTTTGGTTACGCTTGGTGTGAACCAACTTTATTTGATAACGCCTTCCACGCACAAAACTGGAACGGTGGTGACTTCTTGGGAGCAAGAGGTAACTACAACAACGTTCGTTTCCATATTTTAGATAACGTTCCTTTCCAAACGAGTTTTGAAGCAGCAATTGAAAAAACTTGGACGCAAGATAGCGTTTCTAGATACGGTTCAACAGTATTTTGGTATTTAGATGAAAAAGGTGTTGACCCTTATACGCCGTATATGCCAAAAGCAGGTGAAGAATTCCGTTATGGTTTTGTTCAAGAAAAGATTAACGACTTTGAAGCGTTAGGTGATACGGTAATTGAAGGGGAAGATTTAAAGGTTCTTTACTCAAAGAATCTTATGATGTACTATAAGTACGATTCTAGATATTTTAGCAACAACCAATACGGTCTAATGAAGGTTAGAAGTACCGGCGACAACAAACCAAACGTTGTTGAATTTAGACTATTAGTTAAAAAAGATTACCAAGGTCCACTTAACTTTGTATTTGGTACGGGTAAAAATTTTGGCAAGTTAGACGCTTATATAGACGGGGCTAAAATATTATCTAACGTAGATCTTTACGAAGATGCTGCACTTGGTAGAAAGGTTGTTCAAACGACTAACGACGTAACTCTTCAAGCAGGTGAATACGTATTAAAGTTTGATATTCATAGCAAAAACTCTGCTTCAACAAACTACCACTCAATATTTGACTGTGTTGTATTAGGAGATTCTTCAAAAGTTCCTAATTTACCAGAAATTGTAGAAACTAATGGTATTCTATCTTTTGATTACGTTGAAGAAGGTGAAGTTAGTGGAACAATTACTTATGAAGGAGACACCTATTTCAAAGATATAAACAAAATGGGTAGTGGTGTAACTTATGAAATAGTTGAAGAAAACGGAGAAAAGTTCTATAGAACAACTTCAACTTCAAATAAGGCTGCTGGTGGACATTATATTGGTCTTAAAAACGTTACTGCAGGCACTTATAAAGTTACAATAACCTTAAGATTTTCTGACGGTGCTACGTTAATAAATGGTAAAAATATAAAGACTAGATTAGCTTCTGATACGTCAACAGACGTTATTCTTGATGAATTATATGCAAATGCAACTGCAGATGCAAACGGCTGGAGAACAGTTTCTTATTTAATTACTACAACTAAAGAATACACTACTTTAAGAATTTACAACCAATTCAAAACGGGTGGAGAAGTTGATGTTAAAGGAATCAAGATTGAAACGGTTAAATAACAACATTAGTTAATAAAATAAATATCCCTACGTTTAACGTGGGGATATTTTTTTCATTTAAAAATCAGTTGCAAATTCGTAGAATATAATCCGACCAATATTTATTATATGTTTATTTAAAATATACTATTTTAAAGGATAAAAGTTAAGATAAAATAATTGACTTTTAAATTGGTATTATGATAAAATCAAAATATAAAAAAATACGTTCCTTATTACTGACGGAATAAACGTGGAAGACCACGGAGGAGTAAGGAATTTATAGAGGGCAAGTTGCTCTCGGCCGACCGTCTGGGCGCACTTTGCTTATAACTCTATAGGCTTGGTGTGTTTTGTTTTTTTAGGAGGTAGCAAATGAAGAAAGTTGGTTTAATTATGGGTAGCGATAGCGACTTACCTATAGTAGAAAAGGCAGTAGCCATATTAAAGGAATTTGGTATTGAATACGAAGCGCACGTTTACTCAGCGCACCGTACTCCAAAAGAAGTTGATGATTTCACTTCTAACGCATACGACAACGGCTTTGGCGTAATTATAGCCTTTGCAGGTATGGCAGCACACCTTGCAGGTGCAGTTGCTGCTAGAACGGTACTTCCTGTAATCGGCGTACCTTGTAAGTCTTCTAATCTAGACGGGTTAGACGCACTTCTATCAACCGTACAAATGCCAACGGGTATTCCGGTAGCAACGGTTGCAATTAACGGTGGCGCAAACGCCGCTCTTGTTGCTGCGCAAATAATTGGCGTAGAAGATAAAGGACTTTACTCTAAATTAAAGGAAAAAAGAGTAGTAGATGCTGAAAAAGTATTAAAGAAAGACGCAGATGTAGCTAGTAAGTTATAATTTACTATTGCAAAGACTTCTGCGTCTTTGTTGTATAAGAAAATAATTTTAGGAGATATAAAAAATGAAAAAAGAATTAGTTTACACAGGAAAAACAAAAGACGTATTTGCATTAGAAAACGGCAATTATTTATTAAAGTTCAAAGATGACTGTACTGGAAAAGACGGCGTATTTGATCCAGGTGAAAACTCAGTAGGTTTAACAATTGAAGGCGTAGGCGACGTTAACCTTCGTATGTCAATTTATTATTTTGAAAAAATCAACAAGGAAGGCATCAAAACTCACTACATTTCAGCTAACCTTGAAGACACTACTATGGAAGTTGTTGCAGCAAAACCTTTCGGTAAAGGTTTAGAAGTAATTTGTAGAGAAAAGGCAGTAGGAAGCTTTTATCGTAGATACAGCGATTATATTGAAGAAGGTGCAGACCTTCCATCATACGTTGAAACAACTTTCAAAAATGATGAAAAGGGCGATCCATTAGTAACTAAAGACGGTTTAGTTGACCTTGGCGTTATGACTGCTGCTCAATATGATGACTTAAAAGCAATGACTAAAAAAATTACTAAGATTATCGCTGATGATTTAGCAGAAAAGGGTTTAGTATTATACGATATTAAATTTGAATTCGGTTATGATAAAGACGGCAACGTTATTCTAATTGATGAAATTGCATCAGGTAATATGCGTGTTTATAAAGACGGTAAGTATATTGACCCAATGACTCTTTCAAAGTTATTCTTTGCAAAATAATTAAGGACTAGATTTTTTAGGAGGTAAATAAAGTGGGAGGATTTTTTGGCTGTGTAAGTCATGGTAGCGCTATAAGAGACGTGTTTTATGGAACAGACTACCATTCCCATTTAGGAGCACATCGTGCCGGTATGTCCGTTTACGATAAGGAAGTAGGACTACAAAGAGAACTTCATAGTATAGAAAACTCACCTTTTAGAACGAAGTTTGAAAACGTTTATAGAAAGTTAAAGGGTACTTCTGGTATAGGTTGTATAAGCGACCACGACCCACAACCACTTCTTATTCGTTCAAAATTAGGAACGTACGCTTTATGCTACGTTGGTTTAATTGGTAATGCTAATGAACTTATTGACGAGTACTTGCAACAAGGTGGACATTTTGACGCAAAAACGGGTGGAGAAGTAAACACCGTTGAACTATTATCAGTTTTAATCAGTCAAGGTAAAGACTTTGTTGAAGGTATCAAGATAGCGCAAGATAAAATTCAAGGTAGCGCATCAATTATTATATTAAAAGACGACGGTTCAATTATAGCCGCACGTGATAAGTTTGGTAGATTGCCTATAGCAATAGGTAAGCGCGAAGATGGTTATGCCGTTTCATTTGAATCATTTGCATATAGAAAACTTGGCTATGATGATGAAAGGGAACTTGGCCCGGGTGAAATTGTTGAGTTAACGCCAAACGGAATAACCCAACTTGCAAAACCAGGCAAGGAAATGAGAGTATGTTCTTTCCTTTGGAGTTATTATGGCTATCCAACTTCTACTTACGAAGGTGTTAACGTTGAAGTTATGCGTTATAGAAACGGTGCAATAATGGCAGAAAACGATAAAACTTGTCATGACCTATCTGAAATTGATTACGTAGGTGGCGTTCCTGATTCTGGTACACCACACGCAATAGGTTATGCAAACAAAAGTGGCATACCATTTGCAAGAGCGTTTATAAAATATACGCCGACTTGGGCAAGAAGTTTTACCCCAGCCGAACAAACGGAAAGGGATAAAATTGCTGAAATGAAGCAAATTCCAATTCACGACTTTATCCAAAACAAAAACCTACTTTTTGTTGACGACTCAATAGTTCGTGGAACGCAAATTAAAAAGACGGTAAACTTCTTATATGAAAACGGCGCAAAAGCAGTACATATGCGTTCAGCGTGTCCTCCTATAATGTTTGGCTGTAAATACTTAAACTTCTCAAGAGCAACTAGTGATATGGAACTTATTGCAAGACAAGTTATTATGGAACTTGAAGGGGAAGAAGGTTTTAAGTATATAGAAGAATATAGCGACGGTAATACTGAAAGAGGCAAAAATTTAAGAAAAAAACTTTGTGAAAAGTTAAAGTTAACTTCTATTGACTTCCAGTCTTTAGAAGGTGTTATAAAAGCAATCGGGTTAGACCCTTGTAAACTTTGTACTTATTGTTGGAACGGAAAGGAGTAATAAAATGAACAAATCAAAATCAGATGCATACGCAGCAGCCGGTGTTGATATCACGGCAGGATATAAAGCAGTAGAACTTATGAAAACACACATCAAAAGAACTATGACTAAGGGCGTTTGTTCAGACGTTGGTGGTTTCGGTGGCTGTTTTGAATTAGATTTAGAAGGTATGAAACGCCCAATTTTAGTAAGTGGTACTGACGGCGTTGGTACTAAATTAAAAATGGCGTTCTTAATGGATAAGCACGACACAGTTGGTATTGACTGTGTAGCAATGTGCGTTAACGACGTTATTTGCGCAGGGGCAAAACCATTATTCTTTTTAGACTATATTGCTTGTGGTAAAAACGTACCAGAAAGAATTGCAGATATCGTTAAAGGTGTTGCAGAAGGTTGCGTTCAATCAGGCGCAGCGCTAATCGGTGGCGAAACGGCTGAAATGCCAGGTTTTTATCCAGAAGATGAATATGACTTAGCAGGTTACTGTACTGGTATCGTTGATAAAGACAAGATTATTGACAACAACAAAATGGCAGTAGGCGACGTAGTAATCGCTCTTGCATCAAGTGGTGTTCACTCTAACGGTTTTTCTTTAGTTAGAAAAGTTTTTGACGTAGAAAATACCGATTTAAGAAAACCAATTGAAGAATTAAACGGCAAATCATTAGGCGAAACTTTACTTACTCCAACAAAAATTTACGTTAAATCAATTTTAGCACTACTTAACGAAGTTGAAGTTAAAGGTATTTCACACATCACAGGTGGTGGTTTTTATGAAAATATTCCACGTAGTATTCCTGATGGATTATGCGCTAAAATTGATAGAAAGTCAGTTAAAATTTTACCAATCTTTAACTATTTAGCAAAAGTTGGCAACGTAACTGAAAGAGATATGTTCAATACTTTCAATATGGGTGTTGGTATGAGTGTTGTAGTTAGACCTGAAGACGTAGAAAAAGCACTTTCAATTTTAACTGCAAACGGTGAAGACGCTTACGTTATCGGCGAAATAATTAAAGGCGAAGACAAAATTGAAATTGTATAGGTAATAAAATGAGAAAACACGTAAGAGATTTTTTTGAAGGCATATTAGCAGGACTTATGGTTACCATAGGTTGCGGGGTATTCCTTGGTTGTGAAAATAAAGTAGTTGGCTCAGTTTTATTCTCAGTAGCCCTTTTATCTATTTGTTTTAAGGGCTTTAACCTATTCACAGGCAAAATCGGTTTAATAGTAAACGACCACAGTAAAAGTGCAGTATCAACCCTTTTATTAGGCTTACTTGGTAACCTAGTTGGAATGTTCGTTTTTGGAACGGCATTAACTTATGCAATTCCATCAATGCACGTAACTGCTGAAGCGTTATGCTTAGGTAAACTTGCTAACCAAGAATTATGGCAAACGCTAATTAGAGCAGTTTTCTGTGGCGTATTAATGTACCTTGCCGTAATCACTTTTAGGGAAAATAAGACGATTGCAGGGATTTTATTTTGTATTCCAGTATTCATTTTAAGTGGATACGAACACTCAATTGCAGATATGGGTTATTTTGCAATTTCAAGAATTTATTCTTTAGAAGCCTTTATTTTCATAATGGTAGTAATTGCTGGTAATACAATCGGTGGTATGCTAATACCTATGCTTAAACTTATCGGCAAAGAAAAGATAGAGGACGAGGTTAAATAATGGTAAAAATAGCAGTTTTAGTATCAGGTGGGGGAACAAACTTACAAGCCCTAATTGATGCTCAAAATAAAGTTATAAAAAGTGGTAAAATTTCTTTAGTAATTTCTAATAAAGAAGGCGCTTACGCATTAGAAAGAGCAAAAAAAGCAGGAATTGAAAGCAAAGTTGTTCTAAAAAAAGAACTTGGCTCACAAGAGGCTTTTGAAGAAAAAATTATAGAAATTTTAGAAGAAAAGGGTATAGAACTAATAATTTTAGCAGGATTTATGAGTATTTTAAGTGAAAATTTTACTAAAAAGTACGATAAACGCATAATTAACGTTCACCCTTCACTTATACCTTCTTTTTGTGGAGAAGGTTTTTACGGTTTAAGGGTACACGAAGCCGCTTTAAAAAAGGGCGTAAAGGTAACTGGTGCAACCGTGCATTTTGTTAACGAAATACCTGACGGTGGTGAAATTATATTACAAAAAGCCGTAAATATTAAAAAGAACGACACGCCTGAAACCTTACAAAAAAGGGTTATGGAAATTGCTGAATGGAAAATTTTGCCAAAAGCAACTGAAATGGTGTGCAAAAACTTAAAAAAGTAAAATTGGAGATAGATTGATATGGATATTTACAAAATTAATGACGTTAATGAACTTATTGAAGGCAATTCTTACGTAGGTCGTGGTATCATAATAGGTAAAACACCTGACGCAAAAAAGGCTTGTTTTGCTTATTTTATTATGGGCAGAAGCGCAAATAGTAGAAACAGAATTTTCTCTGAAAAGAACGGAGAAGTTTTTACAGAACCATTTGACGCATCAAAGGTAGAAGACCCAAGTTTAATTATTTACGCAGCAATTCGTTCATTAGACAACAAAGTTATCGTAACAAACGGTGACCAAACTGACACAATTTTTAACGGACTAAAAGATGGCAAAAGTTTTACTGAAGCATTAAAATCACGTGAATTTGAACCTGATGCACCAAACTTAACACCAAGAATAAGTGGTATTGCATATTTAGGCGATAATGACTTTGATTATGAAATGAGCATTTTAAAGAGTGCAGACGCTGAAGGTACAAAGTGTAATCGTTATACTTTTAACTATCCATCTATCGCAGGACTAGGTCACTTTATCCATACTTACGTATGTGATGGTAACCCTATCCCAACTTTCCAAGGCGAACCTGAAAGAGTAGCAACACTTAACGATATTGATGAGTTTACTAACAAACTTTGGAACGCACTTGACGAAAACAACAAAATATCTTTATACGTAAGATATATTGACTTAGAAACAAAAACGGTAGAAAATCGTTTAATCAATAAAAACAAATAAGGAGCAAAAGATGAAAGAATTTGAATTAAAATATGGTTGTAACCCAAACCAAAAACCTGCAAAAATTTATATGAAAAACGGTAAGGAATTACCAGTTGAAATATTAAACGGTAAGCCAGGCTACATTAACTTTTTAGATGCATTTAACAGTTGGCAATTAGTAAAGGAATTAAAAGAAGCAACGGGTCTTCCTTCAGCAACTTCTTTTAAGCACGTTAGCCCAGCAGGTGCAGCCGTTGGTAAAAAACTTAGCGACAAGTTATTAAAGGCTTGTTTTGTTGATGATATTGAAGGCGTTAACGATTCTCCAATCGCTTGTGCTTATGCAAGAGCAAGAGGAACTGATAGAATGAGTTCTTTTGGTGACTGGATTGCCCTTTCAGACGAATGTGATGAAACTTGTGCAAAAATTATCGCTCGTGAAGTTTCTGACGGTATTATTGCTCCTTCTTATTCAGAAAAGGCTTTAGAAATCTTAAAGGCAAAAAGAAAGGGCACTTACAACGTAGTTAAAATTGACCCTAACTATATTCCTGAATTACAAGAAACAAAAGACGTATTTGGTATTACTTTTGAACAAGGAAGAAACAACTTCAAAATCAACAAAGAATTATTATCAAATATCGTAACTAAAAACAAGAACTTAACTGATGATGCTGCAATTGATATGATAATTGCATTAATCACGTTAAAATATACTCAATCAAACTCAGTATGTTATGCTTATGATGGACAAGCAATCGGTGTAGGTGCAGGTCAACAAAGCCGTATCCATTGTACAAGACTTGCTGGTCAAAAGGCAGACTTATTTATGTTACGTCAATCAGACAGAGTTTTAGGTTTACAATTTAAAGATACTTTAGGTAGACCTGATAGAAACAACGTTATTGACATCTACTTATCTGATGAAGCAGAAGACGTAATCGGTGATGATAACTGGCAAAAATTCTTTGCAGTTCGCCCTGCTCCATTTACAGTAGAAGAAAAGAAAGCATATCTTTCTAGCATGAGTGGTATTACTTTAGGTAGTGATGCTTTCTTCCCATTTAGCGACAACATTGAAAGAGCAAGAAAGAGTGGTGTTAAGTATATTGCGCAACCAGGTGGCTCAGTTCGTGATGATTTAGTTATTGAAGCGGCTGACAACTACGATATGGTTATGTCATTTACAGGGATGAGATTATTCCACCACTAAGATAAAGGAGAAATTTATAATGAACGTAATGGTCATCGGTGGCGGTGGCAGAGAACACGCTATTATAAAAAAACTAAAAGAAAATAAAGACATCAGCGTTATTTATGCTTTACCTGGTAACGGTGGTATGAAAGATGATGCAGTTTTAGTTCCAATCGGTGCAACTGAACTTGACAAAATTTGTGATTTTGCTACTAAAAACAAAATTGATTTTGCAGTAGTTGCTCCAGACGACCCACTTGTTTTAGGTTTAGTTGATAGACTAAACGAAATAGGTATCAAATGTTTTGGACCTAAAAAAGATGCCGCTATTATTGAAGGTAGCAAAGCCTTTTCTAAAAACTTAATGAAAAAGTATAACATACCAACAGCAAAGTATGAAACTTTTGATAATTTAGAAGATGCAATTAAATATCTAGATAATGAAAAAGCACCTATCGTTATAAAGGCAGACGGCCTTGCACTTGGTAAAGGCGTTATTATAGCCAAAACTATTGAAGAAGCAAAGGAAGCCGTTGTTGATATGATGCAAAACGGCAAATTTGGTAAGAGTGGCAACACGGTTGTTATTGAAGAATTTTTAGAAGGCCCTGAAGTTTCAGTTTTAGCATTTACTGATGGTAAAGTGGTTGTTCCTATGGTTTCAAGTATGGACCATAAGAGAGCGCTTGACGGGGATAACGGCTTAAATACTGGTGGTATGGGCACAATTGCTCCAAACCCTTATTACACGCCTGAAATTGCAAAAATCTGTCAAGAAACTATCTTTGAACCAACAATTAACGCAATGAATAAGGAAAATAGAACTTTTAAGGGTTGCTTATATTTTGGTTTAATGATAACTAAAGACGGTCCTAAAGTAATTGAATATAACTGTCGTTTTGGTGACCCTGAAACTCAAGTAGTACTTCCTCTTATGGAAAGTGATTTATTTACCGTAATGCAAAAAACGGAAAACGGAACGCTTACTAAAGAAGACGTTAAGTTTTCAAACGAAAACGCTTGTTGTATTATAATGGCATCAAAAGGCTATCCAGAAAAATACGACAAAGGTTTTGAAATAACGGTAGATGATGGCTTAAACGGGGAACTTTACGTAGCCGGCGCAAAACTTGAAGGCGACAAACTTTTAACAAACGGTGGTAGAGTATTAGGTTTAACAACTAAAGGCAAAACTTTAGGCGAAGCAATTCATAAAGGCTATAAAGAAATTGAAAAAATACATTTTCACAACGCTTTTTATAGAAAAGATATCGGTCAAAAAGCAATGAAAGTGACGGAGAAAAACTAATGGTATATAGAGTTTACGTAGAAAAGAAAAAAGAACTTGCGCACGAAGCAAACGCATTAACTCAAGAAATAAGAGAGTTTTTAGGAATAACTTCACTAAAATCAGTTCGTTTAATTAATAGATACGATGCTGAAAATATTGAAAAGAGTTTATTTGATTACGCAAAAAAGACGGTTTTTTCAGAACCACAACTTGACGTTGTTAGTGAAGAATTACCTGAAGGAAAGTTTATATTTGCAGTAGAATTTTTACCTGGTCAATTTGATCAAAGAGCAGACTCTGCAGCACAATGTATTCAAATTATCTCTTGTGGGGACCGTCCTACAATTCGTACTGCAAAAGTTTACGTATTAGATGGTGATTTAACTGAAGAAGAAGTAAAGGAAATTAAAAACTTCGTTATAAACCCAGTAGAAGCAAGGGAAGCAGGACTAGATTTGCCTGAAACTTTAACTGCAAAATATGAAATTCCTGAAAGCGTAAAAACGTTAGAAGGGTTTATTGACTTAGATAAGAAAGGTTTAGAAGAATTCGTTTCAGCATACGGCTTAGCAATGGATGCTGATGATATTGCTTTTTGTCAACAATATTTTAAAACGGAAAATAGAAATCCAACTATAACAGAAATTCGTATGATTGACACTTACTGGTCAGACCACTGTCGTCATACAACTTTCTCAACGATAATAGATGATGCAAAGTTTGAAGATAGACTTATTGAAAAGGCATATGAAGAATATCTTGCCCTTCGTGAAAAACTTGGTAGAACTAAAAAGCCTATTTGTTTAATGGATTTAGCGACTATTGCTGTTAAAGAACTTAAAAAACAAGGTAAACTTGAAAAATTAGATGAATCTGAAGAAATAAACGCATGTACGGTTAAAGTTGACATTGAAGTTGATGGAAAACCTGAAAAGTGGTTATTATTATTCAAAAACGAAACACACAACCACCCAACGGAAATCGAACCATTTGGTGGTGCAGCAACTTGTATCGGTGGTGCTATAAGAGACCCACTTTCAGGTCGTTCTTACGTTTACGGTGCAATGCGTGTAACGGGTGCTGCTAACCCACTTAAACCTATTAAGGAAACTATTAAAGGTAAATTACCACAAAGAAAAATTGTTACAACTGCAGCAGCAGGTTATTCTTCTTATGGTAACCAAATTGGCCTTGCAACTGGTATCGTTGATGAAATTTATCACGACGGTTACGCTGCAAAGAGAATGGAAATCGGTGCAGTAGTTGCAGCCGCTCCTGAAGAAAACGTTAGAAGAGAACGCCCAGATGCAGGCGACGTTGTTATTTTACTTGGTGGTGCAACTGGTAGAGATGGTGTTGGTGGTGCAACTGGTTCATCAAAATCACACAACGCTCAATCAGTAGAAACTTGTGGTGCAGAAGTTCAAAAGGGTAACGCTCCTGAAGAAAGAAAACTTCAACGTTTATTTAGAAATAAAGAAGTTTCATTAATGATAAAACGTTGTAACGACTTTGGTGCAGGTGGTGTATCAGTAGCAATCGGCGAACTTGCTGACGGACTTGAAATTAACTTAAACGCAGTTCCTAAAAAGTATGAAGGTCTTGATGGAACTGAACTTGCTATAAGTGAATCACAAGAACGTATGGCAGTAGTTATTGAAAAAGAAAACGTAGAAAAGTTTATTGAACTTGCTAAAAAGGAAAACTTAAACGCAGTACAAGTTGCAGTAGTAACTGAAAACCCTCGTTTAGTAATGTTCTGGAACGGCAACAAAATAGTAGATATTTCAAGAGAATTCTTAAATTCTAACGGTGCTGAAAAACACATAGAAATAGCACCTAAAAAATTAGAACAATATGATAAAGAACTTCCTGAAAGTTTTGAAAAAGGTTATAAAGATTTAGTAAACGACCTTAACATTTGTTCAAAACGTGGACTATCTGAAAGATTTGACTCAACTATCGGTGCAGGTACGGTATTAATGCCATTTGGTGGTAAATACCAATTAACACCAATTCAAGCAATGGTACAAAAGATTTCAGTAGAGAAAAAGCACACAGATGATTGTTCATTGATGGCTTGGGGTTACAATCCATTTATTACGGAAAAGAGCCCATACCACGGCGCATATTTAGCCGTAGTTGAAAGCGTAAGTAAACTTATTGCAACCGGCGCATCTTTTAACGAAGTTTACTTATCTTTCCAAGAATATTTTGAACATCCAGGTAAAGACGGCAAAAGATGGGGTAAACCACTTTCTGCATTACTTGGTGCGTTCAAAGCACAACTTGATTTAGGTATAGGTGCAATCGGTGGTAAAGACTCAATGAGTGGTACTTTTGAAGATTTAGACGTACCACCAACTTTAGTATCTTTTGCAGTTACTACTGACAAGGTTAAAAACGTTCTTTCAAACGAATTCAAAAAAGCAGGTCACAAGGTAATTAAAATTACCCCTGAATACGATAGATACGGCTTACCAAAAGCAAAATCATTAATTAAATGCTTTAAGAGGGTAAACGAATTAATAGTATCAGGCAAGGCTTATGCTTGTTATACACCAACTTTAGGTGGTATTGCTGAAAGCGTTATTAAAATGTGTATGGGTAACGGTCTTGGCTTTAAGTATGCTGAAAACTTAAGCCTAAAAGATATTTTCGGTTATTCTTACGGTTCATTTATTTTAGAAGTTGAAGATGCTAACGGCGAACAAGTAATCGGTGAAATTATCGCTAAAGATAAAATTATCTATGGTAAAGAAAAAGTTTCACTTAACGCTTTATTAAACGATTACGAAGACAAGTTAGAAAGTGTTTACAACTGCAATATTGAAACTCAAAACAAAAAAGTTAAGAACTTTAGTTATAAAGCAAAAGAAGTTGTTCTTCCAAAAGTTAAGGTAGAAAAGCCAAAAGTTCTAATTCCAGCATTCCCAGGAACAAACTGTGAAATGGATAGTGCAAAAGCCTTCTTAGACGCAGGTGCTGAAGTAGAAGTTTTCGTTATCAACAATTTAAGTAAAGAAGGTATTCAAAACAGCGTTGATGAATTTGCTAAAAAGATTAAAGAATCACAAATCATCTTTATTCCAGGTGGTTTCTCTGGTGGGGACGAACCTGAAGGAAGCGCTAAATTTATAACGGCCTTCTTTAGAAACCCAGCAATCAAAGAAAACGTAACTGATTTACTTGAAAATAGAGATGGTTTAATGGCAGGTATTTGTAACGGTTTCCAAGCGCTTATCAAATTAGGACTTGTTCCTTACGGTAAGATTATTGATACTGATGAAACTTGCCCAACCCTAACTTTCAATACAATTGGTCGTCACCAATCAAAGATTGTTAGAACAAGAATTGCATCAAACAAATCTCCATGGCTTAAGGGTGTAAAAGTTGGTGACGTAATCAACGTACCAATCTCTCACGGTGAAGGTAGATTTATTGCTGATGAAAAACTAATTAAAGAATTAGCAAAGAACGGTCAAATTGCAACGCAATACGTTGACTTAAAAGGAAAGGCTACTTACGATATCGCATTTAACCCTAACGGTTCAATGTATGCAATTGAAGGTATAACTTCACCAGACGGCAGAGTTCTTGGCAAGATGGGACACTCTGAACGTATAGGAAACGGCTTATACAAAAACGTTTACGGCGAACACGACATTAAGATGTTCAAATCAGCAGTTGAATACTTTAAGAAATAAAAAAACGAACAAAAAAGGCGAAGATTTCTTCGCCTTTTGTTTTACAAAAATTAGTTATTTTTCAGGTTTACAATCGTTACAGAAAAAGTCTGTGCTAAATGCAGTATCAGGTTTTCTACCAACTGAAGTATTATCAACAGTTCTTGACCTAAGTTCCTTTATAGGGTTAGGTGCAACTTCATACCTATAGTCTTTGCCGTAATTTCTAATATGCGCGTCAATAACTAGGTGTGATGGAACAATTTCAATAGTAGGGTTAATAATTTTTTGGTATTGGAAAAAGTTTGCATCACTTGGTAGTTCGTTTACGTTTATATAGTCTTCTAAATGACCGGTAAATTGAACGGTTGTGCCTAAAATCTCACGTACGTATTCAATATTTTCGTGTAAAGAAATAGGAGCAGGGAAAGTACCGTCAGGTATAACTTCAGTATAATCTTTGTGTTCATACTTTTTAAGAAGTTCAACAGCCTTGTGTAAATGACCTATTTCAATATTTAAGTTTTCTTCCCACAATGCTTTAATATAAGCATCCGTTTCAGTAACGTAGCAAGACCAATACAAATAACACTCACAATATTCGTGCCATAAAAGCATTTCAAGCCAAGTTGCGTTAGAATCCATTAAAGATTCGTATTGAGTAACGTGTTCTTCTTCAACTAAACAAATTTCCTCATATAACTTTCTTGATAGGTCGTTAGTCGCAAGGTTAGTTATATTCATATAGTAGTTCATTGTTTGTTGTTCAGCAGCCGTAATTATCATAGTAGATAATATAGTTTGCTTATCAGCCGTTTTACTGTTGATACCACGTTTAACGTTATCTTTATTAAATCTGTGATGAGAAATTGTTGGTCTACCAGGCATAATTTCCGTATATCTACCAACTAACTTTTCTGCAATAACGCCTTGTTCCATTTGTAATAAATCAGCATAGCGATATAAATGGTCAAAGTCTTCAAGTAGGGCAAAATCTAACGCCTTTTTAACGTAGCAGTCGCACTCTCTTTTAGCAAGTTCAGCAGTTAGGTCAACGGCTAATTGTTCGTAGCCGATAGTGTGTTCTAGTGGACTTTCATTACACGGTTTAAGTAGCGAAATTTTCAGTTGTTGTTGCTTTTCAATAGCACGGGTAATACTTATTTCTCTTCTTAAATCGTTGTTGTCTGTGTGCCTAGCAAGTTGGTGTGAAAACCAGTTTGCTTCAAACTCCGTACCGTTCATTAAAATAATTCTTGTTTTAGTATAAGGGTCAACTTCATACTTGTTGTATGCTTTAGGATAAAGTTGTTTCCAGTTTTGAAAACTGCCTAAAATAGAAACGGGTTTCTCATTAAATGGGTTCATATAATTCTCCTTTTAATTTTATTATCCTAATATTTTATGAAAAATATTCAAAAAAGTTGAAAAAAGCAAAGGTGTGTACTCTCTTGCATTTGCAAAAAAACTTTTTTATGGTATAATACGATTGTTATAAAAGGAAAAATTATGGGTTTTTTAGCAGATATTTCACAAAATATAGTGCCGTTTTTAGAAAATAAATTAGGTGTTTGGCACGATATAATTACATATATAGTAGGGGCTATAGCGATTGCATTTTTAGTGCTTTCTTTTCAAATGAAAAACAGAAAAAGAATACTTTTAGTACACGCTCTTGCATCACTTACTTGGATATGCTACTATTTGCTAAACGGCGACTTAACAAGTGGCTTAATTGCTTCTGTATCGGTTATAAGAAACGGTTTTTTCTTATTAAAAGAAAAGTATGCTTGGGCAAAAAGTATAGCCTTTCTGTTCGTTTTTATTGCTATAAATTTAACTTTTGGCATAATTTCTTTTAACACATACAAAGATATTTTTCCAATTTTAGGGGGAATAGGCTCAACAACAGCCTTTTTTATGACAAAGGAAAGAAATATAAGAATATTCTCTTTTATTGCCTACGTTTTTTGGATGTGCAACAGTATATCAAAAGGCTACCTAATGTCGTTCATAAGCGATTTTTTAACCTTATCTTCAGTTATAATTGCACTTATTCGTTATAGAAAAAATAAGAAATTAGAAGAAACAAAATAAAAAAGCACTTATAAAAAGTGCTTTAAAAAACAAAGGGGACTTAATTAAGCCCCCTTTTGATTTGGTTAAATATTTAGTATTCTAAGAATTCTACCACTTAAAATCATAAGAACGATGTCAAGAATATAAATAATATTCCAGCCTAAAATAATTCTTAAAATAGCGGCAATAAGGTGACCTTCCTTAAATCTAGTAACAACACCACAAATTAAAGAAGTGATAGGAATAATTGCTAAAATAATACTAACAATTCTACTAAGACCAAAATAATCTTGTTTTGCCATATTTTTGACCTCCAAATATTTTATTAAAATTATTATATCATTATTTATATGTTTGTTCAATAGGTAAATTTAAAAAAATAAATAAATTTTTATTACTATTGACTTTTTTTAATAGTTTTGATACAATAGTTAGGAATTGTGTTTGAGGAAGATTTATGTTAAAAACAGATAATAAAAAAACCAATATGAAGCAATTTATTTGTAATTTTATGAGGGGGTACTAACCCCTTTTTTTAAAAGAAAAATTTGAGGTAGCGTTACTATGGATAAAATCGGGTTTGACAATCTAAAATATTTAGCACTACAATCGGAAAAGATTACCGAAAGAATTAATATGTTTGGCGACAAACTTTACCTTGAGTTTGGTGGAAAACTTTTTGACGATTATCATGCGTCAAGGGTACTACCAGGCTTTTTAGCCGACAGTAAAATTAAAATGCTACTTGAACTTAAAGATGACGTTGAAATTTTAATTGTTATAAGCGCCCACGATATTGAAAATAACAAGTCAAGAAGTGATATCGGCATTCCTTACGAATTAGACGTATTAAGACTAATTGATATTTTTAGAAGTAAAGGTTTATATGTAGGTAGCGTTGTATTAACAATGTTTGCAAACCAAGCAAGTGCAATAAGTTTTCAACATCGTTTAGAAAATAATGGGGTTAAGGTATATAGACACTATTCGATTGAGGGTTATCCATCAGATATAGCGAAAATCGTTAGTGATGACGGTTATGGTAAAAACGAATATATTGAAACTACTAAAAAACTAGTAGTAGTAACTGCGCCAGGACCAGGTAGTGGTAAAATGGCAACCTGCCTATCACAATTATATCACGACAATAAACGTGGTATAAAAGCAGGGTACGCTAAGTTTGAAACTTTCCCTATTTGGAACTTACCATTAAAGCACCCTGTAAACATCGCTTATGAGGCAGCAACAGCCGACTTAAACGACGTTAATATGATAGACCCATATCACTTAGAAAAATATGGTGAAAGGGCTGTTAACTATAATAGAGACGTTGAAATTTTCCCTGTACTTAACGCCATATTTAAGAAAATACAAGGGGAATCACCATATAATTCGCCAACAGACATGGGCGTAAACATGGCAGGCTACTGTATAACTGATGATGAAGTATGCTCAAAGGCTTCTAAGCAAGAAGTTATTAGAAGATATTATCAAGCAAAAATGGATTTGAGAAATGGTAAAATAAGTAGCGATATTTTATCAAAAATCGAACTTTTAATGCAAAATTTAGATATAACCATTGATGATAGAAAGGTCGTAAAACCTGCTCTTGAAAAGGAAAAATTAACTAGTGCTCCAGCTTGTGCAATTGAACTTCACGATGGAACTATAGTTACAGGTAAAACGGGTAAATTATTAGGTTCAAGCGCGGCCCTTTTACTAAACGCCTTAAAAGTTTTAGCAGGAATTGATGATGAAGTAAAACTTATCTCTCCAACGGTAATTGAACCTATACAAGAACTTAAAGTAAAACATATGGGCAGTGCAAACCCAAGACTTCATACAGATGAGGTTTTAATGGCTCTTTCAATTTGTGCCTCTGCCGATCCACTTGCAAAAAAGGCGATAGCAGAACTACCAAAACTAAGGGGTTCAGAACTTCATTCAAGCGTAATTCTTGCTCACGTAGATGCAAGTACATTTAAAAAACTTGGTATTAGGGTAACTAACGAACCAAGAAAAGAAATTGAAACGCTATATTAAAAAGGGAAAAATTATGGATTCAGGGCTTATTATTTTGCTTATAATAGCAGGAATATTATTGATGGCAACGCTTGCTTGTTTTTTAGTAAGATATTATAAAACTGTCAATGCAGACGAAATTGAAGTTGAACTTGATGAAGAAATTATAGAACTAAAGGCTTCTAAAATAGAAGAACCTTTAGATGATAATGAAGAAGTTGTATAGTAAATATACAAAAAAATACAAAAAGGGTATTTATTTTTAATATGTTAAAATATAATAATTAGGTTTTAAGATGAAAAAAATAGTTTTAATTTTATTGAGTGTAATATGTTTAATGCTTGTATCTTTTTCTGTTAGTATGGTTATGGCTGGTAGTGAAAATAAAGTAGAATATGAAGATATAACAACGATTAGTTTTTATGATTCTACAGTTGGTACGACTAGTGTAACGACTCCTGATATTACTATTAGTAGCACTAATGATTATTTTAGTAAGCTTAACAAAGCGCAAAGTGGTGTCATTGAGATAATGGAAGAAGATGAAGTAAATTTTGCAAGAGTAACTTTATCGACTGAAAATAGCGCAGCAGCAATGTCTTTCGTTGCAACTGATTCAGAAAGGTTACCTGTTCAACAATATAGAATCACGCTTAAGTATAGATTAAGTAGTAATTTTTCAACTACAGATAAAGATTTTATTTTTAGATTCCGTAGTGGAACTAATACTGATTATAGTGTTGTTAAAGATGGTGATTATTCTACAGTAGCAGGCGGTTGGCAAATAGCAACGTTTGCCGTTACACCTGTTGGAAATATTACTGGTTTTTGGATTTTTGCTTATATGGGAATAGATTGTTATTTTGACGTTCAAAGTATCAAAGTAGAAGGTGCAGGTATCCCTAGTTTTGCAGAAAAAGCTGATTTTGACGCATCTAATCCAGACGACGTAACTTATGTGGCAGACCATAGAGGGCTTGGTATAGAAAAGGTAGAAATTTGGAATGATGATATTGAAGGTTTTGATATAATTGACCCTTCTTATTACGTTGTTAATAATGACAAAACAATGACAATTAAAAAGGAATATTTATCAACACTTACTAACGGATTAAAGAGTATTGTTTCTTACGTAAATGGTAGGCAATATGCAACGATAATTTACGTTTATAATTCTAACGTTTATGAAGAGGTAGAAAATTTAACAAATCTACATAAAGTTACCTTTAAAAATGGTGAAACGGTAATAAAATCAAGTTATGATTACATAACGCCTTTTGTAGATGATAGTGAAGACGGTCAAGCTCTTGGTTGGTATAATGAAGAATTAGGTTTATACAATCAAGGAGTAAAAATTCCGATTCAAAATCCAGCAACAAAGGAAGAAGTTAAAGAATACGTATTTACACCAGTTTACCTTAAACTTGAAATGGTTTCTGGTGCTAGTATAAGACTAGTTGCAGGTGGCGCTTCAGGTCTAGAATTTTATACTAAATATGAAGTTACTGGTGCTAATGTTGCAGAAAAAATTAGTTTACACACCTTGATTGCACCATTAGATACTATAACTAGTGACTTTATTGTAGAAAATTATCCAAATGGAAGTAAGGGATTAGTTACAGATTATAAAGTAAACTTAGAATTTAGTGCAATTTATGGTGATTATTATAAGGGTAGTATAGTAAATATATTTACATATAACTATGCAAGAGAATTTATAGGTAGAGGCTTTGTAACAGTTAGTTATGACGACGGAACAACTGCAAATATTTATGCAAACTATGATGAAACAAATGCAAGAAGTATTTATAGTGTTGCATTAATGGCATATAAAGATAGAACAACTGTTTCTGATGAAATTTACGTTACTGATACGAAAGATGGATACTTCTCACGTTTCACAACTGATGAACTTGCAATTATCAAGAGTTATATAGACGGTGTAGTTAATATTACCGTTGATAATAATACGGTAGCAGTTGTAAATCCTTATGCAGATATTACTACTGGATTTAATACTTATGAAGTACCTTATGAAGTTTCAGTTGATGATAATGGTAGTATAATTATATCGCCAAAAACTGATAGTGGTTGGACTTATTATAAAGTATTAGATGGTAAAGATAAACTTTACAGATGTTCTGTTATAATTAACGGTGAAAGAATTGTTCCAAGTAATTCTATGTATAAAATTACTGATAGTACTGTTAATGAAACGCAAAATAATAATGGTATTATAATAATGATGTTTGGTCCAGGTGATGGAGGAGATATCTTCCCAGAAGATTAATTTAACAAATAAAAAACGGTAGAATATTCTACCGTTTTTTAATAGGTTATTAAATTATAGTTAATTAAAAAGCAAATAAAATCTATTAAAAAAGCCACTAATAATAGTGGCTTTTTAGTTTTAATTTTTTATTAATTGGCTTAATACATTCCACCCATACCGTCCATACCAGCAGGCATAGGAGGAGTTTTTTCAGGAATGTCAGCAATAATACTTTCAGTAGTTAAGAATACTGAAGCAACTGATGCAGCATTTTCTAAAGCAGAACGAGTAACTTTAGTAGGGTCAATAATACCATTTTCAACCATATCAACGTACTTATTAGTTAAAGCGTTGAAACCAAAGTTAGGGTTCTTAGATTTTAATACTTCGTGTAAAATAACTGCGCCGTCAAGACCTGCGTTAGTAGCAATTTGTCTTAGTGGTTCTTCAACAGCACGAAGAACGATAGAAGCACCAGTCTTAGCATCACCATCTAAAGATTTAACGTAGTTCTTTAATGCCTTAATAGTAGAAATTAAAGCAATACCACCACCAGGCACAATACCTTCTTCAACAGCAGCTTTAGTAGCGTTTAATGCGTCTTCAATACGAAGTTTCTTTTCTTTCATTTCAAGTTCAGTAGCAGCACCAACGTTAATAACTGCAACACCACCAGAAAGTTTAGCAAGTCTTTCCTTTAACTTTTCTCTATCGTAATCAGATTCAGTTTCTAAAATCATATTCTTAATAGCAACCTTTCTTGATTCAATAGCTTCAGGAAGACCGGCACCACCGATAATAGTAGTGTAATCTTTATCAATTTTAATAGTAGATGCTCTACCTAACATATCTAAAGTAACGTCTTTAAATTCATAACCAACGTCGTTAGAAATAACAGTACCACCAGTTAAAACGGCAATATCTTCAAGTAAAGCCTTTCTTCTGTCGCCAAAACCAGGGGCTTTAACAGCAACACAGTTAAATACGCCCTTTAACTTATTAACAACTAAAGCAGCTAAAACGTCGCCTTCTAAGTCGTCAGAAATAATTAAAAGTCTTCTGTTTTGTTGAGCGATAGGTTCAATTATAGGTAAAATTTCTTGAATTGAAGAAATTTTCTTATCAGTAATTAAAATAAGAGGGGATTCAAGTACTGCTTCCATCTTGTCAGTATTCGTAACCATATAAGCAGAAGCATAACCTCTATCAAATTGCATACCTTCAACTATGTTAAGTTCAGTTTTCATAGTTCTGCTTTCTTCAATGGTAATAACGCCGTCTTTACCAACCTTTTCCATAGCGTCAGAAATTAGTTCGCCAATACTTTCATCTCCAGCAGAGATAGAGGCAACTTGAGCGATAGAATTTTTGCTATCAATAGGCTTAGAAAGAGCTTTAAGTTCATTAACAGCAACTTTAACAGCACCATCAATACCTTTTCTTAAAATAATAGGGTTAGCGCCGGCAGCAACGTTCTTTAAGCCTTCTCTAATCATTGCTTGAGCAAGAACAACAGCAGTAGTAGTACCGTCACCAGCAACGTCGTTAGTTTTAGTAGAAACTTCCTTAACTAATTGAGCGCCCATATTTTCAAACGGATCTTCAAGTTCAATTTCCTTAGCAATAGTCACACCGTCGTTAGTAATAAGTGGTGCGCCGAATTTTTTATCTAATACAACGTTTCTTCCTTTAGGGCCGATGGTAATTTTAACAGTATCAGCAAGGATATTAACGCCGTTTTCTAAAGCTTTTCTAGCTTCTTCACCGTGTTTTAATTGTTTAGCCATTTATATATCTCCTTATAATTAATCTTCAATAATTGCTAAAATGTCGCTTTGACGAATGATAGTAAGTTCCTTTCCGTCAATTTTGAATTCGCTACCAGCGTATTTAGAATAAAGAACTTTATCGCCAACCTTAACTTGCATAACGATTTCTTTACCGTCAATAATGCCACCAGGACCTACTGCAATAATTTTAGCAGTTTGTTGTTTTTCTTGAGAAGCTGATGGTAAAATAAAACCACTTTTAGTCTTATCTTCAGCAACAACTGCTTCAACAACAACTTTATCAAACAATGGTTTAACGTTCATAATATTAAAACCTCCGTCATTTTTTGTTTTAGCACTCTGTTTGTTTAAGTGCTAAGTTTAATTATATACTATAAAAAATTTTTGTCAATGAAAAATATGCGTTTTAGCCAAAAAAAATGAAAAATATTTTGCAAAATAATAGATAATATGATACAATATATAAAAATAGAACGTAGGGGAAAAGTTTTTATGGATAAATGGGATTTAAGATTTATGCAAATGGCTGAAACGGTGGCTACTTGGTCAAGCTGTTATCAAGAAAATAGACATATCGGTGCAGTAATTGTTAAAGATAAAAGAATATTAACAACGGGCTATAACGGTGCGCCTGCAGGTATTAAAAGTTGTACTGAAAGGGGTGTTTGCTTAAGAAGAGAAAGGAACATTCCAAGTGGCACAATGCAAGAAGTATGTTATGCAGTACACGCTGAACAAAACGCAATTATACAAGCAGCAAAATCAGGCGTTAGCGTAAAGGATGCAGTGTTATACTGTACACACCAACCTTGTGTAATTTGTGCAAGAATGATAATAAACGCAGGTATCAGTAAGGTAGTATATAAACACGGCTATCCAGACGAGTTTTCAATAGAACTTTTTAAGGAAGCAGGTGTAGAACTTGTAAAAATGGGGGAATAATTTTAAAAAACCTATTAAAAACAGTTGCAAAAAATCAAAAAATAATATATTATAATAACGTTGTTAGAAAACAGCGTTTTGGAGAGCTATCGAAGTGGTCATAACGAGGCGGTCTTGAAAACCGTTTGGGTGCAAGCCCACGGGGGTTCGAATCCCTCGCTCTCCGCCACGAAAAACCTAAACCATTTTTTGGTTTAGGTTTTTTGTTTTGTGTGAGTTTGCGCGGGGGATTCGAACGAGAACGTTAAGAAAACGGTAGACACCTACCGTTTTTAGT